>JABFSE010000004.1 GCA_013140765.1 Sulfuriferula sp.
GCCTTGGCAATGGCAATGGCAAGATGACGAATCACAGCGTTATTATTTTTGTGAGCAGCCTAATTGCGCAGTCATTTATTTCAGCGACACAGGGGAAATATGGCAACAAGCCGCACTACGCACCGTTGTCGGTATAAAGCACCCCACAGCTGACGCGCTGGTTTGCTATTGCTTTGGCGTACATTACGCCGAAGCTGATGCAACAACAAAAGCATACGTCATCGCGCAAACAAAATCAGGCACATGTGCCTGCACCACGCACAATCCGTCTGGACGGTGCTGTTTGAAAGACTTTCCGCGTTAAGCTATGGGGGGTATCGCCCGCATAATCGCCTCAGCGATTTCTACCAGCCTGCGGTTTTCAGCCATCGCAGTGCGGCGCATAGCGTGGTAGGCATCGCTTTCGCTCATGTTTTGATCGGCCATCAGACGTTGCTTGGCGGCGGCAATCAAGTCACGCTCTTCTTGTGAGCGATTGGCTTTATTGGCAGCATCTACCAACACCTGGTGCTCTTCAAAGCGTACACGGGCGACTTCTAATATCGGTTGTAAACGTGCGCTATCCAGGCCGTCAACAATATAGGCAGAAACCCCCGCCTTAAGTGCGGCACGAATAGACTCGCTGGCGTGATCATCGGTAAACATCACCACAGGACGCGGGCAGTCGCGGGTGGCGACGCACAAGTGCTCTAGCATATCGCGGTTAGGCGAATCTGCGCCTATAATAATCACATCGGGTGCGCACTTAGCAATCGCACTCGGTAGCGCAAAAGCAGACGCAACTAGCTCTGCGACTTTGTAGCCTTGGCTATGAAATGCTTGCTGTAATTTTTGCGCTCGTTGCGCATCGTCATCTACTATCATCACGGTTAACATCGCTTATTCCTCCACGCCTTGCACTACCCAATCGGCAATGCCTTGCAACAATGTCTCACTCTCGCCCAATACGGGCAAAACGCTTATTTCAACTTGCGGGTATTGCGCACGTAAATCCGCTACGATACGCGGAAAGTCTTCACGTATATGCGCACCCACACCGAGAAACATGGGGGCAATATCAATCTGCAGTATCCCTAATGCCACCATGTCGGCAACGGACGCAGGCAATCTTGGCGACATCAGTTCAAGATAAGCTAATGCGACTTGTCGCGCTGGTTGCCGCGCTTGCAATATCGTTTGCAAACGCTCAAATGGTTGTGCCCAGCGCGAATCGCGTGCGCCGTGTGCAAATAAAATCAAGCCTTTCATGATTTACCCGCCACCAACAAGGCTTCCGCCCGCGCACCTAAATACACGTACAAGCCTAGACCTACCAGCAACCCAACTGCGGCAAACATCATCCACACGGCTTCGACTAATTCATGCGTCATGCCTAATGCGGATTTGAACATGAGCAACAAAGCCTCTATCGACACGGCTATCAATATCGCGGCAATAAAGCGTGTAATAGTACGCCGCGTTGAGCTGTGGCGGAATATGTCTTTGTGCATCAACACCTCTTCCTCCAATATGGTTTTACCCAAATCAAAAATCGCCAATGCCAAAGTCAGGAAAATAATCACCCCAAACGGCTTCAAATGTAACGCCGCCGTATCATTACCGATATAACGTAACGCCATCAACTCATCAAACGCAGCGTACAACAACACGCCCGCCACTGCCGCCAAACCCAAAACAATGACAATATAAACCGCCTTGAATATGGGCAAAAACTGCCGCCGCGCATGGTCGCCCATCATAAATTCGATAGCACCTGTCAAATCTATATCTAACACGACATAGCAAGTTTCACCCGTATCAGGATTGACTAACGGCAATATCGCCGACACGCAGAGCATATTACTGGCGCTAGACAAATACGGCGCAGTCACACTCACGCCTTGCCGTCCTTGTGCCAACGCATAATAAGGTCGCATACTGCGATCGCGCCCCAACCCGCTACTACTGGCATTTGCCGCATGACCCGCCGCGATATTGTGGGTAATTTGCTTACCACTGGCATCCAACAAATACAGCAACTCTGCAAATGGATAATGCGTCACCACACAATTCATCGCCTTATGTCGCGCATCGTCCAACACCAGCAATTGCGTATCGCCCATACCCGTCAATATCGACGACAGCAGTTCGTTCAGCGCATCATGGTATTGATGATAACGCTCAACAACGGCAAGATAGCTCATGCTACTCATGCGAATTCCTTAACAAGCAGGACGTTCAGCGAGACTTAGCCAAACGATACCCGCAGCGTCTATTTTAGTTTGCAAACATGACGCATGTCCTTCATCGGGGGCTTCAGCGTCCCCCGTGTCCAAGCCTATTTTCCAGCCATGTAACGGGCAAGTCACTGTTTTACCCGCAACGATACCTTGTGATAATGGGCCACCTTTATGCGGGCATTTATCATGCAAAGCGAAAACTTCATCACCATTACTACGGAACACCGCAACGTCACCCTCTGCCGTCTGCACCACGCGTGCACCTAGAAACGGGATTTCACTCACATTACAAACTTTTTTCCATTCACTCATATCGCTACCTTTAGTATTGGTTGGTTAGACTTTATAAATTGACTGATACATTTCCGTCGCCACGTCCATAGCTTCTAACACGTTTTCGCTACTGCCTGCCACATACTGCATACTGGTTGAGGTTTGCACACCTAAACTATAACTAGTCAAAGCACTGGCAAAGAACCCCCACTGACTATTCGCTAACAACAACTGCGTAGCAATGTCAGGCGTATTTTGTGGCGCGGCGCGTAATTCGGCTAAAGCCACTTCAAACTCTTTACGCGCATCATTCAGTCCATGCTCAATACTCGCATCCTGCAATCCAGCCGAACGGAAAAAATAAAACTTAGCGCAACGTTGCGACAGCATACGTTCACGCCCCGATAGGTTGACCAAGTGCCCAACCGCCGTGCCCGAATACTTAGTCAACGCGACAGTGGCAATATGTGCCGTTTTCAACACATCTTCATTCAACGCTGCTATTTTTTTAAGTCCATCCATACTCACGGGCGCAACAGCCGCATTACGATAAGGCATCCACAACGCCGCCAATTGCACATATAAAGCGCGTATCTCTGGCGTCGGCGCAAACGCGGTTAATTCAGCCAATTGGCTTTCAAACAAAGTAACTGAATTATGCAAAATCACCTTTGCCCTATCAGGGTAAACCCCCAACACTAACTGGGCATAGGCTTTAGCGATGCGCTGTGACAACATACGCTGACGACCCGCTTTGTTAATCGCTGACGCAATGGTCAGCGATTCCGCTTTTGCATGAACTGGTAATATCGTCAATAAGGGTATCGCTAACAAAGCCCCGAGCAAACTACGTCGCTGTGGCATGAAATTCTCTGTGCGCATAATAGACACCCTAAGCTGACAACATTTCAAATTCATGCTTACCCACACCGCCCTCAGTGCGGTCTAGCCATGGGTCAGTTTCATTCTGCACTGAGAACAACATGCGTTCGTATAACGCCTTACGCCCTGCTTCGTCTTCTAATACGCGCTGCTTGACGAAATCCATCCCCACACGAGCGATGTAATGCACGGTGCGTTCCAGATAAAAACCTTCCTCGCGATACAATTGCAAGAAAGCGGCTGAGTATTCCATCACTTCCACATCTGTTTTCAGCTTCACAAAGAAATGCGCGACTTCGGTTTTAATCCCGCCATTACCACCGATATAGATTTCCCAACCTGAATCCACGCCGATAATGCCCACGTCTTTAATCGCGGCTTCGGCACAGTTACGTGGGCAACCTGATACCGCGAATTTCACCTTGTGCGGAGCCCACATCTTCCACAGTGCTTTTTCTATATCGACACCCAACTTGGTCGAATCTTGCGTACCAAAACGACACCATTCGCTACCCACACAGGTTTTCACAGTACGCAACGCTTTACCGTAAGCCAAGCCTGACGGCATGTCCAAGTCTTTCCACACGCCTGGCAAATCGGCTTTTTTGACACCCAGTAAATCAATACGTTGACCGCCTGTTACTTTAACCGTCGGTATGGCGTATTTATCCGCCACATCGGCGATACGGCGCAATTCAGCAGGCGAGGTTTGCCCACCAAACATACGCGGAATAACTGAATAGGTGCCGTCTTTTTGGATATTGGCATGTGCGCGTTCGTTGATAAAGCGCGACTGCGGATCGTCTTTCGCCTCACCAGGCCAACTCGAAATCAAATAATAATTCAGCGCAGGGCGGCAACTTGCACAACCGTTAGGCGTGCGCCATTCCATTGCCGACATGACTTCAGGGATGCTCAATATTTTTTTATCGCGTATCGCCGCACGCACTTCAGCATGGGTGTGGTCGGTACAGCCACACATCGCTTTATTTTTAGGGGCTTCAGAATAATCGCCACCCAATACCGTTGCTAATAGCTGCTCTACCAAGCCAGTACATGAGCCGCAAGACGAAGAGGCTTTAGTGTGTTTACGCACATCTTCCAATGTGAATAAACCTTTTTCTTTAATCGCTTTGACTACCGTGCCTTTGCACACGCCGTTACAGCCGCACACTTCCATCTCATCAGTCATCGCCGCAGCGCGGTTTTGCCCTTGGTGACCGACGTCGCCCACGTGACTTTCACCAAACATCAGATGATCACGTATATCAGTCACATCACGCCCATCACGCAACATCTGGAAATACCAGGCACCATCCACGGTGTCGCCATACATCACCGCACCGACGATTTTATTATCTTGAATGACGATTTTCTTATATACGCCGCCGACAGGATCAGACAGCAATATCTCTTCAAACTCATCGCCGCCCGTAAAATTGCCTGCCGAAAACAAATCTATGCCCGTCACCTTGAGCTTGGTCGAAGTAACTGAACCCACATAACGCGCAATACCAAACTCTGCCAGATGATTCGCCGCTACTTTAGCCATTTCAAACAATGGCGCGACCAGCCCGTAAGCGATACCACGGTGATTGACGCACTCGCCTATCGCATAAATACGCGGGTCAAACGTCTGCATGGTATCATTTACCACGATACCGCGATTGCAATGTATGCCAGCCGATTCAGCCAATGCCACATTTGGGCGTATGCCGACGGCCATCACCACGATGTCCGCAGGGATTTCATCGCCATCTTTGAATTTCACCGCGCACACGCGACCTGATTCGCCTTGCACTAATTCAGCAGTATGCTTTTGCAACAGGAATTTCAGCCCTTTAGCTTCTAGGCTTTTTTGCAACAATTTCGCCGATGGCTTATCTAATTGACGCTCCATTAGCCACTCGTTGATATGAATAACAGTCACATCCATACCGCGCAATTTCAGTCCGTTAGCCGCTTCTAAACCCAACAAACCGCCGCCGATGACCACTGCGTGCTTATGCACTTTCGCCGCGTCTATCATCGCATCGGTATCAGCAATATCACGATAGCCAATCACACCAGGTAAGTCCTTACCAGGCACGGGCAAAATAAACGGATTAGAACCCGTTGCCATAATCAATCTATCGTAGCTCGCCGTCATGCCATCATCAGCAGTCACCACGCGCTTGTTACGATCTATGCTCACGATTTTTTTGTTCAGATGCAGCGTAATGCCATGCTCGCTATACCAATCCACATCATTAAGCATAATGTCCTGTATGGTTTGCTCGCCTGCGAGTACAGGCGATAACAAAATACGATTATAGTTAGCGTGCGGCTCTGCACCAAACACGGTAATCTCATACATATCTGGGGCTAATTTCAGCAACTCTTCTAAAGTACGCACACCTGCCATACCATTGCCGACCATAACCAACTTCATTTTTTCCATTGCAAATACTCCTTATGATTGCAGATAGCTCACTATCAACTCGTTCACTAACGCCAACAAACAAAGGAGCCGCGCCGTTGCAGCTAACAAATGTTGATGCGATAAAATCAAAACACTAAATCTAAAAACCTATGCAGCTTGCGCCATCCATGCAGATTGCACGGCTATATCAGCCAGTTTCACCACGTCGCCTAACACGATAATAGCTGGGCTACCTATTTCTGCCGCCATCATCGCCACGTGTAAAGTTTGCAATGTTGCGCGTGTTTGGCGTTGCGTTGCCAACGTACCATTTTGTATCGCCAACGCAGGCATATCTGCACGCATCCCACCTGCCAACAACTCAAGCACAATATCAGGTAGATTTTTAACGCCCATGTAAATCACCAAGGTCGTCCCACCTGCCGCCAATGCTTGCCAATTAACACTATTACCATCACGGCTATGCCCAGTCACAAAGGTCACGCCAGGTGCGCTATCTCTATGCGTGACGGGCACGCCTACGCTCGCAGGTGCGGCAATACCTGCGGTAATCCCGCTAATCACCTCAACGGCAACCCCTGCCGCACGCAATGCTTCGATTTCTTCGCCGCCGCGCCCAAACATAAACGGGTCGCCGCCTTTCAGCCGCGCCACTGTCAAACCTGCTTGCGCCTCAGCTATCATTTGCTTATGGATATAAGCCTGCGGGGTTGATTGGCAACCACCGCGTTTACCCACATAAACGATACGTGCATTAGCGCGTGCATGTTCCAGTAAAACTGGATTAACCAAATCATCGACCAACACCACATCTGCGCTATTTAACACCCGCACCGCCTTGAGCGTTATCAACTCAGGGTCGCCAGGTCCTGCGCCGATTAAATACACTTTCCCGTTCATATTCACACTCCTTCAGCCATCGTCAGGCTATTAGTTTCCATCGCCACGATGGCTTTTGCCTGATTCATATCACTGGTGTAACCCGCACCATACAAGCAACATGCCAGCTGGTTGATAATCGACAATGGTATGGGTTGCCGTCCAGCCATCGCATCATGTATCCACGCCGCAGTGGTCACGGCATCTATACTATTAGGCAAATGCGGCACTGTTTTTAATGGCCCAGCTTCGGCCTCAAATAGCATCTGCGACCGCCCGTCATGGCTATACAATAAATCAGGACGGCGCTTAGGATTCGCAAAAGCCTCGCCTTCAGTACCGCGCAATAACAATGCACGTAAGCCTGTAATCTCAAAAAAATCACGCATTTTAGTCAAATACTCAGGGTGCGACACACTCACCAGACGCAAACTATCCCCCTCAAATGGCGAAATCATTTTTGCCAACGTATGTGCGGTATTACGCACCCCCAAACGATTCCGCAATGCCAGCAAATTTGCCAAGCCTGGCGACAAAACAGCCGTAGGCACAAAGGCAATGTTATCTTGCGCTAACGCCGTATTTGCCTGCGCCAGATTGCCGCTCGGCAAGATTCCCAATTCACGCAAAATATAGGCGGTGGTAATGCGCCCCTGGCTTTCCAACGTGCCATGAATCAACACAGGTATGCCAAATCGCACTAATAACATAGCCAACAAAGCCACTAAATTCGGCTGATGACGCGCACCGTTATAACTAGGGATGACCACGGGTATCGCGCCCGACGCAGGGGTCGCCAAGCGATACAAGCGCGATTCTACCGCCTGATAAAAACCCAGCAATTCATCAGCCGATTCGCCTTTCATACGCAATGCAATCAAAATCGCGCCCAACTCCATTTCAGGCACGCCGCCATCCATCATCGCGCCGTACAGCTGGGCGGATTCATCCACGCTCAAATTACGCGCTCCATGCACGCCGCGTGCAATTTCTTTCAAGATGGCTGAATAACTCATGCTGCCCCCTGTTGACCTATCAACACCATACGTTTCAACTCAGGTACGCACGACCCGCATTCCGTGCCGCACTTCAATTCAGCTTGCAAAGCCGCCAAATCTGCCCCAGCCGCGATACTTGCCACAATTTGCGTTTCCGATATATTCAAACAGTTACACACGACGCGCCCACGGCTGGCAGTGCCTGTCGGCGGTGCGGATAACGGTGCTAACACCCAGCTTCGTAATGGTGCGATTTCTGCGCCTTCTGCCATCATTTCCTTGAGCCAGTCACGCGCCGCTATTTCGCCCGTCAAACGCACACCCACCACCCGACCATCCTCAACCAGCACGCGCTTGGAAACGCCACGCTTAGGATCGTCATAACGCATAATGCTGGTTTCATCCTGCATATCCAGCAACGCGTCTAACTGGTTCATCAGTTCAGTAGGCAACGGTGTCGCATTCGCGATACGCAATACCAACACAGGATTTTGTCGTCCATATAGCCCACAACTCGCGTAACCAAATTGCTGTAATAATGGTTGAATACGCAACATCCGTGCCACCGCATTATCGCGACGCATCACCGCCATCTGCCAAGGCAATGGCATTGCCGCTACCTGCACAGCGGCGTGCTTTAATTCTGGTTGTTTAGACACAGGGTCGCGTGCATCCATAGTAAGCGCATTCACACCCAGCCCACTCATAAAGCGGCTACCCCAGTGCATGGGCATGTAAACTTGCCCTATGCGCATGTCGTCACTCATTTCCACAGGCACAAGTAACTCGCCACGGCGACTTTTTACCCGCACCAAATCGCCAGTCTTCAAACTGCGTCGCGCCATATCGTCAGCGTGCATAGACAACACAGGTGACTCAACATGGCTAAATAGCCGCGCCACAACGCCAGTACGACTCATACCATGCCATTGGTCGCGCAATCGCCCCGTGTTCAAATGCAGCGGATAGCGTGCATCGATTACTTCAGCCGTCGGCAAATAACGCGCATTAGCGAACTTAGCCCGACCATCCGCCGTAGGATAAATACCATCGGCATACAAACGTACTTTGCCCGTCGTCGCGCCCTCAGGGAACGGCCACTGTTGCGGCCCTTGCGCATCTAATATGGCGTAAGACAAACCCGTAATATCTAAATCACGCCCACGCGTGGATGCCCTGTGTTCATTAAACACCTCTTCAACTTGCGTATATGGAAATAAATTCGCTGTCGATTTGCCTAAACGTGCGCCTAAACGGTGCGCGAAATCAGTGGCTATTTCCCAATCAGCACGGCTTTCACCTGCCGCACTGACCGCAGCACGTAAGTGTGTAATGCGCCGCTCGGAATTAGTATAAGTACATTCTTTTTCACCCCAAGCCGCCGCTGGTAAAAGCAAATCAGCATATTCCGCTGTCTCAGTGTAGGCATTGACTTCTTGCACAATAACAAACTCAGCACGTTCTAATGCGGCGCGTACCATCGCCTGATTCGGTAATGATTGCGCAGGGTTAGTGCAGATTACCCACAACGCTTTAATCTCGCCTGCCGCCGCCGCTTCAAACATCTCCAGTGCGGTTTTACCTGGCACCGCAGGCACGTCATCAACCCCCCATAACGCCGCCACTTCGGCACGGTGGGCGGGGTTAGCCATATCGCGGTGCGCAGATAACAGATTTGCCATACCGCCAACTTCACGCCCGCCCATTGCATTAGGTTGCCCCGTCAATGAAAACGGACCCGCACCCTCACGGCCTATCTGCCCAGTCGCCAGATGCAAGTTAATCAACGCCGCGTTTTTATCCGTGCCATGGCTGGATTGATTCAAGCCTTGGCAATACATGGACAAACTGGCAGGCGATTGCCCAAACCAACGCGCCGCCGTCACAATATCCGCCGCAGGTACGCCGCACAAAGTTGCCACAGCCTCAGGTGAATACTCGCGCACGGTGGCACGTAAATCCTCAAAACCAGTCGTATGCGCGGCAATATAGGCAGGATCTATCATGTTTTCCCACAGCATGACATGCAACATAGCGTTAAATAACGCCACATCCGTACCTGGCAAAATAGGCAGATGCAAATCCGCCTCACGCGAGGTATCAGTACGCCGTGGGTCGATGACGATCACTTTCAAATCAGGATTGGCTTTACGCGCATCTTCAATACGACGGTAAACAATAGGGTGAGCAAATGCCGTATTAGAGCCCGCTATCAGCAAGCATTGCGTCAATGCAATATCGTCATAACAAGCAGGTGGAGAGTCTGCGCCTAGCGTGGCTTTATAGCCCGACACCGCGCTCGACATACACACCCGAGAGTTAGTATCGATATTATTTGTGCCTATCAAACCTTTGGCTAATTTATTAAATGCGTAGTAATCCTCAGTTGAGAGCTGACCTGAAATATAAATACCCACCGCATCTGCACCGTGCGCTTTAATCACGTCGGCGAACTTATCAGCAGCCTGATTCAGTGCATCATCCCAAGTCGTGCGCACACGTTCAACATCACGCGTGGCACGAATCTCAGGGTACAACGCCCGCGCCGCGCCCAGTTGATCGCTCGCTAAATGCAACGTTGCGCCTTTGGTACACAGCCGCCCAAAATTAGCAGGATGATTAGGGTCACCGCGCACACTAGTCACGCGCTCGCCATCAGTAGTAATCAAGACACCGCAACCCACCCCACAATAAGGGCAGGCTGAGGCAATTTGAGTGGATGTAGGCTTAGTATTCATAACATCATACTAAGCAAGCTACATGCCAGAAAAAATAATTAGTTAAATTTCAAATACTTAAAAAACAACCTTAGAGAAAATCAACCAAGGCAATCAAAACAAGCACTAAACGAGTGCATAACAGCCGATTTGCGCACCACGCTTAGGCGGCATGTTTATTGATGGCACTCACATTACCCCAACGCGCCATATCATCAACCGCCACACCCACCCACCACAGCGACCCTACACTATCAAAATCTATGCCGCCCACGACATATTGACCATGCGCCAGTCGAATATTATCTGCGTAACATTCGGCATCGCTTAAACTGCGAAACACATGCCAAGACACCACATTATTTTCAGCGTCACGCGTAGGCATGGCACTGATTTGCGATAAAAATTGCGTGTTCATGATAACTACTCCCATTTATACTAGATTATTTATTCTAGGTGATGATGGGCGTATCCGCCATACTTAAAACACGCTCAGTAATAAGATGCCGATTTATCATAACGCTCATCTTGCTGACGATTAGCCAGCCCCACATTCACGCTAACATCGACATATTTACCAGGGTCTTGTGGCATTACGGCATTCAATGTGCGCCCTTGATAACGATAAACAACGTTATAGCCCGTGACAATCTGACGATAATTGTCATGATTAGTACAATGCTCAACTTGGCGCGGCTGATTGTAACCATAGCCACCTTGATTATTGCCTATTTTATCCCCGACCATCGCCCCCGTTACCGCGCCCACCGCAGCTGCCGCTGTGCGCCCATTACCACCGCCCACAGTATTGCCCAACAAGCCGCCGACCAAGCCGCCCAAAATCGCGCCGCCATAATTGTGATCCACATTATTCGCGCTGGGGCTGCTCACCGTTTCTGTCCAGCACTCACGACGCGGCTCGTTAATTTGTTGATAAATAGGCGTGCTCGACACCACTTGCGCCTTATCATTAAAACTGGCTTGATTATCAGCCCAAGCCGCTTGCGTCACACCTATCACCATTAACGCACTGGTTAAAATCAATTTATCCATTTTAGTCACACTCCAATTCATGCAGATTTAATTGCGTCCACGCCGACCGAAACCGCCTTGGCGATCCATTTGTTGCTGGCGACGCTCAAAGCCATAACCAAAACCCTCATTGCGCTGATAAGCAGGTGCAGGCGCAACATCGTTACGTGGGCGTTGTTCATTGCCCGCATCCGTATTTTGCACATCACGCCCAGCGTTAAAATTATTTGTGCGCAAGTCACGCCCTTGCTCCGCCCAACTCGGCGCAGTGCAGAGCACTATTAACAAGCCAACAAATAATTTAATGTAAGTCATGGTTTAACCTTTCTTAGGGGCAACACTTGCACCCACATCTGCATCATGAACTGCATCTGCTACTGAAGCATTTCCAAAATAAATAAAACTGTAACAAGGTGTTACGCTGCTAACCAATGCCCTGATTTGCCGCCCGACTTCTCATGCAGGTGTATCGCCTCCATTTGCATCCCTCTATCTACCGCTTTGCACATATCATAAATAGTGAGCAAGCCCACGTTCAATGCAGTGAGCGCTTCCATTTCCACCCCTGTTTTACCTACCGTTTCAACGCTGACCTCAGCATCAATCGCCGACAGTATCTCATTCACCGCGAACACCACATTAACGCGCGTCAACGCTAATGGGTGACATAATGGAATTAAATCCGCCGTGCGTTTCGAGGCTTGTATCGCCGCGATACGCGCCACGCCCAATACGTCGCCTTTTTTAGCCGAACCTTGTTGTATCATGCGTAAAGTCGCGGGTAGCATGACTATGCGCCCACGCGCGACTGCAATACGTTTGGTATCTGCTTTATCGCCGACACCGACCATTTGCGCATTGCCTTGTTGGTCAAAATGTGTAAAGTCTTGCATCAATGGAACTCCAAATAATCACGCATCTCAAATACGCATGAAATTTATTACATTATTACTCATCACCAGCCTAATTACGCAATCCGTCATTGCCAGCGAGCTACCTGACTTGGGCGACGTATCGCAAAACAGCTTTTCCGCCAGCGACGAAGCGCGTGTCGGTAACGAGATTATGCGTGAAATCTACACCGACCCGCAATTTTATGACGACCCTGAGCTCACCGATTACCTCAACAACCTCGGCGCACGCCTAGTCGCCGCGAGTGATGCACCACAGCAATCCTTCAGCTTTTTCATGCTCAAAGACAACACCCTGAATGCGTTCGCCTTGCCTGGTGGTTATATAGGCGTACACACAGGGCTAATTGAGGCCGCACAAAATGAATCCGAACTTGCGGGCGTACTTGGGCACGAAATCGCTCACGTCACCCAACACCATTTGGCACGCATGATAGACAGCCAAAGCAATGGCATTCTGCCGTCATTAGCCGTCTTAGCACTCGCCATTTTAGTCGCTAAATCCAACCCCCAAGTAGCAGGCGGCACTATCGCTGCGGCTCAAGCGGCGAGCATACAAAAACAGCTTAATTTCAGCCGCGATAACGAGCGTGAAGCTGACCGTATCGGCATCAAAACCATGGCAGCGGCAGGTTTTGACCCCAATGCCATGGCGAGCTTTTTTGAACGCTTACAAAAATACGGTCGCATCTATGAAAACAACGCACCCGCTTATCTACGCACCCACCCGCTCACCACTGAGCGCATCGCCGACATGCAAAACCGCGCCGCCAATTTCACCAGCAAACAAGTTACCGACAGCCTTGCATTTCAGCTTTTACGAACCAAGCTACACGTTTTGAATTTACGTCCAGATCTCGCCGTTATTGAATATCAAAGCGCATCCAAAGACCCGCACTATGCCAATTTAACCTCTATTTTATACGGTTTAACGCTCGCTCTATCACAAAATCGCCAATTCAGTCAGGCCGAGATTAGCTACCAACAACTAAGTAAATTCGCCAGCCCCATCATCGACCTGCTAGGGGCTGACATCGCGCAAAAATCAGGCGACATCAAACTAGCACTACAACGCTACCGTCAAGCACGTGTACGCTATCCCCACTATCGACCACTCACTTACAGCTATGCCGATGCGCTAATTATCACTGGCTTAAACAACGATGCCGTTACCCTGCTCACCGACCTAACCCGCACCTATCCAGACGATGCCAAGCTATACCAACTGCAAGCTCGCGTGTACGCGCAACAAGGCAAAGACTTCTTACGCCATTACGCATTAGCTGAATTTTATGCCAGACAAGGTAGCCTCACTGCCGCCATCGAGCAACTACAAATCGCGCTCAAAACCCGCGATGGCGACTTTTATCAAACGTCCATTGCCGATGCCCGCTTAAAGCAACTCATTGCACAAAACAAGGCATTACTTGCTCAACAACAGAAATAGCCCCACTTTTCGCTTATTAACACTTAGTACAAATATACTTAAATATCGCTTTTCACTCAAAAAGCCGTTTTCAGCTATTGGATTCGGCTTTTTTTTGCATTATGCTTACTAAATCCTAAACGGATAAAAGCATACATTAGATTCGCACCCATAAGTCAGGAGGATGACATGCGTTCACACGCAACTTTATCAAAATTAGTCGTCGGTTTAATTGGCGCACTCGGCATCATCAGCGTTGCATCTGCCGCTGATGTGGCCAAACCTGAATTAACAGGCAAGCAACTCGCTTACGATCGTTCTATGGGTAACTGTTTAGCATGTCACGCCATGCCTACCCAAACCGATGCAGAATCGCCAGGCACTATCGGGCCACCGTTAATCGCAATGAAAGCACGCTATCCAGACAAAGCTAAATTACGCGCCCAAATCTGGAATTCGTTAGATACCAACCCTAACACAGCCATGCCACCGTTTGGCAAAAACAAAATCCTGACCGAAGCCGAAATCGACCGAGTCACTGATTTCATCTACGGTCTTTAATTCAACTCACCAAGCAAGTATCACCTAGGAGAAACGCATGAACATGTTACGCCGTAATATATTGAAAGGTGCTAGTGCTGCTGGCACATTGGCTATTGCCGCTGGTTTATTTGGCACAGGCAACGCTTTTGCCGCTTACAACACCGCCGCATTTGGCGCAAAAAGTGTTGCTGACGCACTAAAAGGTATGGGTGCTGCTACCCCAACTGACAGCAAAGACATTGCTATTAAAGCACCCGACATCGCTGAAAATGGCGCAGTTGTGCCAGTTGAAGTCACCAGCAAAATCGCAGGCACAACAAGCATTGCTATTTTGGCCGAAAAAAATCCTAACCCATTAGTTGCCAGCTTCAAATTAGAAAATGGTGCAGAGCCTTACATCTCTACCCGTATTAAAATGGGTCAAACAGCCATGATACGTGCTGTTGTAACCGCAGGTGGCAAAACCTACACCACGGCTAAAGAAGTTAAAGTCACTATCGGTGGTTGTGGCGGTTAATCGTCAACTTCACCTTACACATTCACGTATTTACTTAAAGGAATTACCATGGCAGAACCAATGAAAATCCGCGCCACGATGGCAGGTGATGTTGCTGATATTAAAGTGCTTATGAATCACCCTATGGAAACGGGTCAACGCAAAGACGCTAAAACAGGTCAATTGATACCTGCACACCACATCACCGAAGTCAGCGCAACCTTAAACGGCAAAACCGTGATGGAAGCCGAGTGGAGTGGTGCTATTTCTAAAAACCCATACTTAGGTTTCAAGGTTAAAGGTGCTAAAGCAGGCGATAAAGTAACGGTAAGCTGGAAAGACAACAAAGGCGAAACCAATACTGCCGATGCGGTTGTTGCATAAATTAACGCTACTTAACAAAACTAGGCGTGTTGTAAACAATACGCCTCATTACAAGGAGGACAGCATGAAGAAAACGCTGCTAGCATTAGTTGCAACCAGCCTGACGTTAGGCGCAGTTGTTGCAAATGCAACCCCAGAGCAAGATCGTAAAGATTTAGTTAAACTTTATACCAGCAAATATCCTGATATTAAATTGAACCAATATGTCTATGGTGCGCTCGCTTTTGACAAAGATTCAATGGCGCAATACACCAGCATTATGGATTTCCCGCCATTTGGTGAAGCCATAGAGCAAGGTCAAAAAATGTGGGAAACCCCATTCAAAAATGGCAAAACCTACGCAAGCTGTTTTCCTAACAGCGGTAAGAACGTGGCAGGCAACTACCCGTACTTTGATGACAAAGCCAATAAAGTAGTGACATTTGAACAAGCAATCAACGAATGTCGCGTTGCTAATGGCGAAGAAGCTTACAAAGAAGGCGATGCAGCAACAATGGGTAAAGTCACCGCATTTGGTCGCACTTTATCTGATGGCATGAAAATGAATATCAAAGTCAAAGGTGCGGCCGCAGAAGCAGCCTACGACGCAGGTAAACATCATTTTTACGCCCGTCGTGGTCAATTTGGTTTCTCATGCGCAAGCTGTCACGTTGACAACGCAGGTAACCGCATCCGCTCCGAAGTCCTCTCACCAGCGATAGGTCAAGCAACACATTGGCCTGTATTCCGTGGTGGTGACAATTTGGTGACTTTGCAAACACGTTACGTGGGTTGCAACCGCTTAGTTCGCGCAGAACCATTCAAAGTGGGTAGTGCTGAATATAACAATCTGGAATATTTCCATTCCTACATCAGCAATGGCTTACCGATGCACGCATCAGTATTCCGCAAATAAACTGCCATAAGCAATTTATGATACAAAAACGGCGAGGCAACCCCTCGCCGTTTTTTATACCCCAGACGATGGGTTATTCATACCATTTACATTCATCACATAGCGACTAGAATCCATATTTATAATAAAAATAATTTTTATCCTTTTTACTGGAGTATTAAAGCATGATGAACCGCCGCGAATTTTTACAATTACTAGCTGTTGCCGCCGCATCAGGCATGGCTATAGATAGCAAACAAGTGTTGGCTGGCAATGCACCCAGTGAGTTTTATGACGTGCCTGCTTATGGCAACGTCTCGCTCATGCACATGACCGACTGCCACGCCCAATTGCTACCCATTTATTTCCGCGAACCCAACGTCAATATCGGCGTAGGTGGCGCAGTGGGGCAGCCACCGCATTTAGTCGGTGAGTATTTGTTAAAACATTACGGCATACGTCCTGGCACGCGTGAAGCCTACGCATTTACTTATTTAGACTTCCAAGCCGCCGCACGCACTTACGGTAAAGTCGGTGGCTTTGCTCACCTTAAAACATTAGTGGACAAAGTCCGCGCATCACGTCCTGGTTCATTATTATTAGATGGCGGCGATACTTGGCAAGGTTCAGCAACGTCACTGTGGACGAACGCGCAAGACATGGTCGATGCTTGCAAACTACTAGGCGTGAACGTGATGACGGGGCATTGGGAATTCACCTACGGCGCAGAGCGGGTCAAACAAATCGTCAATAATGATTTCAAAGACAGCATAGATTTCGTCGCGCAGAATGTGACCACCAATGACTTTGGCGACCAAGTATTTAAGCCCTACACCATGAAAGTGATTAACGGCGTACAAGTCGCGATTATTGGTCAGGCTTTCCCTTACACACCCATTGCCAATCCACGTTACATGGTGCCTGATTGGACTTTCGGCATACAAGATGAAAACATGCAAAAGGTAGTCGATGAAACCCGTGCCAAAGGCGCACAGGTGGTCGTATTGCTGTCTCATAACGGCATGGACGTGGACATCAAAATGGCCAGCCGTGTCACAGGTATAGATGCCATACTCGGCGGACACACCCACGATGGCGTGCCCCAGCCTTACCAAGTCAAAAACGCAAAAGGTATCACACTGGTCACCAATGCAGGCTCTAATGGTAAATTCCTCGGGGTCATGGACTTTGACGTGCGCAACGGCAAAATCGCTGGCTGGAAATATCGCCTCTTGCCCGTCTTCTCCAACCTGATTGCACCTGATGCAAAAATGGCTAAATTCATCGACAATGTACGCGCACCTTTCATCGCCAAATTAGATGAAAAACTCGCTATTACCGAAGATGTGCTTTATCGTCGCGGCAATTTCAACGGTACATTTGACCAACTCATACTTGACGCGCTAATGGCTGTTAAAGGCGCGGATGCCGCATTCTCACCAGGCTTCCGTTGGGGAACCAGTTTGTTGGCAGGCGATACCATTACGATGGATAAACTAATGGATCAGACTGCAATAACCTACCCATCAACCAGCCTCACAGAAATGACAGGCGCGACCATCAAAACCATCATGGAAGATGTCTGCGATAACTTATTCAACAGTGATCCATACTACCAACAAGGTGGCGATATGGTGCGCGTAGGCGGCATACAATACACCGTCCACCCAAATAACAAAATCGGCAATCGTATCAGCAACATGATGCTTAAAGGCAAGCCTATTGATGCCAGCCGCAAGTACAAAGTGGCAGGCTGGGCTCCTGTAGCCGAAGGCGCAACAGGCGTGCCGATTTGGGATGTCGTCGCAACCTACTTACGCGACATTAAAGTCGTCAAGCCACGCCCGCTCAACATGCCAAAAGTCATGGGCATAGGCAACAACCCTGGTTATGTCGTCTAATTAAGCCAGTCCTCAGTGATTGCAAGCGCCACCTGACAGGGTGGCGCTTTTTTTGTGATGAATTTATTGCGTTTACCAGCTAAAATACAGCTTATTCTGTTTACCTAGCCTATCATCATGAAAAGTAGTGAAATTCGTCAACGCTTCCTCGATTTTTTTGCCCGCCACGGTCACACGCCTGTCGCCTCCAGTCAGCTCATCCCTGGCAACGACCCTACCCTATTATTCACCAATGCAGGCATGGTGCAATTCAAGGATGTATTTTTAGGACGCGAACAACGCCCCTACGTCCGCGCCGCCAGCTCACAACGCTGTGTACGCGCAGGCGGAAAACACAATGATTTAGAAAACGTAGGCTACACAGCACGTCACCACACCTTCTTTGAAATGCTGGGCAATTTCAGCTTTGGCGATTACTTCAAGCGCGACGCAATACAATTTGCCTGGGAATTCCTCACCACTGAACTCAACATCCCCGCCGAAAAACTCTGGGTGACGGTTTACCATACCGATGACGAAGCCCACGCTATCTGGACAACCGAAATGGGCATTCCTGCCGAACGCGTCATACGCATAGGAGACAAAGCCAGCGGCGGGTCGGATAATTTCTGGCAAATGGGTGATACAGGTCCATGCGGTCCCTGTACTGAAATTTTCTATGACCACGGCGCAGAGGTCGCAGGTGGTCCACCAGGTTCAGCCAATGAAGACGGCGACCGCTACATAGAAATCTGGAATCTGGTCTTCATGCAGTTTAACCGTGATGAAACAGGTACGCTCAATCCCTTACCCAAACCGTCAGTCGATACGGGCATGGGCTTGGAACGGATTTCTGCCGTCATGCAGCACGTACACAGCAATTATGAAATAGACTTATTCCAAGTCTTAATCCATGCCGCCGCCCGCGTGACTAACACCAGCGATTTAACTAATAACTCACTTAAAGTCATTGCAGATCACATTCGTGCCTGCTCGTTCTTAATCACCGACGGCGTGATTCCTAGCAATGAAGGACGCGGCTACGTCCTGCGCCGCGTTATTCGCCGCGCTATTCGTCATGGTTACAAACTGGGGCAAAAATCGGCGTTTTTCCACCTCATCGTCGCAGATTTAGCGCAAGTCATGGGCGCGGCGTATCCAGAATTAGTCGCCGCACAAGCCCGTGTCACACAAGTATTAAAGCAAGAAGAAGAACGTTTCGCCGAAACCTTAGAAAACGGCATGGCAATACTAGACTTAGCCGCACCCGCAGGGTGCACCATGCTAGATGGTGACACCGCATTCAAACTCTATGACACTTACGGCTTTCCGTTAGACCTTACCGCCGATGTCGGACGCGAGCGCGGCTTTGAAGTCGATGTGGCAGGCTTTGAGAACGCCATGGCAGCACAACGCACCCGCGCCCGCGCCGCCAGCAAATTCACCATGACTAGCGGCTTGAGTTACGATGGCAAAACGACTGAGTTCCAAGGCTATAGCCAATTAACTAGCGTTGCTAAAGTGCTCGCCATTTACCAAGATGGCGCATCAGTTACCAGCATCAACGCAGGCGCAACTGCCCTCATCGTGCTTGACTGCACACCATTTTATGCAGAATCAGGTGGGCAAGCGGGTGATCAAGGTGAATTAACAGCGGGAGGCATCTGCTTTACCGTAGCAGACACCCAAAAAATCATGCCTGACGTGTTTGGGCATAGCGGCACATTATCACTGGGCACGCTATCGGTAGGCGACGCTATTACCGCCACCGTCAATGCAGAAATGCGCGGGCGTACTGCGCGCAACCATTCAGTCACGCACTTATTACACGCGGCATTACGCGCCATATTAGGCACACACGTTAGCCAAAAAGGCTCATTAGTTGACGCAACTAAAACTCGCTTTGACTTTGCCCATGACGAAGCCGTCACATTAGCGCAAATCCAGCAAATTGAAGCCTTGGTCAATCAAGAAATCCGTAGTAACCACGTCGTAGAAACGCAAATCATGTCACACGAAGCCGCGATTAAGCGCGGTGCAATGGCATTATTTGGCGAAAAATACGGTGATGAAGTGCGCGTGCTCAGTATGGGTGAATTTTCTACCGAATTATGCGGCGGTACGCACGTTGCCCGCACTGGCGATATAGGTTTATTCAAAATCACCACAGAATCAGGTGTCGCCGCAGGCGTGCGCCGTATCGAAGCCATCACAGGTGCGCTCGCATTAAGCTACACGCAGGCACAACAACAGCAAATTTACGATGTCGCCAGCCTGCTCAAAACCCCACAACACGAATTGCAAAACAAAGTCACATTAGTGTTAGAGCACAGCAAAACACTGGAAAAAGAACTAGACCGCCTCAAAGCTAAACTTGCCGCCCAGCAAGGCGACAGCTTAATTGAATCAGCCGTTAAAATTGGCGATCTCAATGTGCTCGCCGCACAATTAGAAGGTGCAGACAACAAAACTTTGCGTGAAACGCTAGACAAGCTCAAAGACAAACTCGCCCCCTGCGCTATCGTTCTCGGTAGTGCCGTTGACGGCAAAGTCAATCTCATCGCAGGTGTCAGCGCAGACTACACCAGCCGCATCAAAGCAGGGGAGTTAGTCAACTTTGTCGCGTTACAAGTCGATGGCAAAGGCGGCGGCAGAGCCGACATGGCGCAAGCAGGCGGACTTACCCCGACAAAACTACCAAGCGCATTAAATTCTGTGGCACAATGGGTAACACAAAAAATAAATTAAAATGCCATAATTTGGTGGGCGAAATACACAGTCGGCTGGCTCACCAATGGATAATAAAATACAGGAGCGACAGCAGCACGATGTTGAATATATTCAATCTTTTTGACAAGGTAAAATCCTCTGCCGACCCGCTCACTAACCGTAAAACAGTGACGCGCTGGTTAGCTGAGTTACCTAATACAGATGCCGCCGTCGCTCATACTGAAATATCCAATGCTTTAATTCGCCTACGCAATCAAGACGTGAACCATCATCCTGACAGTTTGGATGTGTTAATGGCATTAGATGAATACGCGCAAGGGTTACAAAATACGCTATGTAAACAGTATGTTCGTAACACGCATATGTCCACAGCAATAGAATCTAAGCTATGGCAAGCCATTTATGCTTATTACCATGAAGTGATTTTGGGTTACGAGTATCACATCAATGCTATCACCAGCAATCCTAACCTTGCTAAACTACTACCCTACTTACCCGTTATCAATTTACGCGCCTTACACAATCTAGGCAATTTATTCAAATGGCGCTTCTTTCATTACGAACAACCAGACGCACATCTCTGGCAGATGCTACATAAACTATATCAAACGGCTATCGCGCATCACTACGATAACCAAACATGTATGCTCTATGCTGATGTTAGCTCCCTATGCAGTGCCCAATATGTACGCGCATTGCTGTTAACGCAGATACACCCTAGTGCCCTCGCCGCAAGACAAGTGGAAATAGCAGATCAATGGTTACAAAAGTGGGTACATCTAGTTAAACTGGAACAACACCCAAAATTTGCGCAACATCACTTTTATGTGGATACAAAGCAAGCATCAGGTGCGATGCCCGTACTTGACCAAAGCTATGCAGCTGATTTGTTATGCTGGGATGCCGCACTTCTATTGGGACAACTGCGCCGAACCAAAGAAGAAAAACAAAGCACCACAGACGCGCACACCAACCTGCCTGAATACATCAAAACACTGGACTATCTGGAACTGCAGTGGGATCCCATCAACTTAGGGAAATTACGCAAAAGTCCACGTATTCCAGTTAAAAAAATACTCAATGTCGTGCATGGTTTTAACAAAATATGCACCGTAGTCAAAGACACTGAAGAAGATAGCGAGCAAGTATTAGAATACGATCCAGATATAAAATATGCTGAAATGGTGGACATACAGCTCTACGGCTTTGTCACTGAAGCAACTAGAAATCGCCAGCACTTAAACTCTCCGCAACCCAGCACAGTAGAAGTTGCCTGCGAAAACTGGGGGGTAGAGGACGAAAGCCTAGAAGGATACCGCACTCGCGTTCCCTCCAGTAAAAATGACTGGTTACGCCTCAGCCGACTGGTTGCGGTCAAAACCGAAACTGACAAACAGTGGAAACTAGCTACCGTCAGACGTTTATTTCGCGCACCCGCTGCAGGCACGCACGCTGGTATGGAAATTATTGCGCATAAACCCATGGTATTGATGTTACATACTGCCAACACCAAGGTCACGCCGCAGCTTGCACTAGCAGGCGACGCAAACACCATCAACGCCGACCTACCCATTCCTGTGCTGATGACTAACAGCATCATCAATGGTCAATGCAATGTGATTATTGATGGTGCACAGTACGCAGGCAACCGTACTTTCAAAGTCACTATCGGCAATGAAACACACCTAGTTAAATTAGCGCATGTTTTGGAAAAAGGCGATACTTGGTTACATGTGCAGGCCATAATAAGCTAAGGTCACGGCATAAATCGCGACTTTGCGCCACAATACCTAGCTTCAACCCCGTCCTTGTAGCTTGCCTATCAGTCGTTCAACAGCACGTTCCGTCAATGAGCTAGACTTAATCACCCGCGCTTCACCCGCGCGCAAACGTGCGGCGAGTCGTGGTAAAGCAATCGTCATCGCGTCCAGACCTTGGTTATTAGTAAACAGATACATGCCGCGTAAGCCGCTGACCCAAGATAAGCGTACTTGGCGCGTACTCCCGTCAGGACGATCAAATGCCAGCCACTCGCCTTTTTTCAAGCAACGCGCTTGCTCAGTATATTCATCATCTATGTTCTCATCCGTTTCAGTCTCAAACGACGAGGACGAGGGCGCGGCTACGACTAGCATATCGTCCAGATTTTCTACCGCATTATCTAACGCCAACATTTCTGGCAATACATCAGGCACATCAACTTGCGTCGCCTCAATTGCCTTCGCCATTTCGACATCGTTTAACGCAACCACCGATGCTTGCAAACCTGCTTTGACCGCAACAGCATGGCAAGCCACCAAACCTGCAAAAATAGCATCACGGCGTACACTGTCAATATCTAAACGCTGTAAACCATCACGTAATTGATTAAGCAACGTAGGTAACATCGCCACCAATTTTAATCTATCCTCATTATTGAGCTTAGGCATGACGCTCCAAATCAGGTTTTGCATCGTCTGCACAGCTTGTTGCCAAGCCTCGCCTAATTCAGATGCCTGCATATACACCTGCATCAGCACTTGTTGCCATATCGTTTGCACAAACTCTCGCACCACCTCAGGTAAGGTCGTATAGCTTGCTAACGCATTATTGATTTCATCTTGCACGACAGCTTGTGCTAATTGTGCACGCTCTGCGTTCTCAATAATGTGCGCTGTTTCTGCGACAGCAGATTCTGCGTCGGCTTCATGCGTAGTGACAAAATCGTGTAAATCCAGTAACAAGTGCTCAAACACAGTCGCATCATCGGTAAAATCATTCAGCACAGCCGACACAATAGTGTTAATTTGCGCATACAGTGCCGCGTTATATTCACCTTGATTATGCCAACCTACCGACACGCGTGCGATTTCATCCAGCAAGCGTCGCGCAGGATGTGACTTTTTGGAAAAAAACTGCTTATCCAACATTGCCACTTTGAGTACAGGAATTTGCAAACGCCCTATCAAGGCTTTCAATTCAGCAGGGATATGCTCATCATCAAACACATAATCAAACAACATTGCGACTATATCTATAGTCAAACTATCAGCCTGATTATCTACTTGCACCAAGCCCGCATCACGCATATCACGCAACACATTGCTCGTTCCTGCCTGTATTAACGCAGGGTCAAAATCCGCATTAACCATCCCCGTATATTGCCCGCGCTGCAGGCTAGTTAAGGTTGCAATTTGCGCACCCAGTGCAATAGGCTCACCATGCGACATGGCTGTGGGCACACCACCCACAGGTGCAAACGCCGCACCTGCCCACCCCTGCCCAGTAGCTTGAGGATGCCCTCCTTGTGCAAATTGCTGACTTAATAACTGTTGCAACAATGCAAAAACATCTATGCCACTGCCATCAGCACCTAATGCTTCCCCACCACCAGTACCAACATTATTATTACTACCACCAGCATTATTGCTAGAGGCTACTTGATGCCGTTCACGCGGTGCAGTTGCGCCTATTTTAATCGTCGGCAACACCCCTTTATCCACAAGATACTGATTTAACTGTTGATAGATAGCGGCAATAGCAGGTACTAAATGTGCGTCAAAATGTTGCAATAACACTAGGCGCATATTAGGCGTAGCTTCAACCACTTTACATGCTTCTAAAAAAGCATCACAAACTGCCTTAGGTGAAAGTGGGTTAGTCGCCGATTTATTATGTGCTTGGTTCAACAAAGCCGCCATACGCTGATCTAGCGCGGCCAAGGCTTCAACAGCATTGGCCTGCATACGCGTAGCCGTTTTGCTCAAAGCCAAGCTCTCTTCAAAAGCCGCTTCGTCAACCAAAGACAAATTCAAATCTACACTGCTCGCTGTCTTCTCCACTTGTGCATCAATTTGTATTTGTTTATCAAATTGCGTGACAAATTGACTGCGTAAGGCGACCGACAAAGACTCATTGCGATTACGTAATAAGTTTTGCACAGCATAGTATAGATTGCGGGTTTCTAATAACGGGGAGCGATCGGCAAAATTCAATAAATCGTCTTCGATTTGACCACGATGCTCGTTCCAGACGCGATCAACCTCAATACAGAGCTGATCCCTGCATTGATGCAGTATAAGCAAAACCTCAGCCGCGCTTAACACGTTCCGAGATTTATCAAACTGCGACAAATTAACCACATTACGCTGACTCATTAAACACCTCCTCAACCATCATAACAATGGATGAATAGCGATAGGTATCATGGGCAAACCACCCACTTGGCAACCCCACTATCATGGCAAACATGCTTTAGACTGGTAGTTTTGCGTCCCCACCTTTCGATGAGTTTGCCGTTTACAAATGTTAGGCTTAAAACGAGACAGCCGACATTTTTTCATTGTAGTCCAAATTGCGTAAAATAAAAGTGATTTTATGCTGGAGCGGGTGATGGGAATCGAACCCACGCTATTTGCTTGGGAAGCAAAAGTTCTGCCATTGAACTACACCCGCAAGAACACCGATTCTACGTCGGTTTGGCTGATTATTCAACCGTAGATTCAACTACGATTCGTGCGCTACTGGCACTGTGTTAAAATAAACTATTATTTAACGCGCACAGAGGCAAACTTGATAGCACTTACTATCAATGGTGTAGCACAACAACTGCACGCATCATCCAATATTGCTGAACTCATTATCGAGCTCCAGCTCACAGGCAAGCGCGTCGCTATTGAGCGCAACGGCGAAATCGTGCCGCGTAGCCAATTTAACAACACACTACTCACAGTCAACGATACATTAGAAATCGTCGTCGCTGTAGGCGGCGGTTAATTTATACTAGGATAATTATGGACAATCTCATTATTGCAGGCACAACCTACTCGTCTCGCCTCTTAGTTGGCACGGGTAAATATAAAGACTTCAACGAAACACGATTAGCCGTCGAGGCCAGCGGCGCGCAAATCGTCACCGTTGCTATACGCCGCACTAATATCGGTCAAGATGCCAGCCAGCCTAGCTTACTTGATGCCCTACCGCCTAGTCGCTATACCTATTTGCCCAACACCGCAGGTTGCTATACCGCTGACGACGCAGTGCGTACACTACGATTAGCACGCGAATTACTCGACGGTCATGACTTAGTCAAACTGGAAGTATTGGGCGACCCAAAAAGCCTCTACCCCAATGTCATCGAAACCATTAAAGCCGCTGAAACCCTCATCAAAGAAGGTTTCAAAGTCATGGTTTACACCTCTGACGACCCCATCATTGCCAAACAACTGGAAGACATGGGATGCGTGGCAATTATGCCGCTGGCTTCGTTAATCGGCTCAGGCATGGGCATACTCAACCCGTGGAATCTGCAAATCATCATCAATCAGTCACAAGTCCCTGTCATCGTTGACGCAGGTGTAGGCACTGCCAGCGATGCGGCAATCGCGATGGAAGTAGGCTGTGCGGGCGTACTCATGAACACCGCTATTGCAGGCGCACAACAGCCTATTTTAATGGCCAGCGCAATGAACTTAGCCGTGCAAGCAGGGCGTAGCGCATTTTTGGCGGGGCGTATGCCTAAAAAAATCTACACTGCCAGCCCATCTTCCCCTACCACAGGCGTAATAGGCTCTTAAATGACAGACACCATCAGCCCAGTCGGTCGCCCTATCCGTAGCTTTGTGTTGCGCCAAGGTCGCATGTCCATTGCCCAACAGCGTGCTTACGACCAATTGCAATCAGTATATGGCATTACCTATACACCGCAAGCAATAGACTTAAACGCCACCTACCAGCGCAGCGCACCAAAGATACTTGAAATCGGCTTTGGCATGGGTGACGCTACCGCAACCATTGCGGCGGAACATGCAGAAAACGATTATCTGGGCATAGAAGTACACGGACCTGGCGT
Organism: Sulfuriferula sp.; assembly: GCA_013140765.1. Lineage (GTDB taxonomy): Bacteria > Pseudomonadota > Gammaproteobacteria > Burkholderiales > Sulfuriferulaceae > Sulfuriferula. The sequence goes on from JABFSE010000004.1 coordinate 26,497, forward strand.
GGGTAGTTTACTCAACCAGATTGAACAGCGTGAATTACACAATTTACGCATCATCCAGCACGACGCAGTAGAAGTCTTGCGTGACATGATACCTGACGCGAGTTTGGCGGGTGTACACATCTTCTTCCCCGATCCTTGGCACAAAAAACGTCACAATAAACGTCGTCTAATTAAGCCCGAATTTGTCGCGCTTATCAGCCAAAAACTCGCACCCAACGGCTATCTGCATTGCGCGACCGACTGGGAAGATTACGCTATCCAGATCTTACAAGTGCTCAGTGACGAACCTACGCTCACCAACACCGCTACCGATTATGCCCCCCGTCCAGACTACCGCCCGCTAACCAAATTTGAACAGCGCGGCATACGGCTAGGGCATGGTGTGTGGGATATAGTATTCCGCAAAGTCAGCTAAATTCATCCCGTCAACACTGATTTAGTGCTGATTGGATGATAACGAGGATAATGCCAAACCGACATCATCCAGCCAATTATCCGCACCCAGCAATTTATCCACCTCTGACTGTGCCAGCTTACGCATCACGACTGGGTTCGCTTCGCACAAAATCACTCGCACACCGCGTTTCTGAAAACGCACTATCGTATCTTTGAGCATATAAATCCCAGTCACGTCAATAAATGGCACTCGCCCCATACGGATAATTAGCACGGTCATACTCTCATGCAAGCTGGCTAACGTGCTTTCAAAACTCGATGCCGCACCAAAGAAAAAAGGTCCATCAATAGAATAAATTTGCACGCCTTTGGGCACACCAGCAGGGCAAAATTCAGCCATACTCGCATCGGTTTCGCTCTGCACTGTCACTGACTCGGTCATTCTTTTCATAAACAGCAAAGCCGCCAGCATCACCCCGACATTCACCGCAATGACCAAATCCGTAAACACAGTCAGCACAAATGTTATCAGCAACAGCGCCCTGTCATTTTTAGGCGCATGGCGGGCGATGTCAATAAAATGATGTATCTCACTCATATTCCACGCTACCACAAACAATATCGCTGCCAACGCAGCCAATGGAATATACGCCGCTAGCGGCGCGAATATCAACACGATCAGCACTAAAGTCAGCGCGTGAATTATCCCCGCCAGCGGGCTGGTCGCACCATTACGGATATTCGTTGCCGTCCGTGCAATTGCACCAGTAGCCGCGAAGCCACCGAATAACGGCGATAACACATTCGCCGCACCTTGCCCGATAAGCTCCTGATTGGAATTATGTTTAGTACAAGTCATCCCATCCGCCACCACGGCGGACAACAATGACTCTATCGCACCCAGCAGGGCAATGGTGAATGCGGGTCCAATCAATTCCACCACTTGCGAATAAGTCATCGCAGGCAAATGGAAACCAGGCAAACTACTCGGTATCCCGCCAAATGCAGTTCCTATGGTGGCAACACCTGAAAAAGCACCGAAATACTGCACCAAAGTCACCACCACCATGGCAATCAAAGGCGCGGGCACACGCTTCACAAAACGAGGTGCGACAACCAATATCGCCAAACCCAGCGCGGCCAGCAAGGTCGTTGCCAAATGCAATTCAGGTAACGCCGCCAATAAGTGCAACAGTTTTTCATGGAAATGTGCGCCCGTTGCAACAGGATGCAAACCAAAAAAATCTTTCCATTCCCCTACCCAGATCAGCACCGCAATACCTGTGGTAAAACCTGTAATCACTGGCATGGGAATAAAACGTATCACCGCACCAAACTTGGCGAACCCCATCAGCATGAGCATTACGCCCGCCATCAGCGTCGCAACCTGCAAACCGTCATAGCCATATTTAGCCGTAATTGTGGCCAGAATAACGATAAATGCACCCGTCGGCCCCGAAATCTGCACCCGGCTTCCGCCAAAAACGGTAGTCACTAAACCCGCAATAATCGCAGTGTATATCCCCTGCTCAGGCTTGGCACCACTGGCAATTGCAAAAGCCATCGCCAACGGCAAAGCCACGATGCCGACGATGACTCCCGCCATCACATTCTTGATAAAATCACGCCGATTAAATAATCCAGCGCGATATGCTTCAGCCAGCACTATCATTGCCTACCTCCAAAACAAAAAGCCGCCTATTCATGATGAACAGGCGGCTTTTTGTATCAATTCGATTGAGTATCCTAAATAAAACAACTCACATCAGGATAACAAATCAAAATTCGTTCTGCAACTTTTTATAGCCTTTAACCAAGTTGATATTGGTTTGCGCCACATCTTCAGAGAAATCTTTTTCACTGAAGCCCACTTGTTTGACCAAGCTTAAATCAGAATCAGCATGGATATTTGTTGTTGACGGGATGTGGAATCCATCGGGTAGCGCACATGCCTCAACCACAGAGTTATGCCGCACCACACAGCGTTTACCGACAGTGCAATTAAACAGCACCGAATTGAAACCGATAAACACATTGTCCCCCACTACACACGGGCCATGCACGATAGAACGATGCGCGATAGAGGTATGCTCACCTATCTGTACTCTCGCGCCTGATTTTGAATGAATAACCACGCCATCTTGAATATTGGAATTCGCACCGATAATAATCGGCTCCATCTCACCATGCTCATCAACTTCATCTGCCCTAATAACCACATAGGGTCCGATAAACACGTTTTCACCGATAAACACTTTGCCGCAAATAATCGCGGTAGGGTCAACAAAAGCCGACTCATGTATTACTGGCAAATCACCACTGGGATTTTTGCGTATCATTTCCTAGGTTCTCCATTGGGTAAATTTACATGGCATGGCGCGAAGATACGCGCACTACAATTACGGCAAATTTCGCTATCCAATTGTGGGTAAATACTATCAATAGGACGCGTCTTAGGTGGGAAAATATGGTCAGCACCTATGCCATCCATATAGTCGCCCTTACCAAACAACTCGCATACGTCCTGTTGTACACGATAAAAATACAGACCGCCACCCAGCTTTTTACGTCGTTGCGCTTCTTGCTTGAGCATTTCTGCCCCAGCAATATCAACAAAACCTATCCCGCCAGCGGCAATCAGCAATGATTTTTGTTGTGGATTATGCTCATCTACATCTTGGAAAATCTGTTGTACGTGATTAACCGCGCCAAAGAAAATCGAGCCTTGTACCCGTAAAATTTTCATCTGCGGGCATTCTGGCGATTGATTAACACGCACATAATAATAGCTCTCAGGATCAGGATCAGGCACGACGGCCACCACTTCAGGGCGCGAAGTGCGATATAAATACAGCATCAACGACAACATAATGCCGAGGAAAATACCTTTTTCCAGATCCACTAGCGTGCCGATTAACGTCACAGCCAAAATCGCAGTTTCTTGACGGCTAGTATGCAAAATAGAATGAATGTGGTGGAAATCTATCAAACCATATGCGACCAGAAACAAAATACCTGCCATCGCCGCCGTCGGCAAATATGCCGCCAGTGAAGCCACCATCAACAAAATAATCACCAAAAACACGGATGAATAAACAGCCGCCAAAGGCGTTTTAGCCCCTGCCGCATAGTTCACGCCACTGCGGTTGAATGAGCCGCTAGAAGGGTAGCTAGAAAAGAAACTACCGAATAAGTTAGACAAGCCTTGACCAACGAACTCCTGGTTACCATCAATACGTTGCTCAGATTTAACGGCTATCGCACGCGAAATCGACACCGCCTCAGTCAACGCTAACATAGTCACAATCAATGACGGAAACAATACCTGCTTAATCGCCGCCAGCGACAAATCAGGGTGGGTTAAAGGCGGCAAACTCGCGGTCAATGCACCTACTGTTTTAATGTGCGTCACCTCCGCGCCACCGTACATCTGGTTAATAATCAATGCCGCCACACTACCTATCACCATCGCCAATATCATATATAGCTTAGGCATATATTTCTTCAGCAAAATACCCGACACCAGCGTCACCGCGCCCACCGCAGTCACGTAAGGATTGATTTTATCGAACTGCAAATAAACTTGTTCTAACACTTCATGGAATGGCAAACCACGTGCCATCTGCAAGCCCAAAAAGTTTTTAATCTGGCTACCTGCAATCAATACCGCCGCACCTGCTGTAAAACCAATGACCACGGTATGCGAAATAAAGTTGACCAATACCCCCATACGCGCCAAGCCCATAATCAACTGGAACAAGCCTGCCATAAACGTCAAAGTCAGCACCAAGCTAATATAATGCGCCGACCCAGGTTCGGCGTAAGGGCTGACAGAAGCAAACACCGCAATAGAAATCGCCGTGGTCGGCCCTGACACCAAATGCCAAGATGAACCAAACATCGCGCCTATAATCGCTGGCACCATCGCCGCATACAAACCAAACTCAGGCGGCAAACCCGCAATAGTTGCAAACGCCACACCTTGCGGCAACACGATCATCGCACCCGTTAAACCAGCGATTAAATCAGATTTGGTGGTGGATTTATCCACCATGGGCCACCAACGCAAGAAGGGAAATACTTTATAGAGCCAGAGCGGGCAGGCGATAGAATTTTTCAAAGCGACCTCGATATTAGAATAGAAACCAACCACAAAACCCTTGAATTATCGCTTATTTACGCGCACACGGCAAACAACTATCACACCGATTTGGATTAGCCGCTCGCATCAGCTAAACTGAGCACTACTTTATTGAACCTAGACACCATGGCGCACACCAACTTCCCTACCGTACTCCCACTTGAAACTGCCGTTATTGCCCTGCGCTCAGTGCTTCCACTAGATGCGCCTGCTGACGTATTATTAAGCCGATTTTTCCGTGAAAACCCGACACTGGGTGCAAAAGATCGTGCATTTATTGCCGAATTAGTTTTTGGCGTATTGCGCAATTTACGCTCACTCGACAACGCCTGTGAAAAACCCACTCCACGCTTGCTTGCCATCGCTTGGTTAGCACGCGTACACGGCATGAGTTCACGCCAACTCGAGCCGTATTTACGCGGTCCTGAAATGGACATGTTACCCAAAATAAAAGCTTTTAACTTGGCTGAACAAGCACTTGCCGTGCAATGGGATGTACCTGATTGGTTAGCCGAACGCTTACTTGCCACTTTCGGTGAAGCCAACGCCACTAAACTCACCACCGCACTACGCCGCGCCGCGCCGTTAGATATACGCACCAACACCATATTAACCAAGCGTGACGACCTACTCGCTACACTCAACGCGGCTGGCATCACCGCAACACCTACCCCTTATTCACCTGTAGGCATACGTTTAGCCGACAAACCTGCATTGAATAAATACAAACCATTTTTAGCAGGCGAATTTGAAGTGCAAGACGAAGGTAGTCAGCTACTAGGCTATTTAGTCGCACCTAAACGTGGCGACATGGTGGTGGATTTTTGTGCAGGTGCAGGCGGTAAAACCTTATTGCTAGGCGCATTGATGAATTCTACGGGTCGTTTATACGCGTTCGACATTTCAGAAAAACGCCTCACCAAACTCAAGCCTAGACTCAAACGCTCAGGGCTATCCAACCTCACACCACAGCTCATTACCAGCGAACACGACAGTCGCATTAAACGACTCGCGGGTAAAATCGACCGCGTACTGGTTGACGCACCTTGTAGCGGCTTAGGCACATTACGCCGCAATCCAGATTTGAAATTACGTCAAAGCCCGCAAAGCGTGGCCGAGCTCACCGTCAAACAAGCCAGTATATTGGCGGCGGCGGCGAATCTGGTCAAGCCTGGTGGCCGCTTAGTGTATGCCACTTGTAGCTTATTGCCCGAAGAGAACGAAGACATAGTGACGGCATTTTTAGCCAACAACCCACGCTTTCAACTTAAAAATGCGGCTGAAGTGTTAAGCCAACAACAAATCAACTTGGACACAGGTGAGTATTTGCGCCTGAACCCTGCCGACCACGGCACAGATGGCTTCTTTGCCGCCGTGCTCGAAGCCGCACCAGCCGCCAAACCAGCACCTGCGGTCAACGATGCGGTATAAAGCATTATTTTTACTCACACTGGTAAACACAGCGACAGCCGCTGTTTTGCCAGTGCCGATCGCGGCAACAGGCACAATACAAGTTGCATTTACCCCAGGCGACGCGGCCGACCAGCTTATCATCAATGCGATTAAACAAGCACGGCAACAAATACTCGTACAAAGCTATAGTTTTACCCACTTAGGCATCGCCAACGCGCTGATTAAAGCGCACCAACGTGGTCTGGCAGTGATGCTAATAGCCGATAAACGCCAAGACGAACACACACCCACCAGCCTCATCCGCGAGCTCGCACAAGCAGGCATTGCCATCGTCACAGATAGCGAACACAGCAGTGCGCACAACAAAGTGATGATACTTGATGCCGATACCGCGCATCCCGTCATCATCACAGGTAGCTATAATTTCACCCATGCCGCCCAGTTTACCAATGCTGAAAACCTGCTTATTCTGCGTGACAACCCCACACTAACCATCGCCTATCGTGATAACTGGCAACGCCATTATGCGCACTCATTCCCCTACTGACCATCATGACCAAGCCCATACCATTGGATAATTTATTAACCCATTTGCTCAACGACTCCCATCAGACTGATTTGCTATGGCAAGCAGGCATACTCATTATTTGCGGGTTAATAAGCTGGGGCTTGATGCGCTGGATTACACCCTATCTCGCACACGAAAAAGCCACTTGGCGCATAGGCAACGCCGCCGCCAAGCGCATCGGTTTCCCGCTCATCACTTTAACGCTCATCAGCCTAGCGCGTGAATCCGTCGAATCGGTCATTGAGACCCACTTAATCAGCATCATCATCCCGCTATTAAGTGCACTGGTATTAGTACGGATTTTAGTTTACATGCTACGTTTTGCACTCAACGACAGCCTCGCCATCAGAACGTGGGAACGCTATATTGCTTGGGCTATCTGGCTAGGATTCGCATTACACATCACAGGGCTGTTGCCGCGTATTGAATATGCGCTAGATACGATTTCATTTGAGTCGGGTAAACACCATTTTTCGCTATTGCTACTGCTCGAAGCACTCATCGTCATCACTTTTTCTATCATTGCCGCGCTCTGGTTATCACAATTTATAGAATCACGTTTATTGCGCGTCACGGGCATGGATGCCAGCTTACGCTTGGCACTCATCAAAACCATGCGCACTTTATTGCTCATTTTCGCCGTGCTTATCGCTCTGCCAGCCGTAGGCATAGACCTAACCGTACTATCGGTATTCGGCGGTGCACTAGGGGTAGGGCTAGGCTTGGGGCTACAAAAAATCGCCAGCAACTACGTCTCAGGCTTCATCATCCTGCTCGACCGCTCAGTACGCCCAGGCGATATGATTACCGTGGGCACTAGCTATGGCGAAGTCAGCCAATTAAATACCCGCTACACGCTGTTGCGCTCATTAGACGGTACAGAAATCATCATCCCCAATGAAAACCTGCTCACCTCTACCGTCATCAACCACTCTTTCACCAAGCGCGATGTACGTCTCAAGCTCCCCATGCAAATCAGCTATGACAGCAATGTTGAATTAGCGCGAGAAATCATGAAAAATATCGCACTCGCACACCCTCGCGTGCTCAAAGACAACGAATACATTCCCACCGTACTGCTCACCAGCTTTGCCGATAGCGGTATCAACCTAGAGCTAAACTTGTGGATAGCCGACCCCGAAGACGGTCAAAACAATTTACGCTCTGATCTCAACCTCGCGATTTGGGCAGCGTTTCGGCAATCAGGCATAGAAATCCCTTACCCTAGGCGCGACATACACATCATGACCGAGCCGCCAAAATTATGACAATTGCTTGACTTCTGGTATATTGATAGCCTATAGTTTTATATCAGGATAATTTTGTCCTGAATTATTTCAATACAGCCTAACAGGCTACGAGGTAACGAATATATGATGGAATTGATTGCAAACGGTTTAGTTGGTCACTTGCCTTGGTACGGTTATGTACTGGTTGCACTGGCATTTACACACATTACCATTGCGGGTGTCACTATCTACTTACACCGCCACCAAGCACATCGCGCTTTAGAGTTACATGCTATTCCTAGCCATTTTTTCCGTTTCTGGTTATGGCTAACCACAGGCATGATTACCAAAGAATGGGCGGCCATACACCGCAAGCACCACGCCAAATGCGAAACCGCTGAAGACCCACACAGCCCACAAGTATTAGGTATCAAAAAAGTGTTTTTTGAAGGCGCAGAACTTTACCGCGCCGCACGCAAACAACGCGACACCATGAACAAATACGGCTCAGGCACGCCTGAAGACTGGATAGAACACAAACTCTACACCCCACATAGCGGCTTAGGTATTTACCTCATGCTGGCGGTCAATTTGATATTGTTCGGGCCTATTGGTCTCACCATCTGGGCAGTACAAATGGCGTGGATACCAGTAACAGCCGCAGGCATCATCAACGGCATAGGTCACTACTGGGGCTACCGCAACTTCACCTGCGAAGATGCCAGCACCAACGTATTCCCTTGGGGTATTTTAATCGGTGGCGAAGAACTACATAACAACCACCACGCATATGGCAGTTCGGCTAAATTATCCAACAAATGGTTTGAGTTCGACATAGGCTGGTTCTACATACGCACCATGGAAATCGTCGGCTTGGCCAAAGTCAAAAAAATCGCACCTACGGCTAAATTCAACACAGCCAAACAAGTGTGCGATCACGACTTGCTCAATGCCGTCATAACACACCGCTATGACGTATTAACGCGCTATGCACGCACCGTTAAAGCAACTTACGGCGTGGAATTAGATAAGATAGCCAGCTCGTTGCCAAATGGCAAAATCGAGAAATTAAAAAGCTGGCTACACTTAGACGCGGCAGATTTGGGTGATGCAGAAAAAACCAAACTGGCTGAAGTGCTTAAACAAAGCCATGCGCTCAATACCATCTACACCATGCGCCAAGAGTTATCGCAATTATGGGCGCGTTCTAACGCCTCCAAAGAGCAATTACTCAAGCAATTACAAGACTGGTGTCACCGTGCAGAAAGCAGTGGCATAAGCTCATTGCAAACGTTCTCACACAAATTACGTAGCTACGCTTAATTAAGTACCACAATAAAAAACCCGCATAATGCGGGTTTTTTATTGTATGGAACCTATGTACGCACGCAGTTATAAACTTATCATCTCAGTGGCTATGCAGCTTCTCTTGCAACCAGATCTTAATAAGCGACTGATAAGGCACATCGCGAGAATTCGCAGCCGCTCTAATGGAATCCAGAAGATGCTGCGGCAATCGTAGCGAAATCGTTTTAGTTGTAGGCTTCAAATTAGGCAACACGATATTTCGCGCCGTTGACCAGTCCAAATAGTCTGCCGAATCTGCTTTATCCCAAAAGGCTTGCTCTTCTGCCTCATCAGCAAACTTCGGAATTGATTTAAGTGCTTTGTTCATAAATAATGCGCTCCTTCTTGTGCATATCCCTAGCCGAAATAATCCGAATTTTCTCACCAGTATTGCGTAATGTGAATGTAATATGCAATACACGCCCCTCATCTGTCTGACCTAACGCATGAAAACGTGGCTCACTTTGACTGTGTTCTGCATCTACCAGTAACAAGAGCGGTTCATTAAAAAAAGTTTGCTCTGCTTCGGCCATTGAAACACCGTGCTTTTCGTTTTTACGGGCATTTCCTTCATCCCAGTCAAAACCAGATATTTTGTGTAGCTCTATCATATCTGTATATTATGTACATATACAATAAAAAGCAATAACCACATCATCCAGGTTTTTATTGTGCGGCATAAGCGACTATCCGCCCCACAACCTATCACCCACCTTAGCTTGCGCATACCAGCGATTCAGCTCCACGCCTTGCTGTGCATCGTCGTGCTCATAGCCAGGCGCAAAATCACTAGACGTTATCACCGTATAAGGACCATGCTTAACTTCAAATATCACGCCGCCTTTATCCAGCGACAACACGCCATGCAAGACGCCCGCTGGGGTTTCTTCTACCGCGCTATCCTCGCCCAATACAGTACGATGCGTGACGAAGCCATCGTCGCTGAATAACAGCACAACAAACCGCCCACGCAATGCAGTCAACAGCTCCCACGTATGCACATGGCGATGTGGGCGTATCACGGTTGCAGGCTCCATTGCTATCGCCAGCCGCTGTATGCTGTCGCTCAAATCATCGTGCATATTTGCGTTCATGCGATAGCGTGGCGAAGCAACCGCTTGCGCACTGATATTGTCCAATTGACTAAAATTTAGCTGCTTCAAATCTCACTCCTAGGCATAAACACGGGTTAATAATGGCAATTCATGACGACGCGCATTGGCTGCTAGAAAATCACCACGCGGCATATAGTCGCCACGCGCCAATGACTCAGCATTCAACTCGGCCGCGCATTCCGACGGCACATCCAGCAATGCCGCGAATAACACTTCCAGCTCGCGCGCATCCACTTTCATGCGCCCGAATGGATGCCGACCATCTATCGCCACCCAAAATAAACTCACATCCCAGCTGTGGCATTGGACAGCAGGGTGTTGAAACCATTCGGTTAATTTTTGTTCAAGCGCAGTCATGGTATTTTCCAGTAAAATAGGCAGATTGTTATTATACGTCGAGAACACCATGCGCTACTGGTTAATGAAATCCGAACCCTCCGATGTCAGCATAGATGACCTTGCCAGCCTCCCCAATCAATCAGTTGCTTGGTACGGCATACGCAATTATCAGGCGCGAAATTTTATGCGCGACCAGATGCAAGTTGATGACGCAGTGCTGTTTTATCACTCAAGTTGCGCAGAACCTGGCATTGCTGGCTTGGCACGCGTCAGCCGTCTCGCCTATCCAGACGAAACCCAATTCGACACCAGCAACCACTATTTCGACCCCAAAGCCACCCGCGAAACACCACGCTGGCTCAATGTTGATGTGCAATTAGTCAAAAAAACCCGCCTCATGCCACTCAAGGAAATCCGCGAATATCCCGAACTCGAAAACATGCGTATTTTACAGCGCGGTAATCGACTGTCGATTACGCCAGTTGATCCACGCGAATACGAATTCATCATTAGCAAATTATGATAAAACTCTACCACCGCTGGTCATCCATGCCCGCACAACAAGTGCGGCTCGCTCTCGCCTATAAGGGCGTCGCGGTTGAAAGCATCGCATTACCGCAGGCTGACGATGCCATCTGGTTTGAGCTAGGGCACGCTCGCGCTGATTTAGCCTTGCAAATACCCAATTGCGTCCTGCAAACCGATGCCATGCACATTCTCACTCAGCTCGATAATCTAGTGGGCGGCACACTCATTTTTCACGGCATAGTCAGCGCAGACGCTTGGCACGCACTCAGCGCATGGCGTGACAGCATCAGCCATCTGCGTAATCGCCTCTACGCCCCCGTATTACCCGCATTCAGCGACATAGGCGGGGATGAAACTGATTTAGCCCATTACAAAGCCCAAGTACAACACCAATACGGCATGAGCGTAGAGGCGTTATCCAACGACCGCTATGACGGCTACCAGCAACTTGCCAGCATCGCCCACTTAAACGCATTAGGCAAACACCTCAGCCAACAACGCTTTTACCTCAAAAACACCCTCAGTGCCTGCGACATCATCATTGCGAGCGACCTTTTTCCGCTACAATTACTCGATGGCGTTACATTGCCGCTAGATTTAATGTACTACATACAACGCGTAGAAACAGCCTGCAACACCAGCTTGCGCACTGGTCTTATACTTCAACACTAAAGGACACATCATGACATTTATCGAATTACTCACTTTTATCAGCACCCACAGCAAATACGATATTACCGACGGCGACATCAACAATACGCTTAACGTTGCCATAGACGGTAAACACAAAAACCCCATCATCGGCGACATCATTGCGCAAATGTACAAAAATAGCGGACTAACCGACACCAACGCTGAAATTGAGCGTGCGCTGGCAATTAAAACCTTAGGGCCTATCCGCTTGTTTTACATGAAAGACGATGCCCCTGTAGAAGGCTTCCGTCTGGTAGAAAACATCGTTCACGCCATAGACGGCGCATTTAACGACGAGGCCATGCGCCTCAAAGCATGAGCCTGTATTTAGGCTATTATTTGCTCATGGGGCTGGTATCTGGCTTCATCGCAGGCTTGCTAGGTGTAGGCGGCGGGCTGGTGCTCGTGCCTATCCTGCTCTGGCTATTTGTCCTGCAAGGCTTTGATAGCCAACACATCATACTCATGGCACTGGGCACATCCCTTGCCGTCATTAGCTTCACCGCGATTGCCAGCGTCCGTGCGCATCATGCCCACGGCGCAGTTAATTGGGATACTGTACGGCGTATCAGCCCTGGCATTGTATTCGGCACGTTATTCGGTGCATGGTTAGCCAGCCAGTTATCGGCTGTTTTTCTGCATTATTTTTTTGTCGCTTTTTTATTTTATGCCGCAACCCAGATGTTGCTCAACTTCAAGCCCAACGCCCACCGTGAGCTACCCCAAAATGCTGGTATGAGCATAGCAGGTAGCATCATCGGCATCGTCTCAAGCTGGGTAGGCATAGGCGGCGGCACGCTATCCGTACCGTTCATGCTCTGGTGCAATGTCAAGCTCCACTCAGCCATTGCCACCTCCGCCGCAATAGGCTTCCCCATTGCCGTTGCAGGCGCACTAGGCTACTTAATCACAGGCTGGCGTATCGACCACTTACCCGTCTACAGCGCAGGCTACATCTACCTCCCCGCATTTATCGCCATTGCCAGCACCAGCATACTCACCGCACCACTAGGCGCAAAATTAGCACACCGCCTACCTGTCGCGGTACTCAAACGCATATTTGCTGTTTTGTTGTACGCATTAGCAATTAACATGCTGACACATCTCTAACCGAGATACTTATCGCCTTGAGATTTACACCGCAACCACAACACCCATGACAGGACTCACCATATTATTCACCACCGAAGTCATTAAGCCCTGTTGCTGTTGTGAACTAGCTACCAGGGGGTTAATCCAGCCATTACCTGTTTGAAAATGATTGCGTAAGCCGCACCAACGGCAACTCACTTAATCAGAAGAGTGAGACCAATCAGATGGTGGCTACCAAGAGCATCGTGGACTACATCGTCGGCTTTTATAGCTGCGCGGTTACATTCCACCTTGAACTAAACTTCACCGATTAACTATGAGCAAGATATGACAACTAAACAACCTAGTGATGTGTCTGAAGTTGTTGACCACTTGCAATCCGTTCGCTTTCGACCTCGCGAGCTAAAACAACCGCATCCCGTAAATTCAATTTCAGCATTACCTGACCGCCGACGTACCCCGCCAAAGCACATATAGCACGCTGTTCAATCTCATCGGCGTTTGTCAGACCAAGTCGAACCAAAGCGGCGATATCGTCCTTGTCATTGTCGGCAAAACGGGCAATCTTGCTGACAGCCAAATCAAGGGGAGATAAGACATAAAGCCGAATATGCTCTGTCCCCATATCCAATGGGATGGCATCATCGGTATAGTCCTCGTGCATCAAAGCAAAAGTCGAGTTGTAATTGGTGTCAAAATGGACGGCTCCGCGAGTCCCATCTTCCAACGTAACATCGACAATCAAATCGTTAGGAATAAATACTCGAGCACCGAACTCCGCATCGACATCCGTTGTGACACGCTCTGACGTATAGAGATGAACAGCCATGCCCCCAGCTAGATAGACATTTACTGGGCTACGGAGTGAGAGCCTTGCTTCAAGTTGCTTGAACAACTCTCTTAGCCCTTCGGCGAGTGCAGTTCGCGTATGGAATACTGGGCTTTCTGGCATCGCCTTAGCACCATTGCAGTTGACGCGAAAGCATGTCGCGTAAACGCGGCAAACTCATTACCCAACCTCGCCTGATGACCTCAGCTGAAGCCAGCCGATCGTTCGGATGTAAAGCGAAATACCGTTCACTGGCTTGCGTCAAGCACTTCGACTCAGATGGAAACTGGGACTGAACAACCATTGCAGCTAACTGAAACACGTTGGCTTCTCGCTGATCTTGCGCCGACTGCGTGACCTCCTGAGCGACAACAGCGCATCGGGCAAGTAGTGCTGATTCAACATCTCTAGCAGTCATTGCAATCACCCCCAGCACAACATGAATTTACGATTTTTGATAGTCCGACTGTACAGTGAAGCGACGATAGTTGCAATGCTGTTTTGCAACTTTTAACTTGCGTGACGCGCCTCAGCACGTCGTTATTCAAGAACAGCAAATATAACTACAGCGCAGTCTGCATAGGCGCAGCACATTCTCTGCATCAACACGCCCTGCCGCACACCCCATCCCGCCCTGTGGCATTGGATGGCGAGTATTGGGCTAAGGCTTCAATGTAACAAACCGCCGCGCGTGCTGATAGCGGTAATATCGACATATTCAGAAGCGCGATGTGTACCGTTGACCGTTAAATAATAGCCGCCTAAATCCAAATTACGCGTTTGCATCAGTGCTTGATTAAGCTGTTTAGGTGCATCGGCTTGCATCAGTGTTTTAACCAGCCATTTTGCCGCTAAATAACCTTCCATCGTCAAGTGTGACGGGGCTTCATCGCGATATTTTTTCATTGCTTTATCAAGTTCACGCACCACGGATAAAGTAAAACTGGCTGGATGTGGAACGACCTGTGTAATCACTACGCCCGCCGCCGATTTACCTGCGATTTCCACCAAAGTTTGGTGGTTGATTTGTGACAAACCCAACAATAATGCGCCTGGTGAAAGTGGATGATAGGTTTTGACGAAATCAGCCGCAGGTAACGTTTCCAATATCATCAAAGTGGCTTGTGCGCGACTGGTTTTAATTTTGCGGATAGCCGCTTGCGTATCGGCATCGTTATTTTCACGCAACAATTGCTCGGCAACTAATTGCACACCACCGCTCTGCAACACCGACTTAGCCGCCGCAAAGCCATTTTTACCGTAGGCATTATCGGCATAAACGACGGCCACTTTGGTCAAACCCAAAGTTTTGACATAATCCAGCGCGGCTTTTATTTCTTGCGTGTAACTTGGTCGCATAAAATAAACATGCTCCGCTTTGCCCAAATTCACCCCCGAAAATGGCGCAACTAACACCGTTCCGCTCTGCACAAATTCTGGCAACGCCAATGTCGCTTCAACCACGTTATCACCGTAATATCCAAACAGCACATCGACCTTATCTTTAGTTAAAAAATCATGGGTAATTTGATTGGATTTTTCTACCGAACCTTGGTTATCGCGTACATCCAACATGATTTTTTTACCATGCACACCACCTGCACTATTGATTGAGTCTATGTAAACCCGTGCGCCCGCCAGAAAGTCTTTACCTAAATCGCCATTCACGCCTGACATATCGATAGATTGACCTACGCGTATTTCTGCCGCCGCACTCCAAGCTGAACACAGCACCAGACTTATTAACACTGCAGCTCGTACAAATCCAGAAAAATCCAACATAGTCCATCCCTGCCTAAACAATAAAGAACCGCCAGTTTATTGCATCTTTGTGACATTATCATGAACACACACGCAGGCTAAAAATCAGGTTAAAATTGGGTTTTACTTCCAGAGAGCACGCATCATGCCCGTGAATTTAGCCGCACCGATTGCTGAAAACTTATTGCCCATAGCTGGCGTTACCATAGGCATAGCCTCGGCGGGGATTAAAAAAGTCGGGCGCAAAGACGTGACCCTGATGTTGCTCGCGCCCAATAGCCGCGTCGCTGGCGTATTCACCCAAAACCGCTTTTGTGCCGCACCTGTTATCGTGGCTAAAAAGCACCTCGCCAAAGCTGCGCCGCGTGCGCTGATTATCAACACGGGCAATGCCAATGCAGGCACGGGTGACGATGGTCTGGCACGCGCTCGCGCTGTATGCGACGCACTGGCGGCACTGCTACCATGCCGTGAGCCTGAAGTTTTGCCGTTTTCCACAGGGGTGATTATGGAGCCACTGCCTGCCGACAAAATTATCGCCGCCTTGCCTGCCGCGATAGCCAACTGTAAAGCCGACAACTGGTTTGCCGCCGCCAACGCCATCATGACCACTGACATTGTTGCCAAAGCCAGCTCACGGCAAATCAAACTAGGCGACAAAACCATCAGCATCACGGGCATAGCCAAAGGCTCGGGCATGATACATCCCAATATGGCGACCATGCTCGGCTATGTCGCCACCGATGCCGCGATTAGCCAGGATGCGCTGCAAGCCTTGGTCAAACACGCCGCTGATTTGAGCTTTAACTGCATTACCGTGGATGGAGATACATCCACTAACGACTCCTTTATGCTCATCGCCACAGGGCAGGCAGGCAACACGGAAATCACCGATTGCAACAGCGTGGATTACTTGGCATTGGCTGCTGCAATAACCGATTTATCGCGCGAACTCGCGCAAGCCATAGTGCGCGATGGCGAAGGCGCGACCAAGTTCATGAGCATCATCGTCGAAAGCGGACGCGACCGCGACGAATGCCGCAAAATCGGCTATGCCATTGCCCACTCACCGCTGGTCAAAACCGCATTTTTTGCATCCGACCCTAACCTGGGTCGCATCTTGGCGGCTATCGGTTACGCAGGCGTGGCGGATCTGGATGTGAATACGTTGCAAATGTATCTGGGCGACGTACTCGTCGCTGAAAACGGCGGACGCGCCGCCAGCTATCAAGAAGCCGATGGTCAGCGCATCATGCAGCAAGCCGACATCACCGTGCGCGTCGTCCTCAATCGTGGTGATGCTGACGCGACTTTATGGACTTGTGATTTTTCTTACGACTACGTCAAAATCAATGCCGAATACCGCAGCTGATTTAAGCGGGCTCATCACCCGCGCCGAAAACGTACTGGCGCGGCTGGAACACTGGCTACCCGCGCCACCGCCGCCAGTTGATTTAGCTAACGCCATCGCCTATCGCTGGCGGCGGCGCGGCGAACGTGGCTGGCTGGAAGCCATAGCGCATCCGCAAATGCTGGATTTATCACGACTCACAGGCATAGACCAGCAAAAACAGCGCATCAGCCAAAATACGCAGCAATTCGTCAGCGGCAAGCCTGCCAACAATGTATTGCTCACAGGCGCACGCGGTACGGGCAAATCATCGTTGATTAAAGCGATGCTCACTGAATATGCCGCACAAGGCTTGCGCGTGATAGAGGTCGATAAAGCGGATTTAGTCGATTTAGCCGACATTACTCAGCAACTCGCAGGCAGGGCTGAACGTTATATTATATTCTGCGACGACTTGTCGTTTGAAGCCGAAGAAGCAGGCTACAAAGCCCTCAAAGCCGCGCTCGACGGCACGCTCGCCGCCCCGCCTGATAATGTCTTAATCTACGCCACATCCAACCGCCGCCACCTCATGCCCGAATACATGAGCGACAACGAAAAAACCCAGCATCACGGTAGCGAAGTCCACCCCAATGAAGCGGTAGAAGAAAAAATATCGCTGTCTGAGCGTTTCGGGCTATGGCTGTCGTTTTATCCGTTCGACCAGGACGCTTATCTTGCCGCCGTGCAAGTCTGGCTGATTGAGTTTCATGCCGTCATCACTAACCCCGACCAGCTCCGCCGCGAAGCACTGCAATGGGCACTCGCACGCGGCACGCGGTCAGGGCGTACAGCGTGGCAATTTGCCCGCGATTATGCTGGGCAGCATTAACGTGGCATTTTATAATTGCTCTGGTCAAAGTTATCAATACCGCATTCCAGTGTGGCTATCCAGTCCAAAAAGGCGTTCACCGCAGGCTTGCCCTGAAACCAGCGTCCATGCTGCGGGACGATGGCATTGATGTCCATTTCCCGCACCATATTGACCCAGTAACGACATACTTTGCTCGACACCATATAACGCTGATGAAATCCCTGCATATACTGGATATGCTCACGAAATTCAGCCAGCGTAGTAATCGGCGCAGTCACTTTGTCATGATGCACTAATGACGCACCCATATCGCCGCTAAATAAAATCTGCGCACGTGGATCATAAAACTGAAAATTGCCTTCGGCGTGCAAAAAGTGTGCGGGCACGGCCACAATTTCATCCAGCCCCAACGGTATGCGCATCCCCGCATCAGGAATACCGACTATACGCCCTGACGTTTTATCGCCAGTACAAAAGTGCGGCACAAAGCGCGACCACAGGCTGGACACATACAAATCCGCATCGGTGGACATCATCCATTTATTCAACGACCCCACAATATCGGGATCTTGATGCGAAGCCAGCAAATACTTCAGCTTTTTATAGGGAAAATACTTGCCCATCCCCACTATCAAACCATTAAAAGTCATATTACCCGATGGGTCTATCAATGCCCCCTCACCGTTTGATACAATCAAGAATTGATTAGCTTGCACCGCTTCCGCGTTGTCATCGACTAAATCACTGAACATCATGCAAATATGTTCACCGTCATTGTAGAGTTCTATGGACATCATTACTCGCTATAAAGACACTAATATCCACATACTACAGCAGTACCAACAAATTAGGAAGTTCGTATGCCATTACCCACCATCCACGTTGCCGCCGCCGCTATTATTCGCGCAGATGGTCAGTTTTTACTTGCCAGCCGCCCTGCTGATAAATCATACGCGGGTTATTGGGAGTTTCCTGGTGGCAAGCTAGAAGCGGGTGAATCCGCCTACCTAGCATTAGTGCGCGAGCTAGACGAAGAGTTGGGCATACACGTCACTCAGGCCACACCGTGGATTACGCGCACTTACGACTACACCAGCGTGCGCGTGGTATTGAGCTTTTTCCGCGTAACCGCTTGGACGGGTGAGCCACAACCACGCGAGGGGCAAATGCTGGCTTGGCAAGATGCTTGCAACGTCAGCGTTGCGCCATTGTTACCCGCTAATTTACCCATTATCAAGGCATTATCATTACCAACCACCATGGGTATTACCCAAGCGCAAAACGACGCTCGCGGGTTTTTAGTGCAATTAGATATTGCGTTAGCCAACGGCTTAAAACTCATACAAATCCGCGAAAAGTCCATGCCCAGCGATGCGTTCCGAGAATTTGCGCACACAGTGACCCAACGCGCTCATCAACATGGTGCGTACACCATTATCAATGCCGACATTGCCTTAGCCCACAGCATCGGTGCTGATGGGGTGCAACTCACCTCGCATCAGCTTGCTAACTTGAGCGCACGCCCCGATTTATATTGGGTAGGCGCATCGTGTCACAATACCGAAGAGCTTAACCACGCCGAACAATTAGGCTGCGATTACGCCTTGCTGTCACCCGTATTGCCCACCGCCAGTCACCCAGGTGCGCCGACTTTAGGCTGGGATGAATTTGCTCGCTTATCCGCATCGCGCAATCTCGCTGTTTTTGCCTTGGGTGGATTAAACGCCGACGACCTCAATCACGCCCAACAGCAAGGTGCGCACGGCATAGCATTGCTACGCGGGGCATGGCTATGAAATCAAACTGGCTGTTAAAATACGGCTTCCCGCTGTTGATTATTGGTATTGCTGTCGTCGGTGGCATTTATCAGGGCTGGCAACATCAGCACCAACATACGCCGCAAATTGCCTGCCCAGACCCATTAAAAAACTGTCTGTTTCAGCTTAATCGGCAAGCCGTTCATGTTGAATTTTTAGCCCCGCCGTCAGGTTTACACCCTTTTATCCTACGCGTACAGCTGGCTCATGCGCAAAAAATCAACGCGCACTTCACTATGCGCGATATGGAAATGGGTTACAATCAATATCGTTTATTGCCATTATCGCCGCAACTTTGGCAAGCCAAAGTAGTGCTACCTGTGTGTGTAACAGGACGGCACGACTGGATACTGACGCTGGAAATAGATGATCAAAAAGTGGAAATCCCTTTTACCGGCTAAAACCGTCACCAAACTGTCATAATTCCACTTTATAATCAGGACACCTTAAAGGAGTGCGACATGCCGCAAGAACATACCTACAAACAATTTGATACCGACTTAGAGAACATGCGTGCTCGCGTGTTACAAATGGGCGGTCTGGTTGAACAGCAAATCACGCAGGCAATAGAAGCCTTGGTTAATGCTGACTTCACATTGGCGGATCAAGTCGCTGAAAACGACCATTTAGTCAACGCCTTAGAAGTGGCTATTGATGAAGACGTGACGCAAATCATTGCGCGTCGTCAGCCTACTGCATCCGACTTACGCATGGTGATGACCGTAGTTAAAACCATTACCGATTTAGAACGCATCGGTGACGAAGCCGCTAAGGTTGCGCGTATGGTACGCGAAATCCATCAAAACGGTCGCGTTATCCAGCCTAAATTCAACCAGATAGAGTTTATGAGCGGCATAGTGCTCGATATGTTGCATCAATCATTGGACGGCTTTGCCCGCCTAGATGCCTCAACAGCAGCAGACGTATCTCGTAGCGATATACAAGTCGATGAAGAATACCACTTAATTCTGCGCAACCTCATCACCTACATGATGGAAGATCCGCGCACCATCACTACTTTCATCGACATCATGTTCATTGCCAAGGCGATAGAGCGCATGGGTGACCATGCTAAAAACATGTCTGAATACGTGGTTTATATGGTCAAAGGTAAAGATGTGCGCCACACCACCATAGAAGTAATCGAGCGCGAAGCACTCAGCTAAATCGACTACATTAGACTCACTAAAAACGCCATTGCTACTTAAAAATAGCAATGGCGTTTTGCTAAGTATTCGCGTCCAGCCACTCGTCTCGCCTGCACACCCCACGCATATCGCAGTACTGACATGCGCTATCTATACCGTTTGCAGGCAAAGGTGCAGATTGATAAAGCTGATTAAATACCGTTACCAAGCGCGTTGCACAAGTATCAGCCGCCGCATCAGCTTCTTGATTTAACGCGACCGTCGCCACGGCACCTTTGTCCAAGCTCACAAAAGCGGCTTGCCCGATTTCTGCATCTAACAACAAAGCATAAGCCGCTAACTGCACATCTTCATCACTGTTTTTATTGGCTTTATCTTGCAGGCCGGTCAAACTACTGGTTTTATAATCTAGCACCGCATAGGTCGATACACCGATTTTATCTACCCTGTCTAAACGCCCGTACAGCTTGATGCTCGAACCCGAAGCCAACTCAAACACGCGACTGGCATCGAATTCAGCACTATGCCAACGCCAACCCTCTTGTTCTCGCGCTATTTGCCAATCAATATAGCTGGATACCTGCGCCAACCAGCGCGTGTGCCAAGCGCGGGCAAAATAATCCACACTCAGCAATGACGCAAATTCCGCCTCACTCAACGCCACCAATGCGGCTATCGCTGGCTCGCGCCCCAAGTCTACAACACGCGGATAGAGCTCATGAAAGTGCCGCAATATAAGATGCACCACCTGACCATAATCCGACTTATCTACCTCAGCACTCACCTCATCCAGCACATTCAAGCCTAATATATGACGGGCATAGTATTGATAAGGGCACGCCAGTAAAGCGTTATAGGCACTGACGCTGATTTTTTGGGGGATTAACGCGGCAGGTACAACAGGCTGTGGCGCAGATTGTAGCGCAGGTAACACCGCGCTATCGCTGGATAAGATAGCCGCCTGCGCAACCGAGGCGACTAAGTCAGTCTGTACCAAACTTACCCCCCAAGCCAACTGAACCAAGCTATCCAAACGCTCTAGCCAAGCACTGATAGGATTGATTTCGCCCTCTACCCGCGACTGCCACAACACCTGTACAGGACTGGTGCTCATCAATAACTGCTGTAAATCAGCTTGCACCTGTAATACCGCCTGCGCCCGCGTCGGCAAGCCGAGTGCTTGACGCACCGCTTGATTAAAAAACGCACCCGATTGCGGTAACGACGGCAAATTACGCGCATCCGCCCCCAATAACAACGCCGCATCAAATGGGCGCAAACGGGTCGCGGCAAGGTGGGTAAAAATAACGGGGCTATCCACATCCGCCTCAATAAACGTAGCACTCGCCAGCTCACGCGACAACCAACGATGAAACTCCGCCAAATCGAACAGCCCCGTATCTGCCGCTAACTCCTGCCGTCGTTGTCGTAGTATCGCCAGCAAGCTCATGCCTGCCGCGTCATTTTCCAGGCTCGCACTCGCTCCCAACAATTGCAAACTCTCTTGCAACTGATCCAGCCAATGCGCCAAACTCGTCGTTTGTTGCGTGCGCACCGATGCCGCCGCTTGCAATGCCAGCAATTGCTCACGCGCCACGACATCATCAACCGCTAAAATAGCCAGTAAATGCGCCCAACCTTGCACAGGACGACCATGCTGGCGTAACGCCCGCTCTAATTGCACCACTGCCAGCAAACGTTGCGCTTGCGGCAAATCGGATAGCACTTGCGGCAATTTCATCAAATCCAGCACATCAATATGCGTTGCACCCGTCAGCAATATATCCAGCCAGCGCATAATGACGGTACTCGCGGTGGTGGTGTCCAACGTCCAACCCGTTTCATCTGCCACCACAATTTGCGCACGCGCTAACAAAGCCCGCAACCGCCGTGCGCTGGTTCTATCTTGCACCACCACCGCGATATTGCGTTTGCCTGCATGTAGCCAAATGCGGATTTGCGTATCTGCCACCCGCGCCTCGTCCTCCAAGCTAGTGGTCGGGCAATAACGCAAATGGTCGGCAAGGATATTAGTAGGAAACTGCTCACGTAACTTTAGCGCACGTTGCCGTAACGGCGTGCTTAAATCTGCTGGCCAAGCGGTTGATAACACCTGTAAACGTGGCGTGACAACATCATTAAGCTGGAAATAATACACCGATGCACGTTGCCCATAGTGCCGCAAAGCCGCCAGCTCTAATTGTGACAAGCTCGACAAGCCAACGACAAACAAGGGTTCATTGGCTTGCTCGGCAAGCCGCGCTAATTGCAACGCATAATGCGCGGCAGGGCTGTCGGCTGTTTGATGCAATATCAGCCATAAATCATGCACCAAACGCGCTTCAAACGTCACTGCCTGATGTTGTTGCGATTGATAATACTGGTGTAATTGTTCAGCAAACTCATCTGCATCCAGCGGCATACTGACAGCCTGATGCGTCAATTCATCAAACAAACTGGCAATCTCATCACACATAGACCACAGCAACGCCGTATCAAACCAGCCCTGCGCCTTCAATGCCTGATACAGCAAAGCACTGCGCTGACTGGGTGCTAATGACGACACACCCAAATCAACCGTCTGCGCCCAAGCGGGTAGCGTCATCATCTGCGGCGGTATCATCACCGATTGACCACTGGCAATAACCAAAGCGTGGGCTAAGGGCTGTGTTACTTGAAAATTAGGTATCAGTATGAGCGCATCTGCCAACGCAACCTGCGCAGAGGCGCAATACGCAACAATGTCACGCGCCACACGCGCATAAAAATCAGGCAACACGACGGCGAGTTTAGCGTTTGAGCAAGGCTAATTTACCCGCTTTGCCGTTCCACTCATCCGCATCGGGCAAGGGATCTTTGCGCTCTATGATGGTTTTCCAGCCACGCGCCAAGGTCGCGTTCAACTCAGTGCAATGCTGCTGATCTACGGGCACGTCATCCTCGGCAAAAATAGCTTCTGCTGGGCACTCTGCCACGCACAAAGTACAATCTATGCACTCGTCAGGGTCGATAACTAAAAAGTTTTCACCCTCGCGGAAACAATCCACAGGACAAACATCAACACAATCGGTATATTTACACTGGATACAGTTTTCTGTTACTACATATGTCATGGATATTCTCTCATCATCTAACTACACGGGCGTATTTTACCCCGATTTTGCGCCCTACTGTGGATAACAAAACGCATACGCAATACCTTACAAAAATAAGCATTCCTGTATCATAACCATAGCAAACGGAGACGATGATGAATCAAGCAATGATTACCCTAGGCGGCGGCTGCTTCTGGTGCCTAGAGGGTGTATATAGCAACATGCGGGGCATAATTAGCGCGCTATCAGGCTATATGGGTGGGGCGCACCCAAATCCTAGCTACGAAGCCGTATGCACGGGCACAACAGGTCATGCCGAAGTGGTGCAATTAGGTTACGACACCACACAAACCAACTTAAACGATATTTTACAGGTATTTTTTAGCATACACGACGCAACTACACTAAACCGACAAGGCAACGATATAGGCACGCAATATCGCTCGGTTATTTATTATCATGACGAAACGCAAAAAAACATAGCCTCGCAAACAATCGTCGCCTTACAAACACAGCTCACGCAACCCGTCGTCACCGAATTAAGCCCCGCCAGCACTTTTTATCCTGCTGAAGATTATCACCAAAATTACTTTGCTCATCACCCACAGCAAGGCTATTGCCGCGCCGTGGTCGCACCTAAAATCGCGAAATTCGCACATTATTTCCCGCAATGGGTTAACTCACGTGCCTAATTTGCCTTACTGGCGACTATCAGGGTTTTATTTTTTCTACTTCGCCTTTGTCGGCGTCATGTCGCCCTACTGGGGGCTGTATTTACAATCACTATCATTTAACCCTTGGCAAATTGCAGTATTGATGTCCTTATTGCAAGTCACCCGCATCTTCGCCCCCAACATCTGGGGCTGGCTGGCAGATAAAACAGGACGACGTGCGGCAATAGTCACGCTGGCCGCTTGGTTGAGCTTGCTATGCTTTATCGGCGTATTCATTAGCACGCAGTTTGCTTGGCTGTTTATCGTCATGAGCGCAATGAGCTTTTTTTGGAGCGCGTCACTACCCCTTGTAGAAGCCACCACACTATCACACCTAGGTGCTTACACCCACCGCTACGGACGCATACGCTTATGGGGTTCAGTCGGTTTTATTATCGCCGTGCTGGGACTAGGCTACTGGCTCAACAGCCACCCCATCGGCGACCTGCCCATCGCAGTGCTAATCACATTACTGGGTATAGCTTGGCTCGCCAGCTACATTCCCGATGCAAAAATCAACACTCACGCCCGCATACATGTCGATATAGTACAAATAGTACGGCAACCAGAAGTACTGGCAGTACTATCAGGCTGCTTCCTCATGGCCGTGGCACATGGTCCTTATTACACATTTTATTCCATCTATTTAGCTGAACACGGCTACAGCAAAAGCATCATAGGCTGGCTGTGGGCATTAGGCGTTATCGCTGAAATCGCCGTCTTTATGTGGCTACCGCGCTGGCTACCCAATGTGTCCATGCCGCGCATATTACTCGCCACACTCATCATAGGCGTAGCAAGATTCTTAATGATAGCCTGGGGCATCAACGCATTAGGCTGGCTCATCATCGCACAACTACTCCACGCCGCCACCTTTGGCGCATATCACTTATCCGCCGTCGCCTTAATCCACCGCTACTTCCACGGCCGCAACCAAGCCCGAGGGCAAGGCTTATACAACAGCCTAACCTATGGCGTAGGCGGCACGCTAGGCGGCTTGTACGCGGGCGCAACATGGACAAACTGGGGCGCAACTTGGGTCTTCAGCATCGCCGCCGCCTGCACAGCACTCGGCGCAATCCTTATTGCCAGCCAACTCAGCAAACTAGAAACCCCAGCGTAGCAATGCCTGATTGTTAGAACTGACCCTAATGCGCACGACAATAGGCGAAAGTGCGTGACATGACTGAATTGACCGTACTAAATAGATGTACGGATTATAGCGCACATCCGATATTGATTTTGCTTAGTTTCGGACATGACTAATTGGGGGTGTACGCAACTGGACAGTTATGAACAAAACCTAAGGGTGGTAGATCGCTGCTTGAATAACCAATTCTCCCTTTTCGAGGAGTTGGACATTAATAGCCAAATTGTTTGTAGGTGTTATATTTAAACTTGGCTTGACATGGTGTCATTATTTGATACCATTGTGAACATGAATTCTACGCATAGAAAAACACTGGTTGCGGTGTATGCAGAACCCGTGTCAGCCTCTCTTGAGTGGAGGCGTATTGAGGCACTGCTGGTAGCCGCAGGCTGTATCGTGATTGAGGGTAATGGTTCGCGGGTGCGCTTTGAAAAGGATGCCGTTATCGCTACCTTTCATCGACCTCATCCAGCCAAAGAGGCAAAGCCTTACCAAGTGCGGGATGCACGCCATTTTCTTGAAAGCTTAGGAGTGAAGCCATGAACACTATGAAATACAAAGGATTTGCTGCAAGAATCGAATACAGTGAGGCTGATGGTTGTATAGTTGGTCACATAACTGGTATTCGTGACGTGATCGGCTTCCATGGCGATAGCGTTGCAGAGTTGCGCGCCGCTTTTGAGGATGCAGTGGATGATTATCTGGCAACTTGTGAAAAGTTGGGGCGTGAACCAAATAAGCCATACTCAGGACAGTTCCGCCTTCGCCTCGAACCTGGGCTTCATGCCCGTGCTGCCATGTTGGCCGAAGCCAAGGGCAAAAGCTTGAATGCTTGGGTATCTGAGATGATTGAAAAGAACGTCAGTATAGCCTGATGACGCAAAGACGCTGTTATCCTACGGTTTGGGATTACAAAACCCCTGATGAGGTTTACCGAACAGCTTGTGGCGGTGGGGCGAGTATCGTGGATAAGTTCACTACGTCAGGAAAAGCATGATTAAAAAAATTAAAAGCAACAAAAATCGGGGCAGCGCCGTCCAGCTACATGTGATTAGGTTACCCTCTTAATCTCGATGAAGTATTGTCTTGACTGTGGGTCCACTTTATTCCTTTTGAGCAGGGCTGAGCATTACCGTAATTTTAATTGAACCTCAGGGTGCGCGGCATTTCGTGCAAAGGTCTCACCATAACTACCATCAACTCACTCACACATTTTTTTAATCTCAGCCACTTGAAATTCATGATAACCGCCCCTATTATTAGCACTCCTCGGGTGAGAGTGCTAAAATGCGCGGCGCACGAGATTATTTTTGGGTGTTAGGTGAGTTCACATGACACTGTTATTGTTTGTAAATGTTAATTTTAGGAGCCTCAGTAATGAAAATTCGTCCTTTGCATGACCGTATCATCGTTAAACGTATGGAAGAAGAACGTAAAACTGCTTCAGGCATTGTTATTCCTGACAGCGCAACCGAAAAACCAGACCAAGGTGAAGTATTGGCTGTTGGCAATGGCAAAATTGCTGAAAACGGCACTGTGCGTCCTTTGGATGTTAAGGTTGGTGACCGCGTGTTGTTCGGTAAGTATGCTGGTCAGTCTGTCAAAATTGACGGCGACGAAGTATTGGTTATGCGTGAAGAAGACATCATGGGCATCATGGAATAATCCATTAAGCCTTAATCCATTCAATCAATTTAAGTATTTCAGGAGTAAGTTATGCCAGCAAAAGACGTAAAATTCGGTGATGTAGCCCGTCAAAAAATGATGATTGGTGTCAACATTTTGGCTGATGCCGTAAAAGTAACTTTAGGCCCCAAGGGTCGTAACGTCGTTTTAGATCGCGCTTTCGGTGCACCGATTATCACCAAGGATGGTGTTTCAGTTGCTAAAGAAATCGAATTAAAAGACAAATTTGAAAACATGGGCGCGCAAATGGTTAAGGAAGTTTCTTCCAAAACTGCTGACGTGGCTGGTGACGGTACGACTACCGCTACCGTATTGGCACAAGCCATGTTGAAAGAAGGTATGAAATTTGTTGCTGCCGGTATGAATCCTATGGATTTGAAGCGCGGTATGGACAAAGCGGTAACGGCTATCGTTGAAGAATTGAAAAACATCTCTAAGCCTTGCACCACCACCAAAGAAATCGCGCAAGTGGGTTCTATTTCTGCTAACTCAGAAAGCACTATTGGCGACATCATCGCTAACGCAATGAGTAAAGTCGGTAAAGAAGGCGTTATCACTGTTGAAGATGGTACCAGCCTGGAAAGCGAACTGGACGTAGTTGAAGGTATGCAGTTTGATCGTGGCTATTTGTCACCTTACTTCATCAACAACAACGATAAACAAATCGCTGGTTTGGACAATCCTTTCGTGTTGTTACACGACAAGAAAATCTCCAACATCCGTGACTTGCTGCCAGCTTTGGAACAAGTTGCTAAAGCCGGTCGTCCATTGCTGATCATCGCTGAAGACATCGACGGCGAAGCATTGGCAACTTTAGTTGTAAACAACATCCGTGGCATCCTGAAAACTTGTGCTGTTAAAGCACCTGGCTTCGGCGATCGTCGCAAAGCCATGTTAGAAGACATCGCTATTTTGACTGGCGGCACTGTGATTGCTGAAGAAGTGGGTTTGACTTTAGACAAAGTCACGCTGGCTGAATTAGGTCAAGCTAAACGCATTGATGTCAGCAAAGACAACACCATCATCATCGATGGCGCTGGTAAAGCTGAAAACATCACTGGTCGTGTTGCACAAATCAACCGTCAAATGGATGAAGCAACCAGCGACTACGACAAAGAAAAACTGCAAGAACGTAAAGCTAAACTGGCTGGCGGCGTTGCAGTGATCAAAGTTGGTGCTGCTACCGAAGTTGAAATGAAAGAGAAAAAAGCACGCGTAGAAGATGCATTGCACGCTACTCGCGCAGCTGTTGAAGAAGGTATCGTACCTGGCGGCGGCGTAGCTCTGTTACGCGCTAAAGCAGGTATCGGTTCATTGGTAGGCGACAACGCTGATCAAGATGCCGGTATCAAAATTATCTTGCGCGCTATCGAAGAGCCATTGCGCCAAATCGTTATCAACTGCGGCGATGAAGCTTCTGTCGTGGTTAATAAAGTTCTGGAAGGCAAAGGTAACTACGGTTACAACGCAGCTACCAGCGTTTACGGTGACATGGTAGAAATGGGCGTGCTGGATCCAACGAAAGTAACTCGTACCGCATTGCAAAATGCTGCTTCAGTTGCCAGCTTGATGCTGACTACCGATGCTATGGTTGCAGAATTACCAGAAGACAAGTCTTCAGGTGGTGGTGCAGGCATGGGTGACATGGGTGGTATGGGTGGCATGGGCGGAATGATGTAATTCCGCTTCATGTGATTCATCACAACCTGAACCCCGTCCTTGTGGCGGGGTTTTTTATTGCTGCTAACCTCGCGTACCGTATAGATACTGACTGCTGGCTGGTTTCGGCTCTTGCACAGGCTCATTCAAACTAGGGACAGCGTGCGCTACTACCTTAGCTTTTGTTTTACCGCTTAACCAAGTAAATTCACCTGAAACCTGTATTGCATACATAATCAAATCTTCATCATCTGACTCATCAGCAATACGTAACATTTCCAGCGCGTAAACACGATCAACCATAAACTGCCGAATATCCATTTTAATATCAAGACGGCGTTTGAGTTGTAGCTTTAGACGCGTAACCATTTGCAACTGTATAAAATCTGCATCCATTTGATAACCTCACTCAACTGATGGGTGTAACAAACACGCCTCGAAACCCTCTGTTGCCTGCTTTACTCTAGCCGCTCACCATGCAAACTGACATCTAGGCCCTCTTCTTCTTGCACTTCTGTTACTCGTAAGCCAACAAATATGTCAATTAGATTCAAAATTAAGTAAGTCACAACAGCGTCATACACTATTGTCACCCCCACCCCTGTTGCTTGAATAAACAGCTGACCCACATTACCTTCTAGCACACCAGCTGTACCGCCTATTGCTTTAACTGCAAATACGCCTGTTAATAACGCGCCGACCATACCACCTATCGCATGAACACCGAACACATCTAGCGAATCATCATAGCCAAACATACGTTTCAAATAGACCGCGCCCCAATAGCAAATCACACCCGCCGCCAAGCCTATGACCAACGCCCCTGACGGTTCGACAAAACCAGATGCAGGCGTGATGGCGACCAAACCAGCAACCGCACCTGAGCAAATACCCAACAAGCTAGGCTTACCTCTACCTATCCATTCAACGAACATCCAGCTCAATGCTGCTGTCGCAGTGGCAATTTGCGTAACCGCCATTGCCATCCCTGCACGGTCACTTGCCGCACCAGCAGATCCTGCATTAAAACCGAACCAGCCTACCCACAACAATGCCGCCCCTATCATAGACAAAGTAAGGTTGTGCGGTGGCATAGGTACTGCACCATACCCCACACGCTTGCCGATAACCAATGCTGCAACCAGTGCCGCCACACCCGCATTGATGTGCACTACCGTACCACCCGCATAATCAAGCACGCCATCCGCACCTAACCATCCACCTGGACCCCACACCATATGAGCAATAGGCGCATAAACTGTGAGCAACCAAGCAGTAATAAATATAATCAATGCTGAGAATTTCATACGATCAGCAAACGCACCGACGATTAACGCAGGGGTAATAATGGCAAACGTCATCTGAAAAGTCATGTAGGTGCTTTCAGGTATCGTTGGTGCTAACGCATTCACACTGTCCAAACCCAGCCCCACTAAAAACACCCTGCTTACACCACCGATAAAGCCCGTCCCCGCCGTAAAAGCAAGGCTATAACCTATCACCATCCACAATACAGTCACTAGGCAGGTAATCATAAATACCTGCATGAGCATCGCCAGTACATTTTTTTTACGCACCATGCCGCCATAAAACAAAGCCAGCCCTGGAATAGTCATCATCAATACCAATGCCGTTGATGTCAGCATCCACGCGTTATCTCCCGAATTGATAAAAGCAGATGGACTAGGCGCAGGCGTAGCGGATACAGCAGGTGTTGTGGATGCTGGAATTGCGGCTACGGTATCATCTGCGGTATCAACAGATACGGCTGTAGTCACAGGCATATCTGCCTCAACGGCCATACTCGCGGTAGAAAAGCTCACAAAAAATAGCAAGCTGAATAGAAAAAGCAGGGCTTTCATATTAGGTGTCCTCGTCATTGATAGACAGTAATGGCAAAATAAACGTGCATAGCCAGCCACGCCTAACACTCAACTAAAATTGAGTGCGTAGATACCACCAAGCAACAATCATGCCGACACCAAACTAAGCCCGAATTGCCAAAATGGGATAATCTGTGCAGATGAACACCCTAAACAGGCTTAATAAAGACACATACACACGCTACTAACGCACCAGCATCGTGCGCCACCTCGTAGCTACACCGTATCGCTTTGTGACGACGGGCACTCCATACCACCCTCGTTAGCTTGCAGCCAGTGTCCATCACGGATACGTTGCACGCTAACGATGGGCATAACCCAGATTAAGCCGTCCCCTAATTGGCTGGTGCGGCACTCCTGCATAATCACTTCGGTAATGGTAGCTACCATTTCATCACGGGCAATAACGGACACCATGACTTTCTCAGTAAAGTCGGTTAATTCAGCACGCAAACTACGCCTATCGACTGACTCTGGCGCAGTAAAACCCTCGCCACGGAATACGGTTACCCCAGGAAAATGGGAAATATCCCGTAACGCTTCCCGCAATTGCGATAAGCGTTTAGGACGAATAATGGCGCGAATTTCTTTCATGCAGTTTTCCTATACAAAATTAGGCTTCAATAGGCGGTTCATCGAACCATTTATACAATGCGGGCAATACCACTAGCGTCAACAAGGTTGAGGTAATCAACCCCCCTATCACGACGATAGCTAATGGGCGTTGGATTTCAGAGCCTGGTCCTGTTGAAAATAGGAACGGCACTAATCCCAACATCGCCACGGTAGCCGTCATCATCACCGGACGAAAACGTGCGGTTGCGCCCTCAACAACTGCCTCAGCGACTGATTTTCCTTGCTCTCGTAACGAACGTATATAGGACACCAATACCACGCCGTTCAACACCGCCATCCCCCACAGCGCGATAAAGCCTACCGATGCAGGCACTGAGAGATACTCGCCCGTCACAAACAGACCGATCACGCCGCCGATAGAAGCAAACGGCAACACCAGAATAATCAAACTAGCTAGGCGCAATGAGCTAAACAACAAGAACAGCAAGAAGAAAATCACCGCGATCGTAATCGGGATAATCACCATCAAGTGCCCCATCGCCCGCTCCATATTTTGGAACTGACCACCCCATTCCAAATAATAGCCTTCGGGCAATTTGATTTGCGCATCGACCTTCTGTTGCAACTCCGCTACAAAGCCGCCCAAATCACGGTCTTTAACGTTCACGCCGACCACAATACGGCGTTTACCCATTTCACGGCTGATCTGTGCTGGGCCTTCATTGATACTGATTTTAGCCAAGCTACTCAATGTCACTTGCGCGCCTGAAGGCGTGGTCATTAAAATGTTGCGTATGGCTTCCAAATTATCACGGAAAGCGACTGGTAAACGCACTGTAGCTTGGAAACGACGTTCGCCTTCAAAAATCTCCGTCGCCACTTTACCGCCTATCGCTGTTTCTATAAGGTCTTGCACATCGGCAACGTTAAGCCCGTAACGCGCTATCGTCGGACGGTCTATATCTATGACTAGATATTGTTGCCCAGTGACGCGCTCTACCCGTATATCTTGTGCGCCGTTCACGGTACGGGCGACCTTAGCAATCGCATCGGCTTTACGCTTAAGCTCATCCAAATCGTCGCCAAACACCTTAATCGCCACATCGGAACGCACCCCTGTCAGCAACTCATCAACACGATCTGAAATCGGCTGCGCCATCACGATTTGCACACCAGGCAAGGCTGATAATTTATTGCGTATTGCTTCAGCAATATCATCTTGCGTCCAACCAGCAGGCCATTCATCACGCGGCTTTAAGCTCACTATCGGGGTGGATTCATTCGGACCTTGCGAATCGGCGGGGCTTTCGCCACGACCAACACCAGACACGACTGATTTCACGCCTGGCACTTGCATCACCAAACGCATACCCTCTTGTTCCATGCGCAATGACTCTTCCAGCGAGATATTAGGCACGCGGTTAATACCTGGCACGATAGAGCCTTCTTTCATTTCAGGAATAAAACTAC
Source organism: Sulfuriferula sp. (assembly GCA_013140765.1). Classification (GTDB taxonomy): domain Bacteria; phylum Pseudomonadota; class Gammaproteobacteria; order Burkholderiales; family Sulfuriferulaceae; genus Sulfuriferula. The sequence continues at coordinate 59,349 of JABFSE010000004.1, forward strand.
TCCCCAAAAACGGCACGACTAAAACCGCCGCCACAAATGTACTGGTCGCGATAATCAGCGTTTTACGTCTATGCGCTAATGCCGCATTCAACAAAGATAAATACGGTCGCTTAATCGCGGCTATCAGTCGCGTATCATGCTCTGCGCCACCTTTAAGCAGATATGACGACAACACAGGCGTAAGCGTCAGCGATAACAATAAAGAAATAGCCAAGGCGATAGAAATGGTGAACGCTAACGGTGCGAACATTTTGCCTTCCATCCCCTCCAACGTCATCAGCGGCAAGAACACCACGATAATAATCCCTACACCGAATATCACGGGCGTTGCGACTTCCAGCCCTGCATTCAAAATAATCCTGACTTTGCTTTCATTCGGTTTGGCGTGTCCGAGCTTGCCGAAAGCGTTTTCTACCATCACCACTGAGCCATCGACCATCAAACCAATCGCAATCGCCAACCCACCCAGCGACATCAAATTAGCCGATAAGCCGACTTGATTCATCACCAAAAAAGTCAGCAACGGTGTCAACACCAAAGTAGCCACCACAATCAGCGACGAACGCACATCGCCCAAAAACAAGAATAGCACGATAACAACCAGTACCACGCCCTCTATCAGCACCTTAGTAACAGTGTTCAATGCCGCATCCACCAGCTCTGAGCGATCATAATAAGGCACGATTTTAATGCCACCAGGCAACATACCTTTAGCATTAATTTCAGCCACGCGTTGTTTAATTCGCGTCACGACTTCTTTCGCGTTGCCACCACGCGCCATCATCACAATGCCGCCCACCGATTCGGTTAAACCGTTTTTAACCACCGCGCCATAACGCACCTCGTGCCCTATTTGCACCTCTGCCACGTCACGCAAGAAAATAGGCACATCTTCTTTTTCTTTCACCACAATGGCGCGAATATCGTCCAAATTCTTTACCAAACCGATACCACGTATCAAGTATTGCTCGGTGCGTTGTGGCAAAATACCACCACTGGCATTCGCGTTATTACGCTCAACTGCCTGATACACATCTGCCACGCTTAATTCGTAATGGCGTAATTTATCGGGATTAACCAGCACTTGATATTCTTTAACATAGCCCCCTTGCGAGTTAATTTCTGCCACACCAGGAATAGAGCGCAATAACGGACGCACGACCCAATCTTGCGCGATACGTCGCTCTGTCAGTTCAGCAGTAGTAAGTGCTCGCTTACCATCGTCTGGACGCTCTAAAGTATATTGATACACTTCACCCAGCCCTGTGGATACAGGGCCTAATACGGGGGTGATGCCCAATGGCATTTTCGGCTGTACTTCCAGCAAGCGTTCCATGACCAATTGTCGGGCAAAAAACACATCCGTTTTTTCGGTAAACACCAAGGTAATCAAAGATAACCCTGGCTTATTCAACGAACGCATTTCCACTAGACCTGGCAAGCCCGTCATAATCACTTCCAGTGGCACAGTGATGCTACGCTCAACTTCTTCAGGTGAGCGTCCTGTCGCCTCAGTTGCAATTTGCACTTGCACGTTAGTCACATCGGGGAAAGCATCGACCGACAGCTTGCGCGTCGCGTCTAAGCCAAACAACAACATCGCTACCGCAATCACGACAATAATCAGCCGTTGCGCTAATGCACCTCTAATCAAACTAGCAATCACGACTATGCTCCTTCCAAGGCTTGGCGGTTACGCTCATTGTTAAGATGGAACGCACCATCAACCACCACTTTATCGCCCAGCTTCACACCAGACAGCACAGGACGCAAGCCATTAACCTCAGGCGATAACTTTACCTCTACTAGCTTAAATTGCCCCGCTTTAAGCTGTATGAACACATAATCCAAATTATTTTCACGTATCACTGCCGTCACAGGCACTGCCAAACGCGGCACAGCGTCGGTGGCAATCAACATCGTCGCCAGCATAGACGGCTTTAATTTACCATTAGCATTATCAACCACCGTCCGCACCAGCACCGTGCGCGTTTCAGGATTAACGGTATCGCTAATATAGATCAGCTTACCCGCCACTTGCTTACCATTTAACGCAGGAATTTCTATCGCCACATCCTGCCCCATCTTGGCACTCACAGCCTGCTGTTCTGGCACTTCTGCCACCACCCATAAATGCGACAAATCCGCTACCGTGAACATAGGGTCAGATGGTGTAACGACTTGCCCTTGCGTCACATTACGCTCAACCACCACACCTGCCACCGTTGCGGTAACGGGCTTAATTGAGTTTATCGTACCTGTTCTCGCTATCGTTTGCAGGCTGGCATTACTCATACCCAGCACTTTGAGCTGATCCGCCGCCGCACGCATTTCCGCTTGCGCCATTTCCAACGCATTTTCACGGCGTTGCAACTCAGCCGCACCAATCACGTCAGCACTCAATAATAATTGCGCCCTATCCACGTTGCGTTGCTCTAATGATGATTGCGAACGCGCCTTAAGATACGCTAATTGCGCTTGTCCCAGCTCCGCACTATTCAACACTGCCAGCACGTCACCTGTATGCACACTGTTACCCAAATGCCGCTTAACCTCCATCACCCGTCCAGTGACGGTAGAGCCGATACGCGCAATACGTTGCTCATCAAAGCTCACTTGCCCTGCCACGCGTAATACATCCGCTATCGGATGCTCGGTCAAGGCCGCAACCGTAATCCGCGCAACCACTGTCGCGGGTGGCGTCACCAAGCTAGGATCAGCAACGACTGCTTTTGCCGCAGGTACAGGCGCGGCTTTTTTATCTTCACCACACCCAGCCAGCCCCAATACCAGCACGCTGACGACGCAAAAATTAGTTAATTTCAATGATGTATTCATGGCACTGGGCTTTCTAAATTAAGGGCTGTATAACGTTCCAACTCAACCAAAGCCGCGCCTTGTTCATAACGCGCGGCGATTAAATCATTACGGGTAGTACGGTAAACACGCTGGGCATCCAGATAATCCAAAATACCGCGCTCGCCAAAGCGATAAGCCGCCTCAGCAACTTTTAACGCCGCCTCTGCTTGGCGCATCACACCCTCTTCTAATGCAGATGCTTGCGTACTGGCAATTTCATACTCATTTAATGCCGTCACCAAGGTTTGCCTAACGTTATAATCCAACGCGTCGTAGCGATTTCGCGCTTGTGCTAATTGCGCCGCCGCCACGTTGATAGGACCTTGCCGCTGATTCCACAACGGTATGCTCAATTGCACACCGATACGCGCCGCATTAAAATCTGGCTCTCTATCCCAATCCGCACGGATACTGACATCGGGGGTACGCAAATTGCGCTCCAATGTAAGCTGTTGTTGCGCCCTCACCAAATCTGCTTGTGACAATTGCAAATACGGGTTATTGACTATCGCCGCTTGCAGATCCACAGCCGCTAATTTCAAACGCTGTTCGCTGTAGTTTTCGACATTAAATGCCGCAGGCAACACATCGCCCACCTCTCGGCTCAGACTGGTTTTCGCTTGCGTCACTCGTAGTTTTGCGGCTTGTAAGCCACGTTGCACGTTCAACAATTCAGTTTCAGCCTTAATCAACTCATAACGCGGTGCTTCGCCTGTTGCTACCCGCACTTTGACGCGGTTAAAAATCTCACGCACCAAATCATTATTAGCTTGCGCGGCTTTTAACTCTTCCTGACGACGTAGCACGCCAAAATACGCTAATTTAATCCGCGCCCGCACCTCACTCATCACTACCGTTTTTTCTTGATTAGCATACGCAACGCCAGACTGTGCCAGCCCTGCCCGCGCATTACGCACATTGGGCAAATCCAAGCGTTGCGTCACACCCATCGTCAGCGTACTGCCTTCTACCACACCAGGCTGACGTGCGCGTATCTTGCCCGTCATCACCTCGATTTCTGGGTTAGGGAACGCACCCGCGCTGGTTATCCCCGCTTGCGCCGCCAGCACACCCGACTGCGCCGCTTGTACGGTTTGGTTATTACTCATCCCCAAGGCGATCAATTGCTCCACACTATACGTGCGCACATCTGCCGCCCAGGCTGATAACGGCAATAGCAACATAGTCACCACTTTGTAACTGATTTTTAACATGTTATTGCCCCTGACGTAATGCTTGAATACGTTCATCTAACGGCGGATGCGTCATGAACAAACGACGTAAACCCGACACCTTATCGCCACCCGCGATACCAAAAGCAGCCATTTTTTCAGGCAACGCCGCAGGCTCATGCGCACGTTGCAAGGCTTGCAACGCGGCTATCATGTTTTGACGACCTGCCAGCTTTGCCCCACCCTCATCCGCACGAAACTCACGCTGACGCGAGAACCACATGACGATGGTGGATGCCAAAACACCCAGCACCATCTCCGCAACAAAGTAAGTCACGAAATACGCCATGCCTTGTTCTTTTTCGTTTTTGAATACAAATTTATCCACCGCGTAGCCTATCACCCGCGCCAAGAAAATCACAAACGTATTCACCACGCCCTGTATCAACGCCAAGGTCACCATATCGCCATTAGCAACGTGGGCGATTTCGTGCCCTATGACCGCTTCTGCTTCTTCACGGCGTAGCTGTTGCAATAAACCCGTAGAAACCGCCACCAGCGCGTTATTACGATTCATCCCCGTGGCAAACGCATTGATTTCTGGCGCATCATAAATCGCCACTTGCGGCATACCGATACCCGCCTCTTTGGCATACATCTGCACCGTAGCAAATAACCAGGCCTCTTGATTATTTTGCGGCGAGCTAATCACCTGCCCACCCACCATGCGCAAGGCACTCCACTTAGAAATAGCCAACGAAATAAACGCGCCACCCATCCCCATCAAAGCAGCGAAACCCAACAAGCTAGTCAAATTCAAGCCGTTGGCATCCAGATAACGGTTCAATCCCAATACCTGCGCCGTCACCGACAGCACCAAAATAATGCCTAAGTTAGTTAATAAAAATAAAAATGTACGTTTCATAATACGCGCTCCTAAAATACTAAAAATATTGATGTATGCCATTTTACGCAACTAGCTTATCCAAGAATACTCGAATATAATTGAATAATACTTCGTAAAAAACTGACTATCATGGCGCACATCAATTACAAACACCTACACTATTTCTGGGTTGTTGCTAAAGCAGGCGGCGTTAGCAAGGCCGCTGAACAACTACACCTCACGCCACAATCTATTAGCGGGCAATTAGGCATATTGGAAGAAGCCCTAGGCGTTAGCCTATTCCGCAAAAGCGGGCGCAAGCTCGAATTAACTGACACAGGACGCTTGGTGTTAGGCTATGCTGATGCAATTTTCGTGCTAGGGGAAGAAATGCAGGACGCGTTACGCCAACACCCCAGCAAGCGCGGCTTGCAATTCAAAGTGGGTATTGCCGATGTTGTCCCTAAAACCATGGCTTATCAGCTACTCGAGCCTGCCATACATATAGACGAGCAACCTAAAATGCTATGCCGTGAAGGACGACTAGCCAGTTTATTAGGTGATTTAGCCGTACATAAATTAGATTTGGTGATTGCTGACCGACCTATGCCCAGCCATCTCAATGTGCGTGGATTCAGCCATTTACTAGGGGAGTGTGGCATTAGCTTCCTTGCCAGCCGCAGACTTGCCGAGCAATATCCAGGACTACCATTCCCCGCTTTATTAGCTGAAATGCCATTACTGCTACCAGGCGAAGATGCCGCCATGCGCCCACGGTTAATGCGCTGGTTTGATAGCCTGCACATACGCCCCAACATCGTCGGCGAATTCGATGACAGCGCACTACTCAACGCATTTGGGCAAGAAGGCGTAGGTATATACCCCGTGCCCACAGCCGTATTAAAACGCGTACAAGGGCAATCTGACTGCGTATTACTCGGCACGACCCATGCCGTTACCGAGCAATTTTACGCCATTTCTACAGAACGCCGCCTGACTCATCCCGCCGTCCTCGCCATTAGCCAAGCCGCGCAACAAGTCATGGTGGCGAACGGTTAATCTACCAACCGAAATTGAGCCCCAATGACGCATTCCAGCGTGGTGCGAGTTGCAAGCCTTCTACATATTGATAAACAGGCAATTGCACAAACCCATATACTTTAACACTATCACTCACTTTTACCGTCAAGCCAGGGCTTAAATACACCAATTTACCGCCTGTATTGAGCGGGTCACTATTCAAACCGCTATCGCTTTGCCGCTGTTGCGCATTGATTTGCAACTGCGGCATCACATCGCCCCAACCCGTGTAACGCACACCGACATTGGCGTTAATCGCATTACCCACGCGATAATCATTACGCGTACTGAGCGCGATTTGATACAACACTTGCGCGAACCAATCCACATTAAGCATTATCGTATTGAAATGGTAAGCACCTATGATTAAATCCGTACTACCCGTACCTGCTTGCAAACTCGCATCAAGCAAGCCGCCTGCCATAGGACCGCTATTAAAAACCTCATTGGTTTTACCCGTCGGTAGCTTCAGCCCTAGTATCACACCTGTTTTTGCATCGGGGAAAAATCCTTGATAACGCCCCATCAGCTTAATATCGCCGAGGTCATTACTTTTGGAATAACTGTTATCCGTATCCCCCGCACCCAATGTCGCATGGTCGCGATTGATGTACGGCACTTGCAAATTGACACCCCAATCACGATTGAGCAAATAGTCTAGCCCCAATGTGTAATACTGATTTTTAGTATATTGCTCAGTTTCGCCAACCGTACCGTTAGCCAACGCATTATTCACATCGGCACTGCTTGCAACACCACTACCATGGCGCAATTGATCTTGATTGATATAATCGTAACGAACATCCACCCGCAAACCCGCTTGCGTCGTCATACCTTGATTTTCCCACACAGGACTTAAGGTACAACCGCAACTAGAACAAGCAAACGCAGGTGTAGTCAGCAATAAACTGCCAACAACCAATAATGATTTTGTGTACATACCATCCTCCTCAGAAAAACGATATGCTACACAAACAAACAGCACCCCATCTGCGACATAATGCCGCAGATGGGGTATTCAAAAACACGTATCAATAACCACTATAACCCTGCGCACGATCACCTAATAAAATTTTAATATCGCGATTAAGCGGCAAAGCGTAATCCGTCGCCGCAATGACTGTATCGGTATTAGGATTGATAATTTTTAAGTTGATGAATACATTTGTACCCGCTCTTGCATAAGTGCCCACGACGACTGCATTGGCATTTTGCGCTTTTGCTAATTGCGACACTTCGCGTGTGAGCATTAACTCACCTTCGTTGCGCTTCATGTAAACACTGCCGCGAAACTTCATTTCTATCATGTTGTAACCCGCTTGCGAAAAACGTGTCGTCACTTGCTCAGAAATACCACGACCCAAAGTCGATGAGCTCTCCAACGAATCAATGTTGACCAAAGTCGCCATAATAACCGACGAACCTTTGGCCAATTTAGGCGATGCCAACATCAAAAGCTGATCAGCCGCTTTGTAATTTGCCGCAATAAAGTCAGTCTCACTCGCTTGCGTATCCGCTACTGTGTTTTGGCTGGCACAACCAGACAACCCCAATGCAACACTCAACGCCATTACTTTAACGATAGTTTTCATTAGCGGTCTCCATAAACAGTAATGGTTTTCGCATTTTGCGCCGCACTGTATAAACCTTGATCGCTATCGGCAATGTAATACACCGAACTGCTGCGCCCTATATAGCGGTTTTTATCAGAGGTAGTCACTGTCACAAAAATCTCGTTTTGTGGTGTTGCACCCGAAGCTGATTCAGAGTGAAACCAAGTATATGCGTCGAATAAAGCAACCCCAGCTGTCGCTCCACCTGCCAGTGTCGCGCCATGCAATGCCCACACACCAGCGGTCAGTGCGGTTAATGTACCTGCATAACGAGCCTGTTGACGATCGGCACTAAACTTAACGAGTTGCGTATCCACATCAACAGTCACATCTGCGCTGGCACTTTGCTTAACGACATTCACACCTTGATTAACCAAAGCGGTGAGTAATACACTTTGAAATGCTTGATTAAAAGCTGATTTTGCAGGGGGATTGAGGTAAATTGATTGATTGTTACTGACTTTAGCGGCGACTGTTTTGGCTAAGTCATCGGCGATGAGCTTCCAATGTGCACCTGCTTGTAGTTTATTTTGCTGCGTGGTGGCAAAGTTGGTTGCCGACGGCACTTCAGCGTAAGGTGTAGCGCACCCGCTTAAACTAGCTATTAAACCCGCAACCAGCGTTAAACGTGCTGACGTGCTGACGTGCTGACGTGCTGACGTGCTGACGTGCTGACGTGCTGACGTGCTGACGATAGTAGTTTGCTATTTAGTTGTAACATGTATCCCCCTAAATTAAAAAATTATTGATTTCAATTACGAATTTGCTAACGCAAACCAATTAAAATTATCCTGAAATCAGGAATCATTGTGCCAGCTTTCGTTTTCTATTACAACACCCGCTCATTTAGGTCGCCAACGCTTCAACAACAACGCATTAGACACCACGCTCACGCTACTCATGGCCATGGCCGCGCCTGCAATGACGGGATTTAACATGCCTGCGGCGGCGAGTGGGATGCCTATCAAGTTATAGACAAACGCCCAGAATAAATTTTGGCGGATTTTACGATAAGTGCGGCGCGAAATATCCAGTGTGGCGGGGATTAACATAGGGTCGCCGCGCATCAGCGTCACCCCTGCGGCGTGCATGGCAACATCCGTCCCTGTGGACATCGCCATACCCACATCGGCGGCGGCGAGTGCGGGCGCATCGTTAATACCGTCGCCTACCATCGCCACTATTTCATTTTTTGCCTTGAGTGCGCCGACGACAGCGGCTTTATCAGCGGGTAAAATGCCAGCGTGATATTCGTCTATGCCCAAAGCCTGTGCGACCGTTGCGGCACTCGCCTGATTATCTCCCGTCAACATCACGCTACGCACACCCAAATCACGCAATGCCTGTATCGTCTGTGCGGCGCTCGCTTTAATCTCATCACCGAACACTAGCGCACCCAACAATTCGACCTGCTCACCCCGCTGTCGCGCCAACCATGAGATGCTATAACCTGTATGCTGATAGGGTGCGGATAAGGCAACCAGTGCACTATCATCTATCGCCAGCTCAGTCATTAAACGGGCGTTACCTAAGTAGTACATCGCCCCATCTAACCGCGCCGACATACCCAGACCAGGGCGCGCGGTCACGTCACTCACAGCAAGGCGCGGTACGTTAATCGCCGCTTGCATAACTGCACGCGCAAGTGGGTGCTCACTCCCTTGTTGCACACTGGCGGCGAATTGCAACAACGCATCTGCGCTAATATGATGCGGGATATGCGCAATCAAATTAGGCTGACCTTGGGTAAGCGTACCCGTTTTATCGAAGGCAACACAGGTCACGCTGTGCGCCACTTCTAGCGCCTCCGCATCTTTAATCAATATCCCATAACGCGCCGCAACGCCCGTGCCCGCCATAATAGCCGTCGGCGTTGCCAAACCCAAAGCACACGGGCAGGCTATCACCAACACCGCGACGGCGTTTAATATCGCCACTGGCCAATCGCCACCCAGCCAGCCCCACGCCAACAATGTCGCCAGCGCAATCACCAACACCACAGGCACAAAGACCGCACTGACTTTATCCACTAAATGCTGTATCGGTGCTTTCGCCGCTTGCGCAGACTCAACCAGCCCGATAATGCGCGAGAGCATGGTATCCGTGCCGATAGCCGAGGTGCGTATCAACAATAAACCATCATAATTCACCGTGCCGCCTATGACTTTATCGCCCAGCTGTTTGCTCACGGGGACACTCTCACCCGTCATCATCGATTCATCAACCAAGCTCTGCCCGTCCATCACTAGCCCATCCACCGCGATGCGCTCGCCTGGTTGGGTGACGACAATATCGTCTATGCGCACACTGGCTAACGGCATGATGCTATCTACACCATGCCGACGCACACGCGCGGTATCGGGACGCAAAGCAATGAGTGCGCGGATAGCGGCGGCGGTCTCACGTTTGGCACGCGTTTCCAGCCATTTACCTAATAACACTAAAGTAATCACCGCCGCCGAGGCTTCAAAATACAAATGTTGCTCATGCCCCTGCACTAATAAATACAGCGACAACCCATATGCCGCCGACGTGCCTATTGCAACCAGTAAATCCATATTCCCAGCACCCGCTCTCACCGCTTTCCAGCCTGCACGATAAAATCTCGCCCCCAGCCAAAATTGCACTGGCGTTGCCAACAGCCATTGCAACCAGCCAGGTATCGCCACACTAACGCCAAATAGCATGGCGAACATAGGCAGAGTGAGCGGGATAGTGAACAGCGCGGCAGCAGCAACAGGCATCCAGTCAGACCAGCGTGGCACGGGCGGCGGCGTATCCGTCAGCGGCACTAACTCAAACCCTGCCGCCGCCACAACCGCCTGCATATTGCCTAGGATAATGGGCATAAAGCTAACAATATGCGCACGCTCAGTCGCCAGATTCACAGCGACATCGGTCACGCCTGCCACTTTGTGCAAGGCTTTTTCCACCCGTGCCACACACGATGCGCAAGTCATGCCCTTAATCGCCACATCAGTATTAAACTTAGTCAGCGTAAAGCCCGCCGCCAGCACGCCCGCCTCCAACGCCGTAATATCGGTGCCAGCCTGCGTATGCACAGTGGCTTGTTCCGTCGCCAGATTCACGCTCACGTCAACGACGCCATCAACACGCGCCAAGGTTTTTTCCAGCCGCGCCACACAGGATGCGCAAGTCATACCCGCGATGCTTAATTGATAAGTTTTAAGTGCGGGACTCATGATTTATACACCTTGTAAAAGTCGTATTTCAGCAACCGCTAAATTTTCAGGCACACCACGCAACACCAGCACATCCCCTGCGTAAATTTTCATATCAGGCTGCGGATCTAAGCCGCGAATGTTGCGGCGGCGCACCACTAACACCTCAATCCCAAATTCCAAAATCTGCGTATCCGCTATCGTCTTACCAGCGGCGGCGGCTTGTTCAGTAATCAGCACCGACAGCAAACGCGGTTGTGCGGTTTCGTTAAGTTGCGCATCTTCGTCAGTTGCACCACGGAAAAAACCACGCAACAAGCCATAACGTTGTTCACGCACATTGCGCAATTTTTTCAACACGCGGCTCAACGGCACGCCCAACAATAATAAAGCATGCGATGCCAGCATAAGCGAGCCTTCCAGCACCTCGGGCACGACTGCCGCCGCCCCTGCGACTTTGAGCGCATCCAAATCAGTTTCGTCATGCGTGCGCACGATAACAGGCAAATCAGGGCGTAACTCTTGCACCAAGCTCAAAATCCGCATCGCCGCATGTAAATCAGCAAACGTCACCACCATACCGCGAGCACGACTTAACCCCGCCGCAATCAAAACCTCACGCCGAGACGCATCGCCATACACCACACTTTCACCTGCCGCCGCTGCTGCTTTAACGCGAGCAGGATCGGCATCCAAAGCGATATAGCTAATATCTTCCGACTCTAATAAACGTGCCAGATTTTGCCCGCTACGACCATAACCACAAACAATCAAATGCCCGTCCGCACTCATGCTGCTTATCGCAATATCGTGTATCTCACGCGCACGCCCAGCCCATTCGCCGCCACATAAACGGCGCGTAATTTTGTCGCTATTTTGAATAATCAGCGGCGCAACCATCATCGACAACACCATAGCCGCCAGCACAATTTGCAACTGCGTGCCCACTATCAAACCCAAACTACCTGCTTGCGCCAGCAACACAAAGCCAAATTCGCCCGCTTGTGCCAAACCCAAAGCGGTGCGCGTGGCGATAGGCGCATCGTTACCGAAAGCCCGCCCTATTGCCCAAACTATGGCCGTTTTAGCAAAAATAAGCGCAATTAAAATCCCCCCCACACCCAACCAGTGATGCGCGACTTCGTGCAAATCCAGCAACATACCTATAGTGACGAAAAACAAGCCCAGCAATACATCACGGAATGGCTTAATGTCATCTTCCACCTGATAACGGAACTCAGTTTCCGAAATCAACATACCCGCAAGAAATGCGCCCAACGCTAATGACAAACCAGCTTCGTCAGTCAAATAAGCCAAGCCTAGCGTAATCAACAACACATTGAGCATAAACAGCTCTGATGATTTATGACTAGCAACCCAGCTAAACCAAGGACGCATGAGCTTTTGCCCAACAAACAGCAATAGCAACAACACCGCCACCGCTTTACCGCCCGCCATCAACAATGACGACCACAAATCATCACCGCCCATCGCAAGCGTAGGTGTGAGTATAAGCAAAGGGACAACGGCCAAATCCTGAAACAGCAACACAGCTATCATTTGCTTGCCATGCTCGGATTGCAATGCAAGCTTTTCGGCCAGCATTTTGCTCACTATCGCCGTCGATGACATTGCCAATGCACCGCCTAACGCCAAGCCCGCCGTCCACGGCAAACCGAGAATGCTGGTAATGACTATCACCAAGGCAATAAAACTCAATACTTGCGCCCCGCCAAAACCGAACACCACCGTGCGTATCGCCTTGAGCTTGGGTAAACTAAATTCCAGCCCTATGCTAAACATCAGAAACACCACGCCGAATTCAGCCAACCCGCGCGTTTCCGCATTATCGGGAAGCAAATTAAAAGCGTGTGGTCCCATTAAAATACCGACCAACAAAAACCCCAGCATGGACGGCAAACGCCAAGCGCGGAACAACGCCGACATAACCACAGCGGCAGCTAACAAGAGAATAATCAGGCTTAAAGTAGAGTGCATACCTGAAGATTAGAGACAACTCGCATTACACGCAAGGCTTTTGCTGATTAGTCGCAACACTAATGCTAAAATAGGCAATCTATTGAACCCTGTTATCCAGATGCCGAATACGCCTGTAATGAAAATTGATGAAGCCGCCAGTTTGGCATTGGCTAAACGCGTATTGCGTATAGAAGCCGATGCGGTACTGGCAATGGGTGAACGCTTAGATGTGCAATTTATTGCCGCGATTAAGCTCATACTTGCCTGCCGTGGGCGCGTCGTCGTCAGCGGCATGGGCAAATCAGGGCATATAGGCAACAAAATTGCCGCTACTTTTGCCAGTACGGGTACACCTGCTTTTTTTGTACATCCTGGTGAAGCCAGCCATGGCGACTTAGGTATGATTACCGCTGAAGACGTGTGCATCGCGTTGTCAAATAGCGGCGAAAGCGCAGAGTTGGTCACCATCGTACCGCTGATTAAACGCCGTGGTGCGCGTTTGATTGCCATGACGGGCAACCCCAATTCCACCCTAGCACGCACCGCCGATGTGCATTTAGATGCCAGTGTGGCGCAAGAAGCCTGCCCGTTGAACCTCGCGCCTACTGCCAGCACCACCGCTGTCTTAGCCTTAGGCGACGCGTTAGCCATTGCCTTACTAGAAGCGCGTGGATTTGGCTCCGAAGATTTCGCCCGCACCCATCCTGGCGGCTCCTTAGGGCGGCGGCTCTTGGTTCACGTCCACGACATTATGCACCAAGCGGATGCGCTACCCACCGTCACCGCTGATGCCTTACTGCCTGCCGCGCTATTAGAAATGACTAGCAAAGGCTTGGGCATGACTGCTGTGGTGGACGATACCAATCAAGTCTTAGGCATCATTACCGATGGCGATTTACGCCGCATTTTGGCAAAAAACATAGACGTGCGTACCGCGCTGGTACGTGACGTGATGTCAACTAATCCGCATCGCATCGTCTCCACACAATTAGCTGTCGCTGCGGTCGAAAAAATGCAGCAACACAATATCAACGGTTTACTGGTAGTCGATGCGCAAGGACATTTAGTCGGCGCATTAAACATGCTGGATTTATTACGCGCAGGTGTCGTATGAACAACCCCATTTATTTACGCGCTCAACCGATACGCCTCGCCATCTTTGATGTGGACGGCGTAATGACTGACGGCAGTTTGTTTTTTAGTGATGACGGCAAGGAGTACAAAGCCTTTAATTCACTCGATGGGCATGGCTTAAAAATGCTCAAACAAACGGGCGTAGAAATCGCCATTATTACTGCCCGCAACTCATCCCTAGTCGCCCATCGCGCTAAAAACTTGGGCATACACCACCTCTATCAAGGCGTGGACAACAAACTCATCGCCTATCAAGATTTAATCGCCAAGCTAAATTTACAACCCGAACAAACCGCCTACATGGGCGATGACGTAATCGACTTACCCATACTCATCCGTTGCGGTCTCGCTATTAGCGTGCCTGCCGCACCGCCTGAAGTACAGCGTTATGCCCATATCGTCACCCGTCGTGAAGGTGGGCGTGGCGCAGTACGCGAAGCTTGCGAATTCATTATGCGGGCACAAAACACCTACGCCGACTTATTGGCACAGTATTTGAAATGAGCGCTATTTATCAATGAATACGCGTCCGTTAATTTGGTTCCCCTTGAGCATCATGCTCATACTTGCCGCGCTAACGGCTTGGTTGCAATTCGCTGTGCAGTCACCCCATGCTAACGCGTTCTCCCACGGTGCGCATATTGCCGATTACATGATGGAAAAATTCGCCGTCTCGCGCACTAATCTGGCTGGACAGCTCATTTATACCTTACGCGCAGACTATGCCGAGCACTTTATGGACGACGACACCACCCGTTTACGCCAGCCACATTTACTTGCTAACGACGACCAGCAAGGCACGGCGGATATACGCGCCAACCGTGCATTAGTAAGTGCCAAAGGCAAACAAGTTGATTTCTTTGAGCGCGTAGTGCTGATACGCGATACCCACGATGCGCAAGGTGCAATGACTTTAACCACCGAACACCTCACCGCATGGCCTGATGCGCGTATTATGCGTGCAGATAAATTAGTCCATGTCACAGGTAAAAACATACAAATGACCGCAGGCGGGTTAGAATTAAACAATACCACGCGCATTTTGCGCCTGACGAATCGAGTAAAAGCGCAATATGAACCTATTAAATAAAACAGCCACCTTGCTGATTTGCCTATTATGTATGCACAACGCACAAGCTGAATTAGCCGATCGCAGCAAACCCGTCAACCTAGAAGCGGATAGCGTCACCGTGGACGACCTGCACAAAACCAGTATCTATGTAGGCAATGTCATGCTGACGCAAGGCACGTTGATATTGCGTGCCGACAAAATCGAAGTCAATGAAAATGGCGAAGGATTTAGCAAAGCCGTTGCCTTTGGCAATCCTGTGTATTTCCGCCAAAAGCGAGACAAAATAGATGAGTACGTGGAAGGCTATGCCAGCCGTATCGACATGGACACCAAGGCCAATATAATCAACCTCAGCGGTAACGCAAGACTGAAAAAAGGTGAAGACGAAATGCGCGGCAATACCATGACATACAACACCGCATCTGAACTCTTTGAAGCCAAAAATGACCCCACGCAAGCAAGCAAAAATCCCAACGCACCGCCTAGTCGCGTGCGCGTTATCATACGCCCTAAAATAAAAACGGACGCGCAACCCGCCGCCCGCCCACCATTACCATTGCAATCCGCTCCCTCATTACCATCAGGTACACCATGAGCGAACTGAAAATACAGCATCTCAAAAAGAGCTATAAATCTCGCAATGTCGTCAAAGACGTATCACTCACGGTGAAAAGCGGCGAAGTAGTCGGCTTACTCGGTCCAAATGGGGCGGGTAAAACAACTTGCTTCTACATGATAGTCGGCTTAGTTGCTTTAGATGGCGGTGCTATTACGCTAGATAACATAGACATCAGCGCCCAGCCTATACACAAACGCGCAGGCATGGGCTTGAGTTATTTACCGCAAGAAGCCTCTATTTTCCGCAAGCTAACCGTAGCGCAAAACATCCTCGCCATACTCGAGCTGAAAAACTACAGCGAGCAAGAAACATTACGGCGTTTAGACAGCCTGCTTGCCGATTTGCATATTGACCACCTACGTGACGCACCTGCCATGAGCTTATCAGGCGGCGAACGCCGACGGGTAGAAATTGCGCGTGCATTGGCAATGAGCCCCCGCTTTGTATTGCTAGACGAGCCTTTTGCAGGCATAGACCCTATCGCCGTGATAGATATACAAAAGCTCATCCGCTTTCTTACCGAGCGCGGCATAGGCATTTTAATTACCGACCATAATGTACGTGAAACCCTAGGCATCTGCGATCGCGCCTATATTATTAACGACGGCACAGTATTAGCCGCTGGCAATCCTGACGAAATCATCCATAATGAAAGTGTGCGCAAAGTTTATCTAGGCGAGCATTTCCGACTCTAATACACGTACAGACAATGAAACAAGGTTTACAACTCAAACTATCGCAAAGCCTCACGCTGACACCACAGCTGCAACAATCCATACGACTGTTGCAGCTTTCTACGCTGGAATTAAACCAAGAGCTAGAGCTCATGGTGCAAGAAAATCCGCTGCTAGAACGAGTGGACGGCATAGATGACGGCGCACCACGGGTAGCCGAATTTGAAACCACATCCGCCACGCAAGAAAGCGTAAACGAAACGCCTACCGACACTGCCCCACGCGAAATAACCGATTTGGATTGGGATGAAACACCCAATTACGGCTCAGGCGACGATATGGATGACGAATTTGAGCCGCAAGCTAATACCCTTGACATGCCGCCGCTACGTGACCACTTGCTTTGGCAACTCAACCTCACGCCCTTATCTGAACGCGACAAACGCTTAGTCGCGCTACTCATAGACGACTTAAATGAAGCGGGCTATCTCACGCAAACACTGGATGAGATTCTAGCCATGTTACCCACAGAGCTAGAAGTCGAATTAGATGATTTACAAATCGCACTCAAACAATTACAAAACCTAGAGCCTACAGGCGTAGGCGCACGCGATTTAGCAGAATGCCTGAGCTTGCAATTACGCACTCTGCCAGAAAACACACCGCATCTCGCGCTGGCACTGCAAATCGCAGCGACCGAATTATCCGCCCTAGGCGCACATGACTACGCCGGCTTAAAACGCAAACTACATTGCGATGAGATTGCATTGGGTGCGGCGCAAAGCCTTATTCAGCAATTAAATCCGCGCCCAGGCATCGCTTTTGGTGCAAGTGATACCCGTTATATTATTCCCGATGTGGTCGTCAAAAAAACCAAAGGTCGCTGGGTTGCCAGTCTCAATACTGAAGCCATGCCAAAATTACGCGTTAATCAAATGTACGCCGATATTTTATCGCGCAACCGCGACGCAAATCACCAGCAATTATCAGGGCAACTCCAAGAAGCCAAGTGGCTGATTAAAAACATCATGCAGCGATTTGACACGATATTACGCGTCACACAATGTATCGTTGACAGACAAAAACACTTTTTTGAGCACGGTGAAGTTGCCATGCGCCCCTTGGTATTACGTGAAATTGCTGATATTGTAGAGTTGCATGAATCAACCGTATCACGTGTCACTACCCAAAAATTCATGATGACACCGCGCGGCATCTTTGAACTAAAATACTTTTTTGGCAGTCATGTTAGTACGGATGCAGGTGGGGCTTGCTCCGCAACAGCGATTCGTGCGTTAATAAAACAACTGATTAGCGCGGAAAACACTAAGAAGCCTTTATCCGACGGGAAGATAGCGGAAATGCTCGTAGAACAAGGCATACAAGTCGCAAGACGAACCATCGCCAAGTATCGAGAAGCGATGCAAATTCCTCCCGCCAATCAGCGCAAAGCGCTATAACTAGCAAGTGAAAGGAAATACCATGAACCTCAAAATTACTGGTCATCATCTAGAAATCACCCCTGCTATTCGTGAGTATGTCACGACCAAAATGGAACGCATTAAACGCCATTTTGACCACGTAATAGACATTAACGTGATTATGACCGTCGAGAAATTGAAACACAGCGTTGAGGCGAATGTACATATCAGCGGCAAAGATATTTTTGTACAAGCAGAAGACAGCGACATGTACGCCGCTATTGACGCACTGGCAGACAAACTAGACCGCCAAGTTGTCAAACACAAAGAAAAAAACAGCTCCGCACATCAAGCCGAAGGCGGTATCAAACATCAAGCCTTGGTTGAAGCCGAAGAGTAAGTCGATTTCATGAACCACATTGCACCATTGCTCTCCCTGTCTCGCGTCCAGCTGGACGTGGACATGGCGAGTAAAGAACAACTATTTGAACACGCCAGTCAGTTACTATCAGCCGAATCAGGCATCGCTCATAAACTCATACTAGACAGCCTAATCGCACGCGAAAAGCTAGGCTCAACGGGCTTAGGCTTAGGCATCGCCATCCCGCACGGACGCATTAAGGGCTTAAAATCAGCGCAAGGCATATTTACCCGATTACGCGACCCAATCGCTTTCGATGCGCCTGACAAACTACCTGTAGGTTTATTTTTTATGCTCTTCGTCCCCGCGCAAGCCACCGATTTACACTTGCAGATACTCAGTGAATTAGCACAACTATTTAGCAATAAAACCATGCGCCAGCACTTACACCAGTGCCCAGACAGCACATCCGCCCTGACCACTATCAGCAACTGGCAACCATGATTAACACCATTTCCGTGCAAAAAATGTTTACCGACCTCGAACAAACGCTGGCATTAAGCTGGGTGGCAGGCGAAACAGGCGGCGATAAGCAACTCACGGGGGACACCGTACAAAAGCCCTCATTAGCATTGATAGGGCACTTGAATTTCGTCCATCCTAATCGTGTACAGGTGCTAGGCTGTGCCGAAATGGATTATTTGCAGCAACTCGGCGACGACGGGCTTACCCAAGCCATTGCCAATTTGTTTGCAACCGAGCTGGCTGCCGTTATTGTTGCTAATGGTGAACAAGTACCTGCGGCTTTATTAAGTGCTGCGCAACGCACACACACGCCGCTGTTCACCTCACCACAAGCCAGCCCCGAGCTGATGACGGTATTGTCACATTACCTCACCCATGCCCTAGCCGAATCGACCAATATGCACGGGGTCATGTTAGAAGTAAACGGCTTGGGTGTCATGCTCACAGGCAGTGCGGCTGTGGGTAAAAGCGAGCTGGCTTTAGAGTTAATTACCCGAGGGCACAGGCTAATTGCAGATGACGTGGTGGATTTATATAAAGTCGCACCTGATACGCTAGAGACACAATGCCCCGCCATGTTGCAGGATTTTTTAGAAGTACGCGGTTTAGGCGTGTTAAATATCCGCACGCTATTTGGTGAACCCGCTGTAAAACTGAAAAAAAACCTAAAACTCATCGTTTATTTACAATCCGCAGCGGAACAATCGCCCGATAAAACGCAACGCTTGGACATGCAAGCATCCACTGAAACCATACTCGGTGTTGCCATCAACAAGGTATATATCCCTGTTGCCGCAGGACGAAATTTAGCGGTGTTAGTTGAGGTAGCGACACGTAATTACATCTTACGCGCACGCGGCATCAACAGTGCAGACGACTTTATCGCACGCCAGCAAGCCATGTTACAGGCTAACCAATAACCATGCCCGCCGCCAGCGATACGCAATTAGTGCTTATTAGCGGTTTGTCTGGGTCAGGCAAGAGCATCGCCCTGAACGTGTTGGAAGACGCGGGGTATTACTGCATAGATAATTTACCCGCTATTTTACTTGACGAAACTATCGCCCACTTAGTGCAAGCAGGTTATCGCCAACTCGCCATCAGCGTGGATGCGCGTAGTGGCGATTCGTATCAACACCTACCCAGCATCGTCACCGCATTACGCGCCCACATACATTTGCGTCTGCTATTTCTGGAAGCCAAAACCGAAACCTTAGTACGCCGATTTTCAGAAACGCGCCGCCGCCATCCCTTGAGCCAAGGCGAGATGGCACTGCCTGACGCTATCATGTTAGAGCGCGACCGCTTGGATGGCATAGCCCAACTAGCACACAGGATAGACACCAGCGATTTATCAGCTAATACATTACGTTGCTGGATACGCGATATATTGGCACTAGAAAGCGCGAACCTGACCTTATTATTTTCATCCTTTGGCTTCAAGCATGGCATACCCTTGGATGCTGATTTAGTCTTCGATGTGCGTTGCCTGCCCAACCCCCACTACGACCCGCTACTACGCCCGCAAACAGGACGCGATGCCGCTGTCATTGCTTACTTGCAAGACATTCCCGAAGTACGAGAAATGCTGTCGGACATTGCCCATTACGTGCGCAAATGGCTACCTTGCTTTATACGCGACAACCGCGCTTATTTAACTGTCGCTATTGGCTGTACAGGCGGGCAACATCGCTCAGTCTATTTAACTGAACAACTCGCCGCCGAATTCAAGCACGAAGAGCAAACTTTGGTGCGCCATCGCGAGCTAAGTTAAATGTGGGACAAGTTACGCGATAACATCAAATTCATACAGCTAGGGGATGGACTGATATTGCTGATTAGCCTAGGCTTGGTCGTGAGCCTAACCGCACATTACTGGTTAGCACCCGCAGGCGAAAAAATCATTATTAAACGCGGTGGTGAGCTATTTCTAACCGCGTCCCTGATGCACCCATTTACAGTTGCTATACCCGGTCCATTAGGGCTTACTCAAGTAGAAGTCTATCACCAACGCGCGCGCGTCGTCAGCGACCCCAGCCCACGCCAGCTGTGCGTACATCAAGGTTGGATTAGCCGTGCTGGTGAAGTTGCTATTTGCTTACCCAATCAAGTCAGTATAGAAATCGCAGGCACTACCCGACATTATGACAGCCTTAACTATTAGACCCACCACCGAAGATCATCGCATCGCCTACATGGCGGCACTCGCCATTGCCTTGATGCTCATGGAGGCCGCGCTACCTACGCCCATACCTGGTGTCAAACCTGGACTGGCTAACATCGTCACCTTGTTAGTATTAGCACAATACGGCTTACGCGCCGCAGTCTGGGTGACTATGTTACGCGTCCTGGCAGGCAGTATATTGTTGGGTAGTTTTCTCACGCCAGGATTTATATTAAGTTTAAGCGGCGCATTCGCCAGTTTAGCGGTATTGTCTATTGCGCAATACTTGCCCAAACCCTACTTTGGCATGGTCAGCCTGAGCTTACTGGCGGCATTCGCACATATAGGCGCACAACTGACTGTCGTTGGTCTTTGGCTCATGCCCGGCGTCAATGTGCTATATTTAAGCCCCGCATTCGCGCTTGCTGCTTGGATATTTGGTTTAAGCAACGGCCTGATTGCCGCTCATTTAACAAAAGGGTCATTAGATGCAAACTCCACCACGTAGCGTTACCTTAGCTTGGACAGGCGCGTCAGGTATGCGCTATGGCGTGCGTTTATTGGAATGTTTGCTATTAGCCGACATCGACGTACACTTACTGGTTTCCAGCACCGCACAAATCGTCATTAAGCAAGAGCTAGATTTAGCATTGCCCACACGTGCGCATGAGTTGGCTGAATTCTTAACGGCACATTTTGCCGCACGTGACGGGCAATTGCATGTTTATGGTCGTGAGGAGTGGTTCGCCCCTGTTGCGTCAGGCTCTAATCCCGCCGATGCTATGGTGGTATGCCCTTGCACTATGGGTAGCCTAGCCGCGATTGCGCAAGGCTTGGCTGACAACCTCATTGCGCGGGCGGCCGATGTGATGCTCAAAGAACAACACAAACTCATCCTCGTACCCCGTGAAACCCCTTACTCCACGCTGCATTTAGAGAATATGCTCAAGCTCGCTCGCATGGGCGTGGTGATATTGCCGCCTAATCCTGGCTTTTATCAGCATCCGCAAAGCATAGATGACTTGATAGATTTCGTCGTTGCACGGATACTGGATCAGCTACATATCCCACATAAACTCATGCCGCGATGGGGAGAAAAACCATGAGCTGGTTAAAAGAAAAGCTACCTTTAGTGTTCGATAAACTGCACCATACACCGCATTTATCTATTCCTATTTTTCCGCTCAATACCGTCCTCTACCCAGATGGGCTATTGCCGCTCAAACTATTTGAAACGCGCTATGTGGATATGGCGCGTGCGTGCATGAAAGACAACTCGCCTTTCGGTATCTGCCTAATTCTATCAGGCGAAGAAATCGGCACACCCGCCCAACCCCATGCCGTAGGCACATTAGCGCACATAGCCGATTGGGACATGCCACAGCTAGGCATACTCAACATTACCGCACAAGGCGGACAACGCTTTCTTATTGAGTCTAGCGAAGTGAGCAAAAGCGGGTTGATAACCGCTGAAGTCAGGCTACTACCTGCCGAGCCCACGCTAGTAGTCGGCGACGAATTTAACATTTGCCGCACCGTATTCGACACCATCTATCAAGAACTCGGTGCGACACGCTTTTCCAACCCGCCACACCCAGAACAAAGTGCTTGGTTAGGCTACCGTCTGGCAGAAAGTCTGCCTATTAAACCGAGTGCAAAACAAGACTTGCTAGAAATGAACGACAGCACCATACGCCTAAAGATACTGCAAGAATTCCTTAAACGTCAGGGTGTACAAGGCTAGATTACACCTGTCCTGTCAACTGCATATAACGCCCCATTAGTTGCTCTTGCGTTTCTTCTATGCCTAGCGGGATGCAATCCACTGGACATACTTCTACGCATTGCGGCGCATCATAGTGCCCTACACATTCGGTACATTTATTAGGGTCGATTTCGTAAATCGAATCGCCCTGATAAATTGCCTCATTTGGACATTCTGGCTCGCAAACATCGCAATTGATACATTCATCAGTAATTAAGAGTGACATGGTATTTCCTTATTTAATCAAATTTATTTTGTGTTGTAATTGCGCCAACACTAACGGATGTACAAATGGGCTAACATCGCCCCCCAGCACCGCGATTTCTCGCACCATGCTGGCAGAAATAAACATAAAACGCTCGTCTGGCGTTAAAAAAACCGTCTCGACTTGCGGATTCAAATTACGGTTCATGCCTGCTAATTGAAATTCATATTCAAAATCAGACACCGCACGCAAGCCACGTAAAACAATATGCGCTGATTGCGCGACCACAAAATCCACCAGCAAGCCCGAAAACCCCATAACGCGCACATTCGGCACATCAGCAAACACCTGTTGCGCCAACGCCACTCGCTTATCTAAATCAAAAAACGGCTGTTTATGCCCGCCCACCGCCACAGCGACAATAATCTCGTCAAATATCCGCGTTGCACGACGAACTAAATCCTCATGCCCGCGCGTAACGGGATCAAATGTGCCTGGGTAAACTGCGATTTTATGCATGACCATCCCATAGTAGCAAATTAAAATGCGCCCGCCCTGCTCGTCCTTCACGCCACACTGTCCAGCCTGCAGGCACGATCAACGTGCCATCATGCTCAACATAGACATAGCCTTTAGGTTTCATCAGCCTAGGCAACAAAGGCAAAATAGCTGCCTGACTACGCGTTGCGAATGGCGGGTCGATAAATATCACATCAAATCCTGCGCCAGGTGCGTCAGCCAACCATTTTACGCCATCTGCGCACACTAGCATAATGTTGCTTGCATTAAGCGATGCCGCATTCTCACGTAGCGCTTGGCAAACTAAACGATTTTGCTCCACCATCACCACTTGCGCCGCACCGCGCGATGCCGCCTCAAACCCCAGTGCACCACTGCCCGCAAACAAGTCCAAGCACTGCCAGTCAGGCAAATCTTGCCCTAGCCAATTAAATAACTTTTCGCGCACGGCATCTGCCGTGGGGCGCAAACCGTCAGCATCGGGGAAGCTCAATAATCGCCGCCGCCATTGCCCGCCAATAATACGGACGCGATTACGTGATGCTGTTTTCATTTAACCACCACATTACCGACGACCACGCTCACTAACTTATCCGCATAGATATGCCGCGCAAATGCGCTTTTAATTTGCGCACTGGTCACTTCAGCCACACGCTTAGGAAAATCGTCCAGATAAGTCAACGGTTGTTGGTAAAAGCCTATCATCGCCAAGTACGCCAACAATTCTTTATTACTGTCTATGCGCAACGGGAAGCCACCTATGATGTTGTTTTTAGCCTGCGTTAATTCATCATCAGTCACACCATCACGGATAAAATTCGCTAAGGTATCACGCACCACCGCTAATGCTTGGTCGGTTTGGTCGGCTTTAGTTTGCAAGCCAACCTGGAACGCGCCTGCCTGTTTCATCGGCATAAAATAGCTATACACGCTATAAGCCAAGCCACGTTTTTGCCGCACCTCAGCCATTAAGCGTGAATCAAAACCACCGCCACCTAAAATATAATTACCTACATATAAAGCAAAATAATCAGGATCACCTCGCGCCACACCAGGTTGACCTAACAAAATCTGGCTTTGCTGGGCGGGGTAAGGTATCGTGCGGGCCACTGCTGTTGCCAAGGGTGTAACCGTCGCGATACTTGTATTTGCCGCTAAATTATTTGCGGGTAAAGACATCGTCAGTTGTTGCGCAATCGCATTCGCCTCTGCACGGCTAATATCCCCTATTAGCGCAATCACGGCATGATTAGCGTTATAGTGTGTTTGATAAAACTGGCGCAAATCTGCCGCAGTTAATTTACTCACCGTGGCAATTTCGCCTGTATCGCGATATGAATATGGGTGATTAGCAAACACTGCCTGCGCAAATGCACGCGCCGCCAAGCTGGCTGGATCTGCCTCGGTAGCTTGTAAACCCGCAATCACCCGCGCCTTTTCACGCGCTATTACATTAGCCGCAAAGGTAGGTGCATTAAGCACTTGCGTCAACATTGCTAACGCCGCCACGCGCTCTTCGCGACTGCTTAATGTGCGCAAAGTCACGCCTGCGCGATCAGCGTCTAAACTGCCGCTTAACTGCGCCCCGACATCTGCCAGATTGCTGGCAATTTGATTATCGGTAAGATTGCCCGCGCCTTGATCCAACATTCTATGCGTTAAGCTCGCCAAACCTGATTTATCCGCGCTATCGTAAGCACTGCCAGCGGCAAAATCTACGCTCACATCCAGCATCGGCAAATCGTGGCTTTCGATAAAATACACCCGCGCACCATTTGCTAATTGCCAATGCTGTATGGGCAAACCCGCCTGCGCGACCACACTCATCAGCATGGTCACTATAAAAACTATCCAATTACGCATATCGTTCCTTAATTGACGTGACGCATACCCGCCACTGGGGCGCGTGGTGTCGTTTTGTTAATCGGCTGTGGGTCTAGCGTCGCCACGGTTAAGCCACTATCTACCAAATACTTACGCGCAACAGCCTGTACTTGCGCCGCTGTCACCGCCTGTATTTTAGCGACGTGATCTGCCACCGCCGTCACTGGCAAGCCTGCCGACACATATTCACCTAATTGCATGGCTTGGTAAAAAGTCGAATCACGCTGATACACATTATTGGCTATCACCTGCGCTTTTACGCGTTTAAGTTCGTCCGTGCTCACCCCTGTTTGTATAATCGCCGCCACTTGCACACGTAACGCCGCCTCTAAATCCACCGCCGTTTTACCTTGCGCGGGCGTGCCGTCCAACATAAACAAGCCTGGACCTCGCGCTACCAAATCATAACTTGCCCCCGCCTGAGTCGCCACCCGTTGCTCGCGCACCAATACCCGACCTAACCGCGCCGCCTCATTGCCATCCAAAATACCCGCCAACACTTCCAGCGCAAACGGCTCAACATCCTTATCCGCATCACGCAACACAGGCACATGGTAGGCCATCAATAGGTAAGGTAATTTCGCAGGTGCTTGCACATTAACGCGCTTAATACCCACTTGCGCTGGCTCTGCTTGTGGCTTGCGTATCGGTAATGGTTTGCTAGGAATCGTGCCAAAATACTGCGTTGCCAGTGCCTTCACGGCATCCAGCGTCACATCGCCGACGATAACCAACGTTGCGTTATTCGGTGCATACCAGCGTTGATACCATGCCCGCGCATCATTCGCAGTTAAGTTTTCTATATCATTCATCCAGCCGATGACAGGGCGGCGATAAGTGCTGGCCTGAAACGCCACTGCCATCATATTTTCATACACCAATGCTTGCGGCTGGTCGTCGGTGCGCAGTCGCCGCTCTTCCATTACCACTTTGTTTTCTTTCGCAAAACTATCATCATCTAACAATAAATTGTGCATACGGTCGGCTTCTAAACGCAATGCCAAAGCCAGCTTATCTTTTTGCAACTGCTCAAAATACACCGTGTTATCCGTATTAGTAAACGCGTTCTCACGCCCACCCGCCGCCGCTATCAGCTTAGAGAATTGTCCTTCTGGCACCTCTTTCGTACCTTTGAACATCATATGTTCCAACATATGCGCTATGCCTGTCGTGCCATTAAACTCATCCATACTGCCCGCACGATACCAAAGCTGGCTTACCACTATAGGCGCACGATGATCTTCTTGGACGATGACTTGCAAGCCATTATCCAGCGTAAATTGTTGCACCGCCGCAGTCGCGGGCAAGCTCATGCACAACAAACTTGCGATTAACCAAGATTTCATGTTTTTCCTTCATCGTAGAGATAGCACGCGCAGACTCAAATCCGCGTGATAAAATAACATTCTATTTAACCTATTGAAAGACTATCCTCATCGTGTTTAGTTTCTTCAAAAAAAAACCAGCCGAAAATGCCGCTGAACTTACTACCGCGCCTGCCGTCGTGCCTGTCGCTGAACCCAGCCCTCTCACTGCCCCAATAATTACCGATGCACCACCTGCTAAAACCAGTTGGGCGCAACGCCTCAAGCAAGGATTAAGCCGCACACGTGAGCAATTAGGTAAACAGCTTACAGGTTTATTTAGCCTAGGCGGCAAAATTGACGAAGACTTATTCGAGGAATTAGAAACCATACTACTCACCGCCGATGTCGGCGTAGATGCCACGCGAACTTTGCTAGACCAGCTACGTAGCCGCGTCAAAAAAGACAAGCTCACCGAAGCCACACAATTACAAAGCGCGTTACAAGAAGCACTTATCAGCTTATTGCAACCATTAGAATCCCCCTTAGACATTAGCACCCACCAGCCTTTTGTCATTATGATGGTAGGCGTTAATGGCGCGGGCAAAACCACCACCATAGGCAAACTCGCCAAATACTATCAAGCACAAGGCAAATCTGTCCTACTTGCCGCAGGTGACACCTTCCGTGCCGCCGCGCGCGAGCAATTGATGGTATGGGGTGAGCGCAACAACGTCACCGTAATTGCGCAAGACGGCGGCGACTCCGCCGCTGTGATATTTGACGCGATTGCCGCAGCACGTGCCCGCAAAATCGACATTGTGCTGGCCGACACCGCAGGACGTTTACCCACTCAAGCGCATTTAATGGAAGAAATCCGCAAAGTAAAACGCGTTATCCAAAAAACCGACCCTGCCGCACCGCACGAAATTCTATTAGTATTGGATGCGAATACAGGGCAAAACGCGGTCACGCAAGTTAAAACATTTGATGAAGCGCTAAGTGTCACTGGGCTGGTACTCACCAAACTCGATGGCACTGCCAAAGGTGGCGTAATCGCCGCTATTGCTAAAGCACGCCCACGCCCCATACGCTTTATCGGTGTGGGTGAAAGCCTGGACGATTTACGCCCTTTTGTTGCCGCTGAGTTTGTTCATGCTTTATTTGAAAGCAACGCATCATGATAGGCCTAGAAAAAGTCAGCAAACGCTATCCCAATGGACATGATGCGCTTAAAGACATCACGCTAGAAATCGAAACAGGCGAGATGGTGTTCCTCACGGGGCACTCAGGCGCAGGCAAGAGCACGCTAATCAAGCTCATTGCCGCCATAGAACGCCCTACCAGCGGCACGATTTACGTCAACAATCACCAATTAGGCAAAATGCGCCGCGCCGCCATTCCTTATTTACGTCGCAACATGGGGCTAGTATTTCAAGACCATAAGCTATTATTCGACCGTAGCGTCATGCAAAATGTGCTCTTGCCGCTAGAAATCGCAGGTTTTACGCATCATGACGCTCACGCTCGTGCGCGTGCCGCATTGGATAAAGTCGGCTTGCTCGCGCGTGAAAAAGCCTACCCTATCGCGCTTTCTGGCGGTGAGCAACAACGCCTGTGCATTGCCCGTGCCGTGGTATCGCGCCCCGCTTTGTTGCTGGCTGACGAACCCACGGGCAATTTAGACAATGAGTATGCAACCGACATCATGCTCATGTTCAAAGCCTTCCATCAAGCGGGCACGACCATCGTTATTTCTACTCACGATCAAGCCGCCATTAAAAGTGGCGCAGGGCGTATCGTTCACCTCGATCACGGCAAAATCATCTCATGAAAACATGGCTCACACACCACCTGCAGGCATTACGCGCAACGCTAACACAAATGCTGGCAACGCCATTTTCCAGCCTGTTTACCTTATTCGCAATCGGCATCACCCTCAGCCTGCCCGCTGGCATGGCTGTCATGCTGGACAATGCAACACAAGTCGCCAGCAACTTGCCCAACCCAAATGAAATCAGTATTTATATGGATGACAACGCAACACCTGCTGACATCAAAAAACTGCAAACCACCCTGAGCACGCGCACTGACATTGCTCACACACAATTTGTAGATAAACAAACCGCGCTAACTCAAATTAGCCAACAGCTAGGTTTAACGCGACTCGTCAATGAACTACCCAAAAACCCACTGCCCGACGCATGGATAATCACCCCAGCTGACACCGATGCGCAACACATCACGCAATTAGTCAGCACACTGCAAAAATTCCCACACGTTGCCTTAGTGCAAGCTGATTACAAATGGTCTCAACGCCTAGATGCCATCTTACAACTCGGGCATGACTTGTTCACCTTGCTCGCTGGCATTTTAGCCGTTGCCCTAGCCGCCATTACCAGCAACACCATACGCCTGCAAATCAGCACACGCCATGCGGAAATAGAAGTAAGTCGTTTAATTGGTGCAACCGACCGCTATATACGCCGCCCTTTTCTTTACTTTGGCGCATTACAAGGCTTGCTAGGTGGGATGATAGCGTGGGGCGTGGTATTTGTAAGTACGCAATTACTTACCCCTCAAGTGCAACATTTAGCAACACTATATGCCACCACATTCAGCATTCAGCCACTTAGCCTAATGCAAAGTGCGGCATTACTACTTATCTCCACGGCACTCGGCTGGATCGGCGCATACTTTGCCGTCAGCCGCTCATTAGCACGCATAGAAAAACGTTAGATTTTTGAGGAACTTCTAAACATTAGCACTCTCTTAAATAGAGTGCTAAAATTATTGTTAGGAGTGTATGACTACTATGACAGCAACGATGAACTTACCCACACTTAGCAACAACGCCACCAGTCTGGAAAACTATATCCATACGGTGAATAACTACCCCATGCTCACGCAAGAGGAAGAAACCCGCTTAGGGCAACGTCTGCGTGATCACGGCGATGTGGATGCAGCTAAACATTTAGTGCTCTCACACTTACGCCTCGTCGTCAGCATGGCGCGTAAATTCGTGGGCTACGGATTGCCACAAGCCGATTTAATTCAAGAAGGCAACATCGGCTTAATGAAAGCCGTCAAACGTTTCGACCCTGATCGGGGCGTACGCCTAGTATCGTTCGCTATGCACTGGATAAGCGCAGAAATGCACGAGTACATCGTCCGCAACTGGCGCATGGTAAAAATCGCGACGACTAAAGGACAACGTAAACTATTTTTCAATTTACGTAGCATGAAAACCAGTGGCAACAGCTTAACACCCACAGAAATCAGCGAGATTGCCGAAAAACTGGGTGTAAAACGTGAAGAAGTATTAGAAATGGAAACCCGCTTCAGCGGTCACGACATGAGCCTAGCCCCGTTTGACGACGACGGTGAAGAAAGCTACAGCCCGCTGGCTTATTTGAGCGATCCCGAAGCCGAACCATCCCGCGTGCTTGCCCGTGCAGAGCATGATCGCCTCAGTAGTACTGGATTAAGCAATGCACTCGCCACGTTAGACCCACGTAGTCGGCATATTGTTGAGGCACGCTGGTTAAACGAAGAAAATCCAGCGACCCTACACGAGCTGGCAAGCGAGTACAGCATATCCGCCGAGCGTGTCCGTCAAATCGAACAAAAAGCCATGCAAAAAATGAAATCGGTACTATATACCGATTAAACCTAGGTCGCCACTTCATCCCAGAAGTGCGACTGGTTTTCACCCAGCCGGATTTTCAACCAAGTCATCACAGATAGCAGGTTTACTGCGTCCGCTCATATTCGTTAAACAATATCAACGCCGCCACAAATAACGATAAACGAACCCAGGAAAAGCAAGCACGATGAACATGCTGGCAGTGACTGCATAAAATTCCCAATTTTGGCTATGCGGCACAGCTATTTTTTGTTCCAGTAAACGCCCTAACCCGCCTATCACAAAATACCAGATAACCAATTCTAGCAAATGCCAGCCTAATCCCTTAGGTTGCGTTTTAACAGGAATAACCAGCATCACGCGATTGGATAAGAACGGCACGTTAGCCGCTACCAGTGCTGCTACCAATAAGGCTAATACGCTAGTATTCATAATGAACGTTGTATCGCGTAAACACACAATGCCATCAATGGCTGTGGCAAGATGCCCAATGCCAGCACGGCTAGACCATTTGCGCTCATTAACACTGCCATATCACCTTCTGGGCGTATTCTGTGGTTATCAACTGGCTTATCAAAGTACATCAAGCGCACGATACGTAAATAGTAGAATGCGCCTATCAATGAGAACATCACCGCGACCACCGCAAGCCAGATGTAGCCTGCGTTGACGACGGCTTGCAATACGGATAGTTTTGCGTAAAAACCAACAGTAGGTGGCACACCTGCTAATGAGAACATGATGATCAGCATCATGAACGCATACCAAGGGTGACGTTGGTTTAAGCCTTTCAAATCGTCTAAATTATCAGCTTCAAAGCCTTTGCGCGATAACAGCATTATCATGCCAAACGCGCCTAGCCCTGTCAGCGTATAAGTCACTATGTAAAACATCGCCGCGCTATAACCATTGATGTCAGCCGCCAGCAAACCCAGCAACAAGAAGCCCATATGTGAAATCGTGGAATACGCCAACATGCGTTTGAAATTAGTCTGTGCTATCGCCGTAATGTTACCGATAGCCATAGACAACACCGCCATAATCATCATCATCTGTTGCCAATCCACCGACATCACTTGTAAACCTTGCGCTAAGATACGCAACACAAAAGCAAATGCGGCTAATTTGGTGGCAGTGGCAATAAACAAAGTCACTGCCGTTGGTGCACCATGATAAACGTCAGGCAACCACATATGGAACGGTGCAACACCGAGCTTGAACGCCAAACCAGCGACGATAAACACTAGACCAAATACCAATACGGTATTGTTAGCTACGCCAGCTTGTAAAACAGTGGCGATACGCGACAAGTCCAAACTGCCCGTTGCGCCATATATCATAGACATGCCGTATAACAACATCCCCGATGCTAACGCACCAAGAACGAAATACTTCATCGCCGCTTCAGTCGCAACCGCATTGTCGCGTCGCAAAGCAACCAGCGCATACAACGACAAGCTCATTAATTCCAAGCCCATGTATAAGGTAAGGAAGTTGCTGGCAGAAATCATCACCATCATACCCAACGTCGCGAACAGCATCAGCACAAAAAACTCGCCTTGAAACATGCCACGCGCATGAATATACGAACGCGAATACACCATCACCACCGCCACCACAAAATACAGCATCAGCTTTAATGTATCAGACAGCAAGTCATCAACAAACATGCCGTGCATCGCGTAAGTAGTCACGCCTGTCGCGGTAGTAAATGTCAGCCAACCACAGCCGAGTAAAGCCGCCAGGCTGAGGATGTAAGTAATATAACGTTGCTCTTTGCCCAGAAATAAATCTATGAGCAAAATCAAAGAGACTGCCGCCAGCAGGAAAATTTCTGGCAACAGTGGCAACACATCAGTAAAAGCGAGATTCATCCGTATTCCTTTAAGGCAACTTGCTAATCGCAACGTGCGCCAGCAGATTATTCACAGAGGTGTGCATAACTTCGGTGTAAGGCTTAGGATACAAGCCCATAGACAGCACCAACACCGCCAACACCGCCAAGAAGCTGAATTCACGCGCACTCACATCTTTCATCTCAGCAACATGGTGATTAGCCACTGCGCCGAATATCACCCGTTTATACATCCACAAGGTATAAGCCGCGCCGAATATCAAGGTCGTTGATGCCAAGAATGCGAACCAGAAATTCACTTTAATCGCGCTCATAATCACCATGAACTCACCGATAAAGCCACTCGTACCCGGCAAGCCCGCGTTAGCCATCGAGAACAACATCAGAAATGCGGCAAATATCGGCATTTTATTCGCCACGCCACCGTAATCAGCGATTTGACGCGAATGCACGCGGTCGTACATTACGCCCACACTCAAGAACATGGCGGCTGAAATAAAGCCGTGCGAAATCATCTGCACCAATGCACCTTCAGTCCCTATGCTGTTAAACATGAACAAACCCAAGGTCACAAAACCCATATGCGAAATGGATGAATAAGCAATCAGCTTTTTCATATCAGCCTGCACCAAAGCCACCAAACCGATGTAAACCACTGCAATTAACGACAATGTCACCATAAAGCCTGTCAAATAATGGCTGGCATCAGGCGCAATAGGTAAGTTAAAGCGCAAGAAACCGTAAGCACCCACTTTCAAGGTAATCGCCGCCAATACCACTGAACCGCCTGTCGGTGCTTCAACGTGCGCATCTGGCAACCAAGTGTGCACGGGCCACATCGGGACTTTAACTGCAAACGATAAGAAAAACGCCAAGAATATAAGTATTTGCGCAGACATACCAATAGGCAAACGCTGATAATCTAAAATCTCGAAGCTACCACCTGATTGGAAATACAAGTATAAAAACGCAACCAGCATCAACAAAGAGCCCAGCAAAGTATATAAGAAGAATTTCACCGCCGCATAAACACGGCGTGGACCACCCCAAATACCAATAACCAGAAACAACGGTATCAGCATCGCTTCAAAGAACACATAAAACAGCATCGCATCCAGTGCCGCAAACACACCGATAATCGCACCCGACATCATCAAAAATGCCGCCATGTATTGCGACACCTTAGTTTGTATCACTTGCCAGCCTGCTATGACCACTAATATCGTGGTGAAGCTAGTTAGCAATATAAACGGCATAGAAATACCATCCACACCTAAGTGATAGTTGATATTGTAAGTCGGTATCCAAGGCAACAATTCCTCAAACTGCATATTCGCCGTCATCGTGTCAAAGCCAGTGTATAACGGCACGGTGACTGCAAATGACACTAATGCACCGATTAACGCCATCCAACGCGCCAAATTCGCATTACGATCCGATCCTGTTGCCAGCACTAATGCACCAGCAATAATCGGCACCCAAACGGCTAAACTTAAAAGTGGGTATCCAGCTAACATAAAATCCCTATTCTATTTGTATTACTCTAAATATGGTCAAGCTACGCGTACAAACCAAGTCACCAAGGCGAACACCCCGATTATCATGGCGAACGCATAATGATAAATATAACCTGATTGCCATTTACGGGTAATCGTCGAAAACCAACCGATTAAGTGCGCCGTGCCGTTGACGAAAAAACCATCAATAATTTTCACATCAACAAAACGCCAGAAGAAGTTGCCTAAGGCACGCGCACCACCCGCAAAGAACCAAGCGTTAAAAGTATCAAAGCCATATTTATTGTCCAACACATTGTAGATAATAATAAAGCGTTGCTTAATCGCGGCAGGAATATCAGGTCGCTTCATATAGAAGAACCAAGACAATGCCACGCCCGATATTGCCAACCACAGCGGCAGGCTAGTCAAGCTATGCACTGCCATCGCCATCGCGCCATGAAATTCATGGTGCAACTCCTCCATTGCAGGATGTAATTCATTATTAACGAATATCGCACCCTTGAAGTAATCACCAAACAGCATAGGTTCAATAGCAAAATAACCGATTAGCAACGAAGGTATCGCCAACAAAATTAAGGGTATCGTTACTACCAGCGGCGACTCGTGCGGCACACCACCATGATGCGCGTGGTCATCATGCGCGTGGTCGTCATGAGCGTGATCGTCATGACTATGCGTATCGTGAGCGGCACTTGCATGGCTGTCGTGCGCATGGGTATCAAAACGTTCTTTACCGTGAAACACGAGGAAATACATGCGGAACGAGTAAAATGCGGTCACAAACACACCCGCGACCACAGCAAAATAGGCGAAACCCGCACCAGGCAAACCATGTTCCATCGCCGCGTGCGCCGCCTCTATAATGCTATCTTTGGAATAGAAACCCGAGAAAAACGGTGTGCCTATCAACGCCAATGAACCTATCAATGAGGTAATCCAAGTAATCGGCATGTACTTACGCAAGCCCCCCATGAGACGTATATCTTGATTATGGTGCATACCCATAATTACCGACCCTGCCGCTAAGAACAGCAACGCCTTGAAAAACGCGTGCGTCATTAAGTGGAACACAGCCACTGAATAAGCTGACGCGCCCAATGCTACCGTCATGTAACCCAACTGTGACAATGTGGAGTAAGCCACCACGCGTTTAATATCGTTCTGAATGATACCCAAGAAACCCATAAACAACGCCGTAATCGCACCTATCACGATGACAAAAGATAACGCCGCATCAGACATTTCAAACATCGGCGACATACGCGCCACCATAAATATACCCGCTGTTACCATCGTCGCCGCATGTATCAACGCAGAGATAGGCGTAGGACCTTCCATCGAATCAGGCAACCATACATGCAATGGGAATTGCGCTGATTTGCCCATCGCGCCGATAAACAGCAAAATGCAAATAACGCTAATCAACGACCAATCCATACCAGGTATCAGCGTCACGTGTGTATTTGCCATGCTAGGCAATTGCGCAAACACCGATGCGTAATCTAACGTACCGAAGTAAGCCAGCACCATGCCGATACCTAGCAGAAAACCAAAGTCACCGACGCGGTTGACTAAGAATGCCTTAAGGTTAGCGTAAGTTGCGGTAGGACGAGTAAACCAGAAACCTATCAACAAATAGGAAACCAGTCCCACCGCTTCCCAACCGAAGAACAATTGTAGGAAGTTGTTGGACATCACCAGCATCAACATAGAGAAAGTGAATAGTGAAATATAGCTAAAGAAACGCTGATAACCCGCGTCTTCACGCATATAGCCTATGGTGTAGATATGCACCATCAGCGATACGAACGTAACCACCATCATCATCATCGCAGTGAGGCTGTCAATTAAAAAGCCCACCTCCAAACGTATATCGCCCGTCGTAATCCAGGTATAAACCGTGCCGTTGAAAGTGTGCCCAGCCTGCACATCCTGAAACACCAGCCAAGATGCCCAGCATGAAACAGCCACCCCTGCGATAGTAACTAAGTGCGATAACGTGCGTCCTATCGCCCAGCCGAACAGCCCTGCGATAACCGCACCGAACAACGGTGCGAGTGGCACTAAAAGATAAAGTTTTTGCATTTCCGTCATGGTTTATTCCTGTCAAGTGCGTGTTGCACCATTAGCCTTTCAGTTGGTCCAAATCGTCCACGTGTATGGTACGCAGGTTACGGAACAACACCACCAGTATCGCCAAACCTATGGCTGATTCTGCTGCTGCTACGGTCAAAATAAAGAATACGAACACTTGTCCTGCGGTATCGCCC
Source organism: Sulfuriferula sp. (assembly GCA_013140765.1). Lineage (GTDB taxonomy): Bacteria > Pseudomonadota > Gammaproteobacteria > Burkholderiales > Sulfuriferulaceae > Sulfuriferula. The sequence continues at coordinate 95,059 of JABFSE010000004.1, forward strand.
ATATAGTGAGAGAACGCAATAAAATTCATATTCACTGCCAGCAACATCAACTCTATCGACATCAATAAAATAATGACGTTTTTACGATTCAAGAAAATGCCCAACACGCTAATGGCAAACAATATGCCACCCAGCACCAGATAATGTGATAACGACACCATGCCTATTTCCCCTTACGACTTAGTAGAAGATGGCTGTGCAGCCGCCATACTGACGAGACGCACACGATCAGCGCGTTTAACATTGACTTGTTGAGCGGGGTCTTGATATTTGCTGGTTTTACGACGACGCATAGTCAGCGCAATCGCCGCCACTATTGCCACCAACAACACCACAGCGGCCAATTCAAACGGATACACGTAATCGGTATAGAGCAAACGACCTAATTCTTTAGTATTGCTGTAATCAGCCGCATGTTGAATCGGCGCAGGCACAATGTCCAAGCCAAAGCTACGGCTACCGAGCACTACCGCCATTTCTATCACCAGCATCGTTGCCACAAAAGCGGCCAACGGCAAATAATCCCAAAAACCCTCACGCAATCTGTCTAAGTTAATATCAAGCATCATCACCACAAACAGGAACAACACCATGACCGCACCGACATAAACCAGCACCAAGGTAATCGCTAAAAACTCAGCTTCCAGCATCAGCCATATACCTGCCGCTGTGAAAAAAGCCAGTACCAAAAACAAAGCCGCGTGTACAGGATTACGCGTCGTAATCACACGGAAACCAGCGAACAGCAAAATTGCCGCAAAGCCATAAAATACCATCGTTTCAAAATTCATCTCTATACCATCCTATCGATACTTGGCATCAGCGGCACGTGCGGCGGCGATTTCAGCCTCGTGCTTATCACCCACCGCCAGCAACATTTCTTTGTTATAGAACAAATCACCACGTTTCTCGCCGTGGTATTCTAAAATATGCGTTTCCACAATAGAGTCAACTGGGCAGGACTCTTCACAAAAACCGCAAAAAATACACTTAGTTAAATCTATGTCGTATTTCGTGGTGCGGCGTGTACCATCCTCACGCTTTTCCGACTCTATCGTAATCGCCATCGCTGGGCATACTGCCTCGCACAGTTTGCACGCGATACAACGCTCTTCACCGTTAGGATAACGACGCAAAGCATGTAAACCACGAAAACGCACAGACTGCGGGGTTTTTTCTTCAGGAAACTGCACGGTAATTTTGCGTGCAAAAAAGTGCCGTCCAGTCAAACGCATCCCGTTTAACAGCTCTAACAGCAATAAGCTGGTAAAAAATTGTTTTATCGCTCTCATCAAATCACTCCATTACTCCACGCTTAGTGGAATAAATATCCGTAACGGGTTTGCATCATTGCGCCAACAAACAGTAGCCAAACCAAGGTAATAGGAATAAACACTTTCCAACCCAAACGCATAATCTGGTCATAACGATAACGTGGGAAAGTTGCACGGAACCACAAGAACAGGAACAACACAAAGCCGATTTTGAACATTAACCAGACAAAACCAGGTATCCAGTTAAACGGCGCAATATCAAACAACGGTTGCCAGCCACCGAGGAACATTAACGCCGTCAGTGCCGCGATTAAGATCATATTGGCATACTCAGCCAAGAAGAATACCGCGAATGCCATGCCTGAATACTCAACGTGGAAACCAGCCACAATCTCAGACTCACCCTCAGCCACGTCAAATGGTGCACGGTTGGTTTCGGCCACGCCTGCAATCAAATAAACGATGAACATAGGAAACAGCGGCAACCAGTACCAGCTAAACATACCGCCAGCCTGACCTTTGACTATCTCAACCAGATTCAGGCTTTGTGCTGCCATTAACACGCCGACCAAGGCAAAGCCCATGGCGATTTCGTAGGAAACGATTTGTGCCGCAGAACGCAAGCTACCCAAAAACGCATATTTCGAATTAGAAGCCCAACCCGCAATAATCACGCCGTAAACACCCACGGAAGTCATTGCCAAAATATACAGCAGGCCCGCATCTACATTTGCCAACACTAACTCAGGCGAAAACGGTATCACCGCCCAAGCCGCCAATGCAGGCGCAATAGTCAATACAGGTGCTAATACGAACAAGATTTTATTGGCCCCGCTAGGGATAATAATCTCTTTCATCAACAACTTGATACCATCGGCTATCGGTTGCAATAAGCCTTTATAACCAACGCGGTTAGGACCTATACGCACCTGCATATAGCCGATGACTTTACGTTCAGCGTAAGTTAAATACGCCACTGCCAGCATCATCGGCCCGACGATGGCTATAATTTTAGCCAGCGTCCATACCAAAGGCCAAGCACCACCAAATAGATTTTCTAAAAACGCCATGTTATGCGCACTCCAGTTTGATTTCGCCCAGCATCGCACCTAAGCCCGCTGTTAAGGGATGGCTGGCGGCTAAACGTACACTCGCGTCAGCCAAGCTATTATCCAATTCAGCCCGTACTGTCATGTACACACTGCCTTGTTCAACCTTGACCAAATTACCTGCGCTGATATTCAACTTAGCCAGCATAGCCGCATTCATGCCCGCCCCTGCAAATTCACTATCACGCGCCTGTTGCAATGAAGGCGCACGACGGACAATGGCATCCGCCTGATACATATTAACAGTGCCAACACGGTAAACGCCTGTTGCCACGGCGACATTGGTCACGTGCACTTGTGCAAGCTGGTTATTTAATGATGCCAACATATCCGCCTTAACCACGGCCGCGCGCACCGCTTCTGCACTATCAAAATCAAAGCCAGGCAAGCCCAACATCGTACCCAACACACGCAACACTTTCCAAGCGGGACGCGTCTCACCCAAAGGTTTAACCGCACCGTTAAATGCCTGCACCCTACCTTCGGTATTGACAAAACTACCTGCGGTTTCAGTGAACGGCGCGATAGGCAATAACACATCAGCGTAGTCCAGCGCGTTGTGTTTATACGCACTCATCGCCACCACCATATCGGCACTTTGCATCGCTTTAATAGCCTGTGCTGGATTATTGCTATCTAACTCTGGCTCTACGCCCAGTAACAAATACGCCTTGCGTGGCATTGCTAACATCGCATTGGCATTCAGACCTGATTTCACACCTGTCGTCACCGCACCAGCAATGTATGCACCCACACTATTAGCCGCTTCACCCATGATGCCGAAAGTCGCATCCGCCATAGCGGCAATCGTTTGCGCTAACGCATAAATATCCGCGTACTGCGCATGATGTTGCGCGATATTGCCGAGCAATACCGCCCTACGTTCACCTGTAGTCAGGCTAGTCGCTATTGCCACGCTATTTGCATCCGCAACCACATCTGACAACGCCGCTGTCAATGTCGCCGGAATATCCATTTTGGTTAAGTCAGCCAGTGCCACGACAACCTGCGCCAAAGTATTCACCATGGCTTGTGGCGCGACGATGGCTTTGTGCGCCACTTTCATCAGCAAATCATCATCCATAGGATTGATTAAACTGAACTGTGCGCCATGCTTCACCGCTTGGCGCACACGATGCGCTAACAGCGGTTGTTCTTTGCGCAAATTGCTACCTATCAACAATATGCGCTGCAAATTATCCACATCGGCTATCGACATACCCAACCAAGGTGCGCCAGTGATATGCGCATCTGCGCTAAAATCAGCCTGACGCAAGCGCGTATCAACGTTGCCGCTACCCAGACCACGCGTCAGTTTTTGTAACAGATACAACTCTTCTAACGTTTGATGCGGTGTTGCCAATGCACCTATGCTGTCAGCACCGTGCTGTTCGCGGATTTGTTTCAAGCCATTCGCCACATATTCCAGCGCGGCTTGCCAATCTACTTCTATCCATTTGCCATCTTGTTTCAGCATAGGCTTAGTCAAACGCTGTTCTGAATTGAGACCTTCGTAAGAGAATCTGTCTTTATCCGACAACCAGCATTCGTTCACCGCTTCGTTTTCTAACGGTAATACGCGCATGACGCGATTATTTTTTACTTGCACCGCCAAATTACTGCCCAAACTATCATGCGGGCTAACCGATTTGCGCCGCGACAATTCCCAGCTACGCGCAGTGTAACGGAACGGCTTGCTGGTCAATGCGCCCACAGGGCACAAGTCTATGATATTGCCAGACAGCTCAGAGTCTATGGTTTTGTTTATGAACGGCATGATTTCTGAATGCTCGCCGCGCCCCACTTGACCCATTTCCATAATGCCCGCGATTTCCGTACCGAAACGTACACAGCGCGTGCAATGGATACAACGCGTCATATCGGTAGCAACCAACGAACCTAAATCTTTCTCTTTAACAACACGTTTCACTTCCTGATAACGTGATGAACTACCACCATAGCCCACCGCTAAATCCTGCAAACTGCACTCGCCACCCTGATCACAAATTGGGCAATCCAATGGATGGTTAATCAGCAAGAACTCCATCACGCCTTTTTGGGCAGTGACTGCGTAGTCTGATTTAGTAAATACTTTCATCCCGTCGGTAATCGGTGTCGCGCACGCAGGCAAAGGCTTGGCAGCTTTTTCTACTTGCACCAGACACATACGGCAGTTCGCCGCGATGGATAGTTTTTTGTGGTAGCAAAAATGCGGGATATACACGCCGATTTCTGCCGCCGCATCCATAATTGTGCCGCCAGCGGGTACGCTTACTTTAGTACCGTCGATTTCAATTTCTAGCATATATTCACCTAAACCATGCATTTGCCATGTTCGATGTGATACTCGAACTCATGACGATAATGTTTGAGCATTGCTTGTACTGGCATCGCTGCCGCGTCACCAAGCGCACAAATGGTACGCCCACCGATGTTATGCGCCACATCGGCCAGCAAATCCAAATCTTCTGGACGACCTTGTCCATGTTCAATACGATGTATCACGCGATATAACCAGCCCGTACCTTCACGGCAAGGCGTGCATTGACCACAGGATTCTTCAAAATAAAAATAAGACAGACGCTCCAGTGCCTCAACCATACACACGGTTTCATCCATGATAATGACCGAACCCGCGCCCAAAGCCGACCCTGCCTTAGCGATAGAATCGTAATCCATGGTGCATTGCATCATGATGTCAGCAGGCAATACTGGCGTGGATGAACCGCCAGGTATGCAGGCTTTGAACGTGTGTCCAGTGCGTATGCCACCCGCCATTTCCAGCAATTCAGCAAACGGCATCCCCATCGGCACTTCAAAGTTACCGGGGTTATTAACGTGACCTGATACCGAAAATATTTTAGTGCCGCCGTTATTAGGCTTGCCTAATTCGAGAAACTTTTGCCCGCCCTCACGAATAATGTAAGGAATGCTGGCGAATGTTTCGGTATTGTTAATGGTCGTTGGCTTGCCGTACAAACCGAAGCTGGCAGGGAAAGGCGGCTTAAAGCGCGGCTGACCTTTTTTGCCTTCTATGGATTCGAGCAAAGCCGTTTCTTCGCCACAGATGTACGCGCCATAACCATGGTGATTGAACAGATCAAAGCTGAAATCAGTACCCATGATTTTATCGCCTAGAAAACCTGCCGCACGCGCTTCTTCCAGTGCTTCTTCCATGCGCTCGTAAGTCGCCCAGATTTCACCGTGGATATAGTTATAAGCCCGCTTCACGCCCATGGTGTAAGCGGCTATCGCCATACCTTCTATCAAGGCATGAGGATTGAGCAACATAATATCGCGATCTTTGAATGTACCAGGCTCGCCCTCGTCCGAGTTACATACCAGATATTTATCACCCTGATAATGACGCGGCATAAAGCTCCACTTTAAGCCTGTCGGGAAACCCGCACCACCACGACCGCGCAATGCCGACTTTTTGACTTCAGCAATGATGGTCTCAGCCGACATCGGTTCGGTCAGCACTTTACGCAATGCGTCATAGCCGCCATTAGCAACGTAAGTTTCCAGCTTCCATGATTCAGGAAGGTGGGCTGTATTGAATATAACTTCTCCGCCTTTAATAACCATATCAGCTCAACTCTTCTAAAATAGCGTCGATTTTCTCAGGCGTGAGGAAACCTTCCATACGATGATTGTTAATCAGGCACACAGGCGCATCGCCGCATGCGCCCATACATTCACCTTCTTTCAGGGTGAATTTACCATCTGCAGTGGTTTCACCGAAACCGCAATCCAGCCGCTGTTTAACGTGCGCCGCCAATTCAGGCGCACCCATTAACATGCAGGAAATATTAGTGCACAAAGTGACTTTATATTTACCCACTGGCACGGTGTCGTACATATTGTAGAAAGTAGCGACTTCTGCCACTGCAATCGCAGGCATACCTAAGTAGCTGGCTATATAATCCATGGTTTCGTTCGACAACCAACCTTTTTCAACCTGCGCAATGCGCAACGCTGACATGACCGCTGATTGGCGTTGATCTGCTGGATACTTAGTCAATTCATGATCGATTTGAGCTAGAGATGCTGGACTTAACATTATCGGTCTATCTCCCCGAATACTATATCTTGCGTACCTATAATCGCGACCACGTCAGCAATCATATGACCACGCACCATTTCATCTAACGCCGCTAAATGTGGGTAGCCAGGCGCACGTATTTTCAGACGATAAGGCTTATTCGCCCCGTCTGACACCATGTAAATACCGAATTCACCTTTAGGATGCTCAACCGCCGCGTAAGCCTCGCCTTCAGGCACGTGCATACCCTCGGTGAACAATTTGAAGTGATGTATCATATCTTCCATGTTTTGCTTCATACCCGTCCGTGACGGTGAAGCGACTTTATGGTTATCGGTAATCACAGCCCCTGGATTGACTTGAAGCCAAGCAATACACTGCTTGATAATGCGATTGGATTGGCGCATTTCTTCCATGCGAACCAAATAACGATCGTAACAATCGCCATTTACACCCACAGGAATATCGAAATCTAATCTGTCATAAACTTCGTAAGGTTGCTTTTTGCGCAAATCCCAAGCAAAGCCAGAGCCGCGTAACATAGGACCGGTAAAGCCTAACGCCAACGCACGCTCAGGGCTGACTACGCCGATACCCACAGTACGCTGCTTCCAGATACGGTTATCGGTTAGCAAGGTTTCGTATTCATCGACATAACCATCAAAACGCTGGGTGAAGTCGTCCAAGAAATCCAATAAAGAACCTTGGCGGTTCGCGTTCATGCCTTTAATTGCCGCCGCGTTGTGAATTTTCGATGCTTGGTACTGTGGCATGGTATCGGGTAAATCACGATATACGCCACCTGGACGATAGTAAGCCGCGTGCATACGCGCGCCTGAAACAGCTTCGTAGCAGTCCATCAAATCTTCGCGCTCACGGAAAGCGTACAGGAACACGGTCATCGCGCCAATATCAATTGCATGTGCGCCCAACCATAGCAAATGATTCAACACACGGGTAATCTCATCAAACATCACGCGAATATATTGCGCACGCTCAGGTACGGCGATACCCATGAGCTTTTCTATTGCCATCACGTAGGCGTGCTCATTGCTCATCATGGACACATAATCGAGCCTGTCCATATAGGGCAAAGATTGCATATAGGTCTTACTCTCGGCTAACTTTTCAGTGGCTCTATGCAATAAACCGATATGCGGATCTGCACGCTCGATGACTTCGCCGTCCAGCTCCAGCACCAAACGCAATACGCCGTGCGCTGCAGGATGTTGCGGTCCAAAGTTCATGGTGTAATTACGAATATCAGCCATTACACACTCTCCCCATAATTTGCCACACGCACAATACGCGGCGTGATTTCACGCGGCTCTATACTCACGGGCTGGTAAATAACACGCTGCTGCTCTGGGTCATAACGCATTTCTACGTTGCCAGAGACAGGGAAATCTTTGCGGAAAGGGTGACCCACAAAACCATAGTCAGTCAGCAAACGACGTAAATCAGGATGCCCCTCAAAGACGATACCAAACAAGTCAAACGCCTCGCGCTCAAACCAGTTCGCCGCTGACCACACAGGTATCATGCTCGCCAAAATCGGGAAATCATCATCAGTCGCAAACACGCGCACACGAATGCGACGGTTTTTAGCCAACGACAGCAAGTGATAAACCACGGCAAAACGCCGTCCTGTCCATGCACCTTCTTGGTAATCCGAGTAATCCACACCGCACAAATCTATCAACTGCTCAAAATGCAAACCAGGATTATCACGCAGTGCCAACATCACATCACGCAAATCTTGCGCACGCACTTCTATGGTCAGCTCTTCAAGTGCAACCACCTGCCTAACCACTTTGGTTCCCAGCGCAGTCAACACGGTGACGGACAAACTTTCTAAAGATGGATTCATAACAACTCGCTCTTAAGCATTAACGCGCAATGGTATTGGTGCGTTTAATCTTGTTCTGCAACTGAATAATCCCGTACAGCAACGCTTCTGCCGTAGGTGGGCAACCTGGTACATAAATATCCACAGGCACGATACGATCGCAACCGCGCACGACAGAGTAAGAATAATGATAGTAACCACCGCCATTCGCACATGAGCCCATAGAAATAACCCAACGCGGCTCGGCCATCTGGTCGTAAACCTTGCGTAGCGCGGGTGCCATTTTATTGCACAATGTGCCTGCTACTATCATCACATCAGACTGGCGCGGGCTGGGTCGAAACACCACACCGAATCTATCCAAATCATAACGTGACGCACCCGCTTGCATCATCTCTACCGCGCAACATGCCAGACCAAAAGTCATCGGCCACAACGAACCTGTACGCGTCCAGTTAATCAGCTTATCCGCAGTTGTGGTGACAAAACCTTGCTCTAAAACGCCTTCTATTCCCATTCCAGCGCCCCTTTCTTCCACTCATAAACGAAGCCAACTACCAAGATTGCCAAAAACAGCACCATCGCCAAATAGCCGAATAGCCCGATCTCCTCAAGCACTATCGCCCACGGGAACAAAAACGCAATTTCCAAATCGAATAGTATGAACAAAATAGCAACTAAATAATAACGCACGTCAAATTTCATCCGTGCGTCTTCAAACGCTTCGAAACCGCACTCGTAAGGTGACAATTTCTCGCTATCAGGGTGGTTAGGCGCGACTAACCAGCCCAAGATCATAGGACCAATACCGACCAGCAAGCCGACAATCACAAACAATAAAACAGGAAAATAATTTTCAAGCATGGAAACTCCTAGCCGCTAACAGGCACACAGCCTATCAGTTTAATTGCCCTAAAAGCGCTGCGTCAAGTTCAAAAGTGATTCATAGAATGGCAAAAAACCATACTAACTAAATCAGTTTCATAGCAAGCCACATCATTGCGCTTGCGCTTAAATACACTATGGTGCCGACGGCGAGACTCGAACTCGCATAGCTTTACGCCACTACCCCCTCAAGATAGCGTGTCTACCAATTTCACCACGTCGGCCTATTTGACAGGACGGATTGATAATCCGCCCCATGGCACATCCTTATTTAGGAATTTCCCCAGCTTTTGACTGGCTATTGCCTGGAATTACAGCACTTGTTGGCACAGCAACAGGTGCTACAGGTGGTGCAACTTGCAATTTTTGTTGCGCTTGCATCACACCTGCAGATTTAGTTTGATGTCCCGAAAAATAGGTGAGCACCAAGCTGGTTACAAAAAAAGTTGCCGCCAATATCGCAGTAGTACGGCTTAAAAAGTTAGCCGAGCCAGAAGACCCGAACAAACTACCTGCCGAACCACCACCAAACGACGCGCCCATATCAGCCCCTTTACCTTGCTGTAACAACACCAGCACGATAACAGCCGCAGCTGACAATAAATGCAAAATCCAAATTAGCGTTTCCAAATTTATTCCTTTAAGCCGCAACCGTACAAGATTGCGCAGCTTGACATATTGCCACAAAATCATCAGCAACTAATGATGCGCCGCCGATTAACCCACCATCAATATCAGCCTGACCAAACAACTCAACCGCATTATTAGCTTTAACACTACCACCGTAAAGTATAGTGAGATTATGCGCTAACACCACGTCTAACTGCGCGATTTTTTCGCGGATAAATGCGTGCACTGCTTGCGCTTGTGCTGGGCTGGCTGTTTTACCAGTACCGATAGCCCAAACAGGTTCGTAAGCGACTATTGCTTTAGCCAACGCATCTACACCAGCGACTTCTAGCACGGCATCTAATTGCCGCGCAATGACTGCTTCAGCACGCCCCGCTTCACGCTCTTCCAGTGTTTCGCCCACGCATAATATCGGTGTCAAACCAGCTTTCTGCGCCGCCACAAATTTAACCGCAATGACAACATCCGTTTCACCGAAAATTGCTCTACGCTCAGAATGCCCAAGCAATACATAACGGCAAGCAAAATCCAACAACATTGCCGCTGAAGTTTCGCCAGTATAAGCACCTTTATCGTATTCACTGACGTTTTGACCGCCCCAAGCTATCGCGCTACCAGCCAGCATTTGTTGCGTTTGTGCCAAGTAGGGCGCGGGAACGAACACCGCACAAGACACGCCATCCAGCCCGACTAATTGCGTGCGTAAAGAGGCTAACAAGGCTTGGTTCTCCACCAGATTACCGTGCATTTTCCAATTTCCAGCAACCAGTTTTTGCCGCATTACGCTACCCCTACTCCGAAAACCCTAGATAGTACACACAACACCCCACCTTGGTCAATCCTTACGGCTTGCAAACAAAAAACACAAGACACCTTCTATCAGTCATAATTTTGTAACATTCATCATTTAACATGCACGTCAGTAACAGTTATATATCAGGCAGGCACTGCTACTACATGGCTCACCTATTTACAGGTTAGTTTATTTTTTAAGACTCTGGAGCACACCATGAAATTGAATAAAACCACATCACGCACTGTAGCAAGCGCATTATTGTTAAGCGCAGGCTGGGCATTTACTGTTAGCGCACAAGCCGCCGAAATCACAGGTGCTGGCGCAACATTCCCTTACCCTATTTACGCTAAATGGGCTGAGGCATATAAAGCAAAAACACAAATCGGTTTGAACTACCAATCTATCGGCTCTGGTGGCGGTATCAAACAAATCAAAGCAAAAACGGTTGATTTCGGCGCGTCTGACATGCCTTTGAAAGCTGACGTTTTAGAAAAAGATGGTTTGATGCAGTTCCCTACCGTTATCGGTGGTGTCGTACCTGTCATGAACGTAGAAGGTATAGCGGCAGGTCAAATTCGCTTAACAGGTAAAGTGTTGGCTGACATATTCATGGGTAAAATTTTACTTTGGAACGACCCAGCGATTGTCGCTTTGAACAAAACAGCTAAATTACCAGCGACACCGATTACGGTTGTTCACCGTTCAGATGGCTCTGGCACAACATTCATCTTCACCAATTACTTAGCTAAGGTAAGCCCAGACTGGAAAGCACAAGTAGGTAACGATACCTCAGTGGCATGGCCAGCAGGTGTGGGTGGCAAGGGTAACGAAGGCGTAGCTTCATTTGTACAACGCATCAAAGGTGCGATTGGTTATGTAGAATACGCTTACGCCAAGCAAAACAAAATGACGCACACCTTAATGCAAAATAAAGAAGGTCAATTTGTCGCACCAGATGACACCACTTTCCAAGCCGCTGCTGCTGGTGCTGATTGGGAACACGCGCCAGGCTTCTACGAAATCTTGACTAACGAACCAGGCAAAATGAGCTGGCCTATTACTGGCGCGACCTTTATCTTGATGCACAAAGCGCAAGACAAACCAGCAAACGCTAAAGAAGTGCTGAAATTCTTTGAATGGTCTTATGCCAACGGTGACAAAATGGCATCTGATTTAGATTACGTGCCATTGCCAGACAGCTTGATTAAACTCATCAATACGGCATGGAAAAACAACATCAAAGACACTAGCGGCAAAGCAGTTTGGTAAATACTATGTGATTACGATGCTGTAATCACATTATAATTAGGGGAGTAAGTGACACTTACCCCCTTAATTCTGCTTATCACCCTTGGTTTGTGTACCCTAACCAAGAAGTATAGAAAGCCACACAATGATGAATACCCCGCTATCAAGCAACCGCAGTCAGCGATTTTTGATACAAGATATGTTGTTCCGTAATGCCACACGGATATTTGCATTTATTGTACTCGCACTCTTATTTAGCATTATTGCCTCTTTAGTTATCGGCAGCATGCCCTCTATCAAAGAATTTGGTTTTGGCTTCCTAGTCAGCGACAAATGGAACCCCGTTACTGAGCAATTTGGTGCGCTCGTCCCTATCGTCGGCACAGTGACCACTTCAGTTATCGCATTGTTAATTGGTGTACCTATCAGCTTTGGTATCGCACTATTTCTTACCGAAATCGCACCTAATTGGTTAAAACGCCCACTCGGTATCGCTATAGAGTTACTAGCAGGCATCCCCAGCATCATTTACGGTATGTGGGGGCTGTTTGTATTCGCACCTTTCTTCGCCGACCACGTACAGCCTTGGTTAATTGACACCATAGGCCCGCTACCTTTAGTAGGCTTCCTGTTCCAAGGCGCACCTATGGGTATAGGCATGTTAGCCGCTGGCTTGATACTCGCTATCATGGTGATCCCTTTTATCGCCTCAGTCATGCGCGATATGTTTGAAATTGTCCCGCCTATGTTAAAAGAATCCGCTTACGGATTAGGCGCGACCAAATGGGAAGTGGTCCGTAATGTGGTATTGCCTTACACCAAAATCGGTGTTGCGGGCAGTATCATGTTAGGCTTGGGTCGCGCTTTAGGTGAAACGATGGCAGTCACTTTCGTCATTGGTAATGCGCACAACCTCAGCAGTTCATTGATGATGCCTGGTAATAGCATCTCATCCGCCCTCGCCAATGAATTCACTGAAGCCGATGGCGTGCTCTACACTTCTGCACTGATAGAGCTAGGTTTAATCCTCTTTGTTATTACCCTTATCGTACTGACCATTTCCAAACTCTTGCTCTTGCAATTAAGCAAAAAAGAAGGGAAGAAGAGCTAATCATGATCTCACTTTATCAACGCAGAAAACTCATTAACAACTTTAATATGCTGGTCGCTTGGTTGACTATGGGTATCGGTTTAGCCGCTTTAGGCTGGATATTATGGACGCTAATCGGTCACGGCTTACACGGTATCAATCTGGCTATATTCACCCAAGATACCCCTGCGCCAGGTAGCGAAGGCGGTTTGCGTAATGCCATCGTAGGCAGCTTACTCATGTCATTCAGCGGTGCACTGATAGGAACGCCTATCGGCATTATGGCGGGCACTTATCTAGCAGAATTTGGTGAACGTGGTTGGTTAGCACCGACCACGCGCTTTATCAATGACATCTTGCTCTCTGCCCCCTCTATCGTCATCGGCTTATTTGTTTATGCAACCTACGTCGCAACGACCCGTCACTTTGCTGGCTGGGCCGGCACGTTTGCCTTGGCCTTACTGGTGATTCCTGTGGTTGTACGCACCACTGAGAATATGTTACGCCTAGTACCCAATACTTTACGTGAGGCCGCTGCAGCACTAGGTGCGCCACAGTGGAAAATAGTCACCATGGTGACTTGGCGAGCCTCTAAAGCTGGCATGATGACAGGTATATTATTAGCCTTTGCACGAATTACAGGCGAGACTGCACCGCTACTCTTTACTGCGCTTAATAATCAGTTCTTCAGTATGAACATGAATGCACCTATGGCTAACTTGCCTGTCGTTATTTTCCAGATGGCAATGAGCCCGTATGATAATTGGCACGATCTAGCCTGGTCTGGCGCGTTGATTATTACCGTAACCGTGCTACTGCTCAGCATTCTTGCCCGCGCTTTATTCCGCCAAGACAAAACTTCACATTAAAACCGTACACTCACATTAGAGAGCCAAATAATGGACATCAAACCGAAAATTAGCTTACAAAATCTAGATTTCTTTTACGGCAAACATCACGCCCTGAAAAACATCAATTTAGACATTCCAGATCACCACGTTACCGCTTTTATTGGTCCATCTGGTTGCGGCAAATCTACTTTATTGCGCACTTTGAATCGCATGTACGATTTATATCCAGGACAACGTGCAGAAGGCAAAATTTTGCTAGATGGTGAAAACATCCTGGAAAAAGACACTGACCTCAACAAACTACGCGCTCGTGTCGGTATGGTTTTCCAAAAACCCACCCCATTCCCTATGTCGATTTATGACAACATCGCCTTTGGCATCAAGCTATACGATAACCCTAGCCGTTCTGAGCTGGATGATCGCGTAGAATGGGCTTTGAAAAAATCAGCATTATGGAATGAAGTAAAAGACAAGCTCAACCAGAGCGGCTACAGCTTATCAGGCGGTCAACAGCAACGCTTGTGCATTGCTCGCGGCATAGCGGTTAAACCTGACGTATTACTCTTGGACGAACCTGCCTCTGCGCTTGACCCTATCTCAACGGCGCGTATTGAAGAGCTGATTCATGAATTAAAGACCGATTACACTATCACCATCGTTACCCACAGTATGCAACAAGCGGCACGCGTGTCCGATTACACTGCTTATATGTATTTAGGTGAAATGATGGAGTTTGGCAAAACAGATGTGATTTTCACCAATCCAACCAAAAAAGAAACCGAAGATTATATTACGGGTAAGTTTGGTTAAGCCTGTCACCCCCATAAAAAGCCGCCCACTAGGCGGCTTTTTATTACACGCCAGCAACCCGTCGCACGGCACTGGCGATTATCGCCGCCTGCTCACGCGCTTGCGCGGCACTTTGGCTTTCTACCATCACCCGTATCAACGGCTCAGTGCCTGAAGCCCGCAACACCACACGCCCCGTGTTCCCTAAAACCGCCTCGGCTGTCGCTACCGCAGTTTGAATTGCGTCCGCAGTTAAATCAACCTTACCTGGTAAACGCACATTCAACAAGGTTTGCGGATATTGCACCATATCCGCTGTATATTCTGCCAAACTCATGCCTATCTCGCGCAATGCCCGCAACACTTGTAACGCAGCAATAATACCATCACCCGTAGTATGTTTATCCAAACATAAAATATGTCCAGAAGCCTCGCCACCCAGTTGCCAGCCTTGTTCGGCCAACATTTCCAGCACATAACGATCGCCCACTTTTGCTCGCATAAAAGGAATATTCAACCGCGCCAATGCGTGCTCCATACCCAAATTAGTCATCAGCGTACCGACTACGCCGCCTTTTAATTTACCGACCTGCTGACGATACTTAGCAATGATATAAATCAGCTGATCGCCATCGTAAATCACGCCCTGACTATCTGCCATCATCAATCTATCGCCATCGCCATCCAGCGCGATGCCAAAATCAGCTCTGTGTAATTTCACCGCAGCACTCAATGTAGCTGTATGCGTCGCACCGCACTCGCGGTTGATATTCGTACCGTCAGGCTGATTAGCCACCGCAATCACTTCTGCGCCCAGCTCATGTAAAACAGGCGGCGCAATATGATAAGTCGCACCATGCGCACAATCGACCACGATGCGTAACCCACGCAAATCGCTATCGAACGGAAATCCGCTTTTACAAAACTCGATATACCGCGCCGCCGCATCATCAATACGCTTAACGCGCCCTAAATGTGCTGATTCCATCGTCACCATAGTTTGATCGAGCATCGCCTCTATCGCCAGCTCAGTTTCATCGGCGAGTTTTTGCCCTGTTGCCGAAAAAAACTTAATACCATTATCTTGATATGGGTTATGCGAAGCCGAAATCACCACACCCGCCTGCAAACGCAATGCACGAGTCAAATAAGCAATAGCAGGGGTAGGCATAGGCCCCACCAAACGCACATTCACCCCAGCCGCCGTTAAGCCTGCCACTAATGCGGCTTCTAACATGTAGCCAGAAATCCGCGTATCTTTACCTATCAATACCACAGGATTTTCACCTGCACCAAGGTGGCTACGATCGCTCGCCAACACCTTACCCGCCGCATAGCCTAACCGCATCACGAAATCAGGCGTAATCGGCGCATCGCCTACGCGCCCACGCACACCGTCCGTACCAAAATACTTTCTACTCATACTGTGTCCTCTATTATTTTCCACACCGTTAAAGCATCTTTACACGCCGCCACATCATGCACGCGCACGATATGCGCCCCTTGCGTTACCGCATACAAATGTGCCGCCAAACCTGCCGCCAATCGGCTATCCACCGCACGCCCCGTCATCAATCCCAACATGGCTTTGCGTGACATCCCCACTAGCACGGGGTAATTTAATGCCATTATGTGGTGTAAGTGCTTTAGCAATTGTAAATTTTGTGTGAGATTCTTACCAAAACCAAAACCAGGGTCAACCACAATACGGTTTTTAGCGACGCCTGCGCTTAACAATGCCTGAATCCGCATCTGCAAAAAGCCAGCCACAGTGGCTACAATATGCTCGTCATCAGTATTATCTTGCATCGTTTGCGGCTGTCCTGCCATATGCATTAAACACACGGCTACATTTGACTGCGCAACAACACCCAACCCGCCAGCTGATTGCAAAGCCTCAACATCATTCACCATCTGCGCACCCGCAGCTATCGCCGCACGCATTACCTCAGGCTTACGCGTATCCACAGAAACCACCGCACCACAGCCACGCATAGCCTCAATCACAGGCACTACTCGCGCCAACTCTACCGCCACATCAACAGGCACAGCACCTGGGCGCGTTGACTCACCGCCTATATCGACAATATCCGCACCAGCCGCTATCAACGCATGTGCATGACGTACAGCCGCTGTCACCGTATGATACAAACCACCATCAGAAAATGAATCAGGGGTCACATTGACGATGCCCATGATACGTGGCTGGGTTAAATCCAGCATAACACCCGCACAACTTAATTGCATAGCAACTCCCACAAAGACAAAAGCCGAGACTCAGCTCGGCTTTGTTGAACAGCACTAACGATTAAACTTCAGCAGTAGGCTGAGTAGTCGGCACAACAGGCTCGACAGGCGTACCCCCTTGCGGCGGCGGTGCTGGTGGTACCGTGCTGGCGACAGGCTTAGGCGGACGTGGTTGCTGACCATCCATAATATCTTTAATCTGATCAGCGTCTATCGTTTCCCAGTCGAGTAAGGTTTTGGTCATCATTTCAACCTTGTCGCGGTTATCTTCCAGTATTTTACGTGCAATAGCATATTGCTCGTCAATGATGCGGCGAATTTCAGCGTCCACTTTTTGCATCGTTGACTCAGACACGCTCTTACTACGGCCGCCAAAACCTTCAGCTTCATTGTCACTATATACCATCGTCCCCAAGGTAGGCGACATACCCCATTGCGTGACCATACGACGCGCCATATCCGTAGCACGCTCAAAGTCGTTTGATGCGCCTGTGGTCATGTTATCCATGAACACCTCTTCTGCAATACGCCCGCCAAACAGTACTGCGATATTCTGTAACAATTGCGCTCTATCCATACTGTAACGATCTTCTGTTGGCAACTGCATGGTTAAACCTAATGCACGACCACGCGGAATTATCGTCACTTTATGCACAGGGTCAGTTTTATCTAACAGATACGCTACCACCGCATGACCAGATTCGTGATAAGCGGTATTCATACGTTCATGTTCTGGCATCACCATGCCTTTGCGTTCCGCGCCCATCATAATTTTATCTTTGGCGCGTTCAAAGTCATCCATTTCGACCAAACGCTTATTGCTACGCGCGGCAAACAAAGCGGCTTCATTGACCAAATTAGCCAAATCCGCACCCGAAAAACCAGGCGTGCCACGCGCTAAAATATCCGCACGCACATCAGGCGCATTAGGAATTTTACGCATATGCACCAGTAAAATCTGCTCACGACCACGAATATCAGGCAAATTCACATACACCTGACGGTCAAAACGACCTGGACGCAACAACGCCGCATCCAGCACATCAGGGCGGTTAGTTGCCGCAATAACTATCACGCCAGACGCACCTTCAAAACCATCCATTTCCACCAGCAACTGATTCAAAGTCTGTTCGCGTTCGTCATTACCACCGCCCATACCCGCACCGCGCTGACGACCCACCGCATCAATTTCATCAATAAAAATGATACAAGGTGCATGTTTTTTAGCTTGCTCAAACATATCACGCACACGTGACGCGCCCACGCCAACAAACATCTCTACGAAATCAGAACCAGAAATACTGAAAAACGGCACTTTAGCCTCGCCCGCTATCGCTTTGGCCAACAAGGTTTTACCCGTACCTGGACTACCCGCCATCAATACACCGCGCGGCACTCGCCCGCCAAGTTTTTGGAACTTAGACGGATCGCGCAAGAAATCAACTAATTCAGCAACTTCTTCTTTAGCCTCATCACAACCCGCTACGTCAGCAAAGGTAATTTGGTTGGTCGATTCGTCCATCATTTTAGCTTTGCTTTTACCAAACGAAAAAGCACCACCTTTACCGCCGCCTTGCATCTGACGCATGAAAAACACCCACACACCTATCAGCAACAACATGGGGAACCATGAAATAAAAATCTGGGTCAGGAATGACGGCTCTTCTTCAGCTTTAGCTTCTATGCTTACGCCATTCTTCAATAAATCTGACACCATCCAAATATCTGAAGGCGCGTAAGTGCTGAAATTTTTACCATCGTTTTTAGTGCCCTTGATGACATGGTTTTCTATCACCACTTTAGCGATTTGACCTTGTTTTACTTCATCAAGAAATTGGGAATAGCTCATTTGCGCCTGCGGTGTTTGCCGTGCGCTGAATTGATTAAATACGGTCATCATTACCAAAGCAACGACTAACCAGATTGCGATATTTTTGAACATGTTATTCATTATGCAGCTCCATTGAGCACTATATTAACTATTTGAAGAGTGAATTTGATTCTAACGCGCTTAACTAGCTTACGTGAGTGTTTTACGTAAATTTTTGCACAATAAATACACTTCACCACTACGATCTCGTGATGCCTTAGGTTTACGCGTCACAACTTGCTCAAAAGTATCGCGTAACAACTTCACGTATTCTTGAAAACCTTCGCCTTGAAAAGCTTTGACCAGAAACTGTCCATTAGGTTGCAAATAGACTGACGCAAATTCAGATGCCAGTTCACACAGATACATACTACGCGCTTGATCTACCGTCGCCACCCCACTCATATTGGGGGCCATGTCGGAAATAACAAGGTCCACTTTACGATTATTTAATGCAATCGCCAATTGGTCTAATGTTGCCTGTTCAGTAAAATCGCCTTGAATAAAAGTCACGCCAGGGATGCTATCCATTTCCAGAATATCCATCGCAATCACTTTCGCGCCCTTACGCATCACCAGCTGTGACCAACCACCTGGCGTTGCGCCCAAATCCACCACCAACGCACCCTGACGCAGTAAATGATCGTGCTCATCTATCTCCGCCAGCTTAAATGCGGCACGCGAACGATAGCCTTGCGCCTTCGCCAATTTCACATAGGGGTCATTTATATGCTCGCGCATCCAAGCTTTGCTGGTTCTACTAGGCTTCATCAGATAAAATACGGGTTTGGTTTAAGGTAGATAATAAAATGACACAACTTAATGCAATACAACGCCGCTACTTACGTGCTCAAGCACATGCGCTACGACCTGTGGTGATGATAGGTGATGCAGGTTTATCCGCAACAGTGATGCACGAAATTGATATTAACCTAAAAGCGCACGAGTTGATTAAAATTCGCGTACTGGGTGATGACAGAACAGCGCGTGACACCATGTTAGACAGCATTTGCACTACGCTCAACGCTGAAAACATCCAGCACATAGGTAAGCTACTTATCGTTTATCGCGCAGCAGAAAAGCCTAAACTGACGCTACCTAAATCGAAATAATCACTTACTCGAATGTTTGAACAATAACACCAAGCCCAACAAACTTTCGATTAAGTAAATAATACTAGAAACACCATGCCAACGCGCAAAGCGGTCGCTGAATATGCTTTGCATTACCGCTTTCGGCATGGCTTGTTCTTTCAAGCCTTCCATAATCGGCTGTATGCCAAAATGAATACCTAGCGTAATCAACAACATCACCAATGTTGCCCACAAATACGCCTGCTTAAATGCCGCGCCACCATATTGGTTAATGCGATACATGAGCAAATACAAACCACACGCCATGCCAATATACGCGATGACCACAAACATACTACCTGCCAAATTACCTGCGAGTTGTTTATCCGCCAATTGCGTAAACAACACAGGCGCGGCATTATAGCCTATCGCCCACAACCCGCCCACCCAAAGAGTTATCGCGATTTTTTCTAGTAGCGTTCCGAATTTAGGCATTAGATATATTGCACTTCTAAAATCTCATACTGACGCACGCCACCAGGTGCCATCACATCAGCGGTATCGCCTTCGCTTTTGCCTATCAAGGCACGCGCAATGGGTGAACCTATGGATATTTTAGATAGCTTAATGTTAGCCTCATCATCGCCGACAATTTGATAAGTCACCTTGTCGCCAGACTCCAGCTCTTCTAGCGTCACCGTCGCACCAAAAACGATACGACCTTCCGTCTCTAACGAAGATGGATCAATAATTTGCGCAGTGGACAACTTACCTTCTAAATCTGCAATACGACCTTCAATAAAACCTTGTTTTTCTTTAGCCGCATCGTATTCTGCATTTTCAGACAAATCACCTTGCGCACGCGCTTCAGCAATTGCCTGTATCACCGCATGACGCTCCACCGTTTTAAGCTGGTGTAATTCATCGCGCAACATTTGTGCGCCTTTTACGGTTAATGGGGTTTTTATCATCATATTCATCGTACTTTTCCTCAGGCCGTTAATTGCCCATGTAATCCTTGCAAATCATACACCTGCAACTCACTCATTGCTTGCATACCGATACAAGCCGCTTTCGCGCCCGCCAACGTAGTGTAATAAGTCACCCGATGCGCTAATGCCGCACGGCGAATTGCCACCGAATCACGCACCGCACGCTTATCATCGACCACATTGACGATGAAGCTAATTTCATTATTTTTAATCATATCAACTACATGCGGACGACCTTCGGCGACTTTATTGACTACTGTCACTGTCAAACCACCTGCACTGAATGCCGCCGCCGTACCGCGTGTAGCGTATAACTCAAAGCCCATCGCCAGCAACTGCGCACCGACCTCCAGTATTTTTTGCTTATCCGCATTACGCACACTAATAAATGCGCGGCCTTTACTAGGTAATTTCACGCTCGCCGCCAATTGCGATTTCACAAAGGCTTCGGCAAAGGTTTTACCCACGCCCATCACTTCGCCTGTCGATTTCATCTCTGGACCTAACAAGGTATCCACACCTTGAAATTTAGCGAATGGGAATACGGCCTCTTTCACCGAATAATACGGCGGAACCACTTCACGCGTCACCCCTTGCGCCGCCAAGCTCACGCCAGCCATGCAACGCGCCGCTACTTTAGCCAGCTGTACGCCTGTTGCCTTGGACACAAAAGGCACGGTACGCGACGCACGCGGGTTCACTTCCAGCACATAAACCGTCTCGCCCTGCAAAGCAAACTGCACGTTCATCAAGCCGACCACATTCAACGCTTTTGCCATCGCCACCGTCTGACGGCGAATTTCATCTTGCACCGCTACCGATAAGCTATAGGGCGGCAATGAACACGCCGAGTCACCCGAGTGTACGCCCGCCTGCTCGATATGCTCCATAATCCCGCCGATAACCACATCCACGCCATCCGATACGGCATCCACGTCTATTTCTATAGCATCGTTCAAGAACCTGTCCAGCAACACGGGCGAATCATTGGAAACCTTAACCGCCTCGCGCATATAACGTTGCAAATCTTCTTCTGCCCGCACGATTTCCATCGCTCGCCCACCCAGCACGTAGGAAGGACGCACCACTAGCGGATAGCCGATTTCTGCCGCGCCAGCCATTGCTTCTTCAGCAGAACGCGCAGTACGGTTAGGCGGCTGTTTCAAACCCAAGCCCATTAGCATTTGCTGGAACCTTTCACGGTCTTCCGCGCAATCTATCATGTCAGGTGTCGTGCCGATAATCGGCGTGCCGAAGGCTTCCAGCTCACGCGCCAGCTTCAATGGCGTTTGACCACCGTACTGCACAATCACGCCCACAGGCTGCTCAATACGCACAATTTCCAGCACGTCTTCCAACGTTAATGACTCGAAATACAATCTGTCCGACGTATCGTAATCGGTGGAAACCGTTTCTGGGTTGCAATTCACCATAATGGTTTCATAACCATCTTCGCGCATCGCCAGTGCCGCATGAACACAGCAATAGTCAAACTCTATACCTTGACCAATACGGTTAGGCCCGCCACCCAGCACCATGATTTTTTTACGGTCGGTCGGGCGAGATTCACACTCTTCTTCGTAGGTCGAATACATATAAGCGGTAGAAGTCGAAAATTCCGCCGCGCACGTATCCACGCGCTTGTAAACTGGGTGGATACCCAACTCCCAACGTCGCGCACGCACGATGTTTTTATCGCTATTCAGCAATGTTGCCAAACGTCTATCAGCAAAACCATTGCGCTTCAGACGGCGGATTTCAGCAGCGTCCAAATCAGCCAACTGCTTGCCCGCCAACGCCGCTTCATCAGCGACCAAAGCCTGTATCTGCACTAAAAACCAAGGGTCGATTCTGGTAAACGCAAACACTTCGTCCATGCTCATGCCGATACGGAAAGCATCCGCCACGTACCATAAGCGTTCAGGACCAGGATTGCCGATTTCCGCCTCTATCACATCCCTATCCAGACTCAATGAATCCAGCCCGTCCATGCCCGTTTCCAGACCACGCAAGGCCTTTTGCAAGGATTCGCGGAAAGTACGCCCGATCGCCATGACCTCGCCCACCGACTTCATTTGCGTAGTTAAACGATCATTAGCTTGCGGGAATTTCTCAAACGCAAAACGTGGGATTTTAGTGACTACATAATCAATACTAGGCTCGAACGACGCAGGTGTCGCACCGCCCGTAATGTCATTCTGCAACTCATCCAGTGTGTAACCTACGGCCAATTTCGCTGCGATTTTGGCAATCGGGAAACCTGTCGCTTTAGAAGCCAGTGCCGACGAACGCGACACGCGCGGATTCATCTCGATAACCACCATGCGCCCATCAGCGGGGTTGATACCAAACTGCACGTTAGAGCCGCCCGTTTCCACACCGATTTCACGCAACACAGCAATAGAGGCATTGCGTAATATCTGATACTCGCGATCAGTCAAAGTTTGCGCTGGCGCAACGGTAATCGAATCACCCGTGTGTACGCCCATCGGGTCTAAATTCTCTATGGAGCAGACGATAATGCAATTATCATTGCGATCGCGCACCACTTCCATTTCGTATTCTTTCCAGCCTATGAGCGATTCTTCTATCAGCAACTCATTGGTTGGCGACGCTTCCAGACCGCGTTCGCAAATTTCCACAAACTCTTCACGGTTGTAAGCTATCCCGCCGCCCGTACCGCCCATGGTGAACGATGGGCGAATAATGACGGGATAACCCAGCACCGCTTTAGCCTGCATGGCTTCTTCCATACTGTGCGCTATCATCGAGTGTGGCGAAGCCAAGCCGATACGCGTCATCGCATGTTTGAATTTTTCGCGGTCTTCAGCCATGTCGATAGCCTCACGCGACGCGCCTATCATTTCGACGTTGTATTTTTCCAGCACGCCGTGCTTGGCCAAATCCAGAGCGCAATTCAATGCAGTTTGCCCACCCATGGTCGGCAATAATGCACTTGGGCGTTCTTTTTCTATGATTTTTTCCAGCACCTGCCAAGTAATCGGCTCGATGTAAGTCACATCCGCCATATCAGGGTCAGTCATGATAGTCGCTGGGTTAGAGTTCACCAGTATGACTTTATATCCCTCTTCACGCAGTGCTTTACACGCCTGCGCACCAGAGTAATCAAATTCACACGCTTGGCCTATCACAATAGGGCCAGCACCAATAATCAGTATGCTATGTAGGTCTGTACGCTTGGGCATAATTTTTCTAGCAAGATTAGTGTGGCGATACACGAATAAACGTTATCGCCACGAACAACATAAGCCGATGAACACTCATCAGCCGTAAATAAATTACCGCGCTTGCATCAGCGCAATAAATCGATCAAACAAATAATCCACATCGTGTGGACCAGGGCTGGCTTCAGGGTGACCCTGGAAGCAAAATGCGGGCACATCCGTCCGCGCAAAACCCTGTAACGAACCATCAAATAACGAAACATGCGTTACTTTCACGTTCGCTGGCAAGCTATCCATATCCACCGCAAAGCCGTGATTCTGGCTGGTAATCGACACACGACCTGTTTCCAAATCTTTGACAGGATGATTCGCGCCATGATGACCGAATTTCATTTTCATCGTTTTCGCGCCCGATGCCAACGCCAGCAACTGATGCCCCAAACAGATACCGAATGTCGGAATACCTGTCGCCACCAGTTCGGTAATTGCCGCAATCGCGTAATCACAAGGCTCAGGGTCACCAGGACCGTTAGATAAGAAAATCCCATCAGGATTGAACGCCAGCGCATCTTGCGCCGTTGCTTGCGCAGGCAACACAGTGATTTTACAACCACGCGCCGCCAACATGCGCAGGATGTTTTGCTTAACACCATAGTCAAACGCCACCACGTGATACGGATGTGCGTCAGGCGTAACAAAACCTTGACCCAACACCCACTCACCTTGTTGCCAAGTGTAAGCCGTCTTGGTAGACACCACTTTTGCCAAGTCCATCCCAGCCAGACCTGGGAAGCTACGCGCCAACCGCAAAGCCTCAGTTTCATCAACATCACCCACCATAATGCAACCAGACTGTGCGCCTGATTCACGCAACACACGGGTTAGGCGACGAGTATCAATATCAGCAATCGCGACAATATTTTGCGCCGCCAAATAATCTGACAACGACGAAGTAGAACGGAAATTACTAGCTAACAAAGGCAAATCACGAATAACTAAACCAGCGGCGTGGATTTGTGTGGATTCCACATCCTCTGGGTTAGCACCCGTGTTACCAATGTGCGGATAAGTCAACGTGACGATTTGACGGGAATAAGAAGGGTCAGTCAGGATTTCCTGATAGCCAGTCATAGCGGTATTAAATACCACCTCACCAACAGTTGAGCCTAACGCGCCGATGGAAACACCGCGAAAAACTGTGCCATCAGCAAGCACCAAAATAGCGGATTGGGCAGGCGACAAGGGAATACTCCAGTGTAAGGCTTATACAAAGAAGCGGGCAAGGTTCACACCGCGCCCGCTTCTGCAAGAATTGTGCAATTTTACCGCAACTGGACGATAACTTCAATCTGCATTACATTATCAATATGATGACTCATACTATATCACCGCTCACCCGCGCAATTCAGCTCTATCCCGCGTTGCAAACGCTGCCTAGCGAGCAACAGCAAACCCTGTTTGCACACAACCCAGTACACACACTTCCTACAGGCACGGTAGTATTCGACGAAAATCAGGCCTGTTTAGGCTTCCCCATGCTATTAGCGGGCAAAATCCGCGTGATAAAATCCGCCCAAAACGGTCGCGAACTACAACTCTACAGCGTACAACCAGGCGAAAGCTGCATACTCACCAGCAGTTGTCTGCTAGGTCACAG
This sequence comes from Sulfuriferula sp., assembly GCA_013140765.1. Lineage (GTDB taxonomy): Bacteria > Pseudomonadota > Gammaproteobacteria > Burkholderiales > Sulfuriferulaceae > Sulfuriferula. Next base: position 120,649 of record JABFSE010000004.1, read on the forward strand.
CCCCTACACCGCCCGTGGCATAGTCGAAACAACAGCAGAAATACTGATATTATCCGCCCCGCAATTCAACCAACTCATACAACAACACAGCCCATTCCGCGATTACGTATTCCACTTATTCGCCGAACGCATCACCGACTTAATGCAACTAGTCACCGCAATCGCTTTTCAAAAGCTAGATCAACGCCTTGCCACCCTACTCATTAGCAAAGCCCAACCCATCCACACCACCCATCAAGCACTCGCCGATGAACTAGGTAGCGCACGTGAAATTATCAGTCGCATCCTTAAAAACTTTGCCGATCAAGGCTGGGTCAGCTTAACTCGCGAACACATACAAATTCTCAACCCCGATGCGCTCAACCAGCTCTCCAAATTTTAATTCGCGCTCTGTGACATTTATCACAGACAAATACGCATCACAGGTTAAACTAAACCCCTCTTCAACCCTCACAACAAGGAATACATCATGACTTGCAATTCAGGTGGTATAGATCGCGCATTACGCATTATCGTCGGCATCGCCCTCATCGCACTCACCCTTACCAACACTATCGGTATGTGGGGTTGGATAGGTGTCGTACCGTTATTAACAGGCATAGTTGGCATGTGCCCAGTGTACCCATTACTAGGCATTAACACCTGCAAAACCAAAAAATAAGCAACACCACCCAGCACGCCTGCTGGGTGGATAGCTTAAATCAAGCCCATCGCAACTAACGCAAGAAACACCGCAAACAAAGCAAAATGACTCACCCCCTCAATCGCATTCGTTTCACCGTCATGCAAATTATTCATCACCGCCAACAAAGTCAACAATAACATTCCGCCCTGCACCGGTGTCAACGCCATCTCAATACGCTCGCCCTGAAATAAAGCAATCGACTCAATCACAGGCAAAGTCAACAACACCGTCGCCAACGACGCACCCAACGCGATATTCACCGTCGTTTGCATACGATTATTCTGCGCCGCACGCATTGCCGTCAAAATCTCAGGACTGGCCGAAATCAACGCCACCAGCACTGCAGGAATCGCACGAGGCAACCCGCTACCCTTTAAGCCCGCATCCAACAATATCGAAAACACCTCAGACAACAAACCCACTAACACAATCGCCCCCAGCATCACTAACAAATGCAAGGAATTAGGACTATGTTCAAGATCATGCGCCTCATCCTCAACCGAGGCATATTCAAAAAACCGCCTATGCTCAACAGTTTGCAACCGCAAAAATGCCAAATACATCACCGACATAATCCCAATTGAAAAAACCGAATAAACCTGCCACTGCACCGCAGGCACAAAATCAGGTACAAACATCCCCACCCCGATAGCCACAATCAACATTGCAATATACGAATTGGCCGAATCCAGATTATATTTAACACGCCCATGCTTCAACCCAGCCACTATCGCCGCCAAGCCCAATATCCCGTTAATATCAAACATCACCGCCGCAAACACCGTGTCACGCGCTAACGTAGGATTCGGCTCGCCCTGCAACAACACCACCAAAATCACCACCTCAACCGACACCGCCGCCAACGTCAAAATCAACGTCCCAAACGGCTCCCCCCAACGTATCGCCAACACCTCGGCATGATGACTAATCCGAAAAGCCACCATAATAATCGCCGCCAGAATAACCACCACCCCAGCAAACAAACCCAGCCCACCCGCAGCCACCAACACATGCTCAACCATCAACCCCAGCCCAAAAACCACCAACGCCAGCGCAACAGGCCATTCCGCCTTAAGATATCCCCACATCATCTAACAACCTCTAAATAAAAACGCATTGCTGACAGTATAGCACGTCACAAAATACAGCAATGTTAGAACTGACCCCATTTAACGTTAGAACTCAGCGAATTCAAATCACAAGTGCAACAGTCTTGATATTAAAAAACCTCGAGAGGCGTTCTGTAATTTAAGCACTTACGACTTGAATTCACCGCGTACCTGATTTGCAGTCTCAAGCCATTTACAATTTAACTTAATACGCTTTCTAAATTCATTAAGACCTATTGCGGACGCTAATCTTCCGATGCACTCATCAGCAAAAGAAGGGGTCAAACTTTTGTTTAGAAAATCGACCTCTATCAATTCATATTCATGAAGTAAATCAGTGATTTTATTGCGTGCTTCTGCACCTACTGGTCGCGTGCTAAACTCTAGCGCACTATAAGTACGCCGTTATTTTGTTCCAATAGCTTTCTAGCGACCGCCAAACCGTAACCAGAATGTCCCTTACCTGGCTTGCTTGTTACGCCATATTGAGTTGCAAGCTCGCAGGAGTTTACAACATTCAATCTGTCCAATAACGATCCATTTTGCATAAGTGATTCACGAATACCAATTCCCGTATCGACCAATGCAATTTGAGCTTTGCGTCCAGTACGCCAAACTTAGGCACATACAGCTCCAAAAACGCCGTCTTTAACGTCCGAATGGGCATAACAATTACCAATTAGCTCTCGAAGCATTGTGCTTATGGCATCATTTGTATCTTTATCGCTAGATACGTCTTCAAAAAATCTCATTAACGCATTTGCTGTCTCATCAACTTTTGAAACACTCTTTAATAATTCAATGGGATGATAGGTACCTGCGGTACGCTCCCGAACGTTGTCATGCGTACTTTCAATTCCTAATACACCCCATAAATTCATAGTCCGTGCATAAGAAGTTATTTTTTCAGGAAGTGCCAGTTGCGCTGGCTCATGTTTTCTAAGAATATGAACGAGTGTGGCAAAATGGAATGGTTTTATAAAACCTGGTCCAACACACGTTTTATTTTTTTCTAATGCGTCTAGCTCTCCTAACCACTGCTGAAGATCTGCATTTGTTGTATATTTCATCATGCTTAAGTTAACTTACCTTCTTATCAGTAAAACTAAAAATCATCAAACTTCAAAAAATGGCTACTAATTTCTAAGCCGATAACAACGATATATCCGCCACTTGATTCATCATTTCGCCCAATGCTTGCAGTAACGCTAACCGATTTTGGCGGATTGCCATATCGTCGGCCATGACCATCACCGCGTCGAAGAACGTATCAACAGGTTCGCGCACGGCGGCTAGTGCGGTCAACGCTGCGGTATAGTTAGCGTTGTTGACGTGCTCATTGACGACAGGGGTAAGTTGGACGATGTGAGCATGAAGTTGCTTTTCTTCTTCCATTTGTAGCAAACTCGGCTGTACAGCACCAATAGACTCGGTCACTTTTTTGAGGATGTTGCGCACGCGTTTGTTGGCGGCTGACAGTGCGGCGGCTTCGGGCAATTGCTGGAATTCGCGCACCGCTTGTATCCGCGCCACGATTAAATCCATGCGGGCGGGCTGGTTGGCTAATACCGATTCTACCGCGCCTGCGTCATAACCTTGCTCTTTGAGGTAGTGGCGCAGACGGTCGAGCATGAAATGATACACATCAACATCCGTACTTTCTTTTACCACATCCGCAGGGAATGCCGCGAGTGTGTGCGCTAACAAACTTGGCAAAGATAATGGCAATGGTGTTTCTATCAGTATGCGCAATACGCCCAGCGCGGCGCGGCGCAGACCGAACGGGTCTTTGTCGCCTGTCGGAATCAAGCCTATACCGAAGATACCGACCAGTGTATCGATCTTATCGGCCAATGCCACACTTGCCGCTATTACGCCTTGTGGTAGCGCGTCACCCGCAAAGCGGGGCTGATAATGCGCACTGATGGCGGCGGCAATGTCAGCGGCTTCGCCATCATGCAGGGCGTAATGCGTACCCATCATGCCTTGTAACTCGGGGAATTCGCCGACCATATCGGTGCTTAAGTCTGCTTTAGCCAGATATGCGGCGCGGCTGGCAGCATTCGTATCTGCACCTAATAACTGAGCGATATGCGCGGCTATAATTTGCAAGCGTTGTACACGCTGTAATTGACTGCCGAGTTTGTTGTGATAAACCACCTGCGCGAGTTTTTCTACACGGCTATCTAGGCGTGTTTTGCGATCCTGATCAAAGAAAAATTTAGCATCGGACAAACGTGCGCGTAATACGCGTTCATTACCCTGAATAATGTTGCTGGCATCCGCTGTTTGCAAATTGGACACCACAAGAAAACGCGGCAATAGCGTGCCGTTGGCATCGGCTAATGGGAAGTATTTTTGATGCTGTTTCATGGACAAAATCAAACAGGCTTGCGGTACGGCTAAGAAATCCTCACTGAATGTACCCGCATAGACAACGGGAAACTCAACCAAACCCGTCACTTCATCTAGCAAAGCATCATCCCACAATACCTGCGCGTCACCTGCGACAGCGGTTAATTGTTTGCGTATGTCAGCACGGCGCATGGCAAAATCAGCCATAACAAAACCATCATCCAACAAACTACTGGCATAATCATCAGCTTGTTTAATGTTAATTTCGCCTTCGGACAAGAACCTATGCCCCAAAGTGATACGGTCACTGGTCAAACCCAGCACTTCGCCCGTCACCACCTCATCGCCATGCAGCATCACCAAGCCATGCACGGGGCGCACGAATTCAATATCGCTATCACCCCAGCGCATCAGCTTCGCCACGGGTAGCTTTTTCAATGCGTCGGCAACCATGCCAGACAAATGCTGCGCCAGCGGTTCGCCAGCTTGCGTACTGCGATAAACGTAGCAGTCTTGCTTACCGTCGTGCATGGTAGCCAAATCCTCAACTGCCACCCCGCACGAACGCGCAAAACCTGTCAATGCAGGCGTTGCCACACCGTCTTTCATCGCCGTAGCAACAGCAGGACCTTTACGCTCGACTTGGCGCGGTGGCTGAATCGCGACCACATCAGGAATGCTCACCGCCAAACGGCGCGGCGTGGCAAACGACACCATGCCATCCAGATTAGCCACATAACCTTGCGCCAGTAGCGCATTCGCAATACCGCTACTAAACGCTGCTGATAATTTTGACAGTGATTTAGGTGGTAACTCTTCAGTGCGTAATTCGATTAGCAAAGTTGCGCTCATGCCGCATCTCCCGATTGATTCAGCATAGGGAAACCCAACGCCTCGCGTGATTCATAATAAGCCTGCGCCACTTTGCGTGACAAAGTACGCACACGACCGATATACGCCGCCCGTTCGGTAACTGAAATCGCACCACGTGCATCCAGCAAATTAAATGTATGGGAGCATTTCATCACCATTTCAAAGCCTGGCAACGGCAAGCCCAAATCCATCAGCCGTGCGGCTTCGCGCTCAAAATCATTAAACTGCTGGAACAGCCATTGCGCGTTGGAATGTTCAAAATTGTATTTAGATTGCTCGACTTCGTTTTGGTGATACACATCACCATAGCTCACGCCTTGCGTCCACACTAAATCGTAAACGTTTTCCACGCCTTGTAAATACATTGCCAAGCGTTCCAAGCCGTAGGTGATCTCCCCCAGCACAGGCTTGCATTTCAGCCCACCCACTTCTTGAAAATAAGTGAATTGCGTGACTTCCATGCCGTTCAGCCAGACTTCCCAGCCTAAGCCCCACGCGCCCAACGTCGGCGACTCCCAATCGTCTTCAACAAAGCGTATATCGTGCACATTGGTATCCACGCCTAATGCACGCAGGCTATTCAAGTATAATTCTTGGATATTCGGCGGGCTAGGCTTGAGCACAACTTGAAACTGATAATAATGCTGTAAGCGATTTGGATTTTCGCCATAACGCCCGTCTTTAGGACGACGTGACGGCTGCACAAACGCCGCCTGCCAAGGCTCAGGACCCAGTGCGCGAAGAAAAGTAGCGGTATGAAAAGTGCCCGCACCCATTTCCATATCGTAAGGTTGCAACAACACACAACCCTGTTTCGCCCAGTATTGCTGTAGCGTTAATATAATTTCTTGAAAAGTCAGCATGGTGCACGCTTAGAACGGTAAAAATATAATTTTACCAGCTGAATGCCTCGCCGTGTACGCTCATCCTACGGCGAGGTGATGATTAGGCTTATTTTTTATGCCGTGCGTTGTGAATTTTACGGTGTTGCATCTCTTCATACACCACCGTGCCCACGGTTGCGCCGATAACCACGGCGAATTTAAGCATATCAGGCACATGAATCGCTACATCCCAGCCCACAAAAGCGGGCAACTCTTCTAGCAAAATAACCGCACCAATGAAAGCCACGATGGCATATGCGCAAGCCTCTAATAAGTGATAACGTTTGAGCAATTTCAACACCAGCTTAGTGGTAAATATCATCGCAATACCGCCCATCACCGTACCGATAAGCACGACCATCAGTTTAGGCGACATCGCCACCGTTGCCACCACGTTATCGACACTAAACGCAATATCAGCCAAAGTAATCGCAATAATCGCCGCACCTAATGCTTCGCGGGCGTGGTGCGTGGCTTCCTCGTTATCCACCACAAAATGCTTATACGCGATATAAACCAAATACAAGCCGCCGACGATTTTGATAATAGGATATTTAATAATAAAACCCACCACAAACAAAGCCAGCAAGCGGAACAATATCCCCGCGCTCAAGCCAAATATAATCGCCTTCTGCTCTTGATGTCGCGGCAATTTATCTGCAATCGCCGCTACCACCAAACTATTATCCAAAGATAGCAATGACGACAAAACAATCACTGAAATTATCGTCGGCATGTCCGTCATATCTACATAACCTAAATACTGCATTATCTGCGCTAACATAAAAACTCACTATAAAATCATCAACAATTCAGCATTATAACCTAGGCACTATACAAATCCGCAATGTAGCCACCAAACCGCCGCCCTCCCGCGCCGTCAAACTCAATTGCCAACCATGCGCTTGCGCTAACTGACGCGCGATTGCCAACCCTAATCCACTACCGCCTGTCGCTAAATTACGCGAGCTTTCCAAGCGGAAAAATGGCATAAAAACCGCCTCCATCTGTTCACTAGGTATGCCAGGCCCGCGATCTAGCACGTGAATCAATACCGCATCCCCGACCTGCTCACCACGCACAGACACGCCATGCGGCTGTCCATAACGCACTGCATTTTGTATTAGATTGGTCACAATCCGCTGTAACGCATTAGGCGCGACAGACACAGACAAAACCGCCATTGTCGCCAACTCAACCTGACCGCCGCCGCGCACAGCATCATCCACCATGACCTGCAATAACGGCGCTACATCCAACACCTGCAATGGTTCGCTATTCAAGCCACGCGCCATATCGAGAAAATCAGCAATCAACTGATTCATCTGCACCAAATCACGCTCAATTTGCGTTACCAACAACGCATCCGTTTGCTCAGGCAACATCGCCACCGCCAACCGCATTCGCGCTATCGGCGTGCGTAAATCATGTGAAATGCCCGCTAACAATGTCGTCCGATTTGCCAATAAATCCTGCACCTCGTTCGCCATCTGGTTAAATGCCCGCGCCAGCACTGCCAACTCACGCGCACCCCGTTCAGGCAAGGGTTGCGGCATCTTACCCTGCCCCACCTGCGCCGCCGCCGCGCTCATTTGCGCCAGCGTGCGCGTCAACCGCCGCACCACCAGCAACGCCGTCAACCATACCAACAACGCCCCTAGACTAACCATCCCCACCGCCGCCATAGGCGCACGCGTGTTATAGCGATTACTTTCAAAACCAACGCGAATAAAATGACCTCCCATCTGCAAATCAGCCCACACCCAGCCTGCCTTACCACTTTCTAGCTTCACCTGCTCGCCAGTGCGCTTAGACAACGCCGCCTCAATGTTACGGCTATTCACAAAACGTTCAGCGGGAACCTCCGCTATCGCATCAATTTTGCTAATCTGCAAATGATGATGCTCGTGCAATTCACGCTCAAATGCCGCGCGTGTTTCAGGCGGCAACTCCACCCAAGTTTGCGCCGATAGCACGATTAACGCCGCCAAATCATCCGCCGAACGTTGCGCCATCGGGTTCAATACCGTCACCGCCACCAATGCCAACGCCACCGCTTGAAACAACACAAACGCTAACCCCAATGTCAACGCAGTACGCCCAAACAAACTATCAGGCCACAACGCTTTTAATCTCACTGACTAGCACCCTTAGGCGAAAACAAATACCCTTGTCCCCACACAGTACGAATATAAACAGGCTCAGTTGAATCAGGCTCAATTTTGCGCCGCAACCGCGTAACTCGCACATCAATACTGCGATCAAACGGATCTCTATCATAGCCTTTCAACATATCCATCAGCTGATCTCGCGACAACACCCGATTAGGATGGCTAGTAAAAATCTGCAAAATTGCGAATTCAGCCGTTGTTAAGCTCACTTCAACACCCGCCTTGGTTAATCGTTGCGCTGACACATCCAGCTCAAAATCCGCAAATCGCACCACCTCATTAGCACCCACATCAGCAACAACAACCTGCTTACGCCTAAGCACCGCACGCACCCGCGCTAATAACTCACGCGGATTAAACGGCTTCGCCAGATAATCATCCGCCCCCACCTCCAGCCCAACTATCCTATCAATATCCTCACCCCGCGCAGACAACATAATCACAGGCAAAGCCACCCCCGCACGCAATCGACGCGCAATCGACAATCCATCCTCACCCGGCATCATTAAATCCAAAATAATCAAATCAGGCCGCGACTGCGCCAGCACCGCATCCATCTCCGCACCGCCAGCCGCAAGACTCACCTCAAACCCATTCGTCGTCAGATACTGCGCCAACAAACTACGCAAACCATCGTCATCATCCACCACCAACAAATGCGCCTTAGCCACCTCATCCATGATCCACCCTCATCATCAAAATCATGTTTTCATCATAACATAACCCACAGCAACGTTATGATAAGCGAATAATTGGCGGCAATATATAGCAATGTTAGAACTGACCCCAAATATCCTCATTTGATACTCCATTTTTAATCAATAAACTGCGTTCTATCGTACATTGCATCATACAGGCGCTATCATAACAGCATAGATCACCATATCATTCCGAAAGTGACAGGCATAAAAAACCGAGGGACATGCCCTCGGTTTTTTAGCTACGGATAGTCTTGTGAACTATTAAGTAGAGATTACATTTTCCAGCCGTAAGCTACGCCAATAATATCTTGGTGCATGCGGATGGTTTCAGGTTGACCAGTAAACAAGTTTGTACCTGATACTGAGTTTTCAAAGCCGTGGGTATAAGCCACAGTCAATTCGCCACCAGTTGATGTCAAGTAGGTTGTACCTAATGTCAAGTGATCGGTAATCACACCTGGTGCTAAGATGTTGAAAGTTACATCAGCCGCTTGGACAGGGTTGTCGCCGTGGTTCCAGCCTGCACGCATAGTCCAGTTTTTGTTATATTTATACTGAGCACCTAATTTCCATACATCTATGTTTTTCCAGCCAAAACCAGAACCATTATTTGCTCCTAGAGGAATGCCTGACAAAATCGCGTTGCTTGGGTTACCAATTGCCGCGACACCTGCATAGTTAATGCGCTGGTAGTCTAAGGCAACTGTTAAATCAGAGGTGAATTTGTACGCAACACCTGCGTTAAAGTTTTCTGGGATATCCAGATTGCCTTGTTCAGCAAACAAGCCTGCATATTTGGTCATTTTTTGCATGTCAACCTTGGTCGAATAAGCCAAGCCAACAGTCAATTGCGGGCTTAATTTACCCATGTAACCAATACGCACACCCGCACCAAACGCATCATCATAGCCAACATTTTGCAAACCAAACGCCTGCAAACCTTCAGCTTTGAAACGTTGGTAACCTAACAGTGGAGAAATACCAATCGAGTGATTAGGCGCAATTTTGTAAGCCGCTGTTGGGGCAATAATTAGCTGGGTTAAATCAACACCCAAACGACCTTGACCACCCAATAAGTTATTACCATTAGACAATGGAGCATAATCAGTATTCATACCACCGTTACCATAAACGGTAATACCTAATGATAAGTCTTTACTCATCATTTTGTTATAACCGAATTCTGGAATAACAAAATAATTTTTATCGCTTTGCTCAGTTTGGGTCGGCAAACCTGCTAAAGAACCACCAGTCGCCTCACGCTTAGGACTAAACAAAGAAGCACCAAAATCAATACGATCACCTACGAACACCATAGAAGCTGGGTTATTTGCACCACCGAAAGCATCTTCAGACATCGCAGTTGCCGCGCCGCCCATACCAGATGCGGTCATGCCGTAGCCAGATGCGAACATGCCGTTAGTTGCCATTGCTGCACCTGGTAAAGTGATACCAGCTACCGCCATCAGCGATAATAATTTTTTCAATTTCATTGTGTTATCTCCAAAGATAAAATGTTATAAACAACCGTGCACCAAAATAATAAAGATATTATTCTGAAAAAGGATATTACTTAATACTGTCATATTCTACAAGCCAAAACTCTCGAAACACGGCTTTATGTTGTTTTTTTGCGAATTGTATTTACAACCATTTCCCTTAAAAAATATTTGAAATAAAAAGCGGGGCAACCATCCATGATGATTGCCCCGCTTAATTTGTTAAAATACGCAGTTTAACTTACAGCAAACCCGCACCCACATCTTCACCTGCCATTTGACGTTTAACGTTTTCTACGTCCTTACGCGCTAAGGCGAATGGGAATGAGAAAATATCGGTAGGGCTAGAATCACCATATGGGCGGTTGCAAGCGGAGACTTCTTCGTCGTCTTTACCTGGGCAACCTGAGGTCTGGAATGGTTTACCTGAATTCAATAATTCAGCCAATTCGTCTTCAACCATACCAAAATCTATCACTTTACCTTCGGCATCAAACACCATCTTGCTGACATGACCACCTGCGTAGTCGATGATGAAACGCGCCAACTGCACACGACGCCATTGACCGCGATCACAAGCTGGCCAGTCTTCCATCATTGAGCCTTGTTCTGGGAAGAAGGCGAACATATGGTTATGACCACCCATATCTTTGATTTTTTGGCAAACTTCGAGGATTTCTTGCTCAGTTTCACCCATACCACAGATTAAGTGAGCACCGAATTTTTCAGGACCAAATACGTCAGCAGCCCATTCTATAGCTTGCCAGTATTTTTCAAACCTGTGCGGGCTATCCACTGTTTTGCCGCGTGTGCGCTCAAATATAGCAGGCGTAACCGCATCCAAAGCCACCGTGAAGATATCTGCGCCCATTTGTTTAAGGCGGATTAAATCTTCTTTTTCCATAGTAGTTGGGTTAGACAATATAGAAACTGGAATGTGCGCCAATTCTTTCATCCATTTATCCAACAGAATAAATGTATCTGAATCAGAGTTAGGATGCGTAATCATAGAGATACACATGCGCTGGAACTGACCTTTGTCATTGCCTTTTTTAACGCGGTCAATCACATCATCAAAACGTGCGGTTGGCCATTCTACGCGGATGAAGTTACGGTCTGCGTAATCACGGGTTTCTTCACGGTGACGCGCCAAACCGCAATAGGTGCAGTTTGCACGACAACCTTCAGGATAAGTAACCAGCAAATTCAAGCAATTAGTACACGCAGTGCGGTGCATATTACCTGGCACTAAGCCGAGCGTAATCGCCGCCGCTGTACTCATCTGTACGTATTCTGGCGAACGCATTTCTGGCGTTTTAACGTGATAATCTGGACGGTAAAATTGTACAACTTGAGGTGTATCTAAGACTGCGCTCATGCGTCTCTCCTTAAATTAAGCGTTTCGCCTGATTAAATCAAGCGTTTCACTTTGGTTATGATACGAAATAATCGGGGAAAGCTATCCAGCTTTTGCGATGTAAGCCATCGGTTTGTGCTGAGTCGGTTAGCCACTGCGTGTCTAACCATTTACGCCGCGCCACTGCGCGACTTACTGCTACTTCAAATTGATCACGAATATCTTCTTCAAAATCAGCTAAGGCGTTTTTGTCATGCGCTTGCAAATGCGCCAATGCCGCTTCACCTGCGCGTTCACCAGAAATCACAGCGGCGGCAATACCAGCCCCTGTAATAGGATGCGTCAATCCTGCGGCATCACCTGTAAATAATATGTTACCGACAACCAATTGCTCACGCAAACCACCCACGGGAATTGCCCCACCCGTGCGATGGGTAATTTGTTCACCCACCAAGCCCTGCGCAACGAGTTGCTGATGCAGTTCATCCAGCGGCTTTTTCATATCAGCGGTAAAGCGTTTATCTAATCCCAGCCCTAAATTCGCCCACTCACCCTTGGGGAACAACCAAGCATAGCCACCTGGATAATCCGCAGATAACCAAATATCAGTATCCACATATTCGCGTTTAAGTGGTACGGTATATTGGCGCGTACTTACCACTTCCATCTCTGGCAAACCTAAGGCTTGGGCGACAGGTGAATGCGGACCATCAGCGGCAATAAGCAATTGATAGCTGATGCTGATTTCGCCCGTTGCCGTCAATATCGTAGCCTGCTGTTGTGTGGCATCCAACGACACTAGGCGACTATTGAGCCACAAATCCGCCCCTTGCTCACGCGCTTGCGCGGCAATAGCCTGATCAAATGCGGCGCGGTTAATCATTAAACCTGGAAACTCTGTTTCAGCCACTGCGCCTGACGGCAGAAAGCTCTTCATGCCTTTAATGTGTTGATATAGCACGCCATCGGGCTTGGCATATTTACCCATAGGCAAGGGAATGAATTCCGCACATTGCACGGGAATGCCGATTTCTTGACGGCGATCTACGCCTATCACGCTCAAGCCCCCTTGCGCGGCTATCATCGCCGCCGCAGCACCTGCAGGACCTAAACCTATGACTAATAAATCAATTTGTTTCATGCTACGACCTCAACAGGCTGTATTGCCATTTTAATCAGCCCTAAAATATCGGCTGGCGTTAACGTCAACATATCGACTTGACGCGAGGCAAAAAAATCACGCACGATGCCGTCTAAATTATCAACATGACTATCACGTAACGCGGCTTCTAAATCAATTAATGTGCGGCGCGGGCTAATGAACACATCGCCACTAAACCACACTTGTTTAACGCGCTGCTTGACTTGGTCGTAAGCCACATTAACGCGCAATAAACCACCTGTGAATTTTTGCACAGCGGTTAATGTCGGTCTATCACTGGCGGGCAAATCTATCATGCCTACCCACTCTGGGTGGTCGATTTCTGCCAAAGCAGTCTGATATAGTGCCTGCTCTACCGTGTTCAGTTCACCCACAGCGAAACTGACGTTAAATTCATGAGCAATGGCGGCTTGAATCGCCGCGATTACCTCACTCCGCTCAGGAATGCGCCCTAGCAAAGTTTCCAAATTAGTAACACGCTCACGTGCGGACGAGATGGCTTTGTCGGATAATTTTTCTGCGGGGATATTCAATACCCGCAGCATCTTTTCCACATCAAAGGCAATCAGCAACGTACCTTGATACATCAGTGCGTCACCATCAAACGCGCCACCCGTACCCGATATTTTACGTCCATCGACTTCAATATCATTACGCGGACGAAACTCGGCATTAACCCCCAAGCTAGAAATACCCCGCGCCACAGCGGTGCAAATACGCCGTGAAATAGCGGTCATATCGGCCGTGCCTAACGTTTGCTTATCTAGATACAGCTCCCAGCCTAATTGCGTGGTATCAAAATAAATCGCACCACCACCCGTGATACGTCGCTGTATGGCAACGCCATGCTCAGCGCAATAATCAAGATTCAGCTCTTGCGCCGCACTTTGGTGAAAGCCCAACAAAGCGCACGGCTCAAAGCCCAAAAAACGCAAGGTATTAGGCGATTGCTGTGCTTGACGAGCGTCTAACAACGCGCGGTTCAACGCAATGTTTTGCGCCGCCGCTTGCGTGCCCGTATCCAACAACCGCCAAGTTTGTTGCTGTATTGTCATTTAACCGCAACATCCACCAGCAGATACAGGCTCACCAGCGGTGACCACTTTAATACCCGCCAACCCAGCTGATGTAAAAGCTGGACGCTTAGTGCGCTCATGCTCAATCACTTTTTGCACATCGACTTGCAAGCCTGCGTCTTCAGTTTCTATCGCCATGACTTCATCGCCTATCGCGATAGAGCAACAAGCAGGCGTGACGCGCACATCACGCTCCAGACGCACGGCCAGCTCAACCATGCCGTCAGACGGATGCGCTAAACCATTCAAGCCCGCCATGACCGCATAGCTGTCTATTTCCACCTTGACCCGACCTGGTGGCCGCGCACAACCCAACAATAAAGGCACATCAGGCAATGCCGCACGCGCATCCATAAAGAATCGACCGACTTCTTTACTGTCAGGCGTAACAAATGGACGATTTTCTGGTGCGTAAAATGGCATGACCACCACCAATACCACAGCTTGTGGCTTGTGACGCTGGATAATTTCCAAAGCATTCCATTCGCCAAGCAAGTGCCCATAATGCAAGCCTAAAACGATATGCGGAACGACTTTTAATTTGGTGGAAACCAAGTATTCCAAGGTTTTTTCAAAGTCATCCACAGTACGGCGCAAATGATAAACTTGGGTAATGGTGTCTTGCGAGCCGATTACGTCCATCATCGCAGCATCAATACCGCTATCTTCCATGCGTCGCGCTATGTCCATATCGACTAGCGCGGTGTGCATGGCTATTTTGAAATCGGGAAAAGTATCCTTAATACGGCGTATGGTTGAATAATAATCATCATATTCAACTTCGTTGCGGTGGTTAGAACCACCCGTCAACAACATACCTTGTGCACCGCCGTTAATTTGCTCATTGACAACACGCCATAAATCCTCAGGCGTGCGAGCACCTATCATAGGCTCTAAAATTTTCGCTTTACAATGATCACATTGTAATTTGCAGTCACCGCCTGTGATTGACACCGCTGGCCATGCACTTTTACCACAGCCCGTAATTTCTGAGCTGGCAAATGCTTTGAACGTAGGCGTATAAAAATTTACTCTCCCCACACGTTCACCCTGCAAACTATGAAACTTAGTTTGCATTTCGCTCACCAGTGCGGCATCTAACTCTATGCCATCTAAAGGTTCAACACGCCCAACAATATCTAGCCAATCACTCATACTTCACCTTAAACCATAGATTAAGCATGGTTTTATAGTCTTAAGAATACAACAGGGGCGATATACGCCCCTGTTGTCACAACAATGCAACTTAAATGATTAGCAACCGCCGAAGCCGTCTGCGTTCATTTTTGTTTCAAAAGCAGTAGCAACAGCACCGCCAGTGATTAACGCACCTGATTGACCATCCCAGTCAGTAGGCTTCATTTTAACCAACCAACCGCTACCATATGGATCAGCGTTGATAGTACCTGGTTTAGCCGCTACGTCTGGGTTGATAGCTAAAATTTCACCCGTTACAGGTGCTTTAACTGGGCCTACCCATTTACCTGATTCTACGGTAGAAACAGATTTGTTTTGTTCGATTTCTTTACCCGCTTTTTTAGGCGTGTAAGAAACAATTTCGCCTGCCAATGAACATGCGTAAGCTGTCATGCCTACTGTCAATGTACCATCTGCTTCACGACGTGCCCAAACGTTATTGTCAACGTTGTAGTACAAGTCATCAGGAACGTTACAACCGCGTACTGTTGCCATATTTATTTCTCCTCAAAAGTTCTCAACTAAATAAATCATTTGTGTCATTTTTAACCACAAATAGTATCCGCAACAATGCGAAAATTTACAAATCAAAAAAACATAGATTTGTCAGATGCTAAAATCAAATCGGCCATTTTGCTTGCATTAGCAATTTCATCGATTTCCTCGATTATATCCGATTCAACTAATTTGTAACCAGGCATTGCGGGTTTACACAGGTATAATTTTACACCCGCTGCTTTAGCATCACGAATAAATTCGATGATGGTTTTGCCACCTTCCATAGCAGACAACTGCTCTGCCACGCCTTTTTGCGCCAATTTAACGGCTTCCATGGTAAAAAATATACTGACATCCGCTTCCATAGAAGCCAATATCGCCCCTATGTAAAACGGTGTGGCGCAACGATGTGCCGTTGATGGCCCACTGGTCATAATGATAACGACGGACTTTTCTTCATTATCTAAATAGTGATGATCAGCCATTATCGTGCACCCCGTTCGCAATGAATATCTTCTCTGCGAGTGCGCTCACAGTAACCTGCTTGCGCCGCATCACCTGTCACCAAGACGGATAAGGCCTCATCTACGCTACCTGATGGACGCACTCTGGCTATCCATGCTTCGTAGGGCTCTATATTTAATAAATTAGGGTCATCCAACACATCATGATTAGCATCTTCAATGACGCAATCAAATACGTTAGGTACAGGGCCTGCCCATTTACCACTTTCTATTGTTGCAACAGGCTTGCCTATGGGTCGCAACGTGCCTGGTCGTCTAACGCGCACATGCAGAATTTTACCTGCTACAGTTTGTGAAATGTCTGTCATACCGATGGTTAATGTGCCGTCCTCTTCTCGACGTGCCCATATTTGGTATTGATCATCATAATATAACTCAGGGCGAAATTCGCAACCGTTACATTCCATAGTTTTTTATTTTCTGTGTGTTTGATATTTGCGCGTAACTTGTACACGCACTATAGATTGAGGGTTGCGCAAGCACTGCACAACCCTCACAACTACTTGATTAAACCACACCTTTGGCGTGTAAGAAATCCAGCGAATCGCTGACGTTCTCATGCACACCTAGCTTACGTGCTGATAACCCCATAGCCAAACCCAACAACTGTGTAAAATACAAAATTTTCACATTGGTTTTGATACCAAACTCAGTTTCAGCACGAACCTGGTGCATTTCCAAACCTGAATGGCAAGTTGGGCACTCAGTTGCAATGACTTCAGCACCTGCATCTTCAGCCGCTTGGATGATGTTCAACACTAATTGCGTAGAAGTATCCGCATCAGATAAAGTATGCGCACCGCCACAACAAGCTGTTTTCAATGGGAAATCAACGTTGACCGCCCCCGCCGCACCTAACAAATCATCCATAAAATGAGGTTTGTAGCTAGATTCGCTACCTGGACCTTGGTCTTTTTCTGGGAAAATCTGACGTGGACGGGTGTACATACAACCATAGTAGTTAGCTACTTTAATACCGTTCAGGCTCTTAGAGATTTTTTGCTTAATACCGTCAGCACCCAAATCTTCCATTAGCCATTCAAGTAAATGCACTGTGCGTACATCGCCTTTATAAACAGGATCATCTGACTTCTTAGCTAAACCTTGTAATGTATCCAAAGATTCGGGCGAAGTCGCTAATTCGTACTCTGCTTTTTTCAAGTTGTGGTAGCAACCGTTACATGGCGCCATAACGGTATCAAAACCCATTTGCTCACCTGCAATCGCCATTACGCGTGCTGACATGTAGGTTTGCAACATAGGATGGACGTTTTTAACTTCCATCGCGCCACAGCAGTTCCAGTCATGTACGGTTTCCATTTCCATGCCCAGGCTCTTAACCAAAGCACGCGTAGAACGATCGTAAGGACCACCAGAACCTTCTAAGGCACAACCTGGATAATATGCAACCTTAGCCATGCGCTAACTCCTTTTGTTCTTTAACATATTGACTCAACACTTCGCCCGTATGACCCCAAGATTTGGTTTTAGGCTTGAAGAACATGGAGTAACCCATATGCAATGAGTGCATGATAGGGGTGCGTGTAATGAACTTCCAGATATTGCCATTACGCAACTCTGTCCATTTGTTCATACGTGCAACAAAAATACCTAACCAGCCATTTAATGCCATTTCTTTAATGTCTTGATTGGTGCCTTTATAGAAATTCATCATCACTTCAGAATCTTCGATACGACCACGTGAGATACACTGACGCGTGAATTCTTCATCGAAAATTGTTGAATTGGATTTTTCGCCATAACCTTCAGCTTCTATCCAGTGCGCCAACGCTTTCATCACGCCTTCTGGACGAACATCTTTAGGGCAGATGTTGGTGCATTTATTGCACGAAACACACTGCCAAATAATGTCTTTATCTTTCAAGATTTCGTCTTTTAAGCCCAAACGCGTTAAGTAAATCCAATAACGTGGGTTAAAGTCGGTGTTTTGTGCGTACATGGTGCATGAGTTTGTGCATGAACCACATTGCCAGCAACGGTGTACGTTTTCAGCACCTGCATACTCTTTAATATGCGCTTCAAACCCATCATCGTACTCTTTCAAAGTACGTGGCAGTATCATCGTATTCCAGTGACCTGAAACATCGACACCATCCACCACCAGCGTATCACTAGTGACTAATCGACTAGGGTCAATCAGCGTTTTTTCATGAATTGCCATTTAATCTTCTCCTAAAATCTGTCTATTGCGCTATCTAAGCTGGCTATTTTGTTTATCCGCTGAACTTAATCAACGATGGCTTCACGCCGCACTCGCGACAAACCTACTTTGGCAGGACTGTCGATACCCAAGAATTTTTTAATGTGATCACTAGGACCGCTTGCCCGACCAAAATCAGCACTTAACATGCCTTCGGCCATAGAGCGGAAGTATTCGGCATACGCTTGCGCCTGCACCAAATCCACCCAAAAATGCACATCTTTATATAAACCTTGTTCTGCGAGTTGTGTTGCTAACCATGTTCTTGCACCTTCAAACATCTCTGGACTATTGCCCAGCGGCACATCTGGCAAAGCATCGTTACCACGAATAAACTCTCTTAGCGCACCACTCACTGTATTTTGATCCCACACCCATCGAGTCATCAATGGGTATTTAATCGGATTATTAAAATGCAGTAATTCAGCACCAAAATCAAATGCCGCTCGTTTGTTTTTAGCCACAGCTTTGCGTGTTTCTTTGTCAGCATTTTCATCGCCGACAACAACCTCAGAAAACTGCTCCAGCCTGTCAACCAGCGCGGACTTACCGTACAACAGATTCCTCACTTGCGACACCACCGCCTCCACCCCTAACTGCTCAAACGCAGGATAGACGCGACGACGCGCTGAGAAAACCGTCTCCAATAATGCCTCCACACCTTCCATCGTTAGATCTGCCAGCTTATCTTCAGCCAACAAATTTGAAAACAGGTGATGCTTCGCTTGTAAACTTGCTAAAAACACTTCAATTCCAGCATCTTCTTCTGCATTTTTTTGCAATACAGAAAATTTTTGCTGAAATTGACGAGCATCGAGCGGTAATGAAAACTCAGCAGGAACAATTACATCCGCCTCGCTCTCAAGCGCTACTTGATTAGGCTGCTTTTTGAACCACAGCATTCATGTCACCCACAGCGCGCATCGCCATTGCCAAACCATGAGAAATACTGGTATCAATATCTTCAGGACCTAGTGCTGCACCGCCCACGTAAATACCGCGACGAGTACTGCTAAATGAACTGGTATATTGTTCGCCTTTATCAACGAAACCATGCTTTTCTAAGCCAATACCAAAGACTTTAGACAACTCTGGGTTTTCTTCGCTAGGATCCATACCAATAGCATGAACAACGATATCCATAGGGATAACGATAGGACGTTTAACTAAAGTATCTTCACCTTTAACCAACAAGCGACCATCGGCTGATTTTGTTACTTCAGCGATACGCGCTTTAACGAATTTAGTCTTAAATTCTTCTTGTGATTTCCAGTAGAATTTATCTTCGTACAAACCGAAAGTACGAATATCCATGTAGTAGATAAATACTTCAGTTGTTGGCGAGATTTCTTTAATTTCCATCGCTAGGTTGGTAGAAACAGTACAGCAAATTTTAGAGCACCATTCACGACCAATTTGACGGTCACGCGAACCTACGCACAACAAAATAGCAACACGTTCAGGCACACGACCATTAGATGGGCATGTGATTTTACCTGTACCGACCATTTGTTCCATTTGTGTAGTCGTCAATACGTCTTCATACGTACCAAAACCCCACTCAGGCTTGTTGATAGAGTCAAAATGGGTGAAACCTGTACCCAAGATGATGCTACCCACGTTCGCTGTTTGACCATTTGACAAAGTCACAGTGAAATTACCAGCCTCACCATCCACTTTAACTACTTTAGTGGATTTGTGTATGGTGACGTTAGGATTGTCTTCAACGCGCTTAACCATACGGCCAATTGCGTCTTTAGCCCACTCGCCGGACGGTACTAATTTTGCGTAACCAGATAAAATTGGCGCACCGCCTAAAACGGATTCTTTTTCTACCAAAATTACTTTTTTACCAATA
Organism: Sulfuriferula sp.; assembly: GCA_013140765.1. Classification (GTDB taxonomy): domain Bacteria; phylum Pseudomonadota; class Gammaproteobacteria; order Burkholderiales; family Sulfuriferulaceae; genus Sulfuriferula. The sequence continues at coordinate 140,819 of JABFSE010000004.1, forward strand.
GATGCCACGCCTGCTGCTGCGGACAAACCTGTTGGGCCTGCGCCCACTACTAATACGGTATCAGACATTTATTGACGGCCTCCTAATGCCAACTCAGGGTTATACAAGTACTCAATGTTACCTGCCTCAACTTCTTTCAAATAGGCTTCAAATGTTTTTTTGGCTTCAGTCCAAGAAACACCCATTTTTTCTACTAAATCTTCACACGGGGAAGCGTGCCATTGCAATTGTACTATTTTGAATGGATCTGCACCGCAAGCCAACGCAGCGAACTGAATATCAGCCATGATAGGTACTGAGAAGTCATTATCGTGCGCTTTACCTATCCACTGGTTTTTATCCATGGTGGTAATACAGCCAGTATCAATACCCAACATTACGTCTGCATTAGCTTCTTCACGCACTACACGGATTTTGCGATCCATAGTGAATGAGCGAGTAAATTCACGCTCGGAAATGATGTGACGGAAACCGAAACCACAGCAGTCATACCAAGTAGAGTAATCAATCAACTGCGCACCCAGTGCCAAAGCAACAGAGCTACCTACAGCGGTACGGTTACCACCCAAGACATCTGGATCATAAATAGCATCTTCGTGAACCATCTTGTAGTAATGGCAAGCGGCGTGCATGGTAACGCGAATGTTAGACACATCGACAGTTTGCATTTCTGATGCAATGCGGTTACGCACGACGTGTACCCATTCAGAGTAATGTATGATTTCTTCAGGAATAACCAGTTTACCGTCAACCAAGCGACCTAATTTACCCAAAATCTTGGTAACACGCTCACGCAATTCAGCTGATTCAACCAAATACTTACGGATCTCTTTGTAGTTACCGAAAGAAGTACCGCAATGCACCAAGGGGAAAAAGTGACCAGCTTCAAAGCCATGTTGCTTACCTGAAATATACGCTTGATGGAAATTACGCATAAACACAGCAGCCAATGACTCTACGTTACCAATACCAGAACCATGATAGTTCCAAGCGGTACATGAAGTTTGATCAGTTTCGTCCAAGTAATCTTTACCTGGCACATAACCGAAGTTGTTCATAAACCACAAAATTGAAGTCGGGTAGCCAGGGATATTGCCGCACTGACCGCATGACTTATGATGCCACAGTTGCGTGGTAGGGATTTTTTTAGCCCAGCCAAACAGTGTGTTCACTTCTACAGGTTTATGATCATCAGTAATACGATGAACAATAATCTGACCGTCTTTCTCCAGCTCCCACATATGATCACGAATGTCATCCATGCGTTCGCCCAAATCGACGGTACGCTTATCTACGTGCTTGCGCACCCATTCAGTTGCCGTAGCGGCTTCTGCGCCCGACAAATTGGTTTGCTGGAAAAACGAACCGTGTCCAGCAATTCCTTCATTTTCACTGCCTATCGTACTCATGGCAAATCTCCTGATAAATTAAATTACAGAATTGACAAAACTCAGTCTTCTTCTTGCTCTTCCAACCACTCTTCGTACTCTTCACGTTTTTCGTCGATAAAATCTTCGATAACGTCAAATAAGTTTTCATCCATTGCTTCCAATGAACTCAATACGCCTGTCATTTCCCAAATGGTGTACATCTCTACAGAAGTTTTCAAGGAAACTTCCCAAGCTGTATCGGTGGTTTGCAAAGTGCGTACTGGAATTGCTTTACGTAAAGTTTTGAGATCACCCTCAACTTTTTGTATGTTAGGACCCCAGTCAGGGAAGTGATCTGGCTGTATCATGTCTGGCGACAATTGGTTACCAGTGGTAATCAATTTCAACATCACACGACCGAAAGGACGGAGCACGTCTTTAGCAGACTGCATACCATGCTTAATGGAAACTTCGCGCATAATCATCACCAAACCACCTGGTGAGTTTTTGAACGGACAGCGCGCGGCACAAGTCATACATTGAGCACAGGCCCAAATTTTTTCTTGCATTGCGTCATAAATTTGCTCTACGTTTTCTGTCCATAGCAATTGAACAATTTCACGTGGGCTGTAATCATAAAACTGCGCTGATGGGCATGTTGCAGTACAGATACCACAATTCAAACACCCATTTAATTCATGATCGTAGCGAAAATCGTTACGTATGTCGTCATAAATTTCGCGCATTTCAGCGTAAGTTGCCATTATGCACCTCTCGATTTATCGTGCCACTATAAAATAAAACCCGAACTATACTTATAGCTCAGACTAAACAAATATCAAGATAAACTAATATGCTATCTCAATCAACTAAAATTTGGACACCGTTTAGAATTCACTAAAGGCGATTAGGCGGCATGGCTGATTACCTAGCCGTTGCGATAGCAGGTCAGCGATTTTGTCGCCGACCCATCTATCTTAAAATTACAGGTATAGACAAATATCCGAATCACCAGCAAAGGCAAAGAACGATGCCGCGCCAACGTAGTCGATACCGTCAATGAAATCGCTATGCTCAAAACCAAACAACTCCACTGTCATTTGGCAAGCTAAGAATTTAACATCCGCTTCTTGGCACATCATGCGTAAATCGGCAACCGTTGCAACACCGTTGTTAGCAATGGTTTTTTTCATCAGCACGGTGGCAAGGCTTTCGTAGCCTGGCACCAATGCTTGAATCGCATTAGGTACATTCCAGTTAATACCACGAAACCATTTAGGACCAAATGGCATTTTCATAGGCATACCAGGATTACCCAAGGGGCTGACTTTTAACACAGATAAGTCCTTGCGAACCAACTGCAAGCCATAGAATGTGAAGAAAATCTCCACGGCGTAATCTAGTGCCGCAGCAGTAGATGCCAAGATAAATGGTGGGTACGCCCAGTCTAGCGTGCCTTTGGTTGCTATAATTGCAAGTTTTTTCTGTTCCATGTCAACCCCTCGTGCATTTAACATTTACCAAGCTAACAGCTTAGTAGATTTAGTTATATTACTTCTTTTTCATGAAGAAGGTGAATTCGCTACCATTTTGCGCTGATGACAATAATTCATTGCCAGTTTGTTTAGCAAACGCTTCAAAATCTTTGATTGCGCCTGGGTCAGTCGCAACGATTTTCAATATTTGACCTGTGGTTAATTCAGCCAAACTTTTTTTGCAACGCAAAATTGGCAATGGGCAGTTCAAACCTTTTGCATCTAATTCTTTATCAAAATTCATTACTATCTCCTTCAGATTTAAAATAACAACACACAAAAATCATATTGACGACAATGGTTTACCTGATCGTATCCAACCCATTACGCCGCCTTGTAAATTATATACTTCAGCCAAGCCTTTAGATGCTGCAAACGCAGATGCCTGCGCTGAACGACCACCAGACTGACAATAAAAAACAACTGGTTTGTCAGTCGGCAAGTCCTGCGCCTTCAATGGTAACAAATGCAACGGCAAATGCACCGCCCCAGCAATGGCACCACGACTAACCTCAGCATCAGTACGCACATCAATCAACATGCAACCAGAATTGGCGATTAACGCCTCTAAACCTTGCACATCAATTTCCTTAAATCCGTACATAACTGCCTCAAATTTATTAAAGTTCACTAATATACCAAAATGCGCTATTGAAGCAAATAGTTTTATTGCTTTTTTAAGTATGTTGCGCACCGTGGTATAAATTAACCACATGCCGCGCTTCTGCAAAAAACAACCAACGTTCAGCAACGATACCCAACACAGCCAACATTACTGCGGCATACAGTGCCGCACCATCAGCTTTTCCTGTCAACAACAGTACGGCAGGCACAACAAAACCAGCAACAAATACAAAAACCTTTAATACTATCGCATATTGACGCGCAATTTTGAAACCGAACTCTTCGGTCAAGAATGTGCCATGTGTATGTCCAGTATCCAACAACCGCACCGTACCACGCGTAAATCCTGTGGCCGTTTTGATGGTCGATGTTGCACCTGGGGTACTAATCCAGAAATAATAGATGGCTTTTAGTGCCGCCGCCGCCACTAACAAACCTGCAGTCAAAGTCACATAACCGTTCAAATCCACCGCACCACGACTTGCCACTAACAATAGCAGTAGCGCACCCGTAAAATGCCCCAAAGCCAAGTAATTAGCAGGAACCAAAGGCGAATTCCACTGACGTATTGTTTTCAGGCAACCATAAATCATGCCCGTGCTGAATATCGTTATCCAAGCCAACACTGCCGCCAACACACCTACGGTGACTTCCAACCATTTCAATTGCGCCATATCCAACCAGGTCAAACCCAAATACGCCATTGCGAACGGGAAAAAAACCACTGCGAATACGCCTTCGCGTGACAGCCAAGATGTTTTATAACGACTGAACGCACGCCAAGCATTTTTAGGGTTAGCCAAATGAAAAACAGATGAAGACAATCCTGCCGCCACTAAAAACAATGCCAAACTACCAGCTGTTAGCTTTTGCTCAGTAGATAAGCCGCCGCCCAAGCCAAGCAAATCAGCCAATACCAACAAGGCAAACAAGCCAAAACCTGCGCCTGAGCTAACAGTAAAAAAAATCACGGAAAATGCAGGATGCATTATTTACTCCAGTATTAAAAATGACATACGAAACATGAATTAACGCTTAACAACTTTATTCACAATGCCTTTTAATCGGTCTTTGAAACCTTGCTTACCCAAGTTTTCAGTAGCAATAGGCACTGCTTTACGCACAGGCAAGTAGTGATTGGTTGGGTTATAGCCCAACTCAGGCATCAACTGGTAACCACCACGCTCACGGATAACCACGCTTACCGCTGAATTAGCATCGTCCATATCACCAAACATGCGTGCATGTGCGGGGCACGTGAGTACGCACGCTGGCTGGCGCTCCTCTACAGGCATGAATGTATCGTAAATACGATCGACACACAGCGTACACTTTTTCATCGTACCCGACTCGCGATCCAGCTCACGCGCACCGTAAGGGCACGCCCATGAGCAGTAATTACAGCCCATACACTTAGTTTGATCTACCAGCACAATACCGTCTTCGGCGCGTTTATACGACGCACCTGTTGGACACACGGTTACGCAATCGGCATCTTCACAGTGCATGCACGACATGGGAAAGTTAATCGTTTTATTGTTGGGATAATCACCCACTTCATAACTACGAATACGATTAAACCAAACACCCGATGGCTGCGCGCCGTAAGGCTGATAATCCGTCAACGGCGCAGTTGTGCCTGACGCATTCCATTCTTTACAAGCAATCGCACACGCATGACAACCCACGCATACGTCTAAATCAATGACCAAACCTAATCTCATTTATATCTTCCTAAAACTTAGGGTTACTTGTTATCTTCAGGACGCGAACTATAGCGCAACGTATCTGGACGCTCACCATCATCCCACGGTAATGGTTTAATCGCTGGGAACTCTGGCCAGCTACCTGTTTCGCCTTCGGCCGCCTTGGTAATTTTCACTCGCAAGTCGAACCACGCCGCCTGCCCCGTCACAGGGTCAGAGTTAGTAATACGACGCTCACCTTTTTTAGCTGGCAACAATTCAGAAATCAGATGGTTGAGCAGGAAGCCATTTTTCGCTTCAGACGCTTCTGGTTTCAAGCCCCATGCACCGCCCTGCTTACCAATCGCGTTCCAGGTCCATACTGTATTCTCTTGCGTACCTTCCATGGTGCGCATCTGGCAACGTATTTTACCGTTATGCGACTCTACCCATATCCAGTCAAAATCTTTTAGATTCATGCGTTCAGCCTGACCGCGATTCATATACATGTAGTTTTGCGCCAAAATCTGACGCAACCATACGTTTTGCGAATCCCATGAGTGATACATCAACATTGGACGCTGCGTGAGCGCAAAGAACGGATATTCATGCTCATCAACACGTTGCTGTTCCAGCGGTTTATACCACATCGGTAGCGGGTCGAAATAAGTCGCCAAACGTTCACGATCGACTGGATTAGTCGGTTGCGGACCATCATACAAGCCTTGCCCTGCCAAGCGGAATTTTTGCAACGGCTCAGAATAAATCTGCATGGTAATCGGCTCAGATTTACCTACGAAACCGACATCGGCCGCAACATCCAAATAATCTTTATTCGCAAAGCGGTTATATTTCTGATTATCAGGCCAATGATGCGCAAAGAAAGATTCGTTCTCGATGTACTTTTCCCACTGTTTAGGATTAGGTTCACCTTTGAGTGATTTTTCGCCATTTTTACCACGCCAGCCGGCAAGGAAACCTATGCCTGGTGCGCGCTCATAATTGACGATAAAGTCTGGATAGTCTTTGAATTTCCGCGACCCATCGGCTTGGGTAAACGCAGGGAATTTCATGCGACTAGCTAATTCCACCAACACTTCTTGCCAAGGACGCACATCCCGATCTGCCTTCAGCAATGGGTAACGAATCGCATCCGCCGCCGCATCTGGCTCTGAAATAGGTCTGTCCAACAAAGAAATCGTATCGTAACGCTCTAAATAAGTCGTATCTGGCAACACTAAATCAGCAAAGTTGACCATTTCCGAGTGGAACGCATCCACCACCACTAGGAATGGAATTTTGTGCTGATCAGGTTGCGCAGGATCTTTTTCACGCAACATATCCTGCACATTCTTGGTATTCATGGTTGAATTCCACGCCATGTTAGCCATGAACAGCAATAAAGTATCGATAGGGTACGGGTCATGATTAGTCGCGTTGGTAATCACCATATGCATCAAACCATGTGACGCGATAGGGATTTCCCATGAATAAGCCTTGTCTATCCGCAATGGATTACCCTGCTTATCGATTACCAAATCTTCAGGACGCATCGGGAAACCCAATGGCGTTTTCGACAGCGGCGTATTCGGCGCGTTAATAATGTCGATATTATTTTCAGGCAACTGGTGCGGCGGTATTGGCTTAGGATACGGTGCACGCGCACGGAAGTTACCTGGACCATCTAACGCGCCCAGCATGATTTGTATCAAATGCACTGCACGGCAGGCATGGAAACCATTGGAGTGCGCCGCGATACCACGCATAGCGTACATTGCCACAGGGCGACCTATCACTTTATCGTGCTCACGCCCCCAGCTATCCGTCCATTTAATATCCAGCTCTACCGTTTCCTTGAACGCCACATGCGCCATTTCTAACGCCATGCGGGTAATGGTTTCCGCCGTCACACCGCATTCTTGCGCGACGTTTTCAGGCGCGTAACGCTCATCCAAATAACGTTCTGCAGTCAACGTCATCACGGTGCGCACAGGGCGACCATCAGGCGCGACAAAATCACCGAACAATGCTGGCGTAATGTCTTTAGCCAAGGCATTCACAAATGCTGATTTTTCCATATCCCAGATTAGCGGGTTGCCTTGCTCATCACGCAGGAACAAGCCGTGACCTTTTTGTCCCGGTGTATCCACCACCAGCCAAGCTGAGTTGGTATAACGAATCAGGAACTCCCAATCGAACAACTCACGCGACAACAACACATGCACCACCGACAACGCCAACAAGCCATCCATACCAGGCTTAATCGGTATCCATTCATCAGCAATCGCTGAATAGCCTGTACGCACAGGATTGACTGAAACAAATTTACCACCGTGACGTTTTAATTTTTCCAGACCAATTTTAATAGGGTTGGAAGAATGATCTTCTGCCACGCCCCACATAATGAAGTACTTGGCATAATCCCAATCAGGTGCGCCAAACTCCCAGAAGGAGAAGCCAATAGAATACAAACCAGCCGCCGCCATATTAACTGAGCAGAACCCGCCGTGCGCCGCCCAGTTAGGCGTACCAAACTGTTGCGCCCACAAACCAGTCAACGCCTGCATTTGATCGCGCCCAGTAAAAAACGCCAATTTAGAAGGATTAGTCGCACGAATATGGGACAAACGCTCGGTTAGCATATCCAATGCTTGATCCCACTCAATTTCAACAAACTCGCCTGCGCCACGCTCCGAGCCTGGCTTGCGCATTAACGGTTTGCGCAATTTAGCAGCTGAATATTGTTTCATAATCCCCGCCGAACCCTTAGCGCACAATACGCCTTGGTTAGTTGGATGATTACGATTACCTTGTATAAAGCGCACTTTATTTTCTTCTAAAGTGACTTTAATACCGCAACGACAAGCGCACATATAGCAAGTAGTGAACTTGATTTCTTGATTGTCGTGATTTTCTATTTTAACGATAGCGTTCATAATTGATAATGAAAAATGACGTGGGTTGATAACCAGAGTCTCGCATTTTCGCCAACTAAGTAAAAATATGCAAACTATAATCTTTAATAGGCCTATAAATATAATTAAAGCATGACGCTAATCGCAAATGGTTTACGCTATCTGCATTCCATGCTAAAGTTTTAGGTGCTATAGTCAATAGTTAATTTACTCAAAGCACAATGCTTTGCAAAATTTTTAGGAGTGCGGTAATGGATAAAAGCAATTTCAAAGAAAACACACGCTACACCATCGCTTGGCGTGCAACTGACGGCAAAATTCGCCCTGCAAACATTTATGTTTACAAACTGTTTGAGACCGCAATGATTGCGCGTATGACAGACAAGGGTGGTTTCTTATATAAAATTGCCTACGATGATGTCACTAAAATCGTCAAAGAAATCGCTGTTGAAACCAAAAATCAATTTCACATTCCAGCCGCTGTATTAGATGAAAAAATCTGGAAAGACCGCTCTATGATGGAACGTTACTCATCATCACCGCACATGGGCAAATAAACCCGACTGCGACGGCATCATGCCGTCGCTTTTATCCGCTTGACAATCACCTAACAACCGCTACACTAAGCCCATCTACATACGCGTAACACCCCAGCTTGAACGATACCCCTATCGCCATATTATTGGTCGTATTATTTATTTTATTGGCACTATCAGCTTTTTTTTCTGCATCTGAAACTAGCATGATGGCATTAAACCGCTATCGCTTACGTCATTTAGCCAGTAAAGGCAATCGCAATGCCAAGCGCACAGCCCAACTCTTAGCCAATACTGATAAACTGCTCGGCGTTATCTTGCTAGGCAACAACCTCATTAACGCGGCTTCTGCCACCCTAGTTACCATTATTTCCATCAGGCTATTTGGCAACAGTGAATGGGTTTTGGGTATTGCCACCTTAGTGGTCACCTTTGCTATTTTGGTTTTCAGCGAAGTAACGCCCAAAGTTATAGGCGCTTCTTATCCCGAAAAAATCGCCTTACCCGCCAGCTTTATCTTACGCCCACTACTTAGCCTCGCTTACCCTATCGTCTGGTTTGTAAATTTATTTGTACAAGCATTATTAAAACTAATGCGGCTACAACCCAACAATGAATCTGAGCACATTTTAGGCATAGAAGAACTCAGAACGCTGGTATATGAATCTGGCAAGCTATTACCCTCTACGCACAAAAGCATATTGATTAACTTGCTGGATTTAGAGCACATTACTGTGAACGACGTGATGACACCACGCAACCAGATTGAAGCCATTGCACTTGATGACGACCTTGCCAACATTACCAAACAGCTCATTAGCAGTCACCATACGCGCCTACCTATATACCATGAGCATCCCAATGAAATCATAGGAATGCTACACCTGCGCGACATTACCCGCGACTTGCTGAATCAGACTATCAATACCGACATTATTCTCGCCAAGACGCACACCCCATACTTTATTCCGTCAGGCACTTTGTTATTTACACAACTGCGCCAGTTCCAAGAAAACAAACGTAAACTAGGCTTAATCGTTGATGAATATGGTGAATTACAAGGCCTCATCACGCTAGAAGATATACTAGAAGAAATTATCGGCGAACTCGGCAATGCGGCGCAGCTAGTCACATCAGATTGCGTGCGCCAAGCAGACGGTAGCTGGCTAGTCGAGGGTAGCACCAGCATACGCCACATCAACCGCAAACTGCATCTGGACTTGCCAGAACAAGGTCCAAAAACGTTAAATGGTCTAATACTAGAACATTTTGAAGACATACCTGAACCTGGCATTACCCTGAAAATAACAGGGCATCCGATAGAAATCATACAAATTCAGGAACGCGCGGTGAAAACTGCTCGCATCTATCCGCAGATGCCCATAACCTAGCCGCTTATCAACCGACAGCCCACACCGCTTTACAAAAAAGCACGCACAGCGCATCATTTAAGTTAAACTTATCTTCAATTAACTTACTGCTTATATTTATGGCTGCCAATACTAACAACATTATTCTCACGGGTCTTGCGCGCGCTTTGGTTAGTCAGCAATGGCTGACTCACGATGAAGCCGAAGCACTGATGAAAGAAGCCAAAAGTGCCAATGAACACTTCGTTCCACAGCTACTCAAAACCAAAAAAATAGCCCCCGCAAAATTAGCTGAATTTGCCGCAATACAATTTGGCTTTCCTTATTTTGACCTGAGTGCCATTGATCCTGAAAGCATCCCCAACAAATTGCTAGACAGCAAGCTCATGCAAACCCGTCGTGTTGCCGCGCTCTACCAACGCGGTAACAAAGTCGCTATTGCACTGTCCGACCCAACCAATCTGCAAGCCATAGACGAAGTTAAATTTCAAACCTCACTCACGGTGGATGTGGTCGTCGTTGAAGACGATAAACTAGGCAAACTCATCACCCAAATCAGTGAAAGCAATAACAACACCATTGCCAACCTTGCTGGTGATGATGGTGACATAGAGCTGGATTTTACTGACGATGAAACACTCGCCAATAAAAATGCTGACGATGCACAAGAAGTAGATGACGCGCCTATCGTGCGCTACCTACAAAAAATACTGCTAGATGCCATTAACGACGGCGTATCCGATATACATTTTGAGCCTTACGAAAAATACTATCGCATACGCTACCGTTTAGACGGCATATTGCGCGAAATCGCCCAACCGCCGTTAGCGATTAAAGACAAACTTGCCTCACGCATCAAAGTTATTTCCAAGCTCGATATTTCCGAAAAACGCATACCGCAAGATGGTCGCATGAAATTAGTGCTGTCAAAAAACCGCGCCATCGACTTTCGTGTCAGCACCTTGCCCACACTGTATGGCGAAAAGATAGTCATGCGTATTCTCGATCCGACTAGCGCAACATTAGGGATAGAAGCATTAGGCTATGAGCCGCACCAAAAAGACTTGCTACTCCACGCCGTTGAACGCCCTTACGGCATGGTGCTAGTGACAGGACCTACAGGTAGCGGTAAAACAGTATCGTTATATACCTGCTTGAACATCCTCAATCAGCCTGGGGTCAACATTGCCACCGCCGAAGACCCTGCTGAAATTAACTTGCCAGGTATAAACCAAGTCAACGTCAACGACAAAGCAGGACTTACTTTCTCCGTTGCCTTAAAATCATTCTTACGCCAAGATCCTGATGTCATCATGGTGGGCGAAATTCGTGATTTAGAAACAGCCGAAATCGCAATTAAAGCCGCGCAAACAGGACATATGGTACTCTCGACGCTACACACCAATGATGCGCCATCTACACTTACCCGTTTGATGAATATGGGTATTGCTCCTTTTAATATCGCATCCAGCGTCATCATGATTACCGCGCAACGTTTAGCTCGTAAGCTATGCCAATGCAAACAGCCCGCCGATATACCCAAAGCAGCACTACTCAAAGCAGGATTTGACGAAAGCGAGATCAATGCCAGCTGGCAACCTTATCGAGCAGTAGGCTGTCCAATTTGCAAAGATACAGGCTACAAAGGACGGCTAGGTATTTATCAAGTCATGCCCATCACCGACGAAATGCGTCGTATTATTATGAACAACGGCAATGCTATCGACATCGCTGACCAAGCACGTCGCGAAGGTGTCAATGACTTGCGCCGTTCAGGCTTAAATAAAGTAAAAATGGGATTAACTTCGCTAGAAGAAGTGGAATCAGTGACCAACGAATAACATAGCAAACACAACAATAGAATTTCACGGGAGAATCAGCATGGCTGTCGCAAAAAAAACCATACAAAAAGATGTTGCTTATAGTTGGGAGGGGATCGATAAAAGCGGCAAACAAGTCAAAGGTGAAATGATTGCAGGTGGTGAAGCTGTTGTCAGTTCGACTTTACGTCGCCAAGGCATTACTGTTAAAAAAATTAAGAAAAAAGGTAATCTCGCAGGCAGCAAAAAAATAACAGGCAAAGATGTTGCCTTATTTACTCGTCAGCTCGCCACCATGATGAAAGCAGGTGTGCCGCTACTGCAAGCCTTTGATATTGTTGCTAAAGGACACGCCAATCCCGCTGTACAAAAATTACTTATTGATATAAAAACAGACATCGAAGGCGGCACGAGCTTAAGTAAATCTTTTGCCAAACATCCGCTTTACTTTAATACGCTGTATATCAATTTGGTTGATGCAGGTGAGCAAGCGGGTATCTTAGATGGCGTATTAGATAGATTGGCTACCTACCAAGAAAAAATAATTGCGATTAAAGGTAAAATAAAATCCGCGCTGTTTTACCCCATTTCCATCGTCATTGTGGCATTTGTGATTACGGCCATTATCATGATATTTGTAGTGCCCGCATTTAAGGATTTATTTAGCAGTTTTGGTGCTGATTTACCCGCGCCTACACTGATATTGATGAACATTTCCGATTTTTTTGTGAGTTACTGGTGGTTGATTTTTGGCTCTATAGGCGGCGGTTTCTGGTTTTTCTTTTACACTTGGAAACGCTCAAGAAAAATGCAAGAAACCATGGATAGAATCATGCTAAAAATGCCTGTCTTTGGCATTATTTTAGAAAAAGCAGCCATTGCTCGCTGGACACGTACACTGGCAACCATGTTCGCAGCTGGCGTACCCTTAGTGGAGGCACTCAACTCGGTCGCAGGTGCGGCGGGCAATGTCGTTTTCTACAACGCCACCATGAAAATAAAATCTGAGGTTACGACAGGAACCAGCCTTACTATCGCCATGCAAAACTCTAAAATGTTTCCTAATATGGTGCAACAAATGGTGTCCATAGGTGAAGAGTCAGGCGCACTCGATTCCATGCTGGATAAAGTGGCCGGGTTTTATGAAGCCGAAGTAGATGATGCCGTTGCGGGTATTTCTAGCCTTATGGAGCCTGTGATTATGGTCGTTTTGGGTACATTGATAGGCGGCATGGTCGTGGCACTGTATCTGCCTATTTTCAAAATGGGCGCGGTGGTCGGCGGATAATGATTAACCTACTGCAAACCAATCCCCTCTGGTTCACCATCGCGTGTGGCATTATTGGTCTCCTAGTGGGGAGCTTTCTAAATGTTGTCATTTATCGACTGCCTAAAATGATGATGCGCGACTGGCAAATACAGTGCGCCGAGTTAAACCAGAGCACGGTAGCCGATGCGCCTGCGCTCACACTCTCTACCCCGCATTCCAGTTGCCCTCAGTGCGGTCACGCCATTCGCGCAGTTGAAAACATCCCCATAATTAGTTACCTTTGGTTGCGTGGCAAATGCGCTAGTTGCCATACCGCTATCAGCATACGCTATCCTGTGGTTGAGCTGGTTACGGGCTTACTCAGTGCCTACACGGCCAGCCATTTTGGCTATGGCCTCGCCGCTATCTCAGCTATTCTTTTTGTATGGGCACTTATTGCACTGACGTTCATTGATTTTGACACTCAATTATTACCCGACAGCATCATCTTACCGTTACTTTGGCTAGGCTTGCTGGTCAATATGCAAAACACCTTTGCTCCCTTACCCACAGCACTCGTTGGCGCGATGCTGGGCTATCTGAGCTTATGGTCAGTTTACTGGCTATTCAAATTGCTCACGGGTAAGGAAGGCATGGGTTATGGCGATTTCAAGCTACTGGCTGCAATCGGTGCTTGGTTGGGCTGGTCCATACTGCCTATCGTTATCCTGTTATCGTCTGTCGTCGGGGCTATTGTCGGCATTGTTTTAATGGTCATAGCCAAGCGAGGACGTGCCATACCGATACCATTTGGTCCCTATTTAGCGGGTGGTGGTTTAATCGCTCTGTTTTGGGGGCAAGACATACTGAATACATACCTCACGACACTGACATGAAACCTATTATTGGCCTGACGGGTGGAATAGGTTGCGGCAAAACAACGGTATCTGACTTACTGATTAAACTGGGCATCACAGTAATAGATACCGATGAAATCTCACGTGCAATCACCGATATTAACGGCATTGCCGTTAGCGCGATTAAGCGCAATTTTGGTAGCGACTACATCACCGCACAAGGCGCACTGGATAGAACACGGATGCGTGAACTGGTTTTTAACGACCCCGCCGCAAAGCAACAGCTAGAAGCCATACTGCATCCACTTATTCAGCAACAAGTCATCGCGGATATACAACAAACCAGTCATGCGCCCTACACGGTCATATCAGTTCCGCTACTACTAGAAACCCAGCACTATGTAGCCCTGACGACACGAGTGCTTGTAGTCGATTGCAGTGAAGAGCAGCAAATAGCACGCGTCACCACGACTCGTAACATAACAGCAGAAATGGTACGCAAAGTCATGGCATCGCAAATATCGCGCCAAATACGGCTACAATATGCCGACGACATTATTGACAACCAACATAGCTATGCTGCCACCCAAGCACAAGTGCTCGCGCTGCACCAAAAGTACCTAAATTTATGGGTCGCTGATTAGCATTTGCCAACCGTGACGCGCCATGTCACAATCTGTCATATATCCTTACTAATCATCTACACTCGTGATTGATTACGAATACCCATTAAGTGAACGTGTCCGCACTTTTCTGCGACTAGAGAGCCTTTTTCATAAAGCGTTCTATTTTGTCGCGCTTAATGATGCACTACAGCACCATGTCGCACTACTCGCGTTATTTGAAATTATCGAAGTGGCTAGTCGCGCAGACATCAAGTCAGATATTCTGCAAGAACTAGAACGTCAACGCCAAGTGCTCACCCCTTTGCGAGACAATAGCGATATAGACCAAAAAAAATTATCACAAATACTTGCCGACATCAGCCATAGCCTCAAAGCCATCCATAGCCTGACGGGTAAACCTGGGCACAACCTCAAAGAAATAGAGTGGCTGATGAACGTCAAACAACGTGCCAGCATCCCTGGGGGCACATGTGAATTTGATTTACCTGCCTACCATTACTGGCTACATACATCTAACGTTCATCGCCACGCTGACCTCAATACATGGATAGCCTCACTCACCCCTATTTACCAAGGTATCAGCGTCATATTGCAACTATTACGTGAAAGCGGTACGCACAAAACCATGACTGCCCGACTAGGCAATTACCAACAAATGTTGAATGGACGTAACGCACAGCTACTCAAAATCAGCTTGGATAAGCAATTACCTTACATACCTGAAATCAGTGCCAACAAATACGCATTAAGCGTGCGGTTTTTAGATGCGTGTACCAACCATCCCAAAACCAGTAACGAAGACATCACCTTTAATCTGACTTTTTGTAATTTATAATGCCTAATTCGCACACCACCACCGTCAAATGCCCCACCTGCAAGACCGCTGTCGCATGGACACCCGAACAAACTTACCGCCCATTTTGCTCAGAACGCTGTCGTTTAATCGACCTAGGCGCATGGGGTAGCGAACAATACCGCGTTCCTGTATCAGGGTTAGCCGACACCAGCGACGCGGAACAGCTGAACTAATCACCTGCCTTCATCGTTTTTACGCCATCCGCCGTTCCCAGCAACAAAACATCAGCTGGACGCAACGCAAACAAACCATTCGTCACCACACCCACGATTTGATTTAGCTTAGTTTCCAACTCAACAGGATTCATGATAGTCAAGCCCAGCACATCCAAAATAACATTACCGTTATCAGTCGTAAAACCTTCACGTAAGCGCGGCTGACCACCCAACTTAACTAACTCACGCGCCACATAGCTACGCGCCATAGGAATAACCTCTACAGGCAATGGAAATTTACCCATCACATCGACTAATTTAGACGCATCCGCTAGACAAATAAATTTCTTAGCACATGCCGCGACGATTTTTTCCCGTGTCAACGCACCGCCACCACCTTTAACCATATGTAAATGCTTGGTAATTTCATCCGCGCCATCTACATAAATTTCCAGCTCGCCGACGTTATTCAATTCATACACAGCAATACCATGTGATTTCAAGCGTTGCGCTGTCGCCTCACTACTCGCCACCGCGCCGTCAAAACGACCTTTTACCTTCGCTAATTCATCAATAAAGAAATTAGCCGTTGACCCCGTACCCACGCCGATAATACCTTGTGGCACATAATCTATCGCTGCGCGAGCTACTGCTTGTTTTAATTCATCTTGCGTCATTATTTAACCTCAGCATCATTACAAAA
Source organism: Sulfuriferula sp. (assembly GCA_013140765.1). Taxonomy (GTDB): domain Bacteria; phylum Pseudomonadota; class Gammaproteobacteria; order Burkholderiales; family Sulfuriferulaceae; genus Sulfuriferula. The sequence goes on from JABFSE010000004.1 coordinate 157,120, forward strand.
ACATAAAACAAACAGGATAACCATAAATGAGAATTTTCACAAATCACGCAAGGTCTGTTAATCTTAGCAACTCACCGAAAATCAGCCATTATCATGAATAGCGACACTGACTACCTAGCCAAAATCCTCACCTCTCACGTTTACGATGTAGCGATAGAATCGCCGTTGGAGCTTGCAAGCAATCTCTCGACGCGTATCGGCAATCAGATTTACCTCAAACGTGAAGACTTACAGCCCGTATTCTCATTCAAGTTGCGTGGCGCGTATAACAAAATGGCAGGCTTATCCACCGCCGAACTACAAGCAGGTGTGATTACCGCATCAGCGGGCAATCACGCCCAAGGTGTCGCACTGGCGGCGGAGAAACTAGGTTGCCGCGCCACCATCGTCATGCCTGCACCTACACCGCAAATCAAAGTCAATGCGGTCAAAGCACGCGGTGCTACAGCCATACTTATCGGCGACACTTACGACGACGCTTACGCGCACGCAAAAAAACTAGCTGAACAAACAGGTGCGACCTACGTCCATCCCTACGACGACCCCGCCGTTATCGCAGGACAAGGCACAATAGCCATGGAAATTTTGCGCCAACACAGCGCACCCATAGACGCAGTTTTTATCCCCGTTGGCGGCGGCGGGTTAATCGCAGGCATGGCAGTCTATATCAAACGCCTCAAACCTGGCATCAAAGTTATTGGCGTTGAACCTGAAGACGCAGACGCAATGGCACGCTCACTAGAGATGAAACAGCGGGTATTATTATCCCAAGTCGGCATATTTGCTGACGGTGTCGCGGTCAAACAAGTCGGCGAAGAAACCTTCCGCCTCGCCAGCCTGCATGTCGATGAAATCATCCGTGTTGATAACGACGCTATCTGCGCCGCGATTAAAGACGTATTTGAAGACACCCGTTCGATATTAGAACCATCAGGCGCACTCTCAGTCGCAGGCGCAAAATTGTGGTGCGCTCGTGAACAGGCAAAAGACAAAACCGTCATCGCCATCGCCAGTGGTGCAAACATGAATTTTGACCGCCTGCGCTACATCGCCGAACGCGCCGAGTTGGGTGAGCGCCGCGAAGCCATCTTAGCTGTCACCATCCCTGAAACGCCAGGCAGCTTTAAGGCGTTTTGCACCTTACTGGGCGCGCGCAACATCACCGAATTCAACTACCGTTTTGCCAGCAATCAAGATGCGCATGTCTTTGTCGGCGTACAAGTAGCCAACCGCCAGGCAGGCACTGATTTAGTCAATATGTTAGCCAGTAACAACCTGACCACGTTAGACTTAACCGACAACGAAATGGCCAAGCTCCATGTGCGCCACTTAGTCGGCGGGCACGCGCCACAGGCTGAACATGAGCTACTGTATCGCTTTGAATTCCCTGAACGCCCAGGCGCATTGATGAAATTCCTCAACGCCCTCAGCCAAAACTGGAACATCAGCCTGTTTCACTATCGTAACCACGGTGCAGACTACGGCCGCGTATTAGTAGGCATACAAGTGCCGCCGTCCGAACACGCCCATTTCCACGCCTCGCTAGACACGTTAGCCTACCCCTATTGGGATGAAACAGACAATCCCGCTTACCAACTATTCCTCAGCTAATGCGTTATTTATTGATTATTTATTTGCTGTCATTGAGCCTATACACCCACGCCGATGACAGCGCAGACTACCTTGCCGCCCGCGACGCTTTTCGTAACGGACAATTACAAAAACTGCCCGACTACGCCGAACAACTCAAAGCCTCGCCCCTGCTCCCGTATATACAATACTGGCAACTTACATCACGGCTCAAAACTGCCACGACCGATGAAATACGTTATTTTATCGCCCGCAACAGCGACACCCCGCTATCCAATAAGCTACGCACGGATTGGCTACGTCAACTTGCCCAGCAATCAGACTGGTCAACCTACCTCAATGAATATCCCTTAGTCGTCAACCCCGATTTAAGCCTGCAATGCTATGCGCTACAAGGACGCATCCAGCTTAATCAGCCCACTGCCATCGTCGAAGCAAAGCAGCTATGGCTTACCAACAAAGACCTGCCCAGCACTTGCAATCCACTATTTGTCACACTCATTAACGCGCAACAAATTAACACCGATGAGCTTTGGCAACGCATACGGCTACTGCTCGCTAACAACGCGCCAGCCTCAGCCATCACTTGGTCGGAATACGCCAACACGCCACTCGATAGCAAGCTAATCAACAGTGCCAACAGCAATCCAGACAAGCTACTCAGTAACGACAAATTCACCCAACGCAACCAACGTGAAACCGCTATCTACGCACTCACACGCCTAGCCACTCGCGATGCGACCTTAGCCGCGCAACATTGGCAACGTATTAAGGAAGAATTTAACAAAGCAGATCAGCAATATGTCTGGGGGCAAATCGCGCTCTACGGCGCACGCCAGCACCTCAAAGACGCTTACAGCTGGTTTGAGCGTAGTGACGACACGCAGTTAAATGATGAGCAACGCGCTTGGCGCATTCGCGCCGCATTATGGGCTGGCAACTGGCGTGAAGTACAAGCCAGCATCCTCGCCATGCCCGACGCACAACGCAACGAAAGCGTCTGGCGTTACTGGCTGGCGCGTGCCTATAAAACGCAGAACAAAGTCCTCGCCGCCAACACATTATTTGCCACCCTATCTAAGGAATACAACTTTTATGGGCTGTTAGCCGAAGAAGAATTAGGCGCGACACTCACCAACCTCACCATCAATATCAACGTCAGCAATGACGAAGTTGCCGCCATACAACGCATCCCCGCAATACAACGAGCTATCGCCCTCTATCAAATGGACTTACGCACCGAAGCCAATGCCGAATGGTCATGGGCAACACGCAATTTTGACGACCGTCGCCTGCTTGCCGCCGCTGAACTCGCCCGTCAGCAAGGCTGGTTAGACCGCGCCATCAACACCGCCGACCGCACCCAACAACTGCATAACTTTGATTTACGTTTTTTATCCCCCTACCGCGACACAGCCAAGCAATATGCCAAACAATACGGGCTAGACGAAGCCTGGGTATATGGGCTAATGCGCCAAGAAAGCCGCTTTGTCAGCCACGCCAAATCAGGTGTAGGTGCGGCAGGCATCATGCAAATCATGCCCGCCACCGCACATTGGATAGCCAACAAGCTAGGCATTAAACGTTTTCAAACAACCGCACTGCATGACTTAGACACCAATATGCAATTCGGCATGTATTACCTGAAAACCATACAACAAAGCCTGGATAACTCCGACGTACTCGCCACCGCCGCCTACAATGCGGGGCCTGGTCGTGCGCGCCGTTGGCGAGCTGAAACAGCCGTCGAAGGTGCGATTTACGCTGAAAACATTCCCTTTAGCGAAACCCGTGACTATGTTAAAAAGGTCATGGCCAATGCTGTTTTTTACGCACGCCGCTTCAACCAGCCCGACACCTCCATCAAAACCCGCCTAGGGACAATTAGCGGCAGTAGCAACACACCTGCCTGCGGCGGCACTGACGACAACGCCCCCATATGCGCTAACTAAGCAGCTGATTCAACGCAAATAAAGCACCTGCCACCAACTGCGTGATTTCAACCTCGCTAATCACGTAAGGCGGCATAAAATACACAGTATTGCCGATAGGTCGCAACAACACACCCTGCGTCAATGCCGCCAAATAAAACTGCCGCGCAAAATCCGCAGGCGCATTCACCACATCAAAAGCCCATATCATCCCCGTGCGCCGCCAATGTTGCACACGCGAGTGCTGGCGCAAGCCTATCGCCGCCGCATCCAAATAATCACCTTTACGCGCATTCTGCACTAGCACATCATCATCGGCAAAAATTGCCAAACTCGCCAACGCCGCCCGACAAGCCAGCGGATTGCCTGTATAAGAATGTGAATGTAAAAATCCCCGTGCCGTACTATCCGCATAAAATGCCTGGTAAATCGCATCCGTCGTCAACACCGCCGACAACGGCAAATACCCGCCCGTAATCCCCTTAGACAAACACACCATATCAGGCTTAATCTGCGCTTGCTCATAAGCAAACATCGTCCCTGTGCGCCCGAAACCCACCGCAATTTCGTCAGCAATCAAGTGCACTTGATATAAATCGCATAATTCACGCACACGGCGCAAATACACCGCATCATACATTGCCATGCCCGCCGCACCTTGTACCAAGGGCTCAACTATCATGGCCGCAATGTTGTGATGATGCTGACTAAAATACTGCTCAACCTCTGCCGCTGCGCGTAACGCATAATCTGCCGCCGTTTCGCCCACCTCAGCTAAACGCCCATCAGGACTCATCATCTGCACACTATGACGCAATAAAGGCGCGTAAGTATCCTTAAAAATAGCCACATCTGTCACCGACAACGCCCCCAAGGTTTCACCGTGATAGCTATTTTTCAGACTGATGAATTCAGTTTTATCCGCCAGACCCACATTACGCCAATAATGAAAACTCATTTTCAACGCGATTTCCGTCGCGCTTGCACCATCTGAGCCATAAAAAGCGTGACCTAAGCCCGTTAATTGCGCCAACTGCTCAGACAGTGCCACCACAGGCTGATGCGTACACCCAGCCAACATCACATGCTCAATCAGATTGAGTTGATCAATAATCGCCGCGTTAATCCGCGCATTGCTATGCCCAAATAAATTCACCCACCAAGATGAAATACCGTCAATATAAGCACGCCCCGCATCGTCGTACAACCACACGCCTTGCCCACGCGCTATCACCAAGGGCGGCGTTATCAACTGCTGTTTCATTTGCGTGCATGGATGCCATACTGCCGCCTGTGTACGTGCCACCCAATCTACATTACTCATACTTATTCATCTCATCCATAGCCCATCTCACAACTTACATTTTAATCAAATTAAACGCATCGCTTCACATTTACCCATTTTTTAGTTAGCATACGTTTATCTACTCATCGCGTGTTAAAAACATCGCGTACTTAACTAACATCTTTACACCCATTACGAGGCATACATGAGCGAGCATATTCATTACGTTACTGACGATACATTTGAGCAAGAAGTCCTGCAATCTACCGTCCCTGTATTAGTTGACTATTGGGCTGACTGGTGTGGCCCTTGCAAAATGATAGCCCCCATCCTCGATGAAGTCTCTAAAGAATACGCAGGTCGTCTCAAAATCGCCAAACTCAACATCGACGAAAACCAAGCAACTCCACCAAAATTCGGCATCCGTGGCATCCCAACCTTAATGATATTCAAAAACGGCAACGTAGAAGCGACCAAAGTCGGTGCGCTGTCTAAATCACAACTCACCGCTTTTATTGACAGCAACATTTAATTCCATTATCCTGCGCCTGAGCCTCACCGAAATAGCAAACAACAACATTCGCTAAACGGTCATTCAGGCGCAAACAACCTCCCCTATTGATATATATTCTGCCTACTAATTAGGTTTAGAGTCCCCTACATGCATTTATCCGACCTGAAATTACTTCACGTCACCGAACTCGTAGAAATGGCCACTGCCAATTCCATCGAAGGTGCGAACCGTTTACGCAAGCAAGAACTTATTTTTGCCTTGCTCAAAAATCAAGCCAAAAAAGGTGTTAGCATATTTGGCGAAGGCACGCTAGAGGTATTGCCCGATGGCTTTGGCTTCTTACGTTCCCCTAATACTTCGTACCTTGCCAGCCCTGACGATATTTACATCTCACCGTCGCAAATACGCCGTTTCAACCTACACACAGGCGACTCCATCGAAGGCGAAATTCGCATTCCTAAAGATGGCGAACGCTACTTTGCCTTAGTCAAAGTAGATAAAGTCAATAGCGACGCACCTGAAAACGCTAAAAACAAAATCCTGTTTGAAAACTTAACGCCGCTCCACCCTACCGAACCGTTGTTACTCGAGCGCGACATCCGCGCTGAAGAAAACATCACGGGGCGCATCATCGACATGATAGCCCCTATCGGCAAAGGTCAACGCGGTCTATTAGTAGCTAGCCCGAAATCAGGCAAAACCGTCATGTTGCAACACATCGCCCACGCGATTACCAGCAATCACCCTGATGTCACCATGATAGTCTTGCTCATTGACGAACGTCCTGAAGAAGTCACAGAAATGACGCGTTCAGTGCGCGGCGAAGTGGTTGCTTCGACTTTTGATGAGCCCGCCACGCGTCATGTACAAGTCGCTGAAATGGTCATAGAAAAAGCCAAACGGCTGGTTGAGCATAAAAAAGACGTAGTGATACTACTAGACTCTATTACTCGTCTTGCCCGCGCTTACAACACCGTTATCCCGTCGTCAGGCAAAGTATTGACAGGTGGTGTCGATGCAAACGCGTTACAACGTCCTAAACGCTTCTTTGGCGCAGCGCGTAACATCGAAGAAGGCGGCTCACTCACCATCATCGCCACTGCACTGGTCGATACAGGTAGCCGTATGGACGACGTTATCTTTGAAGAATTCAAAGGTACGGGCAACATGGAAATCCACTTGGATAGACGCATGGCAGAAAAACGCCTGTATCCAGCTATCAACGTCAACCGCTCAGGCACGCGCCGCGAAGAACTGCTCCTCAAGAGCGATATCCTGCAAAAAATCTGGGTACTGCGTAAATTGCTCTACCCTATGGATGATTTGGAAGCGATGGAATTCCTGCTGGATAAAGTCAAAGCGACTAAGAACAACGCTGAATTCTTTGACTCCATGCGTAGCGGTCGTTAAATTTTAGGGACGACGGCGTACACGTTGTTTATATAAAAGCACGGAAAGCACCAAAACGCAGGTCAGTTTTTCGTGTTTTTCGTGCCTTTAGTGGATAAAAAACTGCCTGCACCCGCCTAGACTAAGCCTACTAACGCTTAGCCAACACAGTAGGAACGTCCATCGTTTTAGGTAATAAAATCCACATCTGTCCTGACTGCTTCATCATTCCCGCTTGCTTGCCCGCCGCATCGCCAAAGCCCCAAAAGAAATCAGCTCGCACATTACCACGTATCGCGCCACCCGTATCTTGCGCCATCATTAAACGATTGAGCGGTGTCGCGGATGACGGCACTGTCGTCGCCAACCACACAGGCGCACCTAGGGGAATTGCACGCGCATCTACGGCTATGCTACGCTCCGTCGTCAGCGGCACACCTAACGCACCCAGCGGGCCTGCGTCATTATTGGGTAAAATCTTGAAGAAAATAAAGCTAGGATTTTGCGCCAGAATATCAAACAACTTGCTGGGATTTTTTTGCGCCCATGCCTTGATGCCTTGCATAGAAGTCTGCGCCAAGGATAGCTCACCTCTATCAGCCAATACCCGCCCGATAGAACGATAAGGATAGCCGTTCTGGTCGGCGTAGCCCACCCGCAACATACTGCCATCTGCCAGTTGCACACGCCCTGAGCCCTGTATTTGCAAGAAAAATGCCTCTACTGCATTATCCACCCACACCAGCTCATTCCCTGCCAATGGTGACTGCTTGCCGTCTATCTGCGAGCGATTAAGATAAGGTACGATTTTATTACCTTCCAAACGCCCACGTAAGCGCATGTTTTTTAATTCAGGGTAAATCGCACTTAAATCTACTGTTAATAAATCCTTAGGTACGCCGTATAACGGTACGTTATATTTCGCACTCGCTTGTAAACTACCGCGTAACAACGGTTCGTAATAACCCGTTACCAAACCATCGGTTTTACCATCCACCTGCGCCGATTGATAAACACTAAACCACGTTTCAAAAAATGCTCGGACTTCATCATCATTTTGCGGTTTGAATTGTGCCGTTGCCGCACATACGGGCTTCCAATCGACTTTACTTTGCAAGCCAGCACATGATTGCACCCAAGCCCCCCATGCCGCTAATAGCTTATCGTCGTGCCAGCCAGGTAAGCTATCCCAGCCCGCCACACGTAAATTAGGCATGACGCTAGGCTCAACGACAGGTGACACAGGCACTGGCGGGCATACAGGTGCAGGAATAGGGGCGGGGATAGGTTTATCTTGCACGACAGGCAAATTCACAGGTGGCGTGGTTGCGCAACCTGCTAATAACAATAAACTTAACGCTAGATTGACACGGGTAAGATAAGTCATGCGAAAATAAGCCATCTATTCATAATTTATCAGTATAACAAAATCATGACTAAACCTTATCAAAGTGTGCCACGTTTCTACTTGGAACGCGTTACCATAGCTGCATTATGCAACGAAACCATGAACTTACATTGGGAAGACGAATTAACTGAAATGCACTACATCGCGCAACTACTGCCGCTAGATACACTGCTAGAAAATGGTGCTGAATACCTATTAGCACGCAATGAACAGGGGGAGATATTAAAAATTCGCTATGATTTAATCCGCAACTTCCCCACACCTGTCAAATAATGATAGCCGCTAAGCATTCATATTGCCGCGCAGCTTAATTTATACGTTACACAGATTCGTATCCTGCTTGCCATCCGCCCTCTGCCTGCCAAGCATCTGCCCAAGCCAGAACTTGCGCAACGGGGATAGGGCGAGCAATGCCATAGCCTTGCCCATAATCACAGCCCAAGCGCAATAACATTGCGCTATGCTCACGCGTTTCCACGCCTTCAGCAATGACTTCACAATTAAACACACTGGCTAAACCTATCACCGCTTCCGTCAATGCCACCCCTGATTTATCAATCAAGATATCCCGCACAAATGACTGATCTATTTTCAGCACATTAACAGGCAAATGTTTGAGGTAGCTCAATGAAGAATACCCCGTGCCAAAATCATCCAATGCAAAACGCACACCTAAAGCCTGACAACCGATAATAGTGGTGTGCGCACAATGTAAATCACCCACTGTTGCCGATTCTAAAATTTCGATTTCCAACAAATGCGGCGGAACATCAGCATGGTTAGCCAATATCATTGCTAAACGCTGGCAAAAATCTAGCCGCTGAAAATGCAGTCCTGCGATATTGACGCTAATTTCCCATTGCTTGCCCATCGCTAACCAAGCACTAATTTGCCGCAATGCTTGGGCTATAACCCATTCACCAATCGCAACGATTAAATCAGTTTGCTCAACCAGCGGCAAGAAATCTAGCGGCAACACCAACCCTAGCTCTGGATGTTGCCAACGTAACAACGCCTCCATACCTTGAATTTCGCCTGTTCGCATATTGACCTTGGGTTGATAAAACAGCACCAGCTCATTATTTTGCAACGCCTCTTTTACCCGCTGTATGCGCTCTAGGCTCGTGCGTGTTGCCAAATCGTTATCTAAATCAAATAAATAATAGCGATTACGTCCTGCCTGTTTAGCTTGATACATGGCCTGATCAGCATGGCGCATCAAGGTATCGGCATCCACATCATCCAATGGGTACACCGTTAAACCTATACTGGCATTCACGCTCATTGCGATACTGCCTACCGCGCATGGCTGCGCCACTGCTTGCATAATGCGCCGTAGCGCGATTTCTATTTCACTGATAGCACGGAAATCATTAAGCAACAGCACAAATTCATCGCCGCCCAAACGCGCCACAGTATCATCGCCACGCATAGCTAGATTCAACCTGTGTGCGATTTCCACTAAGACTTTATCGCCTATTTCATGACCATATGTATCGTTAATCGGCTTAAACTCATCTAAATCGAGTAAACAAACGGCAGACAGCGTGTTATTGCGCCTAGCATTTGCTAATGAACGCGCAAACTGCTCATTCAATAAAGCACGATTAGGTAAGTTAGTTAGTGTGTCATGCCCTGCTTGCCAGCGTACCGCACGCATGAGTTTGTGTTTATCCGTTACGTCATGAAATACCAGCACACAACCCAGCAAACGTCCATCGCTCATAAAAATAGGTGCGGCAGAATCCTCGATGTTGTATTCAGCACCATGCCGCGCAATCAATACCGTATGATTCGCCAATGCCACCACCGTACCCTCTCGCAAAGCCTGTCTCGCAGGATTTTCGACACGCACACGACTATCTTCATTGACAATGTTAAATACGTTTTCAACCGCCTGTCCTTGCGCATCGGCTAACGACCAACCTGTTAATTGTTCTGCTACCTGATTGATAAAATTGATATTGCCATGCACATCGGTGGTCAATACCGCATCACCGATGGAGGATAAAGTCACTTCAGCACGTTCTTTTTCCAAATATAACGATGACTCCAACATTTTACGTGCCGATATATCAAAACAAATTGCTTTATAGCGTAACGGTTGGCGCGTTTTTTCATCCAGAATAGGGACGATGGTCACATCTAGCCAATACACTCCCCCCTGCTGGGTGCGGTTACATAATTCACCATGCCAAACTTGCCCACGGCCGATAGTTGCCCACAACGTTGCAAAAAAAGCACTGCTATGCGCCGCCGAATTCATCATGCGATGATGTTTACCTAATAACGCTTCGTGCGTATAACCCGATAACAACACAAATTTATCATTAACGTAGGTAATGTTCCCCGCCAAGTCAGTCTCGACTAAGATAGCCGCCGCACTCACGGCACGATGCTGCTCCTGTAAAGCGAAGTTTTTCGTGCTAATTTCTTCTAGCTGCTCTACTTGCAAAAGGTCCCGTTTATGCAAATCTTTAATCAAACGACCTAAGCGTAAATTGCCTTCATTAAAAGCGCGTACCAATGCACGCACATCTGGCGATCCTTGTTCCAACACCGTAAACTGATAATTACCTGACTGCATTTCACCGACGGCCGCGACCAACCGTCTGATAGTCATCAACCCTCGTCGTAACACGGTATAAACAAATAGACTAATAGCAACCATACCCACCAACACAAAGCCGATATAACGCCTAAAATCTTGCCATAATTGATTATTTTTGACGGCAGGATTAAACGTCATCGTCATATCACCATATTGCTGCCCGCTGTATTCGAGTGGTATGGTTAATTTTTGCGCGGCCAACCCCAGCCAATTGACAAACCAAGATGGGGCTATATTATTCACAGGAGCCGTATCTGTACCTAGCACGGACGCACCGTAACCATCGCGCCACATCAGTTGCAAAATCTCTGGACGCAACTTTGCTTGTGTTTGTAAATCCTGTTTAATACTGACGTAATCGCCTAACACCGAGTGCTCAACAATAGTAGGCAGCATAAAAACCGCTGTTTGCCGCAACATAGCTTGCGCACGCTGCTCACCTAACTCACGCTCTTGACGCATATGGTCTATCAATATCACAGCAGCAACGAGGGCTACGAATAAAAGAATACCTGAAAGCAAGCGTGGCAACAGCCCAAGATTACGCCAAAGTTTCATCGTGTACGCACCTGTTGATGTTGGTAAAACACACGATAATTATCATAATCTTGTTGATTAGCAGATACAAAATTTAACGCCTTATCCCGTTTCAATAACGCTGATGCGGATAGCAAAATCGCCCTGCCCACCACATCCTGATTCATCCCTATCAATGCCGCTTGCACTTTTTCCACCGTTGCAACAGGTACACGCGGATTAACCATAATTGGCATATCAAAATAACTAGGGGATTGATACAACACGCGGTACGCCAATGGTTCGCGCTGGATATAGCTCTCCAGCACCACATTATTCACACCCGCCGCCGCAATCGTTTCATGTTGCAGATTAGACAAAACCGCTTCTTGATTACCCACGAACATCGTAGCTACGCTCACTTTGGATGCTTGTAGCTTTGCCATATTTACAGCATAGCTCGCAAAGCTATCCGTTGCGGGAAACCCAACTGTGCGCCCTTGCAAATCACTTAATTGCCGATAAGGTGAGCTTGCTAATACCACTAGCAAGCCAGAAATAGCCGCCCCATCCCACCGCGCTATAGGGCGATAACCCAATTTATCGCGCTCTGGCGTAAATAAATGATTGGTATAAACAAAATCAAAATCCCCGCGCACTGTCATCATCGTTGTTTCTTGCGCAGTTTTACCCATTTTCAACACCAAGGGCACGCCTGTTTTTTCAGTAAGGTAGGCGAGAATAGGATTCCATAATTGCGCCGTTAATAAAACAGAACGCTGGTTTAATACGCCGAACTGCAACGGCTCGGCGGCAATAGCTGTGCTCGTAAACACGAACATCAAGCATACAAATATACGCCACATACATTCTCCAACCTCATTTTTTATTTTATCATTTACATCATAACCTTAGCTTATCCAACTGTATATGCTTGGCAAGCTGACATAAATCTATACTCGCTAAAAATGGCACAGAACCCAACAAAGGCGCGGGGATACGCTGCGTTAAACATTGTAAATTTTCATTAAATTGCGGCATATCCGCGTCTATACAATTAGCCACCCAGCCTGCCAAATGTAAGCCGCATGACCGTATCGCCGCCACGGTTAACAAGGCATGATTGATACAGCCTAAACGCATCCCCACTACGAGTATGATAGGCACATTTAACGCGAGTGCCAGATCTGCTAATGTTTCTGTTTCATTCAAAGGAACCAGCCAACCACCCGCACCTTCAACCACGACGACATCCGCCAACGCACTTAATTGCTGATATGCCAGCGCAATCAACGCAGCACTCATCGTCACGCCAACTTGTTGCGCTGCTAAATGTGGTGCAATCGGGGGATTAAAGCGATACGGATTAACTAAATCCAGTGGTGCATCAACATTGCCTGCTGACTGCAATGCGGTGACATCAGCCCAACAGCCATCCGCTTCCACGCCAGCGGCAACAGGCTTCATACCCACCACGCGCAAACCAGTGCTCGCCAATTGATGCAGCAAAACGGTCGCAATCAACGTTTTACCGACATTGGTATCCGTTCCTGTGACAAAGAAACTCACAGTAAACCTTGCTCACTGCGTCGCCGCTGGATATTCATTTGCACTATTTGATAGCCATCCTGCGTGCGGTTTTTTTGATTTACCCAAGCATGACCATAAATCACTTCGTAAGTCGCGGGTAAACGTCCATCTTTGCGCCTGCGCTCAAACGCGTCCACTAATGCCGCCCAACGCGCTTTACCCATCAAGCCCGCATTACGTCCTGCAGTCACGTTGTGCGCACCGATGCCTTTGAGCTCATACAACATCGTTTTCAAATCGGCGTAAGTTAGCGTGATATATTCCATATCCATCACAGGTGTATTAAACCCTGCGCTCACTAACACATCGCCAATATCGTGCATATCCACAAATTCATTGACGTGGGTATAACCATCGACTTCAGCAAATGCCGACCGTAGTTCCTTCAACGTATCAGGACCAAAAGTGGCAAACATCAATAAACCATTAGGTGCTAACACGCGGTACAGTTCGGCAAAACTCACATTCAAATCGTTACACCACTGCAATGCAAGGCTAGACCAAATCATATCCACACTATTAGTTTTCAAAGGTAGCTGGTCTATATCACCACACACCGCATGAAAAGGCGCAGTGCCGCGTAATTTTTGCCACAGACTGGTTGGTGGTCGGGCAATTTTGAGCATAGCTTCTGCTAAATCCAGCGCAACGATTGCTGTGTCAGGGTAGCGAGTACGTAAATGTTGTGCGCCATAACCTGTGCCAGTGCCAGCATCAAGTACGACACGCGGCTGATGCTTGATGTAAGCTAAACGCTCCAGCATACGGTCAGCGATTTCACGTTGTAACACCGCATTCGCGTCATAGGTAGTCGCCGCCTTATCGAATGCCTTGCGTACCAATTGTTTATCTACCGTCATTTCTTATTCCAAAAAAGGGATGAGCACATCTTCAAACTGAGTACGATACGATAGAAATGGCGCGTGCGATGCGCGTGCTACTATATGCAAAATCGCATTGGGTAAATTTTGCGCTAACCATTTACCCGCGCGCACAGGCGCAAGCTGGTCTAAGCCACCGTGAATAATCAAGCTAGGCGTTATTAGTGAGTGCACACTATCACGCAAATCTGCGGTCAATAATATATCCAACCCAGCCTGTAACACGGCCGCATCAGGTCGTCCACGCGCAAATAATAATTGCCGTAACTGTGCTAATAACACCCGCGCATCGTCATCACCACGCGCTTGCAAAGCCAAAAAACGTTTCAATGTCAGCTCATAATTATTCGCCAAATCTTGTGCAAACTGCGTTAGCACTTCAGCCGCAATACCGCATTGCCAATCATCACGCTGAGTAAAGCACGGATTCACGCCGACTAATACCAAGCGCCGCACGCGCGCTGGGTACAATTGCGCCAACGTCATTGCCACCTGCCCACCCAATGACCAAGCCACTAAATCAAACTTATCAGGCAAATCAGCCGCGATAGCATCGGCTAAATTGGGTAAATGATATGGCGATACCGAAGCACGCTCACCATAACCTGGCATATCTATCAATAACGCACGCTCGCCCAACGACTGAGCAGTCGCCGTCCACACGCCGCTGTGCATACCCCAGCCATGTAACAATGCAACTGTGGTCATGCCTGACCCATCGCATCTAATAGTCGCGCCACATCAGCCACCGTATGCGCCGCCGATAAACTAATACGCAACCGCGCCGTATTCTGCGGCACGGTGGGCGGACGTATCGCAGGCACTAAAATACCGAGTGTAAGTAAACGCTCACTAAGTGACAACGCCGCATGATTACTGCCAATTATCACTGGCTGTATCGCCGTATCACTCGCCCACAACGTCCACCCCTGTTGTAATAAGCCTGTACGCAGTTGCGTTACCAAAGCACGCAAATGTGCACGTTTATCGTCCGCCTGCGCGATGATGCTCAAGCTCGCCAATAAGGCGGCTGACAATATTGGTGGCGTTGCTGTCGTATAAATATAAGTGCGTGCTTTTTGTAGCAGCCAAGTAATCACAGCACTTTCAGCCGCAACCACAGCACCAAAAACGCCCGCCGCCTTGCCCAAGGTTGCCATATAAATAATGCGTGGCGACTGCACCCGAAAATGCGATAGTACACCACGTCCTGCGTCACCCAGCACGCCAAAACCATGCGCGTCATCTATCAGTAACCAAGCATCATACTGCTCGCACAATGCCAATATCGCGGTTATATCCGCAATATCACCATCCATACTGAATACGGCATCAACGACAACAATTTTTTGCGCTGCACGACTAGCCGCAAGCAAACGTGCTAATGCCGCCATATCAGCATGTGCATAACGGCTAAACTTTGCTCGCGACAACAACGCCGCATCATTTAACGAAGCATGATTGAGCTTATCAGCAAACACCTCACCATCGCGGCCGACTAAAGCAGTCACCACAGCAAGATTTGCCATATAGCCAGTAGAAAATAATAATGCCCGAGGCAAGGCGACAAACTCAGCAAAGGCTGATTCAAACGCATGATGTGCGGCATGATGCCCCGTCACCAAATGCGACGCACCTGCCCCCACCCCCATCGTGGGTAAGGCTTGTACAATCGCGCTGGCTAAATCAGGATGATTAGCCAAACCCAAATAATCATTACTGCAAAAAGACAATACCGACTGCCCATCAACCACGACTTGCGCACCTTGCGCACCATCCAACAAGCGTCGCTGACGCAATAAGCCTTGCTCAGTAAGTGCCGCAATTTGATTAGTGAGACGAGATAAAGCGGTCATTTTAGGCGTGTCAGTGCGTGCTTTTATCGACTCGCGACACTCAATGGCAAGCCGCACCTTGTGGAACGATGCCTAATTTAGCTAACAAAGCGCGATCACGCTCAACTTCGGGGTTGCCTGTGGTTAGCAATTTTTCACCGTAGAATATAGAGTTTGCACCAGCCAAGAAACACAATGCCTGTATCGCCTCAGACATCTTCGTGCGCCCAGCGGATAAGCGTACATAGCTTTGTGATAAAACTATCCGCGCCACCGCAATAGTCCGTACAAATTCCAACGGATCCATCGCTTCAGTGTCCTGCAACGGCGTGCCTTCAACTTGCACCAGCATGTTGATAGGCACAGACTCAGGTTGCGGAGTCAAATTCGCTAACTGCGCAATTAAGCCAGCCCGTTGCGTGCGCGACTCACCCATCCCCACAATACCGCCACAACACACGTGCAAATCCGCACCGCGCACGCGATCTAACGTATCCAAACGGTCTTGATAATCACGCGTAGTGATGATTTCACCATAGAACTCGGGTGACGTATCAAGATTGTGATTGTAGTAATCCAGCCCAGCATCTTTTAATTGCTCAGCCTGCCCATCCTTGAGCATCCCCAAAGTCGCACATGCTTCCAAGCCCATCGCTTTCACTTCTCTGACCATATCCAACACAGGTTCTAAATCACGTTGTTTAGGACCACGCCAAGCCGCTCCCATACAAAAACGCGTCGCACCAGCCGCTTTTGCCGCACGCGCTGCTTCCAGTACAGTCTCAATATCAAGCAAACCTTGATTTTCAACTCCCGTATCGTAACGTGCGGCTTGTGGACAATAACCACAATCTTCAGAACAACCACCCGTTTTAATCGACATCAGTGTTGATAACTGCACTGTATTTGCATCGAAATGTGCTCTATGCACAGTCTGCGCACGGAAAATCAAATCATTAAATGGTAAAGCGAAAATAGCCTCAATGTCGGCAACGCGCCATGTTACTGGTTCAGCTATAACTTGTGTCATATCATTCATTCTGTTACCTCTATTGTTAGATCTTGCCAATTTTCACGCCCCGCGCGAATAATATCCACGATACCGAACGGCACAACCACCACTACTAAAATAAGCCACGCCGCTACCAAACCATGCCAATTACCAAATAAGCTATAAATAGGTTGCCCAAATATCACCATCGCACCCGTCGCACCATAAAAACGATACCCTGAAATTCGGTTGTAATACACAACACGAGCTTCAGGATGATGCGCCACTGACGCATATACGAATATCGATGCCGCTATCCATATCATTAACAACGGCGCAATTAAGGTCGCAGTTATACTGGCTATATTAAATAAACGTGCGGAAAATAAGGCACTTGCAGCTGTAATAGTTTTCGTAGTCATGCCGACAGTCAGATACAATAAAGGTCTAATTCTGTTCGATTTTATGGAGATAGTCAATTTTGAATAGACTCACACTAAACACCTGCTTAAAAATTGCACAGCGACTGTTTCCACAAAACTGCTATCTTTGTAACGCAGAGTCTGGGGCTTATCCGATATGCACTGAATGCCAAGCCGATTTAACATTACAATCTATACACGCTTGCCCACTATGCGCGCACCCTACACCTAACAGTGATATTTGTGGCTCATGCTTACTATCACCGCCAGCTTATCAACGTACATTAGCCGCATATCAATATCATTTTCCACTCGACAAACTCATACACGCATTAAAATATCAACATCAATTTGCGCTTGTCGATACACTCATCAACCCATTACTACTAGCCGAATATCGAGCAGATGCCCTCATTGCTATGCCCTTACACCCGCTCCGCTTACGTGAGCGTGGCTATAATCAATCGTTGCTATTAGCGAATGCCATCAGTCAACAAAACGGCATCCCCGTACTAACACACGCAGCCAGCCGCATCCGCAATACACCATCTCAAGCAGGGTTAGCATTAAAGTTTCGCAAGACCAATATACTGCAGGCATTTAGTGCTGATCCCGCGCAAGTTAGCGGCAAACACATCGCCATTATTGACGACGTAATGACTAGTGGGAGCACGCTACACAGCCTAGCACTCAGTTTAATTCAAGCTGGAGCCAGTGAAGTAAGTTGCTGGGTAGTTGCACGTGCGGTATTAAAATAATCAATAGATTACTAAAACATCTTAATTAAGGCGCAATAAAAAACCCCCACCGAATTTCGGATGGGGGTTTTTGTTATGGGGAGTCTGACGATGACCTACTTTCACATGGGTAATCCACACTATCATTGGCGCAGTCTCGTTTCACGG
>JABFSE010000003.1 GCA_013140765.1 Sulfuriferula sp.
ATCCCTAGAGCATCCCTAGAGTATCCCTAGAGTATCCCTAGAGTATCCCTAGAGTATCCCTAGAGTATCCCATAGAGTTCGTATGGGTTTATAGTAACATAGCCGTATTGCCATGTCATGACAAATTCATTGCAACGCCAATCGCCCTCGTGCTATCGCCGCACGCACCTGATTAGGCGCAGTGCCGCCGATATGATTGCGGCTATTCATTGAGCCTTCGAGTGACAACACCGCATAGATATCGTCGGCAATCAAGCTAGAAAACTGTTGTAAACTCGCCAGCGGCAAATCCGCCAAATCACAGCCCTGCGCTTCAGCATGTCGCACCGCGAGCGCGACAGCCTCGTGTGCATCACGGAACGGCAAGCCTTTTTTGACCAAATAATCTGCCAAATCAGTCGCGGTGGCGTAGCCTTGCAATGCCGCATTGCGCATGGCTTCAGGTTTGACGCGGATACCTGGGAGCATTTCGGCAACAATAGCGAGCGTGTCGATTAAGGTGTCCACGGTATCAAACAGCGGCTCTTTGTCCTCTTGATTATCTTTGTTATACGCCAGCGGTTGCCCTTTCATCAACGTCAACAACCCAACCAGATGACCGTTGACGCGCCCAGTTTTGCCGCGTATCAGCTCAGGCACGTCTGGATTTTTCTTTTGTGGCATGATAGATGAGCCTGTACAAAAACGGTCAGCCAAGTCGATAAAGCCAAAACGGGGGTTCATCCATAAAATCAGCTCTTCGGACAAACGTGAAAAATGGGTCATGATGAGACTGGCGCAAGCGGTGAATTCGATGGCGAAATCACGATCGGAAACCGCATCCAGCGAGTTTTCACAAACGCCGTCAAAACCTAATTCACGCGCAACCATTTCGCGGTCTATCGGGTAACTCGTGCCTGCTAAAGCCGCCGCACCCAAAGGCAGGCGATTAACCCGACGGCGGCAATCGGTGAGGCGTTGGGCATCACGCTTGAGCATCTCAAAGTAAGCCAACAAATGATGCCCGAAAGCAACAGGCTGTGCGACTTGTAAATGGGTAAACCCTGGCATAACGGTATCAACGTGTTGCTCTGCCAAATCCAGCAATGCGGTTTGGGCGGCGCGAATCAACTGTAATATGCCGTCAATATTGTGACGCAAGTATAAACGTATATCGGTTGCCACTTGGTCGTTACGGGAACGCCCAGTATGCAAGCGTTTACCTGCATCACCGACTTTGGCAGTGAGTGCTTTTTCGATATTGAGATGCACGTCTTCCAAATCGAGCAACCACTCAAACTGACCCGCATGAATGTCAGCCAGTATCTCGCTCATGCCACGCTGGATGTCGGCCAAATCCTGCTGGCTGATAATAGATTGATGTGCCAGCATATTGGCGTGTGCCAATGAGCCTTGTATATCGAATTCAGCTAAACGATAATCGAAGCTGATAGAAGCGGTATAACGTTTGACGCGTTCAGATACGGGTTCAGTAAAACGACCAGACCACAGTTGTGGCGCAACAGAATTTGACATTTAATAACCTATAAATTTAACATTGAAGACATACGCGCCATGAGCCTACCTAGCAACCCAGACTATCCTGACCGCCTACCCGATTTTTGCAATCTGGGCGTAATGTTGCGTATTTTACTCGGAGTTGAAGCCTTCGTGTGGATAACCGTGTGGCTACAAATCAGTGAGCTTACACAAATGCCTACCTTATTTGTCGGCTATTCACTCGTTTTACAACCTGCATTATTGCTCACACTAGGCGCATTATGTTTATTCAGCAGGCCATTACAACGGCTACCCTATCTATACGGCGCAATCAGTAGCATATTAGTTGCACTACTCGTCAGCACTTTAGTCATGAATGGACTCAGCCATTTACTACTGGACAGCAAACTCGCGATGAACTGGCGTATCGCCATCAATATCACGGCAATGAGCTTACTCATACTCAGCTATTTTCAACTACGCGGCCGTGCGCTCTCGCCTGCTTTAACCGAAGCACGCTTACAGGCGTTGCAAGCCCGCATACGCCCGCACTTCCTATTTAACAGCCTCAACGCAGTGTTAAGTCTCATGCGTAGCGAGCCGCGCCGTGCTGAACGCGCATTAGAAGATTTGGCCGATTTATTTCGCGTCGTCATGGCAGATAATCGCCAACTCAGCACACTACGACGCGAAGTAGAAATCAGCAAACAATACTTAGCATTAGAAGGTCTACGCCTGGGCGACAGACTGCGCGTTGTTTGGCATATAGACAAAGCACCCAGCAATGCCTTATTGCCGCCCTTGGTGTTACAACCGCTACTCGAAAACGCCGTCTATCATGGCATAGAGCCTGCCACCAACCCAGGTGAAATCAGCGTTAATCTTTACCGCAATGCAGGGCAATTACACCTTATCATACGCAACCCTTACCAAAAAACAGGCGACCATCATAGCGGCAACAAAATGGCACTCAGCAATATCAAAGCGCGTTTAATGCTACATTACGATGTCGAGGCCAGTTTACAAACGCAAGTACAACAAGACTACTACCAAATCCACATCACACTACCTTACCAAACATCATGAACCCACTACGCATACTCATTGTTGACGACGAAGCCCCAGCCCGCAACCGCCTGCGCGACGTACTCGCAGATTGCGCTGTATCGCTCCCGCTAACCATCATCGGTGAAGCGGAAAACGGCTTGCAAGCATTGCAATTATTAGCCAAAACCCCAGCGGATGTCATTTTGCTAGATATACATATGCCCGCAATGGACGGCATAGACTTAGCGCACCACCTCACCCAACGCGAACATCCCGCCGCAGTGATATTTACCACAGCCTACGACAGTCACGCCCTGCAAGCATTCGAACTCAACGCCCGCGACTACCTGCTCAAACCAGTACGCGCAGAACGACTACTTGCCGCCCTGCGCAAAGTAGCCACCACCCCCACGGCGCAACCACAATATCTCAGCACAACCGAGCGCGGACGCGTATTGCTCGTCCCCATTGCCGATATTATCTGCCTGCGTGCCGAACAAAAATACGTCGCCGCCCGCACCGCCAAACACACCTATTTGCTGGAAGAAAGCCTGACCAACCTAGAACAAAACTACCCCAGCCATTTCGTCCGCATACACCGCAACACCCTCGTCGCCCGCAACGCAATCGCAGGCTTCGTACTCAAAGAAAATGGCGACAACGACAGCGAACACAGCGGCTGGTTCGCCCTACTCAAAGACAGCGACGTAGCCCTCCCCGTCAGCCGCCGCCAATATGCAGTAGTCAAACAATTTAGACTAGGCACAGCCTAAAGCACAAAATATTCGTTTCATTTTAAGTAAAAAATTAACTATTTTTTATAAAAATAATGAATAAAAACAATTATTAGAATAGAATAAACGCATTATAAATTCGTTTCATGATTCGTTTCATTTTAAGCAGGCTAAATTGGATGGCTAAAATCCGCTCAGACACACTTATCCAAATTTTGCGCACACAACCGCGTATTCACGCCGCCGCATTACGCACCCAACTCGGCGAGATTAGTCGCGCTACATTAAGCCGCACCGTCAAAGCATTAGGCGCACATATTATCAGCGGCGGCGGCTCTAAACGCACGCGCTACGCCTTACGCCGCGCGTTGCGAGGTGACACGCTAGACATGCCCATTTATCGCATAGATACGTCTGGTCAAGGACAGCTTATCGCGCAACTTTCGCCCACTTACCCCACAGGTTGTCACCTTAGTTTTATCGCCGACTACCTTTGGGCATTCGATGCGAATATGCGCGATGGCTGGTTTGAAGGTCTGCCTTATCCCATTTACGACATGCGCCCGCAAGGTTTCTTGGGTCGCCATTTTGCCAAAACACACGCCACCCAACTACAGCTTGCGGACAACCCCGACGCATGGGCGGATGACGACATACTCTACGCGCTCATGCAAATGGGCTATGACCAACCTGGTGATTTAATCATAGGCGACACCGCTTATCAGCTATTTTTGACAACGCGTAACTTAGCAAAAACCACACCTATCAATGATGATGAAATTGCGCTGAGTTACCCAGATCTAGCGCAACTCGCGATGATGCAAGGCATAGCGGGCTCATCGGCAGGCGGCGAGTTTCCCAAATTCAGTGCGCTACGCATCATCAACCAACGCGCACAGCATGTTATTGTGAAATTCTCAGCAGCAGGTACTAGCCCTGCGATACAACGCTGGTCGGATTTGCTAGTGTGCGAGCACATTGCAACGCGGACACTCAACGACACCTTAAAAATCCCAGCCACACAGACCAACATACACCAACACGCGAATCGCACTTTTTTGGAAATTAGCCGATTTGATAGACATCATGAGTACGGTCGCTCGCCTGTCTGCACGTTAGCCAGCATCAATCCCGCACTCATAGGCAAAACAACAGATTGGCGGCATAGTGCACGCGCATTGCAAGTATTAGGTTGGCTGGCTGAACACGACGTAAATCAAATTAACCGCGCTTGGTGGTTTGGTAAGCTCATCGCCAATACCGACATGCACGATGGCAATCTCGCTTTTCGACCTGGCCTGCAACTTGCGCCCATTTACGACATGCTCCCCATGATGTACGCACCCGCCAATAGCGGAGAAGTACCCACGCCCATATACCAAATTGCGTTGCCGCTACCCACTGAATTAGCTACATGGCAACAAGCCGCTACCGCCGCCATCGGCTACTGGCACGACTGTGCGCGAGACACGCGTATCAGTGCCAATTTTCGCGCTATTTGCCGTACTAATTGCGACAGTTTGACAAATAGTCTAGCTAACATAAAACCCACTGCTGCTCCTACTCGCATTTAGCCCTGTTTACCCCTGCCGTTTTTTGACTAAATCCCGTACAATCACGACTTTACCAAATCACCCTCACTACCCATCATGGCTGACAATTTCGATACGGGCAAAGCCCACGACAGCACTGAATACAACCTGAATCGGGTAGTGGAGTTGTTGCGCAAGCACGATTTAGTCGCACGTCTAGTGCACAAGCAAGACATGCCGCGCCATGAGTTGGTTGAAGGCTTGGTGCACAAGCAAAACCTAGCCGAACTGCATAAGTTTCTCGACAACATGCACTCTGCCGATATTGCACGCGTGCTGGAAGCCTTGCCGCTCGACCACCGTTTGCTAGTATGGGATTTAGTCAAAGCTGAACTGGACGGCGAAATACTGCTAGAAGTCTCCGACGCAGTGCGCGAATCGCTGATTAAGGCGATGGACAGCGATGAGCTATTAGCTGCCGCAGAAACGCTAGACACTGACGAAATCGCCGACTTAGCACCTGATTTACCGCAAGACGTTATTCAAGATTTGCTCGAGTCGCTGGATACGCAAAAGCGCACCCGCTTACAATCCGCACTCTCGTATCCTGAAGACACCGTGGGTGGCTTGATGGATTACGACATCGTCACCATACGCGCCGATGTCACGCTAGAAGTTGCGTTACGCTATTTACGCCGTTTGGGTGAACTGCCAGATCAAACCGATAAACTTTTTGTCGTTGACCGTGCAGGCGCATTACAAGGCGTAATGCCATTGCAACGGCTATTACTCAAAGACCCCGACGCTCAAGTTGCCGATGTGATGGCGGAAGAAGTCGTCACCTTCCACGCTGAAGACGATGCCACCGATGCCGCTAATGCGTTTGAACGTTACGATTTAGTTTCCGCACCCGTTATCAACAACCGCCGCCATATTGTTGGTCGCCTCACGGTGAACGCGGTGGTTGACCATATCCGCCAAGAATCCGACAGCGATATGCTCTCTATCGCAGGTTTGCGTGAAGAAGAAGATATTTTTGCCAGCGTGTGGAAATCCGTACAAAACCGCTGGGCCTGGTTAGCGATTAACCTCGTCACCGCATTTGTTGCCTCACGCGTGATAGGCGAATTTGAAGGCACGATAGAAAAGCTCGTCGCCCTCGCCGCACTCATGCCCATTGTCGCGGGGATAGGCGGCAACTCGGGCAATCAAACTTTAACCATGATAGTTCGCGCCTTGGCGTTGGGGCAGATACATCCTGACAATGCTAAAAAACTATTCAAAAAAGAAATCGGTGTGGCGGCACTCAATGGGCTGATTTGGGGCACGGTGGTCGGCATTTTCGCCTATTTACTCTATGGCAAACCCGCACTAGGGGTGGTGATGATGGGTGCGCTCACGTTAAACTTATTACTCGCCGCCATCATGGGTGTGGCGATTCCCGCTTTCATGCACAAGCTCGGACGCGACCCCGCAGTCGGCTCCAGTGTCTTACTCACTGCCGTTACCGACAGCGGTGGGTTCTTTATTTTCTTAGGTCTCGCGGCACTTTTCATGCCCTATCTCACATAAGGATGCACCATGCAGGAATTTGATTTAATCGTTATCGGCTCAGGACCTGGCGGCTATCGCGCCGCCGTATTGGCCACATTACGCGGCTTGCATGTCGCTATTATCGAAAAAGCCGATTGGGGTGGCTGTTGCCTGAATCGCGGTTGCGTACCTAAAAAAGACTGGCATCACACCGCGCAATTAGTCGCACACAGCAATGACTTCGCGGAACGCGGTATTAGCGGCAAACTCAGCGCCGACTTGAACGCGGCGTGGGATCACCAGCACAAAGTAGTTAAAAATGTACGCGACAGCTACACCGATTACATGAAACGCCTAAGTATTAGCGCGTTTACAGGTGCGGGTGAATTTATTGATGCGCACACGATAGCAATAGGCGACACCCAAATCAGCGGCAAAAACATCATCATTGCGACAGGTTCCAGCCCGTATATTCCTGACGTTTATCCACTCACCGCTGGGCGCGTGCTCACCACCGATGATTTATTCGACCAGCCACCGCCAGCAGGCAAACGCGTTGCTGTGGTCGGTAGCGGCGTTATCGGTACAGAATTCGCCTTTATTCTGTCACAACTGGGCTGTGAAATCGTGTGGATAGCCAACAGCAAACCGCTGGCAAATAGCCTGTACTCGGCACCCGCGCTGAAAATCCTGCACGAAGCACTCGCCAAACACAACATCATCCCGCGCACCCGTAGCCGCGCCCAGCAAGTTGAAGTGTTAGCCGACGGCGTTAAACTCAGCTTCGCTGACGGCAGTAGCGAAACTGTCGATTGGGTGTTACTCGGCTCAGGTCGCCGCCCCCATACTGACGCGCTTAACGCTGCCGCCGCTGGGGTTGCGCTGGACAGCAAGGGTTACGTGAAAGTGAACGCTTACCTGCAAACCAATATCCCGCACATTTACGCGATAGGCGATGTCGCCAATACGCGCATGACGGCTAATCAAGCACTGGCGGATGCCTCCGTTGCTATTGCCAACATCCTCGCCCCCAAATCGCGTAAACAAGATCTATCCGCCGTGCCTGAGCTGGTTTATTCAGCAGTAGAGTTAGGTCGTATCGGCATGAATGAGGACGAAGCCGAAGACAACGAACTCGAGCCAGCAGTGGGATTTGCCGCATTTGAGAGCAACCCGCGTGCGCTAGGACAAGACGATATTAACGGCTTTGTGCGCTTAATCGCGGACATGGATAGCGGCGCATTGCTAGGCGCAGAAGTGGTGGGCGCAGAAGCAGGCGAGATCATCCACGCTATTGCCCAACAATACGGACACGAAGACGCATTAGCGCGGTTTGCTGGCATGTTCTACAACCACCCCGCTCGCACCGAGGAAATCCAGAATGCCACCGAAACCTTGGCAAACAAATGGGGCTTGAGCAAACAGGTATTTGGCGCGTGACCGATAGCAAACACGAAAGCCTGAAGCTCTACCTGCGCCTGTTGCAGTACGTGCGCCCCTATTGGCGCATGTTTGCTGGCGGCTTGCTGGCGATGGCTGTATTGGCGGCGGCAGAGCCCGCTATTCCTGCGCTGTTTAAGCCTTTGTTAGACGGTAGCTTTGTTAAAAAAGACCCTGATTTAATTCTGCTGATTCCTTTGCTGATGGTCGGGGTGTTTTTTATACGCGGTATCGCTGATTTTGCCAGCACTTACGCCATTAACTGGGTCGGTAGCCAATTAGTCATGGACTTACGCACCACCATGTTTAACAAACTCATCGCCATGCCCACGCGCTATTACGACAATAGCTCCACAGGCACGCTCATTGCCCATGTCGTGTTTAACGTCACCCAAGTCACTCAATCTGCCACCAGTGCAGTGACGCTACTGGTACGCGATACGCTCACGATAATTGGCTTACTGAGCTGGTTACTGTGGCTCAATTGGAAACTAACGCTTATTATTATCGCCATCGCCCCCATAGCCGTATTGATAATTCGCAAAGTCAGCCGCCGATTACGCAATATCAACCGTCAGGCGCAACAAAATCTGGGCGAGATTACGCATGTGGTCGAAGAATCCGTCGGCGCACATAAAGTCGTCAAAATTTTTGGCGGGCAACATTACGAATCGCAACGCTTTGAACACGCTGTCAACAACGCCCGCCGTTACACCATGAAAGGCGTAACCGCCGCCGCCGCGAATGGTCCTGTGGTGCAATTAGTCGCCGCTTTAGGCGTTGCACTGGTGGTGTACATTGCCACCAAACAAGCACTGGCAGGTGAAATCACAGTGGGTGGTTTTGTTTCTTACATCATTGCTATGCTCATGATATTTGGCCCAGTCAAACGACTCACAGGCATTAACGAACAGCTGCAACGCGGATTAGCGGCGGCCGAAGTGGTGTTTGAAATCATAGACAGTGCGCCAGAAAACGACACAGGTACGACGCAAATCGCCCGCGCCCGTGGCGCACTAAAATTCAATCAAGTTTGCCTGTATTACCCCGACAAACCCGTGCCTGCGTTAGACCATATCAACCTCGACATCCAGCCAGGCGAAACCATCGCCTTGGTCGGCGCGTCAGGTAGCGGCAAAACCAGCTTAGTCAATTTGATACCGCGTTTTTACGCAATTGATCAAGGCGACATTTCGCTAGATGGCGTAAGTATCACCGAGCTAACGCTCAACAGCCTGCGTGCCAATATCGCGATGGTATCGCAAGACGTGGTGTTATTCAACGACACACTCGCCGCCAACATCGCTTACGGTGCGCAAAGCAACGCCACAGAAGCCGATATTATCCGCGCCGCCGAAGCCGCGCACGCAATGGAGTTTATCCGTGAACAACCACTAGGCTTGCAAACCATGGTGGGTGAAAATGGCGTAAAACTGTCAGGCGGGCAACGTCAACGTATCGCCATTGCCCGTGCGCTGTTGAAAAACGCCCCTGTACTGATATTGGACGAAGCCACTTCGGCACTCGATACGCAATCCGAACGCCATGTTCAAGCCGCGTTAGAAACACTCATGCAAGGACGCACCACGCTGGTGATTGCGCATCGTTTATCGACCATAGAAAACGCCCACCGTATCGCTGTCATGCAACAAGGGCGTATCGTCGAGCTAGGTAAACACGCCGAACTACTCGCGCTAAACGGTGTTTATGCGCATTTACACAGTTTGCAATTCCATGAATAACCCAGCCGTCAAACCACCACGTTCACTCTTATCAGCCACTGGCAAGGCGATAGGCGATTTCGCCATGATACGCAACGGCGACCGCATATTGCTAGGCTTGTCAGGCGGCAAAGACTCGCTATCACTATTGCATATTTTGCTGGATTTACAAAAACGCGCACCGATTAAATTTGAACTTGCCGCATGTACAGTGGATCCGCAATCCGACGAATACGACCCATCAGTACTCAAGCCGTATCTAGCAGCACTCAACGTACCGTATTTCTTTGAAAGCCAGGCTATCATCGAATCCGCCAAAACCAACATGACGGGCGATTCCTACTGCGCCTATTGTTCGCGTATGCGCCGTGGCATACTCTACCGCGTGGCGCGTGAACAAAAATACAACGTGCTGGCATTAGGGCAACACTTGGATGATTTTGCCGAAACCTTTATGCTGTCGGCTTTTTTTGGCGGCAAACTACGCACCATGCAAGCGCATTACACCAACGACGCAGGCGACGTGCGCATCATCCGCCCATTAGCTTATGCCCGCGAACGTCAGACGGCAGATTTTGCCCGCAACGCGCAACTGCCCGTGGTGTTTGAAAACTGCCCTGCGTGCTTTAGCAAACCGCAACAACGGCAAAGCATCAAACTCATGCTGGCAGATCAAGAAAAATCCCACTCCAAATTATTCGCCAGCCTGCTCACTACCATGCGCCCGTTAATGGGCACAATAGGGGCATAATCACCATGTTCAGCTGGCACGCGATTACTAATTTAGCGAGTTTTAGCGTGATTACACCAGTCGCATTAGTCATCACCCTGTGGCTATGGCTAGGGCACGCATGGCGTTTAAGTGTGTGGTGGCTAGGCTTATTTACCGCAGGAATGGCGATAGTGGTCGTCAGCAAAATCACTTTTATTGGCTGGGGTATAGGCTATCGCGACTATGATTTTACGGGGTTTAGTGGGCATGTTGTCCGCGCCACGGCAATAGCGCCTGTGTTACTCTACCTTATCAGCCAACGCGCCGCGCCCACTTTGCGTAATCTCGCTGTCGTCACGGGGTATGGCTTTGCTGTACTGATTGCCATATCACGCGTTGTCGTCCGCGCACACTCGCCGTCAGAATCCATCATGGGCTGGGTGTTGGGCGCGATTATCAGTGCGTGGATGATATATTTGCTACACCATACCCCCGCCATACGCATACGACACTGGCTAATCAGCCTGTTATTAGCGTGCCTATTGTGGCTGTCTTACTTATATGCAACACCCACACCGACACAACGCTGGATTACCCAAGTTGCGCTCTATTTATCGGGGCATGATAGACCCTATATCCGCGTCACTTGGCAACTCGCGCCCAAATCATGGCGCGGGACTAAACCCAGTGACACCGAAATCTAGCGAGACTGGAATTTGGCATTACAGCACATAGCGAGCCAAATCCTCAGTCACTGCCACATATTGCAACCGCGCATTGACAAAATCCACATCTATCTGCACAGGCTCAGTTTGGTAGGCGTGCGCGTCAAACGACACCGTTTCCAACAGTCGTTCCATCACCGTATGTAAACGTCGCGCACCTATGTTTTCGGTGGTTTCATTCACGTGAAAAGCAATTTCAGCTAAACGATGTATGCCCTCAGCGGTAAAATTAAGCGTGACCCCCTCGGTCGCTAACAGGGCTTGATATTGGCGCGTCAAACAAGCATCAGTCGCCGTTAAAATCGCCTCAAAATCAGTCACGGATAATGAGCTCAACTCCACTCTGATGGGGAAACGTCCTTGTAACTCAGGTATCAAATCCGATGGCTTAGCCAGATGAAACGCACCGCTGGCAATAAATAAAATATGGTCGGTTTTCACCATACCGTATTTCGTCGTCACTGTTGTGCCTTCTACCAGCGGCAATAAGTCGCGTTGCACACCTTGCCGCGACACCTCGCCGCTACCGCCCTCGTTGCGGCTAGTGATTTTGTCGATTTCATCCAGAAACACAATGCCGTTTTGTTCAACGCTAATCAACGCCCGCTGCTTAATATCTTCTTCATTCACCATGCTGGCGGCTTCTTCTTCCACCAGCAATTTCAACGCATCAGCGATTTTCAATTTACGCGTTTTGCGCGGACGATTGCCCATGTTCTGGAACATATCCTGAATCTGACTGGTTAAATCTTCCATCCCCGGCGGCGCAAAAATCTGTGCGGTAGCTTGCCCACCTGCCACATCAATGTCTATTTCCTTATCGTTCAATTGCCCTTCACGCAGCATCTTGCGGAATTTTTGCCGCGTACTGCTATCTTCGGGCTTATCCGTCGTCGCTACCCCCAAGCTATGCGCGACATCACGCGCAGGCGGCAACAGCGCATCGAGCACACGCTCCTCGGCCGCGTCTTCGGCACGTATTTTAACTTGAGCCATTTCCAGCTCACGCAGATCTTTAATCGCGATTTCCATCAAATCGCGAATAATGGAATCCACATCACGCCCAACATAACCCACCTCAGTGAATTTCGTCGCTTCTATTTTAATAAAAGGCGCATTCGACACGCGCGCCAAACGCCGCGCGATTTCAGTTTTGCCTACACCAGTAGGCCCTATCATCAGTATATTTTTAGGCGTAATTTCGTGGCGCAACGGTTCATCGACTTGCGAGCGCCGCCAACGATTGCGTAACGCCACCGCTACCGCACGTTTAGCCGCTTCCTGCCCAATAATATGTTTGTCGAGTTCGCTGACGATAGCTTGAGGGGTCATAACAGACATGGTTTATTCCAACACTTCAATAAGGTGATTGTGATTAGTGTATATGCAAATATCGCCCGCAATGGTCAACGATTTGGCAACGATTTCCTGCGGCGACAAATCCGTATTTTCTAACAAACCACGCGCCGCCGATTGCGCGTAAGCCCCGCCGCTACCAATAGCGACGATGCCATATTCAGGCTCCAGCACATCGCCATTGCCCGTAATAATCAACGAATGTTCCCTATCAGCTACCGCTAACATCGCCTCCAAACGACGCAAAGCGCGATCACTACGCCAGTCTTTTGCCAACTCAACCGCCGAACGCAATAAATTCCCCTGATGCTTATCGAGCTTGGCTTCAAATCGCTCAAACAAAGTGAACGCATCCGCCGTACCGCCCGCAAACCCAGCTAAAATCTGCCCTTGATGAATACGCCGTATCTTACGCGCCGTACTCTTAATGACAATACTACCCAACGTCACCTGCCCATCGCCGCCTAGCGCAACCTGATTTCCCCGCCGCACCGACAAAATAGTCGTCCCACGATATTGTTCCATAACCTAGACCAATGAAAAGAATAGCAGGTAGATGAGGATAGCCAGATGAATATCAAGATGCGTGTCGTCGAAAATACGCCTGATGCTGGTCAGGTAGTTTTGATTGCTAGAGACTTTGCTTTTGATGACGTATAGCCAGTATAGTGGCTTGTTCACCATCAAAATAATAACGTGCCACATAGCTGCTATCACTAAAGTCTATTGTCCATTCTCGGTACTGCGCTGGCATGTCTTCAATGAGACGACCTATCTGTGGTTGCAATGCTAGCAGCTGCAGGGATTTTACGATGGCTTCTGCCGCACGCTGGGCGGCTAGTGGATTTTTTGGTCGTAAAAATTCCCGTAATCGTTGCAAGTCGCGAATGGCATTAGCGGTATAAATTACTTGTGGCATACAGGTGCGGGAAGCTCATTATCTTTGCCCCAACTATCCAGCCAGTTATTCACTTCTACCGCTGTCGCGTGCAATCCCGTTTGTTGGTATTCCTCCCACGCTTGGACTGTATCCCGCCGAAAAGCCTCGCGTTTTTCTTCCCGATGAATGTATTGGCTTATCGCCTCGCGCATCACCCAATGCGCAGAACGGTGACGCACTTCCGCCACATTGTCTAGGCGCATACGTGTTTGTGCATCGAGTTTTACTGAGACAGTCTTGGCGGCTATGTGCGGCTGAGGCATGGTGTCATCTCTCTCATTAAGAATAGGTGTCACTTTAACATACCTGCAAGCGGTGTGTTAAAAATCAAAACGCAACAACTACGAACTAAACAGCGATCAATTCCCCCGCCGCCGTTATCAGTCCGCAATATATTTTATGCGTTGGGTAACAGCTTTGCATGGCATCGCGGTATTCGTTGAGCTGTGGTTGATGGCGAGTGATGAGTGCGTCTGCACTGGTTTGTTGGTCGGTTTTATAATCGAGCACCCATATTTCTTGCGCGAAAATAACTAAGCGGTCTATGCGGTGCAGGCTACCATCTGCGCGTAGGTAAGCGTACTCGTTGTGAGCGGTTTGATAGTGTGCGGGGTCAAAAAAGCGTTGTAAGTGCGCTTGTTGAGTAATCTCACGGGCGCATATCAGTGCTGCTTCGTAGCCTTGCTGTGTACCGTAGCGGTTATGCAATGCCTTATCTGTACTGGTTTGTGGCGGCGTGATGGCGGCTAATAGTGCGTGTACCAGCTTGCCATAGCGGGTCGCGGCATTGTCGTCGGTTATCGTGCGTGTGCCGATAGGATAAACTGACCGCATGGCGGCGGGCAAACTGACAGGCGTAGCGACTGCCTGTGTTACGGGCGCACTAACGGGGCGATTTTCCAAGCTATCACCGTGGCTAATCGGCGCATCTGTTACACCGCCTAAACCTTGGCTAATCAGCTCATGCCAGCCACCTGTTCGCCGACTGGCTATGCCTGACACCATCAGCACTTGACGAGCACGAGTCATGGCGACGTAGAGCAAATTGTAATCTTCGCGTTGATGGTGCGTTGCGTCTAAGGCTAAATAGCCTTGTTGGTAGTCAGCCGTTTCACTTTGCGTGGTCATCAATGAAAAATGGCTAGGGCGTGCCGCACCTAGCGGCCAATCCAACAACACGCGATAGCTATCAGCGGGTGTTTGCCGTGCGCCCACATCGAGCAACCAGACCACGGGGGCTTCCAAGCCTTTCGCGCCGTGGATGGTGTGGATGGTGACAGTATCACCAACATCGGTCATGCCCACTTCGGGCGCACTTTCGCTGTCGTCAGCTAATGCCCGCACTTCGTACAAAAACCGCGCCAAGCTGGGGTAACGCCCGCCCGAAACGCTCAATGCCAAGGATAATAATTCAGTCAAATTGCTGGTTATTTGTTTTACTTTGGCGACAGGTGCGGCGGCTTGATAGCGGGCAATTAAATTAGCTTCAAAATAAATCCTATCTAACACATCATGCACAGGCAAGCTATTGGCGTATTGCAACCAGCTACTCAACAAGGCAAGCGCACGCGCTAATGCAGGCGAATCTGCCTGTTGCTGTAAGGTTTCCCACCACGAAGTAGGTGCAATGCGTGCTTGGCGTAGCTGAATTAAATCGTCGTCACTGCACGCAAAAATAGGCGAGCGCAACACTTGTGCTAGGGCTAAATCCAAATTGGGCGTGGATAGCCATTGCAATAGCATCAGCACATCTTGCGCTTCTATACTTGCCAATAAACCCGTGCGGCTTGCGCTGATATAGGGAATGCGAGCGCGAGTGAGTGCGCGCTCATAGTGGTGGAGTTGGGTGCGACTACGGACTAGTATCATAATGTCAGCGTAGCGCAATAAGCGCGTCGTGCCGTTATCGTCTATGACCCAGTGCCCGACCATGGCGTTAATATGCTGTGCTAATTGTTGCGCTTCCAATTCACGGGCGTGCGTTTCATTTTCTTCTCGCCGCGCTTGTTGCAATGGGTTGCGTAGCGACGGGGCTAGATGAATTTCCGCTTCAGGTGTACTCACCAGCGGTAGCACTTCGATACGTCCAGGGCGATGCGTTTCATACACCGCATGCGACTGAAACAAAGGGTAATCAACGATAGGCGCAAACGTCGCATTCAGCCCCGTGATAACCGTATGGCTACTGCGCCGCGTGTGATTTTGCTGTAAATAATGTGCGCCGTGCGTTTGCAGATAAGCCCGCGCCAAATCAAACAGCCCCGCCTCCGCGCCGCGAAATCGGTAAATAGATTGCTTGGGATCGCCCACCAAAAAAACCTTGGGCATGGTGCTAGAAGTACGCGCTGACTCAAACCATGACTGTAAAATCTGCCACTGTATGGGATTGGTATCTTGAAACTCATCCAACAAAATCTGCTGATAGCGGGCATCCAGCTTCATTTGTATGTATTCGGCATCGTCAGAATTGAGCAGTAGTTGCGCGACCTGCCATTCCACATCAGCAAAATCCAGCACCCGCGCTTCGCGTTTCGCCGCTTGATATTGCGCCAATAACGCCACGCCGACATTGAGCGCATTAGCGTTGAAGCGATAGCTGGCTTGCGCTAAACGCTGTTGATGCACGGCAATCAAGCGCGAACCAAGATACTCATGCAGTTGTAGCATCTTGTCCTGCATCGCCGCACCCAGCCGCTTTTCCTGCGCGGTGCTGGCTTTCATGCTGTACAACTCACCTTTACCCGTCAAAATAATTTGGTGTAATTGCAAATAACGCTGCTCGGTTGTTAGCGTTGCGCTTAAGGTGACGATAATGGCATCAGCACGCTTTTGCGTGGTAGCGGTATTCAAGCCCAATAGCCGCGCATATTCATACAGGTCAGTGATAAATTGCGTATCTGCCAACAATGCCGCCGCCACATCGGCATCGACATCCACACCAATTTGCGCCTGCAAATTATCCAGCGCATAACCTAATGGGTCGGCCTCGCCTGCGCTATAAGCCCACCATTCGCTACGCCGGTGAATAAAATTGTTAAGCAATTTACGGCTATTGAATAGCCCTAGCTGGGCAATGAGATTTTGCATGGCGGCGGCTGTGGCATCGTCCGCATTTTGCATCCAGTGTTGCGTCAGCTGCGCCCAAGCCTGATTAAGATACGGTCGTGTTTGTTCCGCAAGTTCCAGCCCCATCAAGCCTGATGACAGCGGTGCGCGTTGGATAATATCTAAAAACCAAGCATGAAAAGTGCTGATGGTAACACTGGGCTGGGCAGTGAGCACGGTTTCAAACAGTCCGCGAGCTTGTGCTAGTTTGGCATCCAGCTGCAATTCGTCAACGGCGCGTTCACGTAAAAACTGACGCACAACATCATCTTCCGCCGTCGCGCATAGTCGCAACCAATCGTCCAGCCGCGCCCGCATTTCCCGCGCGGCTTTACGGGTAAACGTAATCGCCAATATCTCGCCAGGCGCAATACCATCGAGCAATAAACGCACGATACGCGATACCAGTAGCCAAGTTTTACCGCTACCCGCGCACGCCTCAACAACAACTGAATGCTGCGGCGCAAGCGCGGTTTGATTAAAAGAATTAACGTCCATTCGCCATGAGTTGTTTTGCTTTCGCGCAAGCGGCGGCGTGGTCTAATTCGCACACAGCTTGCAACGCAGGCATAGCCTCAGCGCGACGATTCAAGCCCACGAGCAACATGCCCTTGCTTAACTGGGCTTTAGGATTATTGGGTGCGAGTTGCACCGCGCGTTCATAATCAGCCAATGCCGCATCGTTATGCACTAACGCCGACTGCACCGCACCCCGCACGATATACAGCGGCGCGACGTTGGGTTGCAGGCTGACGGCGCGGTTGAGCAGATTTAACGCTGATTCATAATGTGTGCCGCCAATTTCTAAGGTGGCGAGTTTAACCAGCGCATCAGGATAATTAGGGTTAATCGCCAACGCCGCTTGCAAATCGCGTGCCGCGCTGTCTTTATCACCTTGTATTAAAGCGAGATAACCTCGATTGTAATACGCTTCGGCTGATTTCGGGGCGAGTTGCAAGGCGTAATTCATATCTGCCAGCGCGGCGACAAATTGCTGTTGTTGTGCATAAATCACGCCTCGATTGATATAGGCTTGGGCGTTATTGGCATCTAATTGCAACGCATGATTGACATCATCCAACGCACGGTCAAACTGCCCAAGTGCCGCGTAGCTCAAACTGCGATTCAAGTAAGCATCCGCCGCATTAGGCATGAGTGCAATAGCACGGTCGTAATCAACAATACTGTCTGCCACACGCCCAAGCTGAAATTTCAAATAGCCACGATTCAATATCGGGTCACGATAATTATCACGCGCGGCGATGGCTTTGTCGTAATAACTAAATGCCTCATCAGCACGCCCTTGCAACATACGGATGACACCCATATTGAAATTCACGTCTTCGGATTTGGGGTTGATACGCAAGGCAGTGGCTAAATTATTTTCAGCATCGGTCATTTGATGCGCCTGCATATAGGCATAACCGAGGTTGTTATAAGCGCGTTCCGCCCCGATATGACTGGTGTCAGTATCTTTGGCGGCGGCATCAGTCCACAGTTTAATCGTGCTAGAAAACGTCTCTATCCGCCCCCAAGCCAGCGTTGCAAACACAGCGCATAACAATATCACGCCGACCTGTTTAAGCCGCGTATCGAGCACACCGATTAAACCCACTATCAACAATGGCAACGTCATAAACCACAAATAGCTACGGTACAACACAAACGGCTCTTGCAAGCGCACCGTTGCCAGCTCAGTAAAAAACAACAACCAAGGTGCGAGCAAGGCAAAACCTATCAGCCCGCGTTGCCCGCCTTTACGTAACCAGTGAAAGGCGATAACGGGATAAATTAGGAAAGCAACAAAGCCTATTATTTCAGGCAAGCTCAGTATTTGCGTAGGAAAATGTTGACGCAAATCTATCGCCAACCAATTCGGTGCAGGTATCAGCCACACCAACAAGTATTTGAAATACAAATAAGCCTGCGAAATAACGCTCAACGCATAGACATGCTCAGGCATCACGCCGCCACGGTTTTCAGCCATTTGCGCCAACATCGCTTGCGCGTAGATTTCGTAAGGAGCGCCGAGCACGCCTTTGCTACGTAAAATAACAAACACGCCGACCAGCGCAAAACCGACATAAACGCCCCAATAGCGACGCGCAATATCACGCATAGATGCGCCCTGCCATATCGACAACAGCACTGCCACAGCAGGCAACATCACGCTGTGCTCTTTAGAAAACACGGCGAAGAAGTAACACACCACAGCCGCCACCAACCAGCGTTTACCGTGTTCGCGGCTAATTCCTTCAAGATAACACCATAGCGCGGCAACGCTAAACAAAGTTGCCATGATAATGCTGCGCTCAACCAAATACGCCACGCCATACACGGCGACAGGATGAATAGCAAAAATCAACGCCAGCGCAAAAGCACTAAAACTAGCGGCGCGTGCGCCTACATTTGCCAAGCTAATCATGCGCTGAAAAAACAAAAACAGCAGGCTGGCAGTGACGCCATGCAAGATAATGTTACCCCAACGCAACGCGCTAACATCCATGCCGAACCACTGGTAAGTCCAGCCAAAACTGGCATACGCTAACCAGCGCAAATCCAAATGAAACAGCGACGTGCCGTAAGCATGTAAATTAGCCGCAGTAAAAAACGGCACATCGTCAAATACCAATGGATAATTGACACTACGCCCATACAACACCGCGATGGCGGCAAATAACAACACCATAGACAAGATGCCAGCCCGTATCACGGGGCGCGACAGCCATGCGCTGACTGATTCGACAGGCGTAAACTTTTGATAATTAGCGAGCGGATCGTAGTGGTCTTGCATAGACATTGCCTTTGGCGATTGCGGTTAAAAGATTACTTAATCACTATTTTAGTCGGCCCATCAATATCCTCAATCGCGAACTTAGGCTCAGTGCCGTCTATCACCGCACGTATGCCAGGTAAGTAACGCGCCATACATTCCAATGCGAATACCACTAAAGTTTGCACCATTTTAGGCGTGAGTTCACCATCGCTCACATCTAGGCTATTTTTGAAATTCATTTCGCCGTCGTTCATGTCAATTTCAAAATTGCCTAGCGGTAAGCCGTAGTTAGCGCGAGTAAGAAACTCGGCAAGAGCGGCGATACGGTCTATCGGCACGAGCATGTCTTGCGGGCGTGCGTAAACAAACACGCGGCGACTGTCTTCGTGGCTGTGGAGGAATAAATTGAGCTTGCCGCCTTCGATATCGACAGGCAGGTTAATCACAGGCAAATTAGGCACGCGGGTGCTGGGTAGTTGCATCGTGTCTAGGCAGGTTTGAGCGATGTCGATAAGTTGGGTCATGGTGTTTCCTTGTGAGTTAAATAGTTAGCGATATTGACAAACTCCGCGACGCTCAGGGTTTCAGCGCGGCGTTGTGAATCGAGTGCGAGTGCGGCAAAATCATTCGGGTTAAGCAAAGCCGCTAAGGTGTTGCGCAAGGTTTTACGGCGTTGCGCAAAAGCACTGCTAACAACGTGTGCGAAGGTGGTGATATTGTGTGCGCCCATGTCGCTGGCGGCACGCGGTATCATGCGCACGATGGCGGAATCTACTTTGGGCGGCGGATCAAACGCGGTTGGCGGCACGTTGAACAAGTATTCCATCGTAAAGCGATATTGCAACATGACTGTCAACCGTCCGTAATCATGCGTGCTGGG
Source organism: Sulfuriferula sp. (assembly GCA_013140765.1). Classification (GTDB taxonomy): domain Bacteria; phylum Pseudomonadota; class Gammaproteobacteria; order Burkholderiales; family Sulfuriferulaceae; genus Sulfuriferula. Next base: position 19,981 of record JABFSE010000003.1, read on the forward strand.
CTGTGCTACCATGCGCTCAACGACTTCTTTTTGTAGCATAAAGTGCATGTCCACAATATGCGGCGCGAATTCTGCCAAGTGAAATAACAACGGCGTAGAAATGTTGTATGGTAAATTACCGACGATGCGCAACTTGTCACCCAAGCTGGCAAAATCAAACGCCAGCGCGTCGCCAGCGTGGACGGTGAGCTTATCTTCGGTGTAATGACGGCGCAGACGTTCAACAATATCACGATCTAGCTCAACGACATCCAGATGCGGGATGTGCGCCAATAACGGCACAGTCAACGCACCTAAGCCTGGTCCGATTTCGACTAATTTATCCTGTGCTTGCGGGTGGATGGCGTGAATAATGCCGTTGATAATATCGTCGTCGCATAAAAAATGCTGACCAAAACGTTTACGTGCGATATGTTTAGCCATTTGCCATCCCTGCCATTTCTGCCGCCAATTGAATTGCCGCCATTAAACTGCCTGCATTGGCTCTACCCGTACCTGCCAAATCGAGTGCCGTACCATGATCAACAGAAGTGCGGATAATCGGCAAACCTAGCGTGACATTGACACCACCGCCGAAGCTGGCGTGTTTGAGCACGGGCAAACCTTGGTCATGATACATCGCCAATACCGCATCGGCAGTGGCTAAACGACTAGGGTTGAACAAAGTATCGGCGGGCAACGGCCCAGTTAAATTCATACCCTCAGCGCGTAATTGGTTCAACACGGGGGTGATAATACGGATTTCTTCATCGCCTAAATGCCCGCCTTCACCTGCGTGAGGGTTCAAACCCGCGACGATAATATGCGGCTGTGCGATATGAAAACGGTGTATTAAATCATGATGCAAAATGCGTAAGGTCGTTGTGAGCGACTCAGCTGTAATCGCATCGGCAACTGCACGTAACGGTAAATGTATCGTCGCCAGTGCGACGCGCATACCGCCACCTACCAGCATCATCACCACGCGCTCGGTGTGCGTTGCCTCAGCCAATAACTCAGTGTGCCCCGTGAACGGAATGCCTGCTTGATTGATAATAGCCTTATGCACAGGGGCGGTAACCATGCCCGCAAATTCGCCCGTGACACAGCCTGCCACCGCACGATGCAAGGTATCGACCACGTACTGCGCATTGTCAGCATTGAGCACACCCGCCTGTACGCTGGTACGCAGTGGGATAGACAACACGCTGATTTCACCCACCGCTTGCGTCACGGTCGCGGCAGGGACGTAATCAATGATACGCAACGGTAAATTAAGCGCGGTGGCGCGTTGACCAAGTAATTCGCGGTCGGCTATCACCACGATAGGATACGGGCGCAATGACTGCGCCAGCATCACACATAAATCAGCACCGATACCCGCAGGTTCGCCCGCAGTGAGACATAGCCTCATTGCTTACCGTCGCGGTATTCTACAAACGCACCGTCACGTAATTGGCGTATCCAGTCTTCTTGCGCTTCGTCGATTTTGCGTTCACGCAATGTCTGGCGAGCTAACTGGCGCTGACGCTCTTTAGTCACGTCTTGGTCACGACGCTCTATAACTTGTATCAAGTGGTAACCAAATGGCGACAATATAGGCTGGCTAATTTCACCAGGCTTGAGCGCATTCATGGCGCGTTCAAATTCAGGCACGGTTTCACCTGGCGAGAGCCAACCTAAATCACCGCCTTTAGCCGCACTGCCGTCACCTGAATACTGGCGTGCCATGTCTTCGAATTTGACACTGCCGTTTTCTATACGCTCACGTATTTGCGCGAGTTTGTTTTTTGCATCGGCTTCCGACACGACTTCATTGGTTTTAATCAAAATATGACGCGCATGAGTTTGCGGAATGATGGTCGCCGCTTCTTGTCCACGTTTATCTATCAATTTAATTAAATGAAAGCCGTTGTTACTACGCAAAATATCGCTGGTCTCACCTGGCTTCATATTCACTAATACTAGGCTAAATAGCGTAGGGATCTGCGAACCACGTCGCCAGCCCATCGCGCCGCCCTCCAAAGCATTAGGCGCGTCAGAATAGCTGGCCGAAACTTGCGCAAAATCAGAACCACCACGTATCGCATCGAGTGCTTTTTGCGCTTTAGCACGCGCGGCTTGGATTTGCTCCGTGGTTGCATTTTCGGGTATGCGTATCAGGATATGCGCGGTGTTGTATTCGGTATCGACACCTTGCTTGGCTTGTGCCTCTAAATAAGCATCAACTTCTGATTCAGTCACGTTGATTTTATTATCGACTTCGCGCTCGCGCAGACGGTTTAAGATAATTTCCTTGCGTATGTCATCGCGGAAGCTATTAAACTCTACGCCTTCTTTTGTCAACGCATCACGGAACTGCTCTATCGACATCTTATTTTGTGCCGCAATACGATCAACTGCCTTATCCAGCATATTAGCGTCCACGCGTATGCCTGTTTGCGCTGCAAATTGTAATTGGATACGGTCGTTAATCATACGTTCCAACAGCTGTTTTTCCAGCACGTTGCGCGGCGGTAAAGGTGTTTTACGCGCCTCTAATTGCGTAACCGCACGTTGATAACGGGTATCCACATCATGCTGGGTAATCACCTCATCATTCACCACCGCCACGATGCGATCTATCGCAATCACCTTAGGGATGGGCGTGCTGGCGAGCTCTGCGCTTAATTGTAATGGGGAATTCGCGGCAAATGTTAGCGGTGCTAACAGTGCCAACAAAACGAATAGGCTATGTGGTTTATTTAATGTCATTGGAGTTAGTGTATCCAGGTACGCTCAGTTTAAGGGCATCGAGCGGATTAGAGCCTAGCCGACCCAATCCGTTCAATTCTAATTGGATGAAAAATGATGTGCTAGTGGTGTTCGCCGCTGTGGCAATCGTTTGGAAAACGCCACGCGCTGCCCAGCAACCACCATTGTATTCTAGCCCAGCCAAGCCTTCTACCACACGCTTATCCAATAATGAATAATTGTATCGTGCCATACCGTACCAGCGCGGTGCAAGCGGCCATTGTGCTGACAAGTCAATTTGATTGATTTCGCCGCTAATGGTGCGATAGCTGAAATTCATGACTTTACCAGGTGCGGGTCGATAGCTGGCGGTAAAGCTGTTACGCACAGTGCGATTAAGCTGGGTGTTATATTGTATCGCCGCTTCAGCCCGCCAAGCGGAATTGATTTGCCCGCCTAACGAAGCCAACAAATCACTGCTAGTGTCATTGGTCGCCACACCCGTAGGCAAAGTGACTTTTTGCGGGGTGAAGTATAAACGCTGCCCGACAGCAAAACGCAATCGCTCTAAACCAGTCTCCGTATCCAACAGGCGCGAAGTCATCGCCAATGTCAGCTGATTGGCATTATTGATGCGATCGTTACCGATAAAGCGGTTTTCGGTAAACAATTGCGAATAATTCAAATCCATTTGTGCGCTGTCAAAATTAGGCAACGCGCTTTGGTCGCGGTAGGGGATGTAAACGTAATAAGCACGCGGCTCTAATGTTTGCTGGTACTTTCCACCAAACCAATCTACATCACGGTCGAAATAAACACCGCTATCTACGCTCATAATCGGCAACGTGCGGCTGACGTTTTCAGCAGGTGTGGTCGCCGTTGAGTTCAACCCATATTCGGTAAAATGCACGCCCACTTTAGGCGTAAAAAAGCCAAAATTATTCACCAGCGGCATCGCCACGCTAGGATATGCAACTAGTCGATTACCTGTTATCAGCGTCGGGTGATCAAAGTGCGTCAGCTCGGTATTGACATTAACATCCAATCCACTATCGGTGGATAAAGTCCCTTGCCAAGTCAATTGCGGCAGACGTTTATACGGCGGGACAACAGGCGCGTTCGGGTCTTGCAAGGTTTGGTATTGTTGCACTCGCACACCTGCACGCCACCAATCACTTTGGTAACTGAGCACAGCTTCCTGATTCAAGTTGGTCAGCGAGGTGCTACTAACTTGGCTGGATAAATCACGGAAATACGCGTCGTCAGACACCCGCTGATAAACAAAATGCCCAGTTAGCTGAGAAGTAAACGTTTGATCGTGCGTACCAAAAAACCGCCAGCGATTGGTGCTGGTCTGCGAGTCTGGCAAAAAATCACCGTCTAAAATACCGCGATAAGTATCACCCAAATAACGGAATTCACTGTTTACCATCGCACCGCGTTTAGTCATCAGACGTGGCGTAATGGTCGCATCATAATTAGGCGCGATATTCCAATAATACGGCACGCTAAACTCAGTACCACTCTTGCTCGTCGTACCAAAAGTGGGCGCAAGCAAACCCGATTTGCGACGGTTATCCAAAGCAAAATCCAACCAAGGCGTGTACAAAATAGGCACGCCCTTAAACTCAATAATTGCACCGTGTGCTGTACCAAGCTGGCGAGTGTTGTCAATGTCCAGCTCTTTAACCCGCAAATACCAGTCGTCATTACCCACGGGGCAAGTGGTATAAGCGGCGTTATTCAAGCGATATTGATCTTCACCTAAAAAATTAAGCACATCGGCATTGCCGCGTGGGTTGAGTGTTTGGGTGGAAAATTGGGTCGCGACTGCCGTGTTGTCAAGCGTAAACACAGGCTGCGTCATACTACCCACTTGCGTACTCATTTGTAATTCCAGCTCGGGGCCTGTCAGCGTCAAACCTTGTTGTTTTAAGACGACGCTGCCAGCTGCCTGCACGGTGTCAGTTTCGACCTGATAATGCACTTCATTGGCGGTCAGCACACCATTATTACGCCGCAACTCGACATCACCCAGCGCATTGATTTGTTGTTCATTACTGCCGCTGATTTGGTCGGCACTAATAAAAACAGCACCGTCTTGCTCGGCTTTAGGGCGCGGCGTTAAATCAGAGGCACTTTGTAACATCAGCGTATCATCAGACGTAGCAACACCGCTGAGTAATAACAGCGGCGCGGCAATATGGCGGGCAAAACGATAGTTGGACATTATGATGTTAGAATATCACGCACAAATCGATTATTTATAGGAAAGTCATGCAACGTCAACAGCTTATCCAATCTTGGTTAAATACATTATTTCCACACTCATCCCCCGTGCTCACAGTAGCATCAGCCGATGCCAGCTTTCGCCGCTATTTCCGCGCCACCCTGAATAATGGTGAACATTATATCGTGATGGACGCGCCTGTGCAGTATGAAGATTGCACACCATTTATACAAGTCGCCGATTTATTTGCCCATGCAGGCGTAAATGTGCCGCGCATACCGCATCAAGATTTGGCTCAGGGCTTTTTATTACTCACTGATTTGGGCGACACCACTTATTTATCCGCCCTCAATGTTGATAATGCCCACCCATTATATATGGATGCGGTCGATGCGTTAATCCAAATTCAACTTGCCAGTAAAATCGACGTATTACCCGTTTATGACCGCGCCATGTTAGCGCGTGAATTACAGCTATTTCCTGATTGGTATATCGCCCAACATTTAGGGGTGACGCTGACGGATGCGCAAAATACATCATTGCAAAAAGTATTTTACGCATTGCTCGATAACAACACCGCACAACCACAAGTCTATGTGCACCGCGATTATCATAGTCGCAATTTGATGGTGACCACGCCTAACCCTGGTGTGCTGGATTTTCAAGATGCGGTTTACGGCCCTATTACTTACGATTTGGTATCTTTGTTCAAAGATGCGTACATCGTTTGGGACGAAGAAATCATGCTTGATTGGGTAATCCGTTATTGGGAAAAAGCGCGTAAAGCGGGCTTGCCCGTCGCGGCGGATTTTGGCGAGTTTTACCGTGATTTTGAATGGATGGGTGTGCAACGGCATTTGAAAGTGCTGGGTATTTTTGCCCGACTCTCGCACCGTGACGGCAAGCACGGCTATTTGCAAGACCTGCCCGTGGTGCTCGACTATGTGCGCCGCACCGCAGGACGCTATCGTGAATTTGGCCCGTTGGTCAAATTGCTCGATGAGTTACACAACGTTAAAACCGACGTAAAGTTCAGCTTTTGAAAGCCATGATACTCGCCGCAGGGCGCGGTGAACGTATGCGCCCGCTGACTGACGACACCCCCAAGCCGCTACTCGCGGTGGGCGGCAAGCCGCTTATCGTCTGGCACATACTAGGTCTGGCGCAAGCAGGCATAACGGAAATCATCATCAATCACGCCTATTTGGGTGAGCAAATTGAACGCGTATTGGGAACGGGCGCGGCATTTGGCGTGTCAATCACCTATTCGCCAGAAACCAGCGCACTGGAAACCGCAGGCGGCATACGCCATGCCCTGCCATTACTAGGCGACGCGCCGTTTCTGGTGGTGAATGGTGACGTATGGACAGATTACGACTTTGCGCAATTAACAACACTTAACTGGGCAGACGGACGACTGGCGCATTTAGTGCTGGTCAACAATCCGCCACAACACCCGACAGGCGACTTTGCGCTGGTGGCGGGCAAGGTGTTGAGCACAGGCGATGCCCAACTCACTTTTAGCGGCATATCCTGTTATCAGCCTATTTTGTTTGCTGGTTTGGCGGATAATCAGCCTGCTAAACTTGCGCCATTATTGCATGCGGCAATGCCCTATGGGCAAGTCAGCGGCGAACATTTTGCAGGTATATGGCACGACATTGGTACGCCGCAACGATTACTTGAGCTAGACGAGGCTTTACAACATGGATGCAAATGAAGTCAGTGCCGCAGTGACGATAGACCCCGCTTGGTCAGCGCAATTACGTGATAACTGGCTGAATTTAATGGCGTTAGCGGTGATGGGCGAAGTCAAATCCACGCGCATGGGCGCAACATCACGGATGCGCAAACGCTTGCTGGAGTTAGGCGAAAAACTGCGATCACTGATAGCCGATAGAGCCTGGATACCGCATCCACGTGAACAAGTCAAAAACGCATTAGGGTCGGCTTACAGCCTGAAAGACGCGTTATTACAATTTGAACGCGCCGCGCAAGATGCCGACGGTGGTGCGGATTACGCTGAATTTGCAGAGGGCGTATTGGCATTGCATCAATGCCTACTCGCGCATTTGCCTGATTTAGAAAACCGCTGGGCAGGCTTGTTAGATTCACAATACGACGAGGATGCAGACGATGAAGATTGAGCATTTTATTGCACGACGTGCGGCGTTAATGGCGCAAATTGGTGACGGCGTAGCGATATTACGCACCGCCCCCGAGCAAGTACGCAACCGCGATTCACATTTCCCTTATCGTTACGACAGCAGTTTTTATTATTTAACAGGCTTTACCGAGCCTGAAGCGGTGCTGGTGTTATTAGCCCAAAGCCAGCGTGCGATTTTATTCTGTCGTGAAAAAGACATAGAGCGCGAAATCTGGGATGGATTTCGTTTTGGTCCCACAGCGGCGGCAGAACAATTTGGCTTTGACGAAGCTTACCCGATGAGCGAACTCAACGAACGCCTGCCTAAACTGATGGCAAATCAAGCCAGCCTGCATTACGCGCTAGGCGCAGATACGGCGTGGGATACGCAAGTATTAAGCTGGCTCAACCAAGTGCGTGATTTAGCGCGAACGGGCGTACATGCGCCTGCGCAGATTCGCGATGTGCGGGCATTAGTCGATGAAATGCGCTTGTTTAAGGACGATGTAGAGCTGGATTTAATGCGTCGTGCGGCAACGATTTCATGCGGTGCGCATCAACGCGCCATGCAAATGACGCAGGTGGGTCGCTATGAATATCAGGTCGAGGCCGAATTACTGCATGAATTCCGCCGCCACAGTGCGCAATCGCCCGCTTATACATCCATCGTCGCAGGCGGCGCGAACGCTTGTGTACTGCATTATGTCGACAACAATGCCGTGCTCAACGACGGCGATTTATTGTTAATAGATGCAGGCTGCGAGCTCGATGGCTACGCGTCGGATATTACCCGCACCTTTCCCGTCAACGGCAAATTTAGCGGTGCGCAACGCGATATTTACGCGCTAGTATTGGCGGCGCAAACGGCAGCGATTGCCGAAGTGAATGTATCAGCGCATTGGAACAGCGCACACGATGCCGCTGTGCGTGTGTTGGCGCAAGGTTTCATTGATGCGGGCTTGTGTCAGGGCAGTGTGGATGGCGTTATCGAGTCAGGTGACTTCCGTCGTTTTTACATGCACCGCACAGGGCACTGGCTGGGGCTGGATGTGCACGACGTAGGCGACTATAAGCAAGCCGATGTATGGCGTAATCTGCAAGCAGGCATGGTACTGACGGTGGAGCCAGGTTGCTACATTCGCCCCGCCGATAATGTGCCCGAGGCGTTTTGGAACATAGGCATACGCATAGAAGACGATGTACTGGTAACGGACAATGGCGCGGAAATACTCACTATCGCCGCGCCTAAAACGATAGACGACATCGAGGAACTCATGCGACAACGAGGGCATTAACATGCAGTCACATAGCGATATTATCATCGTCGGCGGCGGGCCTGTAGGCGCGACGTTGGCACTGGCACTAGCAGACACGCCATTTAGCGTGCAAGTGCTGGAAGCGCGTACCGACTTGAGCCGTGCCACGCATAAACGCACACTGGCACTGTCATACAACAGCCGTTTGATATTGGAGCGACTGGGAATATGGGATCAACTGCAAGCCGTCACCGCCATTACCGACATTCACATCTCGCAACGCGGTGGCTTGGGAATGAGCCAATTAACTGCCGCCGAAGAAAGTCTGCCCGCGCTGGGCTATGTGGTCGATTACGCTGAATTAGATGCCGCCTTACATGACGCATTGCGCCAGACAGCTACGCAAGTCGTCACAGGTACGCGGGTAACGGACATACAGACTAATACAGGCTACGCGCAAGTTCAGGCGACACGCGGCAACGACACACACCATGTCACCACCCGATTAGCCGTGGTTGCCGATGGCGGCGCGGGGCAAGCGCAACGGGTTACGCAAGAATACGACCAGCACGCCTTACTCGCCACCGTCACCACCGAATTAGCGCATAACGGTCGTGCATTTGAGCGCTTTACGCCTGAAGGTCCTGTCGCGCTATTGCCTAGTGGCACTGGCTTTGCCTTAGTCTGGACAGGCACACCTGAACGCGTAGCGGCATTGTTGGCGTTAAATGACGATGATTTTTTACATGCACTGCATCAGCATTTTGGCGATAGGGTAGGGCAATTTTTAACCGTGTCAGCGCGTAGTAGCTTCCCGCTAGTCTTGCGCTATGCCAAAAACACCGTCGCACCGCATCAAGTGCTTATCGGCAATGCCGCACAAACGTTACACCCCGTCGCAGGGCAAGGCTTTAATTTGGGCTTGCGTGACGCGTGGGAATTAGCGCAAATCGTGCGCGACAGCACTAAGCACAATTTAGGCGATGCACGCATGTTGCAACAATTCCAATCACAACGCCGTAGTGACACGGGTAGCAGCATTTTCTTTACCGATATGCTAGTGCGACTATTTTCTAACAACCAACCCGTGCTCAAACACGCACGTAGTCTAGGGTTGATGGCATTGCAATACCTGCCGCCAGCCAAACATTTTGTCGCTAGGCGGATGATATTTGGAGCACGCGCATGAGCACAACGCAATTTGACATTATCGTCATCGGTGCTGGCATAGTCGGCGCGGCATTTGCCGTTGCCATGCGCGACAGTCATTTGCGTATCGCCGTTATTGAGCCACATCCACCCGCGCCGCCGAGTGCCGAGTGGGACACCCGTATTTATGCAATTAGCCCAGGTAGTCAAGATTTTTTGCGCGATATGGGGGTATGGCAACAACTAGACAGCCATCGTATTCAGCCTGTTTACGCTATGGATATACACGGCGATGATGCGGCACGATTGCAGTTTGACGCGTATCAAGCAGGCGTGCCGCAACTGGCAAGCATTATGGAAAGTAGTCCGTTGCAATATGCTTTATGGCAAACCTTGCAAACCCAAGAAAATACCCAATTGATTAACGCCGCCTGCACCGATTTACGCTGGTCAACCACAGGCGGGCAAGTGACTTTAGCCGATGGCAAGGTACTCACTGCCAGTTTAATCGTCGGCGCAGACGGCAATAAGTCATGGGTGCGCGAGCAAGCAGGCATACACGCTAAACGCAGTGATTACGCGCAATCAGGCGTAGTCGCAAACTTCACTGTAGCGCGTGATCATCAAGGCACTGCGCGACAATGGTTTAATGAATCTGGCGTACTGGCTTGGTTGCCATTGCCGAATCAACATATCTCCATGGTCTGGTCCACCGATGCCGCGCACACTGCCGCGCTCATGGCGGCGACACCTGAGCAACTCGCCGCCCAAGTCGCCCAAGCAGGTGGGCACGCACTTGGCGAGCTACGCCAAATTGGGCGCACAGCGGCTTTTCCACTCAGCATCAATCGTGTCGATAAACTGGTGCAATCTGGGCTGGCGTTAATCGGCGATGCCGCACACGGCGTGCATCCACTCGCAGGGCAAGGCGTTAATTTAGGCTTGCGCGATGCACGTGAACTAGCCCGCACACTCACGCAACGCGGCAAAGCACCATGCGGCGATGTGTTATTACTACAACGCTACCAACGCGCCCGCCAGACTGATATAGTAGCAATGCAAACCATGACTGACGGACTGCACCATTTATTTCGCCATAGTCATCCTGTGTTAGCTAAACTACGCAACGCAGGGATGAATTTTACTAACCAGATAACACCACTCAAATCCTGGCTCATGCGTCAGGCACTTAATTAAGGAAACAACATGTTCAAACGTAGCCTATTGTCATTGATGTTAGTAAGTAGCTTATTAGCCTGTACCGCCAGCGCAGACCCAACCAGCATTAAATCCGTGCTTACCGAAAAATTCCCAGGCGCGAACATCACCAGCATCACCAAAACACCTTATTCAGGCTTGTACGAAGTCATTATTGACGGACAAATTGTTTACACCGATGAAGATGCCAAATATGCTTTCTTAGGTAGCGTCGTCGATATCAAATCCAAGAAAAACCTCACCAATGAGCGCATGGCTAAACTCAATACCATCAAAGTAGATGAGCTACCGTTAGAGCAAGCAATTAAATACGTTAAAGGCAACGGTAGCCGCAAACTCTACGTTTTCTCTGACCCACAATGCCCATTCTGCAAAAAATTTGAAGCTGAATTGAGCAAGGTCGATAACATCACCATTTATATCTTCCCCTACCCTATCGCCAGCTTACACCCGCAATCAGCGGCCGAAGCCAAAGCTATCTGGTGCGCGGCAGATAAAAACGCCGCTTGGCAAAATGCCTTGTTAAAAAACACCCCACCTAAAAATGCGGGCGATTGTAAAAACCCCATAGATGCCAATATCGCACTAGGTGCAAAACTGCGCATCACAGGCACACCGACATTGATATTTGCTAACGGTGAACGCGTACCTGGCATGGTTCCCGCTGATAAACTAGAGCAATTATTAAGCGAGAAAAAATAATGTTAGGCGCGTGGGATGCCCGTTATGACGTGGCGGAATTTATTTTCGGCACTACGCCTAACGTCTTCCTCACCCAACAAGCGCACCGACTGCACGCAGGACAACGCGTGCTGGCAGTCGCCGATGGCGAAGGTCGCAATGGGATATGGCTGGCGCAACAAGGTTTACAGGTAGATGCCGTGGACAGCTCCAGCGTCGCGCAACATAAAGCCCAACAACTCGCACAGTCACGTCACGCGGCAGTCAACTTCATCCATGCCGACCTGCTCAATTGGGAATGGCCCGATGCGCAGTATGATGCCATCGTCGCCATTTTCATCCAATTCGCCACAGGCACAGGACGCGATGCCATGTTCACAGGCATGAAAACAGCCACCAAACTAGGCGGCTTAATCATCATCCAAGGCTATACCCCGCGCCAACTCGACTACGGCACAGGCGGGCCTAGCAACGCCGAAAACATGTACACACCCAGCCTACTGCAAGACTATTTTGCCGACTGGGAAATCATCCACCTGCAAGAACACGATGAAATCATAGAAGAAGGTGCACACCACAGCGGCATGTCAGCGTTGATAGATTTAGTGGTGCGCAAACCATTGTTATAAATAAAATACACCCACTTTAACCAAGGAGAGCCACGATGCCATTCAAACACGTTCTTAAACTCACAGCCCTCATTTTACTATCTGGCAGCCACCTAGCCGTTGCCCAACCGTTGCTCGAGGCACTAGTGCCTGCTTATTTTGACCCCAGTAGCAACCCCACGGCATGGAGCACCTTAGCTAACACAGCAGCAAAAATACCACTCTCAGCTATCATGAACCCCAATTCAGGCCCTGGTAGCGCACAAGACAGCAACTATGTCACCGCCACCAACAATTTGCGCGTTGCAGGTGGTCATGTATTAGGTTATGTTGCAACCAGTTATGGTGCACGCCCTATCGCAGATGTCATGAGCGACGTAAATAAGTATATTGCATGGTATCCCGTTGACGGAATTTTTCTTGATGAAATGACCAGCGATGCAAACAGCACACACTACTCATACTATCAGTCTATTTACAATCAGATTAAAGCTATTAACCTAAACTATCGCATCATCGGCAACCCAGGCACTAACACCCAAGAAGCCTATTTAACCACACCGACAGCCGATGCCTTAGTCATCTTTGAGAGCACCGCCAAGAACTACCAAAAATTCACCCCCAGTGCATGGACAAACAACTACGGTCGCCAACATTTTGTCAACTTAGTCTATAGCCTAAGCACCAGCAGCCAAATTAAAACCTTTCTGAATCGAGCAGCGAATAGCAATACGGGGTTAGTTTATTTAACCAATGACGGCGGCAGCAACCCTTGGGACACATTAACCAGCTATTGGGATACAGAGGTAAACTGCATCGTCAATATCAACGCAGGCTTGACGTGCTAACACCACCTAAAACCGCTCATACCCCTGCAAATATCGCCATTGCCCAACTGCCAAGCTCGCCATAGGCATACGTGATATGCGTATGCGTTTGGCGGATAATACGGTTAGACCGACTTGCTCGCACGCGCCGATAATCTGCCCTGCTTGCACGCCTTTAACGGCGAAGCGCAATTTGTGCTCGCTTTGCCAGCTCACTTTCATCTGCGGGATGGCGCGACCTTGCCAGCTCAGGCCGTGATTTAACAACGCCAAACCACCGTCTATCAACGCGCCTGTGACTTCGACGATATATTCCTGCTCGACTTTATCCACATCCTCTGACAATTTACGCACGATGCGCCAATCTTGGCTAAACACCAACAACCCTGAAGCCGTCAGTGGTAACGGCATCAGCATACGCGTATCGCGCAAGTGCCGCTGTAGAAACGCCAAACTTTTCAACCTGTCATCTGCACTGCGCGTCGCTGCGGTGATGAGTTGTAGCAAGGGATTACTATTGTCTGCGGCACTCGCATCCATCCCTGCAGGCTTGTGTAGCAATATGGTCACGGGGTCGGCGGTGGTTAGGCTGGCATCGGGCAACACCGCCACCACTTGATTCGGCAATACGCGATAGCCGACGGTTTCTATGGTCACACCATCCACAGTCACCCAGCCGCCTTCTATATACTGCTCGGCCTCGCGGCGTGAGCACGGCAACATATCCGCTACGCGCTTGGCTAGACGCACTGAATCGGGTAAATTTTCTATCATATTTTCTTAACGAATTCGGATTTCAACGACATCGCACCTATGCCGTCAATTTTGCAATCTATATCGTGATCGCCTTCCACTAAGCGGATATTTTTGACCTTAGTGCCAACTTTGACGACTGACGATGAGCCTTTAATTTTTAAGTCTTTAATCACCGTCACCGTATCGCCGTCATTGAGCACATTACCGTTAGCGTCGCGAATCTCACGCTTTTGGTTCGCGTCATCGACACTGGCTGTTTTCGACCATTCGTGTGCACATTCAGGGCAAACATACATTTCCCCATCTTCGTAAGTATAAATAGAACCGCATTGTGGACACGCTGGCAAACCGCTCATGGTAACTCCCATAAAATAACAAATAAGGCGACAATCATAACATACCCGATATAGCCGCTATTTCTAGGTTAAAATAGGTACACTTTTTTCCTATTTAACGTGGGCTTGATGCGCCTTTTTTTACTTCGATTATTAGCAAAACTACCGCTACGTTTCTGGCATGGACTAGGCGCATTTGGCGGCTGGCTGACTTATCGTAGCGACAAACGCTACGCCGCTAAAATTCAGTCTAATTTTGCACAAAGCGGCATTGCAATGGATGCCGCCGATTATCAGCAACGACTGCCGCAAATAGCACGCGAAATAGGCAAGGGGGCTGCCGAAGTCTTACCCGTGTGGTTACGCCCGTATCAGGACGTGCTCAAATTAGTGCAGGCGTGTCACGGTTGGGAGCATGTAGAAGCGGCGGCACAATCAGGCAAAGGCATATTAGCAATGACTCCGCATCTAGGCTGTTTTGAAATCGTCAGTTTGTATTATGCCGCCCGTCGCCCAATGACGGTTATGTACAAACCACCGCGTCAACGCTGGGCTGAAGCGATTATGCGCACTGGGCGGGAACGCGGGCAAATCAGCCTCGCAACGACCGATGTTAAAGGTGTGCGGGCATTACTCACCGCACTCAAAAAAGGCGAAGCCGTCGGTATCTTGCCCGACCAAGTCGCCAGCCGTGGTGATGGCATCTGGGCGAACTTTTTTGGTCGCCCCGCTTACACGCCCACGCTGGTGACGCGTTTGCATCAATCGACGGGCGCGGTGCCGTTGTTGATGTACGGCGTAAGATTGCCGCGAGGTCTAGGTTACGATATTCACATTGAGCCGCTACAAGCTGATTTAAGCGGCGATAAACAACTTGCCTGCAACGCGCTAAATCACGCATTAGAGCAGCTTATACGCAAATTCCCCGCGCAGTATTTATGGAGCTATAACCGCTATAAACAGCCTGGCGGTGTAGTGCCGCCGCCTAGCGAGGGTGCATCATGATGTCGCGTTTGGGCATAGCGGCGTTATGGTTACTGCATTTTTTACCGCTAACATGGCAAGCACGCATAGGCAATGGACTAGGCTGGATGCTGTACTACCTCGTCGCCAAACGCCGTAAAATCGGTGCGACTAATCTGGCATTGGCTTTTCCTACATGGTCAATTGCACAACGTCGGCAAGTGTTAAAACAACACTTCCAAGCCATGACACGAGCCGCTTTAGAGCACGGCATGTTGTGGTGGTCGGACGCACAACGGGTACGTGATTTGGTGAAAATTGAGGGTTGGGAACATTACCAAGCCGTCAAAGATCAGCCTATTATTTTGCTTGCGCCGCATTTTATTGGGCTAGATATGGGTGGCGTGCGTTTGTCTATAGAGCCGCATCCGTTAGTTTCTATGTATAGCCGCTTAAAGAACCCGCATTTTGACGCACTCATGTTGCACGCACGCACGCGCTTTGGGTGTTCGGTATTGATTTCGCGGCATGAAGGTGTGCGCCCACTGATACGCGAAATCAAACAGGGCGCGGCTTTGTACTATTTACCTGATCAAGATTTTGGCGCACGCGATGCTGAATTCGTGCCTTTTTTCGATGTGCCCGCCGCCACCGTCAATGCTATGCCACGCATGGCAAAATTAGCGCGAGCTAAAATTTTACCCGCCATTACGCGGCAATTACCCGATGGTCTAGGCTATGTGCTACAGTTTTATCCTGCTTGGGATAATTATCCCAGCGACGACATGACCGCCGATATACGGCGCATGAATGCGTTTATTGAAGACCGTACTCGTGAGATGCCAGCGCAGTATTTCTGGCTACACAAACGTTATAAAACACGACCCGCAGGCGAGCCTAGCTTATATGAAACTTAAATTTACCAAAATGCACGGTGCTGGCAATGACTTTGTCGTCATTGATGCCATTAACCAAAATATCAATCTCGACCCCAGCCAAATCCGCTGGATAGCAGACAGGCATTTAGGCGTGGGTTGCGACCAGCTGTTATTAGTCGAACGCCCCAGCCGCGACGATGCCGATTTTCGTTATCGTATTTTTAACGCTGATGGTAGCGAGGTGGAACAATGCGGCAACGGTGCACGCTGTTTTGTGCGTTTTGTCCATGATAAAGGCTTAACACAACAACGTGAAATCCGCGTAGAAACCGCATCAGGCTTGATATTCCCCAAGCTAGAAGACGATGGGCGCGTCACCGTTAATATGGGCGCACCCCGTTTTGAGCCTGCCGATATACCATTTATCACCGCGCATCGTGCGGGCACATACAGCCTAGAAATAGACGACGCACTCATTAGCGTGAGCGTGCTGTCTATGGGCAACCCGCACGCGGTGCAAGTCGTCGAAAACATAGATGCCGCCCCCGTAGTCAGCATGGGGGCACGCATAGAAAGCCATCCGCGCTTCCCTAAACGCGTCAACGCGGGCTTCATGCAAGTGCTAGACCGCGCACATATACGCTTACGTGTATTTGAACGCGGTGCTGGCGAAACGCTGGCGTGCGGCACGGGCGCGTGTGCGGCGGTGGTTGCGGGTATCAATTTGGGTTTATTAGATGCGAAAGTAGAAGTCAGCACACGCGGCGGCGTACTCACTATCACCTGGGCAGGCAATGACACCCCAGTATGGCTCACTGGCCCTACCGTTAATGTATTTGAAGCAGAGTTGACACTATGAAAAATGAAGAAATCGCACGTTACCTAGCCACGCATCCCGAATTTTTTGATCAATTTCCGCACCTATTAACTGACGTGCGTGTTGCACACCCGTTTGATGGACGGGCTATTTCTATCGCTGAACGCCAAATACTGAATTTACGTGACAAAGTCAGCTTGCTAGAAAACAAACTCGGTGAGCTCATACAATTTGGTGAAGAAAACGATGTCATTGCGCTTAAAATGCACCACATCGCCCTTGCCACCATGTTAGCACGCGACATCACCACGCTCATACATGCGTGTTACATGAACTTACATGAGGACTTCGGCATTCCTCATGCGCACATACAGCTATGGGCTACCGATAACGGGCAAATTAGCGACGCTGTAAAAGCCTGGGTCAATAACATGCCGCATCCTCAATGCGGCGCGTATTTACACGAGGAAGCCTTATCGTGGCTGGGTGACACTAGCCACCTACGCTCATACAGCGCGATACCGCTCAAGCACAACGATGCCATAGGCGTACTCATTTTAGCGTCAGAAGATGCGCAACGTTTTTACCCGCAAATGGGCACTATCTACCTGCAACGCTTGGGTGAACTCATCGCCACCGGCATACAGCGGATGACATGAACACCGCCCTGCTGGATGCTTATTTAGATTATTTAGCCGCTGAACGAGGTTTAGCGGCACTGACACTCAGCAACTACGAACGTGATTTACGTTTATTATTCAGCAATCTAGCCGAAAAAAAACTAGCCGACACCTTAACCCACGACATACGCCGCATCATTGCCCGCTTACATGCCAGCGGCTTATCGGGCAAAAGTTTAGCGCGGATATTATCATCATGGCGCGGATTCTATCGTTACTTGAACCTACGTCATGGCTACACACACAACCCTTGCGATGGCTTACGCGCCCCCAAACACCAGCGAGCATTACCGCACAGCCTATCGATCGAGCAAACCCAACAATTACTCGACACCCATGCAGATGACGCACTCGACCTACGTGACAGCGCGATGTTTGAATTATTTTATTCGTCAGGCTTACGCTTAACCGAGCTGGCAACACTGACCATGCCGCAACTGGATTTAGCGCAAGCCGAGCTTCATATCATCGGCAAAGGTAACAAAGCCCGCATCGTTCCCATAGGGGCGATGGCAATGACCGCATTAACGCAATGGCTGGCGCGGCGTGATGCGAGCACTGCGTCAGTTTTCCCTGGGCGTGCTGGGCAACACCTGACGCAACGTGCCATTGCGCTACGTCTCAAACGCCGCGCCGCCCTAGCGGGAGTCACCGCCAACGTCCACCCACACGTACTCCGTCACGCCTTTGCATCACACTTATTGCAATCGTCAGGCGACTTACGCGCCGTGCAAGAGCTACTCGGGCACGCCAGCATCAGCACCACCCAAATCTACACCCAACTGGATTTCCAGCACCTCGCCCACACTTACGACCAAGCGCATCCACGGGCGAAGAAAAAATAGCGGGCAATAAAAAAGGCGGGGTTAGCCGCCTTTTTTATTGTGCACTGCGTGTTACGAGACGAGATTAACGTTCGCCTTGTACCGTTACAGTGATTTCTACAACAACATCAGTATGCAAAGCAATGCTGACTGGGAATTCGCCGATTGCTTTTAATGGACCGTTAGGCATACGAATTTCAGCTTTAGCCACTTCGATACCTGCCGCGCATAAGCCTTCGGCGATATCAATGTTGGTGATAGAACCGAACAAACGGCCATCCATCCCTGCTTTTTGGCTAACGGCTAAAACGAATTCAGCCAATTTAGTAGCGCGTTCTTGCGCAGTAGCCAATACAGCCGCTTGTGCTTTTTCTAATTCAGCGCGACGCTCTTCAAAATGCTTCAAGTTAGCTGCTGTTGCACGTTTAGCTTTACCTTGAGGAATCAAAAAGTTACGTGCGTAACCGTCTTTAACTTTAACCACATCACCTAAAGTACCGAGGTTAACCACTTTTTCCATCAGAATAATTTGCATGGTAATCTCCTAGTGCAAGTCGGTGTAAGGCATCAACGCAAGGAAACGTGCGCGTTTGATAGCGGTGGACAATTGACGTTGAAAACGGGTTTTAGTCCCAGTGATACGCGCAGGGATGATTTTGCCGTTTTCAGCAACGAAATCTTTCAGGATTTCAGCATCTTTGTAATCTACCCAAGCAATACCTTCTACGGTAAAGCGGCAGAACTTACGACGTTTGAATAACTGGCGGGAACCTTCCCGACGTTTGTTGTTACCATTGGTTGGACGAGGCATGATGCGCTCCTATCTAAATGTTTACTAAGCTACAAATATGTAGCACGATATGTGTACTTTTTTGGCTCTTTTGCGCCAGAAAACCCGTTACGCTAATCCTTTGCGCTAATGCCAGCTGACTCAGACTCAAGGCTAATTCGCCTACTGCCAACGCGGCGATTTCTACTTTTACCTGCCTTGCCAAATTCGCTTCAATTTGCTGGGATTCATGCAGAATCTTACATTCGATTAAAGGCAAACCAGCGGGCGTGTAACGTAAAATATCACGTTGCGTTAAAACACCTATGAGTTCAACTTGATTAGTTTGCAAATAAATTAAGCGGCAACAGGTGCTTCAGGAGCTGCTTCTGGTGTTGCCGTCAAAGAACGTGATTTTTCATCCTTCATCATCGGTGAAGGCGTGGTCACTGCTTCATCCATACGGACGGTCAGATGACGTAAAACAGCGTCGTTGAATTTGAAGCCATGCTCTAATTCATCTAGTGTTTCTTGATCACACTCAATGTTCATCAACACATAATGCGCTTTGTGAACTTTTTGAATTGGATAAGCCATTTGGCGACGACCCCAATCTTCCAAGCGATGGATGTTACCATTGCGAGTACTGATTTGGGCACGATAACGCTCTATCATCGCAGGCACTTGCTCGCTTTGATCAGGGTGTACGATAAATACGATTTCATAATGACGCATGTAAAACTCCTTTTGGTTATAGCCCTCCGTGCGTAAGCGGTAGAGCAAGGGTGGGAAACCGCGCATTATATTGCAAATTCAGTTAGTTAGCAAGCTCATCTAGCATATCCATTTCAGCTTGACTAAATCCTGCCGCACGACGCGCCTCGGTATGCAAGGGCTTGCGCAACTTAGGCGCATTATATTCGCGCAATAGCCGCCTGAATGTCGCCACAGGTTCCAGCCCTTGTTGCGCACAACAATACGCATACCAACGATTACCGACGGCAACATGCCCAATCTCATCGCGCAGAATAATACTCAAAATAGCCGCCGCATCCGTTGCGCCTGCGGAATAGAGCTTATGGATAATGGCAGGCAACGCATCCAACCCTCGCGCCTCCAGCACACGCGGTACTAACGCCATGCGCACCAGCACATCATGCGCTGTCGCCACCGCCATATCCCACAGGCCATTATGCGCAGTAAAATCACCGTAATCGTAACCCAGCCGCTGTAAATGCTGGCGTAGCAAAGTAAAGTGATACGCCTCTTCCGCCGCCACACGCAACCAGTCGTCATAATAATCGCGCGGCAAATCACGAAAACGATAGACCGCATCCAACGCCAGATTGATGGCGTTAAACTCAATATGCGCCAACGCATGTATCAACGCGGCGATGCCTGCAGGGGTAGATAATTTGCGCCGCTCAACCAATAGCGCAGACACTAATTCGGGTTTAATCGGGCGACCCGCAACAGCCAGCGCGGGCGCGGGTATCGCAGCAGTTAAATCCAGCTCGCCCGCCAACCAACGCTGGCGCACGTCGGCAACTTGTGCGCATTTTTCAGTGATGTCGGGGTTGAGTAAAGCAATACCAGTGAGCGTATATAAATTAGTGGACATCATCCGCAGGGCGCGACATTAAAGCCGCATTATAACGCCCTCGGACAAATTTTAGAGAACAACAAAAGACAAGCCAGCAACCAAGCCGCCCAATACAAAACCAGCCAGCACATCCGTAGGATAATGCAAGCCTAGCACCAAGCGTGAAATAGCCACCGCCAGCGTAAACGGTATTAACAAACTCGCCAACACAGGGTAATAAGCGATAGCCACCAGACTAAACGTTACCGCGTGTAAAGTATGCCCAGAGGGGAAGCTGAATCTATCCAGCGGCGCAGTCAAGCAATGTATCTGCCCGAATTGCGCACATGGGCGCGGGCGTAGCGTTTTTTGTTTTAGCCACTTATAAATGAGCGTAGCGGTCAGACCCGCCACTATCATTTGCAAAATAACGGGCAGCACCGCTTTGCCCATGAACACATACATGGCTATCATCAGGCAATACCAAAACACGCCATCACCTAAACGGCTAATAATTTGAAACACCCGCACCACAGCGGGGTAACGCTCAACGCGGTTAAAGCGTTGTGTCAACCCAGCTTCATGTTCAGCCATCCACTGCCAGCTCAATTTCTCCATCATACTCCTCACTGTCTACCAATGCCTGCAATACACGCTCAAAACGTTGGTGTATGTAATCCCACGATACCGTTAATGCCGTTTGATGCGCGGCCGCGCCTAATAATTTAGCCCGTTCAGGTTGCCGTGCTAGGGCTACGGCGGCGGCGACAAATTTATCTGGCGCGTCAAATGCTGCTAACATGCCGTTTTCGCCATGCTTGATGAGTGCTTGCGCCGCCGCATAATCATAAGCCACCACGGCTAAACCACTCGCCATCGCTTCGGTAGTCACATTACCGAAAGTCTCAGTCATACTAGGAAACAAAAACACATCGCCAGACGCATAATGCCGCGCCAAATCGTCACCGCTACGCATCCCGCAAAATATCACCTCGGGATACTGCGTTTGTAAATTCGCACGTTCAGGACCATCACCGACAATCACTAAGCGCGTATTTGCATTCACCGCCCGCATTGCGGCGTAAGCCTGAAAAACCAGCGGCAGATTTTTTTCAGGCGCAACACGCCCCACATAAACCGCCACCTGCGTATCCGCATCCACGCCCCAGCTCGCCCGCAACGCCGCATCGCGTTTAACAGGGTTAAATAACGCCGTATCCACGCCCCGCGAGACCACTTCCACATTATGATAACCATGTGCTTGCAATTCCAAACGCAGGCTTTCTGTCGGCACTAACGTCACCGCCGCTTTGTTATGAAACTTACGCAAATACGCCAATATCGGGCGACGTAACCAGCCTGCGCCATAATGCTTGCTGTAACTATGAAAATTAGTGTGAAAATCCGTGCTCACAGGCAAGCGTAATTTTTGTGCGGCCGACATTGCCGACCAGCCTAGCGGACCTTCAGTCGCAATATGCACTAAATCAGGCCGTTTTAATTGCCATAAACGCACCAAAGCCGCTTTAGCAGGCAACCCCATTTTCAGCCCAGCGTAGCGTGGAATCGGCACACCTACTTTGAGCACCTCCTCCAATTGCGCTGACTGCGTTGCCGTGTCCGCCGCATTTTGGCGTGGACGTATCAATTGCACTTGATGTCCACGCTGTTGCAAATCCGCCACTTGCCGCCCCAATGTCATGGCGACACCGTTAATCTCAGGTGGATAAGTCTCCGTTACCAACGCAATACGCATCGGTGAAGTCGGCGAGCTGAAAGTTTGGAGTAAGAGTTCATTATTCATGCGTAAATTGTGCGATAGATACAAGACAGTAACGTGACGTAAAGATGAAGATTAAGTGACACCTGAATAGCCTAGTTTTGCGGTAAACTGACGTGATGCTACCCATCATCGCCCAAGTCGCACTCGACCTGCCCGTACCGCGTTTATTCGACTACCTCGCCCCCACGCTCACCAGCGCAGATGTCGGGCGGCGGGTGTGCGTACCATTTGGGCGCAAAACTTTAATTGGCATCGTTTTGAGCGTCGGGCACAACACTGAGCACCCCATAGATCGGCTCAAAGCCATTAGCCACACGCTTGATGACGGCGCGATATTGTCAGCAGAAATCCGCAAGCTGTTGCGATTTTGTAGTGATTATTACCACTATCCACTAGGCGCAACGATGTTATCCGCGCTACCTACCGCCTTACGAAAAGACCAACCCTACACCATCAAAACCACCAGTGCATGGCAGTTAACCGCCCTAGGGCGCACCGCTGAACTACCCGCCCGCGCCCACAGACAACGCGCATTGCACGCCTTACTCGCCGACGGTCAGCTTCATCCGACCAGTACACTCGCCGCCACCAGCGGTTATCGCAATCTACTCAAACAATGGCTAGATGCTGGCTGGGTCAGCGTGCATCTAACCACCGCGCCCTTAAATAACCAGACCACCCACGCCGATACGCCGCCCGCGCTGAACGCTGAACAAGCCGCCGCATTAGCGCAAATCAGCGCGGCGGCGGGGCAATTTATCGCGTTTTTATTACACGGCGTGACAGGCAGCGGCAAAACCGAAGTCTATTTACATGCCGTTGCCCACGCGCTTGCGCAAGGCGGGCAGGCACTGATATTACTACCCGAAATCAACCTCACGCCGCAATTAACTGGCGTATTCCGCGCACGCTTCCCCACGACAGAAATAGCCACCTTAAACAGCGGTATGAACGACGGCGACCGCCTGCAACATTGGCTCGCCGCCAGCACAGGACGTGCCCGCATCGTATTAGGCACGCGCTTGGCCGTCTTCACGCCCATGCCGCAATTAGCCTTAATCATCATCGACGAAGAACACGACAGCTCGTTTTACCAGCAAGACAGCCTGCGTTATGCCGCACGCGATGTCGCCATTATTCGCGCTCAACAACGCAACATCCCCATCGTCTTAGGCTCCGCCACACCCGCATTAGAAACCTGGCGCAATGCACAAACAGGACGTTACCAACGGCTATCGCTCACCCAACGCGCCGTTAGCGCGGCAACGCTACCGCGCATCCAGCTCATAGACTTACGCACGCAAAAATGCGACGCAGGCATCTCGCCCGCACTCAGTACCGCGATTCAACAGCGATTAGATTTAGCGCAACAAAGCCTAGTATTTATCAACCGCCGTGGTTACGCACCCACGCTAATCTGCCGTGCCTGCGGCTGGAACGCTGGCTGTCCTAGATGTTCAGCGCGGCTGGTGGTACATTTGCGCGATAAGCAATTACGTTGCCACCATTGCGGCTATGCCCAGCGCGTACCCCACGCCTGCCCCGACTGTGGCAACGTTGATATTTCACCCACAGGGCTAGGCACGCAACGGCTGGAAGAAAAACTACAACAGCAGTTCCCCACCGCCCGCGTACTACGCATAGACCGCGACAGCACCCGGCGCAAGGACAGCTGGACAACTATGCAACAACAAATCCGCGCTGGCGAAGTCGATATACTTATAGGCACACAATTACTAGCCAAAGGGCATGATTTCCCTAATCTCACTTTAGTCGGCGTTATCGACGCGGACAGCGCACTCTACAGCCCAGACTTCCGCGCCAGCGAACGCCTATTCTCGCAACTCATGCAAGTCAGCGGACGCGCAGGCCGCGCACAACACGCGGGCGAAGTGCTGATACAGACTGAATTTATCACCCACCCGCTGTACCGCACATTGCAACAGCACGACTATATTGGCTACGCCAAAACCCTGCTCAACGAACGCCGCAGTGCCAGCTTTCCGCCCTTTATCCATCAGGCCGTATTGCGTGCCGAAGCCGAACACGTACAAGACGCACTGGCATTTTTAAGCGAGGCAAAAGCACTCGCCCCCATCAACGAACACATCAACCTATTCGACCCCACCCCCGCCGCACTCACCCGCAAAGCCAACGTTGAACGCGCACTATTATTAGTACAATCGCCGAATCGCCGTGCGTTGCAGGGGTTCTTGCAGGAATGGATAAGCAGCGTGTATAAAATGAAAGCCAGCACACTGCGCTGGCATCTGGATGTGGATCCTTGGGAGATTTGAGCTGAGTTAGTTACCGTAGTGATAGCGGCAGGCAATGATAACCAAGTCACCTTCGTTTACGCAGTACACCAGCCGATTTGTTTCATCAATTCTGCGTGACCAGTAACCTGCCAAGTTCTCTTTTAATGATTCTGGCTTACCTATGCCTTCAAACGGTTGCCGCATTGTTGCCTGAATAAGCTGATTGATGCGTTTAAGCGTCTTTTTATCCTGACCTTGCCAATAAACATAATCATCCCAGGATGCCAGCGTCCAAGTCAGGCGACTAATCATCTACTAATTCTCGGGTTACGGTTTTGCCTTGTTGATATTGTGCAATTGAGTTTGCCAAATGCGCTGCATTGGCAGGGGATTTTAATAAATGCACGGTTTCCATTAAGCCATTAAACGCATCTAACGACATAATCACCGCATCGGGCGCATCGCGTCGGGCAATGACGGTGTAATCAGCATCATCAACAACTTGATCAATCACTGCTTTTAAGCTGCTACGAGCTTCAGAAAAATTCATGACACGCATGGCGCACTCCAATTTGCACTATATATTGTACAAGTTTGCAGTGCTTTTCGCACACTGTCAAGTGTAGAAATCTAGGCAAGCCTTTACATATCCAACGGACTTTTTACCCCGCGACCACCTTTATTTAACACATGGGTGTAAATCATCGTAGTGGAAACATCCGAATGCCCCAGTAACTCCTGCACCGTGCGGATGTCGTAGCCAGATTGCAATAAGTGCGGCGCAAAAGAGTGCCGTAAAGTATGCGGCGTAGCTGGTTTGGTGAAACCCAAATCACGTACCGCTTGTTTAATTGCGCGTTGCAAACCCTTTTCATCAATATGATGTCGGCGCGTGATACCAGAACGCGGGTCGGTTGATAAATTTTTAGACGGGAAAACATACTGCCAACCCCATTCACGCCCCGCATGAGGGTATTTTTTATCCAGTGCAAACGGCAAATAAACCTCACCATAACCCGCCGCCACATCCTCATCATGCAAGGCTTTCACCTTGGCTAAATGCAATTTAAGCGGCGTAATCAACGACTCAGGCAGCATCGTCACCCTATCCTTAAACCCCTTGCCCTCACGCACAATAATTTCATGTCGTGCAAACTCAATATCCTTCACCCGCAAACGAACGGCCTCCATCAAGCGCATCCCTGCACCATACAACAAACCCGCCACCAAGCTATGCGTACCCTTTAATTGCGCCAACAGTGCCTGCGTTTCGCTCACCGTCAGCACCACGGGCAGACGTTTTGATGCTTTCGCCTGCGTTACGTTATCCAGCCATGGTAATTGGATTGCCAATACCTCACGATATAGAAATAGTAATGCGCTTTTAGCTTGATTCTGTGTTGAAGCAGCCACTTTGCCCGTCACCGCCAAATGCGTTAAAAACGCCTCCACCTCAACAGCCCCCATCTCCTGCGGATGCCGCTTGCCATGAAACAGAATATAGCGTTTAATCCAATCTAAATAAGTTTGTTCCGTGCGTATGCTGTAATGCTTAACCCGCAATTTATCGCGTACACGGTCGAGCAATTTAGGCGGATTCACTATGGTGTCCTTGTCATCAAAATTAGGGTGTGCCATAATCGTATCCTTATTAAAATTCAAGGTGTTGCAACATGGATAGCCAGAATATACACCTTGAAGGTGCTTTTGATGGCATTTTTTAGGGTGTCTACTTTACGTTAAGCTCAGATAGCCATGCATCACGCATGGCAGTAATAATTAAATAATAAAATTCATGCACGGCACATGATGTTGGCAAGAAAATTGCTGTATTTACAGCAAGTTATAAATATGATATTGAGTGAAGCGAGACGTAACGCTGTCGCATAACTGAATTCGTTGATGCGAACATCGTGAGACTCGCTTCACGCAACATGATGATATTTTCGGGTGTTTTATTCGGTGGTGGTGCATAAGGGTACGTGTCAGAAATGAATCATCGTATACAAATAGAGAGAGGCCGTGCACGGCCATCTGCGCCTAACGCCTCGTTCGAGCGAACACCGTTCGCTTCGCTCTCGGCTGACGCCCCTTCGGGGTGTCGCTCAACTCAAACACGTTAGCCCTCTTGTTGCAAAGTCATCGTGACATTCAAGCGCGAAGCGGCCAAAATACAAGGCAAATAGTGAATATTTCCATGGAAAAAAGTAAATGAGTAACTTTATAAAAGAAACAAAAGAAGCAGTCACCGTTTACAACGGTGACTGCTTTGCATGCCTAGCCGATATTGAAGATTTTTCGGTAGATTTAATTTTTGCAGATCCACCGTACAACATCGGGAAGAAATTCGGCAATTTTATGGATGTATGGCCTTCCGATAAACACTACGCCGAGTGGTGCTACAAATGGCTAGAATTGTGCGTAAAGAAATTAAAGCCAAATGGTAGCCTGTACATTATGGCGAGCACACAGGCAATGCCTTATCTTGATTTATGGTTGAGAGAGCGGCTTACCGTTTTATCTAGAATAGTCTGGCATTACGATAGCTCAGGAGTTCAGGCAAAGAAATTTTTTGGCTCATTGTATGAGCCAATTATTTTTTGCGTCAAAGATCAAAAGAACTACACATTTAATGCTTCGGATATTGAGGTAGAGGCCAGAACCGGAGCAACTCGCAAGCTCATTGATTATAGAAAAGAAGTTCCAACACCCTATAAAACGACAAAAGTACCGGGCAACACGTGGTACATGCCTCGCGTAAGGTATCGAATGCCTGAGTATGAAGAGCATCCAAGCCAAAAGCCCGAGGCATTACTAGAAAGAATTATTAGGGCCAGCACCAACCCCGGCGACTTAGTGCTTGACCCATTTTCAGGAACATTTACCACATGTGCAGTTGCCCAGCACTTAGGAAGACGATCTATTGGTATTGAAATGCAGTCAGAATATTTCAAAATTGCGCTTAGAAGACTTGGCATAGCTGACCATTTCAATGGTGAATTATTAAAACCAGTTGATAAAACATTCATCCGAAAAAATGGTAACGGCGTGCAGCAATCTCGCGAAGCACAACAGGACGGGCTTTTTGATGTCAAAGTTTGAAATAACGAATCACTCGTTTACCGCTTCAATAAATTCAATACTAGAGAAACATTTTGGAGAGTACGCCAAAGACGTTTTTGAAGCTAGCCCGCTACTTGGCTATCTGAATAACAAAACAAAGTCTGCAAATCGTGGCTCAAAAGCGCGTGGCGCTTTTGCAAATCATTACGCGCTCTATGTGGTAATAGAAGACTATTTGGAAAAAGGCTTTCTAAGTGGAAAGGCCAATATTCCATACTCAAAATATGAAGGAGCTAGGTTTTCTGACCTTTTTCGTAGGCAGCGAGAATTGCCTTTTGGCGCAAAGCTACAAAATCATGGCCTTAATGCACGCCTGAATGACGAATTTAAGAAGTTCTATCCAACTGTCGGCAAGTCGCCGATTGTTCGGGACGTCGAGAGCCAACGATACTGGTTTCAAGAAGACTTATTGCTTGTGCAAATACGTCAAAAAAATGGAAAAGATGTCACATACAACATAGCAAAAGCCGTTATTGAAGTAATTGACGCTTATGTGGCCACAAAGAAAGCCGCTTTTGAAGGATTTCTTGAAGCCTGTCGGAAAATAGCAGAGCTTGGAAAAGAAAATCCAGAACACGCTAATGACTTCGTAATTCAGCAACTGAAGCAAAATGTTGATGCGAGGGTTTTTGAAATAGTTAGTTACGCTGTACTGAAGGCGAAATATGGCCAGCAAACGGTTTGGATTGGCGATGCAAAAGAAGCGGTATCTGAAGAGGCGCTAATTCTTTACAAAACAGGCCGCACAAATGCAAATGATGGCGGCATTGATTTTGTCATGAAGCCTCTGGGGAGATTTTTTCAGGTGACGGAAACAATTGATGTCAGTAAGTATTTTCTGGATATAGACAAGGTTCAGCGCTTCCCCATCACCTTTGTTGTTAAATCTGACGAAACCGCAGAGCAAATACGATCTGCTATTCGAGTTCAAGCTATAGCGAAATATAAAATTGAAGCCGTCGTTGAAACCTACATGAAGGCTATTGAAGAAATAATTAACGTTAAAGATTTAGTCGAAGCGTTTTCGGAAGTCGTCAAGTCAGGAAGCCTTCAAGAAGTGATGGATGAAATCGTCATCCAGAGTAAGGTTGAGTTTAATTACAGCGATGATGAAGAGTTGGAATCTGATGACGTATAGCCAGCGAAAACGGGCTAACAAGTCGTTGCAGCGGACGCGCTAAAGCGCGCCGCTGAACTCCAACGTTAGCCATTTCACGCCACATGGAATATCACGAAGCAGCAGACATTGCGAGAAAGAACCCAGGCGCGGTAATGACTCGTGACTCCTCCGGTACATTTATCGTTCGTCTAACCAACGGTGAGGTAGTCGGTTCATCTGGCAACACCGCAAATGTCGCTGATGCGGCTCATCAAGAACGTGAAGCACACCTCGATTTTGCCTTTCGGGAAGATCAACTCCACCATGAAATTGCAGACCTCAGCGAAACAATTTCAAAGCTCAAGGGGGCAGTCAGCGCCGCAAAATTAGACGCACATCAACTTTCACAGCAACTTGAAACGCTTCGAGCCGAAAATGCATCACTTCAAAGCAAGCTTGCGAAGGTGTCGGCTGAAGAATTGGAAAGGATCAAGGCAGCAGACAAAGTCATAAGAGAAGCAGATAGTGCCCGCCGAAAATCCGAACGCAGGACTGTCAAATGTTCATGCTTTGGCGAAGTGGAGAACTGTTTCCGCGGCTATGGTGCCGGTGAATATACAGTCGATGGGTTCGGCAATCGAGTATGACGATGGCTAACCCGGCAGTCCACGCGGACGCTGCGCGATAAAGCCGAGCAGCGCCGGTGACTTCTACGTTATGCGCTAAAACAAGGATTCAGCAGTGATTGAATTGGTTCTGAAAAATATTAAAGTTGAGGAGGTCGATGAAGGTATCTTTTCGTGCATTGACCGAAATGACCGTCAGAGCGATTACGACAAGGCAACGGGGTCAGGTCTTGCAATGCAACATCCACTCCACTAAACTAAGCAAATGGCTAGACCTTTAAGATTAGAATTATCGGGTGGTGTTTATCATGTCACGTCTCGGGGCGATGGGCGTGAGGATATTTATTTATCTGACGCGGACAGAATGGCTTGGTTGGCGGTGTTGGCTGAGGTCTGTGCGCGTTATAACTGGGTGTGTCATGCCTGGTGCCAAATGACGAATCATTATCATATTTTGATTGAAACGCCTGAGGCGAATTTAGCGCAAGGGATGCGTCAGCTCAATGGCGTTTATACGCAACGTTTTAATCGGGCAAATAGGCGAATTGGGCATGTTTTTCAGGGTCGGTATAAGGCTATATTGGTAGAGCGCGATAACTATTTGCTGGAGCTGGCGCGGTACGTGGTGCTTAATCCATTGCGGGCTAGGATGATTACGCAATTAGCCGATTGGCAATGGAGTAGTTATTTAGCAACTTGTGGGCAAGTCGCGGGGGACGTTTGGTTACAAACGGATTGGATATTAGGGCAGTTTGGTGATAATCGTGCTAAGGCAATTGCGGGATATGTCGAATTTGTCCATGCTGGCGCACGCTTGCCGAGTGTGTGGTCGCAGTTGCAGGGGCAGATTTATCTAGGCTCGGCTGACTTCGCCGAAAAGATGCAAGCGCAAATCGAGCATAAATCATCACTATCCGAGATTCCACGCGCCCAGCGTCGGGGCGTATCTCAACCGCTATCTGAATTTGCGACGAGCTACCCAGCTAAAGAAGCGATGGCTCGCGCCTATCTTTCTGGGCAACACACCATGCAGTCTATCGCCCAGCACTTTAAGGTGCATTATGCTACCGTGAGCAGAGCCGTAAAAAATCACCATAAAATGCTGGAAAGTTAGAACTGACCCCATATAGATATTCGCCTGTCAACGGTGGTAAAAAGTCACAGCCGGTGACTATTTGATCTGATTATGCAATTCTTCTAAACTCATGGGCTCGCCGCGCACGTGGAAGTATGCGCCATTTTCATCGGCTCGCTCGGCTAAAACCTGGCAATTCGCGTAAATCGCACTGCGAAACTGTTGCGCTGACCAGGGTAGGAATAGCTCGTCTTCGACTAAGTCGCGCTGGAAAAAGGCTACGATGGCCTGGTGCAGTTTTGTCACTTCGTCTGCGCGGCGTGCGCTCATGACGATGCAGGATGGGTATTTTGCCGTGAGCGTGGCAATGCACTGCGCTTGCGCGTCGCTATCACCGACGTGGTCGATTTTATTAAAGACGCGGATAAGCGGCACTGTTTGTGCGCCTATCTCGGCTAAGACTTCGTTGGTCACTTCTAACTGCCGCTCAAATCCAGGGTCGCTGGCATCAATCACGTGTAGCAATAGTTCGGCATCTAATGCCTCATCCAGCGTGGATTTGAACGATGCGACTAAGCCGTGTGGTAAGTTTTTGATAAACCCTACGGTGTCACTCACTAGCACACGTGGTACGCTTTCGGGCTGGAGTACGCGCACGGTGGTGTCTAATGTGGCAAATAGTTTGTTTGCCACTAGCACTTCACTACCCGTCAATGCTCGCATTAAGGTCGATTTACCTGCATTTGTATAACCAACCAGTGCGACTGAGGCTTGGTTGCGGCGTTGTTGTCGCCGTGCGCGTTGAATGTTGCGATCGGCTTCGAGGGCGATAAGTTCTAATTGTAGCTCTGCGATGCGGTCGCGTATCTTGCGCCTATCCAGTTCGGTGTGCGACTCCCCCGCGCCACGCCCGCCCACGCCACTACGTTGCCGACCTTGCGGACCCGCCAGCTTTGCCATTTCACGCAGTCGTGGTGCCATATAGCCTAGCCGTGCAATCTCAACTTGGGCGCGGGCGGCAGGCGAACGGGCGTTGCGATGGAAAATCTCGAGGATAACCATGGTGCGATCCATCACGGCACAGGCGATGTCATTTTCCAGATTACGCGCTTGCGAAGGCGAGATTTCGTGGTCAACCAATACGGCATCTATGGTATCGGGTTCGGCAGTATCGAAGTCGAATTCATTGTGCACATATTGGTGTATTTCTTGCCGTTTACCCACGCCTAAATAAGCGGTGGTGTCAAAGCTGATACGTTTTTGTACGAAAGTACGCACAACCTCAAATCCCAAAGTCTTGGCTAATTCGCGTAATTCGGTAATGGATGCCTCAAATTCGAGGTCGGTTATGTTAGGCAATTGGACTGCCGCGATAACAGCGTATTTTGGTTTATCTGGATTATTTTTTTGCATTCGTTTTTCTAAAGTGATGGGCTAGATAGACTGAGGGTGTTTCATTATGCGCCACAATGCCACCAACAGCATCAAGCCTGCCAATATCAGCGCTGGATAGTTCGCAAAACGGGCAAACGGCGTGAGCCCTTGATAGCCTTGCGCCTGCGTTGTTAGTGTGGCGCGGGTAAAGAGAGGGAGCTGTTTGAGCACCACGCCATCGACATCAATTATCGCCGTTGCGCCTGTGTTAGTGGCGCGTAGCATTTGCCGCCCGCTCTCTAGTGCACGCATCTGTGCGATTTGTAAATGCTGCCAGGGCGCGATGCTGTCACCAAACCAAGCATCATTAGTCACATTTACTAACAAAGTAGCTTGCGGTAAGGCACGGATGATTTCCTCACCAAACACGTCCTCGTAGCACACATCTGCCGCAACTTGCTGACCCGCTATTTGGAATGCTGGTTGATATAAATCACCCCGTGAAAAA
This sequence comes from Sulfuriferula sp., assembly GCA_013140765.1. Lineage (GTDB taxonomy): Bacteria > Pseudomonadota > Gammaproteobacteria > Burkholderiales > Sulfuriferulaceae > Sulfuriferula. The sequence continues at coordinate 52,258 of JABFSE010000003.1, forward strand.
TCAGATAATGGAATATGCAACACTTCGGTAATCACCCCAAAAACGGGCTTCATCGGTATATATTCACCAAACGGCACGAGGTGTGATTTGCGATAAACCTGTGTGGCGGCAGTACCTACGTTCATTACGCTGTTGTAATAATGACCGTTACTTAAACGTTCAGGCACGCCGAATAATATATCGCCGCCGTTTTGTCGCGCATGGCTGGCTAAATCAGCCAGATAATCAACGGGGATTTGGTCGAAAAATAATGGCAATGCAGTTTCAGGCAAGACGATAAGCCTAGCTGTGCTTTGCTGGGCTAAATCGCGATAGCTTTGCAGTGTCGTCCACACTTGCTCAGGTTGCCATTTAACTGACTGCGAGATATTGCCTTGCACCAAGCTCACGCTCAACGGCGCACCCACGGGTTGCGTCCAGCGTACATCGTGCATCAGCCACGCGCCAGCCCACAGTACGATGATAAGCCAGCTATAACGCGACCGCCATACCAACGCCGCCGCCGTCCACGCCAACAACAATGAAATGCCGAATACGCCAATTATCGGCGCATAGCCAGCCAAGGGGCTTACAGGCACTTGCGAATAACCGACAGCCAGCCAAGGGAATCCCGTAAATATCCAGCCGCGCACCCACTCCATCAAAATCCAGCTGGCAGGTACGCTCCAGATTGCGGATGATGGGCTACGTTGATGTATATAGCCCACGACAGCGGGGAATAATGCCAAAAATGCGGCGAATAACAACACCGCTAACGCCGCCAAACTGGCGGGCATTTCGCCAAAAGTGTGCAAGCTGATGTATATCCACGATACGCCTGCGCCAAAATAACCTAGCCCAAAAGCCCAGCCCAGCATGGCACTGTGCGCTGGGGCGCGTCGCCACAACGCAAACAAGCCTACCAATGTCAGCAATGGCACACCCCACCAACCAAACGGGGCAAAGCCAAATACGCTCATCGCGCCCAATAGCAAGGCGGCAATGGGCATAATGAGGCTATTTTTGTGCGGCAAAATCTAGCATCCTTTGTATCGACAATATCGCTTTTTGTTGCGTCAGGCTGTCGATTAAAATCTCGTTTGCGCCTGTTTCTAGTACATGCGCTAGACTACGCAAGCCGTTCATCGCCATCCACGGACAATGCGCACAGCTCTTACACGTCGCCCCAACGCCCGCTGTGGGGGCTTCGATAAATGTTTTGCCAGGTGCGGCGGCGTGCATTTTGTGGAATATGCCGTTATCTGTTGCCACAATAAATTCACGATTAGGCAGTGTTTGTGTAGCGCGGATAATCTGCGTGGTTGAGCCCACCACATCGGCGAGCGCAATCACCTCGGCGGGCGATTCGGGGTGGACTAATACGGCGGCATCGGGGTGGGCTAACTTCATCGCCGCCAGCTCTTTAGCTTTGAATGCTTCATGCACCACACACGAACCTTGCCAAAGCAGCATATCCGCACCTGTGGTTTTTTGTACGTAATCGCCCAAGTATTTGTCGGGAGCCCACAGTATTTTTTTACCCAAGCTATGCAAATGCGCAATGATTTTTACCGCTGTACCTGAAGTCACCACCCAATCTGCCCGCGCTTTCACTGCCGCCGAGGTGTTGGCGTACACGACCACAACACGCTCAGGATGCTGGTCGCAAAAGGCGGAAAATTCATCCGCAGGACATGCCAAATCCAGCGAGCAATTCGCATTCAAATCAGGCATGAGCACGCGTTTTTCAGGGTTGAGTATTTTTGCGGTGTCGCCCATAAATTTCACCCCCGCAACCAATATGGTACTGGCACTATGCGCATGACCAAAACGCGCCATTTCCAATGAGTCGGACACGCAACCACCTGTGGCATCGGCTAAATCCTGCAAATCGGCAGAGGTGTAATAATGTGCAACCAACACCGCATTTTGTTGCGCCATCATGGTTTTAATGTGGGCAATCAACTGGGTGCGTTCATCGTCGCCTAATATCTCCTCCACCATAGCAGGCGCGGTGATTTTAGGAATAGCGGGCATGTGGAATAAGGTTTGCATAACGACCTCGTTATTTAATGTACTGCACAGCACCTGGATGGGCGAGGCGATAAAGTTTTGCGGGGCGTGACTTGCCATTGCTGCGCGTCGCATCTGTTTCGGCTAACACGCCCAAACTCAATATATGCTTACGAAAATTACGTTTATCCAACGCCTCACCTCGTATAATTTCATACACTTTTTGTAACTCCCCTAGCGTAAACGTCTCGCCCACCAGCCCAAATGCCACGGTGGAATAATCGAGTTTGGCACGCAAACGCTGTTGCGCCAGTTGTATCACATCAGCATGGTCAAACGCTAACGGCGGTAAATCATCTAGCGCAAACCAAGCCACTTCAGCCGCATCCGACCCCGCCACTGGGGCTAATTGATCGTATGCCGCCAGCGCATAGTACGCCACGCTGATAACGCGCTCACGCGGATCACGATTGGGTTTGCCGAAGGTGTAGAGTTGCTCCAGATAAACGCCCGTAATCCCCGTTTCTTCAGCCAATTCGCGCAACGCGCAGTCTTCCAGACACTCGTCCATATCCACAAAACCACCAGGCAACGCCCAACTACCCTGAAACGGCTGGGCACGGCGGCGTATTAACAATATCGACAACACATCATGGCGCAAGGTGAACAAAATGATGTCCGTCGTCAGCGCGGGATGCGGGTATTCGTAACAATAAGGGGACATATCTGCCATATATAAACGTCTATGCGCTAACGATAGTGTGATAGTTACACTATGTCAATAAAAACACGACAGCGAGTGTGCTCGCATAGTGATTAAACAAGCATATACATGCAATCTGCGTTAAAATTATTTCCACTCTAAAATGCTATCCCCTAGCGATATAAACATGTTTAATACCACCAACAAATTATCGTGGATTCAGCTTGTGTTCATCAATGTGGTGATCGCATTGAGCTATGTTGCATTAGCATTTGTGACACAAAAATTAACCAGCGGTAATCATCTTCTACCTATTTGGCCGCCGTCTGGGCTGGCGGCATTTGCGGCGATACGTTTTGGCTGGAGAGCAACACCCAGTTTGTATATAGGTTCGCTATTGGGCAATGTTTATGCGGCGGGTTTTGCTTGGGAAGAGGCTTTATGGATAAGTGTAGGTAATATGCTTGCACCGTTAGTCGCTTATTCCGCCATGCGCTACATCACCAAAAAATGGACTAAGGCTGATTGGACTGGCTTTGATAGCTTGTTTGAAACCATCAGTTTTATCCTACTCATGGGCGGCTTAAATGGTTTGCTGGCGGCAGGCTGGGCGGCTCAATTAGGATTAAGTTTGCAACAGTTTGCCAATTGGGCAATTAACGATGCGCTCAGTGCCATTATGTTTGCGCCAGTCTTGTATTTGTGGAGTATTAAATATCGCCCACAGCAAATGCAAACATCAACATCATGGCTACCTTTAGCATTGATAAGCTGGCTGAGTACGCTGGTCTTATTTTCACAGCACTATGCCGAAAGTAGCATTGCTATCGGCATCACCACTTTAGTTGTTTTACCCGCTATTTTTGCCGCGTTAAGTTGCTCATTCAGAACGGCAATAGGCATTACAGCAGTGACTTTTATTATCGGGATGAGTGCCACTGCACTGAATTACGGTCCTTATCATGCGGCTGGGCTGGCTTATCCATTGGCGTTGTTGCAGCTAATGAGCTTTAGCTTAATGACAGCGGTAATGATTACAGGCACATTGATGCAAGCGCGTTTACATGCAATGAGTGCGCTTGATGCCGTGAATGCGTCATTGGAAAAACGCGTGGTAGAGCGCACCTTGGCACTGAGTAAAAGCCATGAACAAGAACGTTTACGTAAGCTCTATTTTGAAGTATTGAGTAATGCCAACCGTTTATTTTCTCACGCCAACCACATTTCACTGACGGATACGCTACAGCATCTCACCACGTTACTTGTGAGCCATTTGCACTTACAAGCGGCATGGATAGGCAAAGTTGATCAACGTACTAAGACAGTACAGTTTTTAGCAAAAGCGGGTCCATTGGCGCATATTTTAGATAATGCACACATTTCCACAGATGAGTCTCTTGCTGAAGGTCGCGGACCATCCGCCATCGTGTTACGCACTCAAAAAACAACCTTATTCGACGCAACAGACCCCGCCTACGAAGCCTGGCGCGACAAGGCCAACCAGTATGATTTGGGCGGCAGTGCCAATGTACCCATCAAATGGCCTAACGACGAGCCAGGCTTATTGACGCTTTATCACCGCAAAGGCGAGCACTTTTCTGAACATATCATAGATCTATTAGATAGCCTTAGTAAGGACATTACGGCGTTCTTGAACCATCAGCAAACTGAACAAGCATTGATACGAACGCGTCAATTAAAAACAGCACTCATCAACATCGGCGATATTGCATTAACCACCTCGGCTGAACAACCGCTACTACAGAACACCTGCGAACAGCTCATTAGCAGCGATTTATTCGTCGCCGCTTGGGTGGCGAAACCTGATAGCCGTCATTTTTTTCAATCTTTAGCCAGCGCAGGCGTGGGTGCACCAACGATAAGCACCTTTAATGAACAATGGTCAGCACTTGCCAGCGAACCCAGCGGTCAAACGGTCACAGCGCAAGCATGGCGTAATAACGAGATTGTCGTTGAACAAGACTATTTACACAGCACCGCAACACAGGCATGGCGAGACATGGCGGCAACTAACCAGTGGCACTCGGTCGCCGCACTCCCCATACAACGCCAAAATGGCGTGTGGGCAACACTCACCGTTATTGGTAATGCCGCACATCTATTTTCTGCAGACATGTGCCAATTACTCACGCAGGTGAGTCAATTTATCGGACGCGCCTTAGATGAAATAGACCTCAAAAGCGCGCTCACGCAAGAACGCTTACAACATATGCACTTAGCCAGTCATGATGCACTCACTGGATTGGCTAACCGTCGTGGCTTGCAACAGCATATTACTAACAGCTTGGCGCGTACTTTGCGCCGCAATAAGCTCACCGCTTTCGCGATTATGGATTTGGATAGCTTCAAACCCGTTAATGATATACATGGTCACGCGGCGGGGGATGAATTGCTATGCCTGCTCACTAAGCGGGTACGAAAAACCCTACGCAAAGCCGACTTTATTGCGCGTTTAGGCGGTGACGAATTTGTATTTGTATTTGAAGAATTAAGTAACATGGCTGAACTGGAGGTCTTGCTATTGAAATTAAGCGAGGTCATCAGTGCGCCTTTTCAGTTGTCCACGAGTGCCAATGTCACCATAGGCGCAAGTATGGGGGTAACTATTTTTCCGTTTGATGAAGCCGATGTTGATTTACTTATACGTCACGCGGATCAAGCACTGTACCAAATCAAGATGCAAAAAACACAGCGTCAGCAAAATTGGGCACTATATCAGCACCACTACACGACACAACCTAACGTTGAAAATGAATATCATAAACGCGTCATCAATGCTTTTTTTGGTGGCGGTTTAAGTGTAAATTATCAACCCATCATCAACTTATATACAGGTGTTACAGTTGGCATAGAGGCTCTGGCTCGTCTTAGCGACCGTATAGGGAAAATGTCACCGAGCGAGTTTATTCCTAAACTTAATTTAGCAGAGCAGTGGATATTAACCAATCATATTATCCGCCAAGCCGCCGCTGAACTCACACTGATTATGGCTGACCAACCTCAGTTGATGGTTGCATTTAATATCAGTCCTATGTTGATGAACTCACCCGATCACCATCAAGCACTGAAGAACTTGTTACTTGATTGCGGTATTAAGCCGACTCAAATTAAATTAGAATTATTGGAAGTTGCCGAATTCTTATCTCATGAAGCGGCTTATCAGCAAATTGACGATTTTAAGCAACTAGGCATCCGTATTAGCATAGACGATATGGGTAGTGGTTATTCTTCGTTGTTGCGATTAAAGGATTTACCTGTTGACGAGTTCAAAATAGATCAGAATTTCGTTCGCCGCCTTCATCATCAACCTGACGACCTAAACTTCATTAAAGCATTGGTTGAATTAGGCAGTGCATTGGCAATAGAGGTGGTTGCCGAAGGCGTAGAGACTGCGGATTTATTAGATGCGCTCATTGCGCTTAACGTGCCTCAAGCCCAAGGACACATCATCGCAGAGCCTATGCCTATTGCCATATTGACTATATGGATGGCTAAACACCCTATTTACACACCCGCAAGTGATAGCTTGCTCGGACTTTATGCAACGCACTTGAGCATTTATAGTGCGATGAAACAAACGCTAACCCATGCACCCAGCCTGATTAACAATAGTGCCTTTTTAACCGTAGATTTAAGTATTATGTATGCAAAAATGCAAAAGCTCGGACTCAACGACACACCCGCTCATGCCTGCTTTACCCATTATCATTTAACCCTGCAAACCATAGGTAATAAAACGCAAACACAAAATATAGACTGGGATGCCTTGACGACAAAAGAGCGTTTATTCAGGGATGCGTTACGCCTTTGCATACACACGCGCTATCAAACTTAAATCATGACCTTAAATCACTATTGGCAACTTTTGTTAGAAGTCATGCTTCCTATGACCTTGCTGGTCGTTAGCGGGGGTGTTTGGCGGCGTTATTTGGCGGATGAGCAAGTTCGCGCTATTCGTAGCCATATTGCCAGCATCACTATCAATTTATTTGCGCCTGCGTTGCTATTTGCCGCCGCCGCGAGTGCGCATATTACGGTTGAATTATTGTCTGTTCCTGCGTTATTGGCGACAGGGATTTTAATCGGTAGCGGTCTGCTGTATTGGCTACTATTTCGCACCCGGCTGGGTGTGGCATTAAGCCTGCCGACAAAAACAGGGCTGTTGTTGTGCGGCGTGTTTGGCAATGTGTTATTCATGGGCTATCCCTTGCTACATTTTTTATTCGGTGATGACGGCGTGCGCTACGCCGCGTTTGCGGATATGGGCGCGGCCACCCCGTTATTATGGAGCTTAGGTGTATGGATGGCGATACGGTTGAGTGGTAGTGGTGTGCGCATCAGCAATCCAATTAAAACCTGGTTACTACTACCGCCTGTATGGTCATTTTTACTCGGTGCAAGCCTGAGCATGATGCCGATAGATACGACACCGCTAGTCCATGCCGCTCGCTTTATCGGGCAACCCACCGTGCCCATTATGTTGTTAATGCTGGGGCTAACTATTCCTTGGCGCAAGCTCGCACCGCATCCTGCGGTTATTACGGTCGCATTATTCAAGATTATGTTGTTGCCATTGATGACTTGGCTGGTCGCTACGTATTATTTTGGCACGCTACGCGAGGCGCAAATTGCCGCTGTGATTGAATCTAGTGTGCCCACTATGCTTATGGCACTGGGTTTGGCCGACAAATATGCGCTGGATGTCGAGTCGGTTGCGTTGACCATAGCCTGGAGCACGGTATTGTTTTTAATCAGCCTGCCATTCTGGTTATGGGTGCTGATTCGGTAAGGCTTGTGTACAATTACCGCTTTCGCAAAGGAAATAAAAATGAGCCTTATTATTCATCCCAATAGCACGCCCAGCGCACCGATAGAAAAACGCGTCACCCTCAAAACCAAAGCGGGGCAAATGTTAAGCACGGACTTCACTTTACAAGATGAAAACGGCCGTCATAGCGCGGCGGAATATATTTATCACTTATATACGTCCATTAAAGAAAAATTAGGCGAAGTCGTCATTGCCCAGTTAGGCGATAGTGCTGACCCTTATAACGTGGCTGAAATCAAAAAACAAATCTTATTTGTCGCCGCATTTCATGATTCCATGTTTGGCACGTTTAACCAAACCAGTGATATTTCTGCGCAAGAACGTGCTGATTTTATAGAAATTTTCCTGCTCGCGGCGGCAACGCTAATGCCAGGTCGCAACATCATGATAGATTTAACCAAGAATACTATCAGTGACGGCGCAGGGTTAAACTAATGCACATACATATCCTCGGTATTTGCGGCACATTCATGGGCGGTATCGCCGCTATTGCACGGGCGGCAGGGCATAAAGTAACAGGCTGTGATGCCAATGTTTACCCACCTATGTCGGATCAGCTACGTGCGCTTGATATTGACCTTATCGAAGGCTTTGACGTAGATCAAATAGCACTCCAGCCTGATGTATTCGTGATTGGCAATGTTGTGACTCGAGGCAATGCGCTGATGGAAGCGATATTAAATCAGAATCTGCCGTATATCTCTGGACCGCAATGGTTAGCCGAAAACGTATTGCACGATAAATGGGTGCTTGCCGTTGCAGGCACCCACGGCAAAACCACCACAACCTCGATGTTGGCGTGGATACTGGAAGATGCAGGATTAAATCCTGGCTTTTTGGTAGGCGGTATTCCGCAGAATTTTGGCATTTCGGCACGACTAACCGATTTGCCATTTTTTGTGATTGAAGCCGACGAATACGACACCGCATTTTTTGATAAACGTTCAAAATTCGTCCACTATCACCCACGCACAGCGATACTGAATAATCTGGAATACGATCACGCTGATATTTTCCCTGATTTACACACGATAGAAACCCAGTTTCACCACCTCGTGCGCACCATCCCATCACAAGGCTTGGTGATTGCGAATGATGCTGAAGATAGCCTAAAGCGCGTCATCGCACGTGGCTGTTGGACACCCGTAGAATGGCTGGATAGCGCGACGGGCTGGCATACGCAAGGCGGCGAATCTGAATTTAGCGTCTATTTTAACGGCGTTAAACAAGGTGATGTCGCTTGGTCATTGATGGGCGCACATAACGTGCACAACGCCCTCGCCGCCATTGCCGCCGCCCGTCACGCGGGTGTATCCACGGCGGTGGCGTGTGAGGCATTATGTCAATTTGAAAACGTCAAACGACGCATGGAAATACGCGGCACGGTAAACAATATCACCGTCTATGATGATTTTGCCCACCACCCTACCGCTATCGCCACCACCTTGGCAGGCTTGCGCAATAAAGTCGGCAATGCCCGCATCATCGCCGTACTAGAGCCGCGTTCCAACACCATGAAACAAGGTGCGATGAAAGATGCCTTAGCCGACAGCCTCGTTGCCGCTGATATCGTCTTTTGCTACGCGGCTAATTTAGATTGGGATGCCGCCGCCGCACTTGCGCCATTGAGCAACCGCGCCCACGTTGCGCTGGATTTACACCAACTCGTTACCGCCATTGCTGACATGGCGCGTGCTGGCGACCATATTTTGATTATGAGTAATGGCGGCTTTGGTGGCATACATGCGCAATTACTGGCACTATTAAAATAGTTGCTTAATTCGGCGTGATAAAAAGCACTAGGCAACACAGCATATTAAAGATAAAATTATCTTTAATTCTGCTTTAGATATTGCTATGACTATCACCACCGCTTTGCTACAAAAATACAGCCAGCCAGGACCTCGTTATACCTCTTATCCTACCGCACCTTATTTTACGGCGGCTTTTGGCGCGGATGCTTGGCGCACAGAGCTACAGCAAACGTGCCAACGTGATTTATCGTTGTATGTGCACATTCCATTTTGCGATTCGCTGTGTTATTACTGCGGTTGCAATATGATAGCGACCAAAAATTATGCCAAAGCAATCACTTACCTCACTTTTTTGTACCAAGAAATCAGCCGAGTTGCAGCACTCACGCAATCTAATCGCGTTGTTCGCCAAATCCATTGGGGCGGCGGTACGCCGACTTATCTCCGTCCTGACGATATCCGCCGCTTAATGGCGCACATTCGCAGCCATTTCAATATTGCAGATAACGCTGAAATCGCTTGTGAAATTGATCCGCGTGAGCTGAGTCAGGCGCACGTACACGCATTAGCTGAGAGCGGTTTTAATCGCGCAAGTTTGGGTGTGCAAGATTTGGATTTAAGCGTACAGCAAGCAGTCAACCGCGTGCAGCCGCTCGCATTGATACAGCAGGTTAATCAGTGGATGCGTGATGTGGGCATAGCCAGCATTAACATGGATTTAATGGTCGGTTTGCCACAGCAGACAGTTGCCAGCTTTGAGGCGACCTTAACGCAAGTGATTGCTATGTCGCCAGACCGTCTGGCCGTATTTAGCTATGCGCATGTCCCGTGGATGAAAAAACACCAAAAGCTCATTGTCGAATCCGACTTGCCTGACCTGCCCACTCGCATTGCTCTGCAACAATTGCTGTTGGATAAACTTCAGCACGCGGGCTATGTTTATATCGGCATGGATCACTATGCCCAGCCTGATGATGAGCTGGTGCTGGCGCAACAAAACCAGCAGTTATATCGCAATTTTCAAGGCTACACTACGCATAAAGACTGTGATATTTATGCTTTTGGCGTATCGGCGATTAGTCAGACCGATACCGTTTATGTGCAAAATGCAAAAACTTTAGCCGAATACCAACAACGTATCGGTACAGGTGAGTTGGCGAGTGAGCGCGGCTTGCGTGTCAATGAGGATGACAGGTTACGACGAGATGCCATTATGCGGCTAATGTGCGATTTGCAGCTGGATAAAGTTGCATTTGCGCTACGTTGGCATATTGATTTTGACACCTACTTTGCCAGCACGTTATCCATGCTGGGCGATATGCAAGCCGATGGACTGCTTACGCTAACGCACAGCCATATCATGGTAACTGAAACAGGGCGGCTATTTTTGCGCAATATCGCGATGTGCTTTGATGCGTATTTGCAAACCGATACACAAAACGACGCGCCACCACGCTACTCGCGCACCTTGTAATTAACGTACCAGCTGGAAATCCAGCACCTGCATATTCATCACTAAACCCGCATCTTGTATCGGCAAAACAATAGCGTCTTGATCTGAATCATTATGGTGCGAATGCCACCAGCCTGGCGGCGTGATGAAGGTAGAGCCTGCTGTCCACATGGCTTTAATCGGATTGATGATGTTACCTGCGTCATCCACTTCCTGCCCTATCAGCGTATAAGTATCGGACCCCGCAGAAACGCAATGGTCAATCGCTATCGAATTATGGCGATGCGGCTTTTGTGTCACACCCTTGGGCAAAATATTATACAGCGACCACAAGGTGTGTGTGAGCGTCATCGTGGTGGGAAAATGCGGATTAGACAACAACACGCCAACACGATTACGGTTTTCGCCCATCGCCCGTACTTTGTTAAGCTCGGCGGTAATGCGTTCCTGTGTATAAAGCACAGGCTGAAAACGTTGTTCAGTCGGCGCAACGCCCAAATAACGCAATAATGGCGCGTCATTGACCCAAAATAACACGCTATCCACCATAGCGGTGTGTCGCACTAACGGCATGGCGGGCAAGGTAAATAAATCACCCGCTTTCCAACTTATTGTCCCCAAATCCATACTGCTTTGACCCGCACCACTAATCACAAAAAACATTTGTGAGGCGGCGATAAAATCAGTCTGAAATGTTTCCCCCGCACAAATACGCAAATAACCCGCGTATAAATTAGGCGTAGTGGCGGCGTAGCTGGTTTGCAAATTAGCTGACAAATCAAACGGAATCAGCCGCGTCACGCCCGTCGCGTGTAGCGTATTCGGGTAGCCGTCTATGCCTATTTTAGGCATGGACGGATTGACCGCAGACATATATTCCTGAAACTCGGCTTGGGCTTCCCAGATTTGCGCTGACGCAGTGCTAGACATGATGGGCTGACTAAATACGAAAGCCGTGATTTTACTAGAAAATGAGGGGGATATAAAGTTTATGAGGAGCTATGCGCTTAATCTTGGTGATATTTCAATTTGAACTCACTTAATTTGATAATTTCGATACCGTGATATGGATGAAGTTCTAGTAAGTGAATGTCGCTGGAAATAATTATATCCGCATTGGCGGCAATCGCTAATTCAAGGAATTTATTATCTTTGACATCCCTACAATCAGTCACGCTGTCTTGAGGTGCTATGCTGATGGTGACATCTTGATATAACCTAGCCCACGCGATACGCTGAACTAACGGTTGCCAAGCCTCAAACTTATCACGGGTTAAAACAAGCTGAAGTTCGCGTAACGTTTCTGGCGATGAAAACAGCTCATGGTCCATGACGGCACGCTTAAAAATTTGTGCTGGTTCACGCGTCGGGTGCAGACAAACAGGAATTAAGGAGCTAGTATCAAAAACAATTTTTTTACGGTCTGAGCTCATGCACTAGGTCATTTATTTCGTTTAATGTTAGTTCAGGTGCATTGGTGCTGGACGCTTGCATGGTATCCATAAACGCGACTAAACGCTGTGCGCGATACGCGCGTAGGGCATCTGCCGCAAGCGTATAGGGGAGTATCATCATCGTGGGTGTGCCATATTGCGTAACCGCTACAGCCTCCCCGCCTTTTACAAGGTTGGCGATACTGCCGAATTTATTTTGCACTTCTACAGAAGGTAAGGTAATCATTGCCGCGCTCACTAAGTTAGCTAACATTCCTATATTAGCTAATTCATCTTGAAAGTCAAGCTGGTCGAATACCGCATATATGTAAAATTATTCGGCAACAGCTTTCTTAGCAGCAGGCTTTTTCACAACAGCCTTTTTAACAGGTGCTTTTTTCACCGCTATTTTTTTAGCCGCAGGTTTCTTCACCGCCGCTGTTTTGGGCGCGGCTTTTTTACGCACGGGTTTGCCTTTGCTGGCGCGTTCGGCGAGTAGTGGCAAGGCTATTTCTAAGGTAATTTCATCGGGTTTGCTGTCTTTGGGTATGGTGGCATTGACACTGCCATGCTTGACGTACCAGCCGTAACGTCCTTCATTCAACGTAACTGCTTTGCCGTCTTCGGGATGATTGCCTAGCGGCTTGCCTGCAGGCGCACCTACACGTGGTGCACGTTCCATGAGCAAGACTTCTAATGCACGCGGTAATACGATGGTGTAAACGTCGTCATCTTTGGGTATGGATTTGAATTTGCCATCATGTTGTAAATAAGGGCCGAAGCGGCCGATATTCGCCACTATCGTCAGCCCCGTATCAGGATGCACGCCGACATCACGTGGCAGTGATAGCAAGCGTAGTGCAGTTGGCAAATCGGCTAATTCATGCGGCATAGTTTTTGGCCACGAGGCGCGGCGCGGTTTGATTTTTTTGTCTTCAGGCGTTGCGCCGACTTGTACATACCAGCCGTAACGGCCATTTAACAACAAAATATCGCTACCCGTCGCAGGGTCACTGCCTAAGACCACAGGTCCTTCTTCATTACCGCCATTTAAGGGGCGCGTGTAGTCACAAGTTGGATAGCCTGAACAACCTATAAACAAGCCGCGTTTGCTGGCTTGTAAGAATAGTTTTGCACCACATTTAGGGCAGGGTTCGTCATCCATAGGACAGCCGCGCTCTACATCGGCTTTGGCACTCAAGGTACTGGAAAAGCCATCCCAGAATTCATGCAACAAAGGCAGATATTTCATCTCGTTATTGGCAACATCATCGAGCTTATCTTCTAGCTTCGCCGTGAAGTCATAATCGACATACGAGGTGAAATGCGTGGTTAGGAAGCAATTTACTAGCCTGCCTGTTGGTGTGGGCGTGAAACGTTTTTTATCCAGCTCTACGTATTCTCTATCTTGCAAGGTGGAGATAATGCTGGTGTAGGTGGATGGGCGACCTATGCCATGCTCTTCCAGTGTTTTCACCAAGCTGGCTTCAGTATAGCGCGGTGGTGGCTGGGTGAAATGTTGTTCGCCCATGAGCTTATCAACGGGGATGGTTTCACCTTCGGCGAGCACGGGTAGCTTGCTTTCGTCATCCTCTTCCGTTGCGTCGTCCTGATTTTCTTGGTAAACCGCAATAAAACCTGGAAATATCAAGGTTTGCCCCGTTGCGCGGAACAAATTAGCATCACTGCCGACGGCAATATCCAAACTCACAGTATCAAATTGTGCGGGTGACATTTGGCAAGCTAAGGTGCGTTTCCATATCATTTCATACAGCCGCGCTTGATCTAACGTCAAAAATTGGCGCACGGATTCTGGGGTACGCGCAATAGCGGTCGGGCGTATTGCTTCGTGGGCTTCTTGTGTGTTTTTTGCCTTATTGCGAAAATAAACAGGCGCGGCAGGCAGGTAATCTGCGCTGAAATTGGCTTGTATGTAGCCGCGCACATCGTCCAAAGCCTCACGTGACAGATTGACCGAATCAGTACGCATATAGGTAATCAAACCCATCGCACCGCCACCTGTGTCTATCCCTTCGTACAACTGCTGTGCGGTACGCATGGCGCGGTCAGTGGTCATGCCTAATTTGCGCACGGCTTCTTGTTGCAAGGTGCTGGTGGTGAATGGCGCAGCGGCGTTGCGTGATTTACGTTTTTTCTCGACACGCGTTACTGTGCCTGTACCGAATTGGGCAAGTTGGGCTAATACGTTTTGTTGAGATTCGGTATCAGGCACGCTGAATTGCCCCAGCTTTTCACCCGCAAATTGCACTAATTTTGCGGCAAATGGCTGGTTATTTTTGTGGCTATCTAAATGTATCGTCCAGTATTCGCGGGCGATAAATTTTTCGATTTCTAGTTCACGTTCAACGATAAGCCGCAACGCGGGGCTTTGCACGCGACCAGCAGATAGCCCTGGGCTGATTTTGCGCCATAATAACGGCGACAAATTGAATCCCACCAGATAATCCAAAGCCCGTCGCGCTTGCTGGGCATCGACTAACGGCATGGTGATTTGGCGTGGATGGGCAACGGCATGCAGTATCGCGCTTTGCGTGATTTCGTGGAATTCGATACGCGCGACAGGTTTTTTAGGCGTAATTTTTTTCTCTGCTAATATCTCTGACAAGTGCCAAGCAATGGCCTCGCCTTCGCGATCTGGATCGGTTGCGAGCAGGATAAGGTCAGCTTTTTTTGCCGCACGGACGATGGCATCGACATGCCGTTCATTACGCTCTATCAGCTGATATTTCATGGCAAAGTCGTTATCCGTATCCACCGCACCTGTTTTCGGTACGAGGTCGCGAACGTGACCATAGCTGGCGAGAATAACGTAATCAGCACCTAAATACTTGCTGAGCGATTTTATTTTAGAAGGGGATTCTACAATGACGAGCGTGGACATAATTTTAGTGTACGGCGAGACCCGTGCCGTCATTAAACAGCATGTCTTCTAATAGTGGGTAATTTTGGTTGGGATTTTGACGCCACAATACCATGAGGGTAATCCATTTTATTTTTTCTAGACTTACTTCTGCGTCGTCAAGGGCGAGTATGCGGTCGATTACCCATTCGCGCTGCAATGGATTGAGTATGCCCGCTTGTTCTAAAAACATCAAAAAACCTAAACTAGCGACATCCATACGAGCTAACTCGGTTTCTGCATAAATACGCGTGCCTTGATGCTGCGCCAGGCTATCGGGGTATTGCGACGAACTGAGTGCACCCAAATCAGCAAACCAGTCTAATGCCTGATTTATTTCAATAGGGTTGAATCCTGCCGCATGAAGTTTGACCGTGAGCGCGTCCCTGTCGGGTGCTAACTCGATTTGTGGGTAACTCTCGAATAAGAAAATTAAAATTTCTAACATATATCGTTCAAATAAGGCGTTGGTACATGCCGCCTGGGAGTGTTGCTACTAATCCCATGAGCTCTTTTTCTAACAGCATGGCGGAAAGCGTTTGCGCCGTCAACCCGCTACGTGCAATGAGCGCGTCAATATGGCACGGTTCAAAGCCCATGTTATCAAGCAACGGGTCGCTGATTAACGCGGGCGCGGTGCTCGGCGCAGTATGTGTTTGCCAACGCAGCTCATCTAAAATATCCTGCGCTGACTCCACTAATTTAGCCCCTTGCTTAATCAAATAATGACAGCCACGTGCAACAGGCGAGTGGATAGAGCCAGGTATGGCGAATACTTCGCGCCCCTGTTCTGATGCGAGTCTGGCAGTAATCAAAGAGCCGCTTTTTAACGCCGCCTCTACCACTAAACAGCCCATACTCACGCCACTGATGATACGGTTGCGACGGGGAAAATTACTAGCAATAGACGGTGTACCTAGGGGGAATTCGGACACCACTGCGCCGTATTCAACAATTTGGTGTGCCAATGATTTATTACTGGCGGGGTAAACAATATCCAGCCCCGTACCGACCACCGCTATCGTGCCCGCCGCACCTTGCAAACCACCTTGGTGCGCGGCAGTATCCACGCCTAAGGCTAAACCACTGACGATGGTTAGCCCCGCATCGGCTAAGTTATGCGCGAAATTTTTAGCATTTAGCTGTCCTTGCGGGGTGGTGCTACGACTACCGATAATGGCTAAACTAGGCTGATTCAAAAAATCACACCGACCTTTCACGTACAGCAATGGTGGTGGGTCGGTGATTTCCAATAAGCGTTGCGGGTAGTGGCTATCCGCCAAGGTAACTATGTGATTATTAGGTTGCGCTAACCAGTCTAGCGTAGGCTGTATGCTTGCTAAATCAATACCGTTGGCGATGCGTTGCGCGACATCGGCATTAACATATTGCTTGAGTGTGTGTATGGGCGTAGCGTAAATTTGCTCAGGACCACCCAGTGCTGCTAATAATTTACGATAAGATAAGCCGCCTAGCTTGGGTGTTAATGCCAGCCCTAGCCAGGCGTTTAGTTCAGATGGGCTCAAGGGTTACGTACAATATCCAGTTTATTAAGCGGCCGTTTAGCTTGCATAACAAGCGCGTAAGCGACTTTATCAAACACGCGATAAACCATGACTAAACCAGAACGTGCGTTAGGCAAGTTAATATCATCGACTTTGCCAGCGTTTTTATAGACGGCAAACACCGTGCCTTCGTCTATGCCATCACGCGTACCTTTGTTGAGGATGATGGTACTAAACTGCCCCGCTTCGGACAAGCCGCCATACACAGCGACGACCTTACCTTGCACATCAGCACTCGCGGCATGAGGCACATAGCGGAAAGAGTAATTATCTTCGTCAGCAATCAAGCGATCTTTGGCTTGCACTTCTTGTGCGGTCGAGGTAATTAAAACACGTTGCGGTTGACCTTGTACTTGGGTACGCGCTTCGCCGAGATAAGTCACTTCGTAACCCAGCACTTCTTTGCTATCGGGGTCTATTAAGGCTTTGCCAGGACGCAGAATTTTCCAATTAAGCGTACCGCTACCATCATTAGTCGCGTAGGCCAAATCGCCAGCACCTAACATCATGCGATCTTCTTGCGCGGCTAAAATACGCGGGGCTTTATCTAATGCGCCCTCGCCCATTACAAACGGTTGTTTAAGAAAAGCGTTAATGCTGGACGCCGGTATAGGCAATATGCCGATTTCGTCTATCGCCGTGCCGCGCACTTGCGGGCTGAGTTTTACTGTACGCGGCGCGGCCGAACGCTGTAAAGACAGCTTGGGGTCTTTGCCGCTACGATCGAGGATAACGATGTCGCCAGGGTAAATCCAATGCGGGTTTTTAATCTCGGCTTTATTCATACCCCAGATTTGCGGCCATTTCCACGGGTCTTTCAAGAACTTACCTGAAATATCCCACAGCGTATCGCCTTTAACCACCGTGTAACGGTCGGGCGCATCTTGCTGTAACTGGAGCTCATCGGCATAGCTGGTTAAGCTCATCAAGCCTGCCAATAAAATTGAAATCCCTAATTTATACATTATTTCCCCTCGTGCTTAATTGATTATGATTTAACGTTGCGATTTAACTCTACGCGCAACCGTCGTATAATAGTATGATATTTTTCTAATTCTGCATCTAATTATCTTTGCAGGCAAGTACTTATGGCTAAACTCTCGATTTTACGTTACCCCGACCACCGTTTATACACGGTTGCACAGCCCGTGCAAAGCGTGAATGAGCGCATCAAACGCTTAGTTGCCGACATGGCTGAAACCATGTACGACGCACCAGGCATAGGCTTGGCGGCGACACAGGTGGATGAACATATACAACTGTTGATTATTGACATCACTGAAGAACACAATGATTTACGCGTGTTTATCAACCCTGTCATCGTCAGTTCAGACGGTAGTGCAGTGCATGAAGAGGGTTGTTTATCAGTGCCTGGCATTTACGACAAAGTAACGCGTGCCGAAAAAATCACGGTAACCGCGATGAATTTGGCAGGCGACATGTTCACACTGGAAGCCGAGGGCTTAATGGCCGTGTGCATACAACATGAAATGGATCATTTATTAGGCAAAGTTTTTGTTGAGTACCTATCTACGCTGAAACAAAGCCGCATCAAAAACAAGCTGAAAAAGCGCGTGTTAGAGACGATGTAATGCGTGTTATTTTTGCAGGCACACCACTATTTGCCAGTGTCGCACTGAGTGCCATTCATACGGCAGGGCATGAAATCGTTGCCGTACTGACCCAGCCTGATCGCCCCGCTGGACGCGGGATGAAGCTCACTGCCAGCGCAGTTAAAGCCACCGCAAACACACTCAACGTCCCCGTATTGCAACCACTCAGCTTAAAAAACAGCGAGATACAAAATCAGCTTATCGCTTATCAGGCGGATGTGATGGTGGTCGCCGCTTACGGTTTGATTTTGCCGCAGGCGGTATTAGACACGCCTAAATACGGCTGTTTGAATATCCACGCTTCGCTATTGCCGCGCTGGCGCGGTGCTGCGCCGATACACCGTGCAATACAGACGGGCGACCAAACAACAGGCATTACCATTATGCAAATGGATGCGGGTTTGGACACGGGCGCAATGCTATCCATGCAGGCAATAGCGATAGCAGATACCGACACCACCGGCACGCTACACGACCGATTAGCCACATTAGGCGGCGTAATGATAGCTGATGCGCTAGATAAAATTGGCACACAGGCAGCCATTCCACAAGCCGATATAGGCGTAACTTACGCGGCAAAAATTAGCAAAGCTGAGGCGCAATTAGATTTGCGCTTACCCGCGCAACAATTAACATTAAATATCCGTGCATTTAACCCCGCCCCTGGTGCTTATATACTCGCACAGGATAACATCATTAAAATATGGCAAGCATCTGTTATTGCCCTATCAGCCGCACCAGGCACGCTAATTCAGGCGGATGATAACGGCATTGTACTGGCGACTGGCACGCAAGCGTTGTGCATCACTGAGTTACAATTAGCAGGCAGTAAACGCCAAACTGCCGCGCAATTTATCGCCAGTCACGGCGTTGAATTATTCGCACATATCGCCATCTAAATTCACACCCCTTAATAAAGCGAGATTAAGAAATGCTAGATAACTGGTTCAAAACTACCGTGTTAATGGCGGGTATCGTCGTTCTGTTCGCTACCGTAGGGATGCTTTTGGGTGGCAAAACGGGGATGCTCATCGCCTTGATATTCGCGGGCGGCATGAACGTCTATGCGTATTGGTTTTCTGACCAAGCGGTGTTGAAAATGTACAACGCCCAGCCCGTTGATGCCCACACCGCACCCGAATTTTACGGCATGGTGGCAGAGCTGGCACAACGCGCAGGCTTACCTATGCCTGCGGTGTATATTATTAACGAAGACCAGCCCAATGCGTTCGCCACAGGACGCAACCCTGAGCACGCCGCCGTTGCCGCAACCACGGGGATTATCCGCCTACTCAGCCCGCGTGAATTGCGTGGGGTCATGGCGCATGAACTGACGCATATCAAAAACCGCGATATTTTGATTTCTACTATTTCGGCCACGATGGCAGGTGCTATTTCAGCATTGGCGCAATTTGGTGCATTATTTGGTGGTGGGCACAATTCACAAGGTGAGCGAAATGTCAGCCCCGTGGTGGCGATACTGATTATGATCGTTGCGCCGTTTGCCGCAATGTTGATACAAATGGCGATTTCACGTGCGCGTGAATTTGGCGCAGATGCAGGCGGTGCAGAAATCTCTGGCGATCCAGAAGCACTGGCAATGGCACTGAAAAAAATCGAAGCCTACGCCCACGGCATCCCTATGGAGACAGCCGATGCTCACCCTGAAACCGCGCAAATGATGATAATTAACCCACTCACTAGCGAGGGCGTGCAAGGCTTATTCCGCACCCACCCCGCGACTGAAGAAAGGGTCGCGCGGCTAATGGCTATGCGCGGGAACACTGCTACTGGACACGGCGGCTGGCGTTAGCCAAGTAAGCATGTCATCAATTAACTGCGTGCTGGCAATGTTAAACGCGCTTGCCGCACCTGCCGCATTAAACGTTGCCACAGGTACAGTTTGCTCAAACGTCTTACGCGCCAATAAGCTATGTTGCTGATTGTCATATAGCGTCGCCCGCACGCTGATTTTAACTTGTCCAGGTTGCGTGCTGGCATCGTGATACAGGCTTAACAGCTCAGTGGTGAGCAAGCGGTCGGCGACAATATCGCTGTCAGTATGGGCGATGCTGGTATAAATTTGACTAGCTATCAAACGGTTAAACAGCAACTCACCCAAGCGACTACTAGGACGCTGACTCCAACGGGCTAACTGGTAGCGTCCGCGTGTATTTGCCGTGTTAGCGAATACCAGCGCGTCGTTATCATCAAAACTACTGCTACGCATGGGGGCTACCATGAGCGTGTGTGCTTGCGGGTGGGCGTTGGGCGTTGCGATATGCGCATCAGTGAGTAGATAGGTGGTGCTGGGGCGTTGCTCGCCGCCTAAATTAACACAGCCGCCTAACGCGGCAAGTAACAGTATGATTATCCCCGATTTCATTTTGACTCTCCTGGCGCGGTTTCCGTTTTGCCTGTGCTAAATAATAGCTCACGCGGATTGGCATAGCGTTGACTGGTAGCCGTCAGCGCGGCACTGCCCTCGCGTACATCTCTGCCGACTTGTTTGAGTTGATAATTAGCCGTATTAGTCAATGTTTGTAACTGCTTAGAAATAATCACTGACTGCTGTTGTATATCTGCCATGCTCGCGGTGGCTTGGTCTAGTGTGGCGCTGGCTTTTTGCGTTAAGGTGCGTAATTGCCCGTCTAGGTCAGCGGTGGCAGTATCAACATTATTGGCAGTGGATTTAATCGCTATCGCCGCATCTTCAAAACTCTGTATGGTGTTGTTTAATGCTTGTTTATGCACCACTAATTGGGTAGATAATTGCTGTAGATTATCCAGCGTTTTAGTCACCGAGGCGCGGTTGTTGTCACTTAACAGCAAATTCATTTTATCTAATAACTGTGCGCCGCTTTCAGCCATTTTTGATAAATCTGTCGTTACTTTATCCAAGTCCGAACTGCCTTCCGCAATCACAGGGTAACGTTCGCTGGGCAGCACTTCAGTCAATAGCGGGCTATTGGCTTGCGGACTACTTATCTCTACCGTGGCTATCCCTGTGACCACATTACGCTTAATAAAAGCGCGGCTGTCTATGTGTATCGGTGTGCTGGCGTTGAGCTTAACATTCACCCGTACCGCTTCATCTGAGCCTGCGACAAAGCCATAATCACTGACTACGCCTATTTTTACGCCACGTAATTTCACCGCACTATTAGCATCTAGCCCATCCATAGATTGGTGGCGAAAATAAATACTGTAGTTTTGGTAATCGTTTTTTTCTGAGCCATCCATTAACCAGACTAAGCTCGCCGCCAGCAATATACCCAACACCAATACCACGCCACCAATTAAGCTATAACGTGCTTCGTTGTCCATGCTATTTCTCCGTATTGGCGCGTGCCGCAAAGTACGCTTGTAGCCAATCATCATCAATTTGCTTGATTTCTGCCACCGTCCCCGACCCCAGCACTTTGCCGTTGGAGAGCACGATAACGCGGTCTATGATACTTAATAAAGTGTCCAAATCATGGGTTACCAAGAGCACGGTCAAGCCTAAATTATCAGCTAATGTGCGTATCAGATGATCGAATGCGCGGGCAGAAATAGGGTCTAGCCCCGAAGTCGGCTCGTCCAAAAACAATAGCTCTGGATCCAAGGCTAATGCACGTGCCAACGCCACGCGCTTGCGCATTCCACCTGAGAGCGCATTGGGCATTTTGTTGGCGGCACTGGGCGGCAAGCCTGCCAGCGCCAGTTTCAGCTGCGCTAATTGCAAACAGTCTGCTGTGCTTAAATGAGTATGTTCAAACAACGGTGTAGCCACATTGCGGGCAACGTTAATCGAGGAAAATAGTGCGCCATCTTGAAACAACATGCCAAACCGTTGGCGTAACGCCCGCAGTGCGGCATCGTTTACTTGCCATACTGACTCACCAAATAGCGTTACGCTACCTAAGGTTGGACGTAGCAAGCCGATGATTTCTTTTAGCAATACCGATTTCCCCGTACCACTACCGCCTATCAGCGCAACCACTTCGCCACGACGGACTGACATGCTGACTCCGTCATGTATAGTATTCGCACCAAAGCGGGTAACGATATTATCAACAGCGATGAGGGTATCGTCAGCCATGATTACAAATCCAGCTCGACTAATAAAATAGCAAAAATCGCGTTCAATAAAATAACTACCACTATGCTTTGCACCACTGTTGCCGTCGTATTAACACCGATACTGCGGGCATCTTTAGCCACGTTCAACCCCATATAACACGCAATCACACCTATAAAAATAGCGAATACAGGGGCTTTGAGCAAGCCTATGAGCACGGTTTTAGTATCTAATACCTGATCTAGCCGATTGATAAAGCTAATAGGTGTAATATCCAACTGATGCGCCGCGACCAGCATACTGCCTAGCAAACCCGCCACATCGCCGACGAACACCAGCAACGGCAAAGCTATCAATAATGCCAAAATACGCGGAATAACCAGCACGCTATAAGGCGATAAACCCAAGATGCTAATGGCATCGACTTCTTCATACACTTTCATCGTGCCCAGTTGCGCGGTAATCGCCGCACCTGACCGCCCCGCGACCAGTATCGCAACAATGACAGGGGCTAATTCACGACACACGGCCAAAGCCGCACCATCCACCACAAAAATGTTTGCACCAAATTGTTTAGCCTGTATGCCTAGCAAATAGCTAAATACCAAACCGAGTAAAAACATCATCGCAAACGCCAGTGGCACTGCGTACACCAAGACGACTTCGACTTGATTAGTGAATTCGCGCAATCGAAAACGATGCGGTGCGCGGAGTAGCTGCAACATTTCCACGCTCAACACACCTACAAATGCCAATAAACCGTGAGCACGTTGCACGCCAGTGCTGACTAATCGACCTAACTGTGCCAACAGTGAGCGTTGCGTTTGCGCGGTATCGGCTAAACTTGCGCTGAAATTTTGCCGAACTAAATCCAGTATCGCGCTGTGCGTAGGGCTGAAATTGAGGTAGTTAGGCGTATCCACCGCAATCCCCGCTTCATGCAATAAGCGTAATAAAGCCCAAGCCCCGCTAGTATCCAAATAAGTTAGCGCACTGCCATCCACGACGACTGACGACGTAGCGTTGGGTATAGCATTGCGGGGAATTTGTTTGAATGTTTGTAGCCGCCAAGTGCCTGCGATTTCTAAATGCAGGCAAGTGTCAGTCACCGAGGCATGTAAGCTGGGCAACATCGTTAGCGACGCTCAAACCGATAAACGGCGAGACTACCTGTGAGATTTTGCATGAAGCGCACACGTTTGCCTGCGGTCATGACGACGCGTTCGCTAATGCGTATATTGAGCCGCTCGCATAAAGCCTCAAAATCGTGCATGGTGCATAAGTGTACGTTAGGCGTGTCATACCATTGATAGGGAATATCATCAGATACGGGCATATTGCCGCGCATCACTTGTAAGCGGTTCTTCCAGTAGCCAAAATTAGGGAAAGTCACGATACCAGCATGTCCTACGCGCAGCATTTCGCGCAATATCGCCTCGGTGTGGTGCATGGCTTGCAAGGTTTGCGACAGCACCACATAGTCAAAACTCGCTGAGGCAAATTCAGCCAAACCTGCCTCTAAATCGCGCTGTATCACGTTCACGCCGTTTTGCACGCACGCCAATACATGCTCGTCCGACAGCTCCACGCCGTAAGCGTGCGCCTGCCGCGAGTCTTGTAGATACTTTAATAAATCGCCATCACCACAACCCAAATCCAACACTTTGGCGTGCGTGGGTATCCAGTCGGCTATGGTTTGAAAATCCTGGCGCATTATGTCGTTACCCTTTTCATGTAAGCACGTACCAAGGCATGATAATGCGCGTCGGGCATCAGAAAAGCGTCGTGCCCATGCTTGGAAACGATTTCTGCATAACTGACCGCTTGCCCGTTATCCAACAAAGCCTTGACGATTTCACGCGAGCGTTCGGGGGCAAAACGCCAATCTGTGGTAAAAGAAATCACCAAAAAAGAAGCACGCGCAGACGCTAATGCGGCGGCTAAACTAATGGCTGGCGTGACATGCGTAGGATCAAAATAATCCAAGGCTTTGGTCATCAACAAATAAGTATTGGCATCGAAACTATCAGCAAATTTATCGCCTTGATAGCGCAGGTACGATTCAATTTCAAAATCCACATCATAGCCGTAATTCAAGCTACCTAGCCGCAAAGTGCGACCGAATTTTGTGCCCATCACATCGTCAGATAAATAAGTAATATGCCCCAACATACGCGCCAAGCGCAAGCCGCGCCGTGGGTAAGTGTTATGTTGGTAATAATCACCACCGTGAAAATCGGGATCAGTCAAAATAGCTTGCCGCGCCACATCGTTAAACGCGATATTTTCAGCAGTCAATTTAGGCGCAGAAGCAATCACCAAACAATGGCGCACACGCTCGGGGTAAGCAATACTCCATTGCAACACCTGCATCCCACCCAGTGAACCGCCCATAATGGCGGCAAACTGTTGTATGCCCAAGCTATCCGCCAAACGCGCTTGGCTCACCACCCAATCATCCACCGTCACCAGCGGAAAAGCCGAGCCATACTCAACCCCCGTAGCAGGGTTAATGGATTTAGGCCCCGTAGAGCCATGACAGCCACCTAGATTATTCACGCCAATGACAAAGAATTTATCGGTATCTATGGGCTTACCCGCGCCTACCATATTGTCCCACCAACCTGCTTTTTTATCGCCTGCGGCATACACACCCGCAACGTGATGGTTGCCAGATAGCGCGTGACACACCAAAATAGCATTACTGGCATCGGCATTGAGCTTGCCGTAAGTTTCGTAAACGAGGTCGTAGCATGGCAACACCGCACCGCTTTTCAAAGCGAGCGGCGTGTCAAAATGCGCGGTTTGCGCGGCGACTATATTCTCGTGTAAAGCTAACACCGACTGCATAACATATTTTAGAGATAGCGTATGATAAATAAGATTATAGCGGCATTTCGCCCTAAGCCTACAGTATTACGTGAGCGCTTCTTGCAACGTTACGCAGGACGAGCGATTATTGTCCACACAGGCGTGAGCATAGGCTGGGTGAGCGAGTTAATAAAAGAAGCAGGTTGCGGGCAATTATTCCGCATAGATGCGCGTAATCAGCCGTCACGCCGCCCTACACCCATAGAATGGGTCGTGCATCAACACCTGCTGAAACACCACTTACCCACGCCCTTTATTGTCAAAGTAATAGACGAAACGCTGTGGATACGCCACTTGGTGCGCAACAATATGCCCGTACATCCTTCAGAAATCCACTGGATGTTAAGCGAATTCCCCGACAACTATCACCTCAAGCTAACCGTCGCAGGTGCTGGTTTTACAGTCGAACGCGGCATGTCTATCAACGACAATGCGATTAACCTGAATGCAACTTGGGGCGGGACGGAAACGGAATTTATTTAAATGCCGAACTTGAGGTACTGCGAGCTCCTGCACTATAGTGGACCCCGAAATCCAGACAATGAATTAAGAGCCGTTTTGTTAGGACGGTTGTGGTGGGCAGTGATGATGCTGGCATCTATGATGCTGATTTGCCCGCTACGGATGAGTAGCCCAGCATTAGCCAACTGGTTATTCAACTGAGTGAGCAGACGGTCAAACCGTCCTTGCTCACTGAGCAAGTTACGGAATCGCCATAGACTGCTGTGGTCAGGTATGCTTTGATCCAGAGATAAGCCGACGAAGCGGCGAAACAGCAAGTCACGCGCGAGTTGTTTCTCAAGTGCTGGGTCGCTAAGGGATTAACCAAAATTAGCTATCCCGCCGATTGCGTATGGTATCCAGTTGATTTACACGCGCCCATACCGCAATTTTTTGCGCTTCGGTATAAAATAACCAATTATCGACTTCCTTCACCGTGCGACCGCAGCCTTTGCAGACGCTATCGCCTAGGCTACAAGAGCAATAACCGATACAAGGTGAATCTGGAGTTTGGCTACTATCGGACATGAGAGGAAATACAGTGCAAGGTAATTTGATTATTCTAACCGCCCCGTCGGGTGCTGGCAAAACCAGTTTGGTGCGTGCGTTGCTAACGCAAGATAAAGGCGTGAGTTTGTCCATATCATACACCACCCGTGCGCCGCGTCCAGGCGAGGAAGACGGGTGCGATTATCATTTTGTGGACACCGCTACGTTCATGGATATGTTGGCACAAGGCGCGTTTTTGGAAAGTGCTGAGGTCTATGGCAACCACTATGCCACTTCTGAACAATGGATACGCGACGCTTTGAAGACGGGGCAGGATATTTTATTGGAAATTGATTGGCAAGGCGCACAACAAGTACGCCGTTTGTTTCCTGATACGGTGGGCATATTCATCGTGCCGCCGTCACTAACTGTGTTGCAAACGCGCTTACAGGGGCGCGGTCAAGACAGTGCTGAGGTCGTTGCGCGGCGGTTGGCGGCGGCGCGTGAGGATATTAGCCATGTCGGTGAGTTCGATTATGTTATCATTAACGACGATTTTAATACCGCACTGGCTGATTTGCAGGCGGTAATACAGGCGTGCCGTTTACGTGTTATTGACCAGCGCACGCGTCATGCCGATTTATTCACATCATTAAGCTAGGAACCAACATGGCCCGTATTTCAGTAGAAGACTGCATGACTCACATCACTAACCGTTTTGAATTAACCTTGGCGGCAACTTATCGCGCACGTCAATTGGCGAATGGACACACGCCTAAAATCGAAGGCGGCAAGGATAAACCCACCGTGCTGGCATTGAAAGAAATCGCTGCGGGCGAAGTCGGGCGTGAGATTCTCAATCGCGGTCGCGCTTAATTTAGTGATTGCGCCATGCCCGAACTCGAACAAATCAGCCCGCAACTTAGTTACTTAAAGGCAGAAGATGCCGCGCAAGTACAGGCGGCGTTCGAGTATAGTCGGGCGGCACATGAAGGACAATTCCG
Source organism: Sulfuriferula sp. (assembly GCA_013140765.1). Taxonomy (GTDB): domain Bacteria; phylum Pseudomonadota; class Gammaproteobacteria; order Burkholderiales; family Sulfuriferulaceae; genus Sulfuriferula. The sequence goes on from JABFSE010000003.1 coordinate 79,468, forward strand.
CAAAAGCGGCGAGGCTTATATCAGCCACCCTGTCGCCGTTGCGGGCATTTTGGCGCAATGGCATTTAGACGCGCAAGCCTTAATGGCGGCGTTGTTGCACGATGTGGTTGAAGATACACCCACCACCAAAGAAGAAATCGCCGCACTGTTTGGCAAGCCTGTTGCCGATTTAGTCGATGGCGTTTCTAAGCTGGACAAAATCGAGTTTCAAACGGCTGTTCATGCGCAGGCGGAAAATTTCCGCAAAATGCTGTTGGCGATGGCACGTGATGTGCGCGTGATTTTGATTAAACTCGCCGACCGTTTGCACAATATGCGCACGCTGGAATCTATGCGCCCTGATAAACAACGGCGTATCGCGCAAGAAACCGTCGATATTTATGCGCCTATTGCTAACCGACTTGGGCTAAACAGCTTATACCAAGAGCTGGATGATCTCAGCTTTCACTATCTATACCCCAATCGTTCTCGCGTCTTGGCGCAAGCAGTTAAAGCCGCACGCGGCAATCGCCGTGAAGTGGTCGAAAAAGTACGTGAAGCTATCGGGCATAAATTAGCTGACGGCAAAGTCCACGCACTAGTAACGGGGCGTGAGAAGCACTTGTTTAGCATTTACAAGAAAATGCAGGAAAAATCACTCGCGTTTTCAGAAGTGTTTGATATTTATGGCTTTCGTGTGCTGGTGGACGACATACCTTCGTGCTATTTGGCGTTGGGCTATTTGCATGGTTTGTATAAGCCCATACCGGGCAAATTCAAGGATTATATTGCTATCCCCAAAGCCAATGGCTATCAATCGTTGCACACCACTTTGTTTGGTCCATTTGGCACGCCGATAGAAATCCAAATCCGCACTCAAGACATGCACAAGCTCGCTGAAGCAGGCGTGGCATCGCATTGGCTGTACAAAACCAGTGATGCCAGCATCAACGATGTACAGCAAAAAACCCATCAATGGCTGCAGTCTTTGCTAGAAATTCAAGAAGGCGGTGGCGATTCTGCTGAGTTCTTAGAGCATATCAAAGTCGATTTATTCCCCGATGAAGTTTATGTGTTCACGCCCAAAGGCAAAATCATGTCATTGCCGCGCGGTGCGACAGCGGTGGATTTTGCTTACGCCGTGCATACCGATGTCGGCAATCATTGCACCGCCGTCAAGGTGAATGGCGAGCTCATGCCCATGCGCACTTTGTTACGCAACGGCGATCAGGTGGAAGTCATCACTTCACCCACTTCGCGTCCTAACCCAGCTTGGGTAAATTTTGTCGTGTCTGGCAAAGCGCGTGCGCATATCCGCCACTATTTACGCACCATGCACGCCGAAGAATCCGTTGTGCTGGGCGAGCGTTTGCTTAATCAGGCTTTCCGTGCGCTAGGCGCAGACCCGACTCAAATACGCCCCAGTTGCTGGGAACGCGTGCATAAGGAAACAGGTAAAAGCCGTGGTGAAGTGCTAACAGACATTGGGCTGGGCAAACGCTTGAATATCGTCGTTGCCCGCCAATTGATGATGCAGGAGCAAAATCTGCCTAACCCACGTCAACACGGCGCTATCGCCATACGTGGCTCTGAAGGCGTTGCTGTGCAGTTGGCTAAATGCTGTAGCCCTATTCCTGGCGACCCGATAATTGCGTTTATCAAATCCGATCAGGGTTTGGTGATACACACCCATGACTGTAGCGCGATTAAGCATTATCGTGACGACCCTGATAAGTGGCTGGATGTGGAATGGGAGCCTGATTTACATAAGATGTTCGATGTCAACATTCAGCTTATCGTGCTTAACCAGCGCGGCGTGTTAGCGAAACTGGCCGCTGCGATTGCCGACCAAGGCTCTAACATTGACAACGTTGCGATGGGCGAAGACGACGGCAGTCAATACACTACCATGCACTTCACCCTGCAAGTCGAACAACGTATGCACCTCGCCCGCATCATGCGTGCGCTACGCTCGCTCCCTGAAGTCGTGCGCATTACGCGAGTGAAAAATAAACAGAAAGACGGCAAGGGCCATCAATAAGCTGCTGGTTAATTTATTTGTGCGACAATGTCACCACACGCCTTAAGTTTCCCTTAAGTATTCAGCCATTATCATTTAAGCTCTTCAAACTTAAGGGGCTATCATGAACAGCACATCAAAATTACTCAATCGCGTACCAGAAATAACATTATTTTTCTGGATTATCAAAATCATGGCAACAACGGTGGGTGAAACAGCGGCAGATTTTCTGTCGTTTACGATGGGTTGGGGGCTGGTGACAACTTCTTATTTCGTCAGCGGCTTGTTAGTGTTGGCTTTATTTGTGCAATTCAAGTTAAAACGTTACGTCCCGACCAGTTACTGGCTAGTCGTGTTGCTGGTGAGTGTAGTTGGAACGCTGATTACGGATAATTTAGTGGATAATCTAGGCGTGACTTTGATAACGCTAACGACGGTGTTTAGCATCGCCTTAGCGGCAGTCTTTGCGATTTGGTACGCACGCGAAAAAACTTTATCCATACACAGCATACACACGGCTAAACGTGAAGGCTTTTATTGGGTGGCAATATTACTGACGTTTGCCTTAGGTACGGCGGCAGGTGATTTGGTTGCTGAACATTTTGCCTTAGGTTATGCGCTATCCGCGTTAATTTTTGGTGCTGTTATTGGTGCGGTAACGTTGGCATTTTATCAATTCAAACTCAATGCGGTGCTGGCTTTTTGGATAGCTTATATCTTAACGCGCCCATTCGGTGCGTCTATGGGTGACTTGCTCTCACAACCTGTGACTGCGGGCGGTTTAGGCTTAGGTACGGTGGGCACTAGCGCGATATTTTTGGTGGCGATTGTGGTTGTGATTACGTTGATGACTAAACAACAAAGCAAGCTCGAAGGATAAATCATGCGCCTGTTACTCGTAGAAGATGATGCGATGATAGGCGAGAGCCTGCATGAGGCACTCGCCAGTGAAAATTACGCGGTGGATTGGGTGCGTGACGGACGTAGTGCTGAATTAGCTTTGGATAACGGCGTGTATGATTTGTTGTTGTTGGATTTGGGCTTGCCCAAAAAACAAGGTTTGCAGGTATTAAGCGAATTGCGTCAACGCGGCGGCGACGTGCCTGTGCTGATTATCACTGCACGCGATGCGACGGCAGACCGCGTCGCGGGCTTAGATGCTGGCGCGGATGATTACTTGGTCAAACCATTTGATTTAGACGAGCTATTTGCCCGTGTGCGTGCGCTATTACGTCGCCATGCAGGGCGGGCGCAACCTGTGATTACGCATGGCGCAGTGACGCTCAACCCAGCCAGTCGCGAGGTATTTTTAGATAAGCAATTATTGAGCTTATCCGCACGCGAATTTTCCTTGTTGCAAGCCTTACTCGACCCACCTGGACGGGTGCTGTCATTGGCGCAGATGGAAGAAAAACTGTACGGCTGGGATCAAGAAATCGGCAGCAATGCCGTCGAAGTGTATATCCATCACTTGCGTAAAAAATTGGGTGCGGATTTTATACGCAATGTCCGTGGCGTGGGTTACAAAGTGGTAACGCTGTGAAATCCATACGCCAACAACTGCTCATTTGGCTCATCACGGGGATGTTCGTGAGCGTCGCCTTGGCGGGTGTGAGCATGTACTGGTTGGCGCAAGATGAAGCGAATGAGCTATTCGATGCCCAAATAAAACAACTCGCCACCTCACTACCTAACCATCTTAATATCATTACAATACACAATACCGACGAAGACCCTGAAGAAAATAGCGTCGTGCAAATCTGGAATCTGCGCGGAGAGCTACGCTTTGCCACCCATCCTACGCACACTTTCCCACGCTATCCACAAACAGACGTACACACGGTGGAATTTCAAGGTCAACAATGGCGCATTTATGGCGCGTATCATCGCGGGCAATATGTGCAAGTTGCTCAACCCATGACCGTGCGTGAAGAATTAGCGGTAGGCTTGGCGGTGCGTATGTTAATCCCATTTGCTGTCTTAATCCCGATATTGGCGGGCATGATATGGCTGGTCGTTGGGCGCAGTTTACGTCCATTGCAAACAGTCACCAACGCGGTAACTGAACGTCATGCCGATGCCATGCAAGCATTAGACGAAACTGATTTGCCACTAGAAATACTGCCTCTAGTGGTCGCACTTAATCAACTATTAGCGCGGCTTAATTTAGCCATCGCCGCACAACGCGCATTTGTCGCCGATGCGGCACATGAGCTACGCAGCCCATTGACCGCACTTAAACTACAACTGCAACTCACCGAACGCGCTGTGAGCGACGAACAACGCGCTATCGCATTCAACAAACTGCACCAGCGTTTAGATAGAAGCACCCATCTGGTACAACAGCTACTGGTATTAGCACGTAGCGAACCGCCTGTAGCATCTATCGCCATGCGCGATGTTGACCTTAGTGAGTTAGCGCACACTGTCGCACAAGACTATGCAGAGCAGGCAGTTGCACGCAATATAGCGATGCAACTCGACATACAGCCACACGTTATCACGGCAGGCGTAAGCGCGGACTTATACATACTTATTAGCAATTTAGTCGATAACGCCCTCCGTTACACGCCAGCAGATGGTAATGTGCGCCTACGTGTCACATCCGAAGGCGGCGTGCCGATATTGCGCGTGATAGACACGGGCATGGGCATACCTGTAGCAGATCGTGAACGTGTATTCGACCGCTTTTACCGTATCATGGGAACAGCAACCACAGGCAGTGGACTAGGCTTGGCTATCGTGCACAATATCGCCACTGCGCATCAGGCAAAAATCAATCTGGAAGACAACCCTGTTGAATCGGGTTTAATGGTCGTCGTGCAATTTGCTAAAGTCGCGACTGACATATACGCCGAACAACAGTAACACTCTGCACAAACATTGCTATTTTATTTTTTCATCTTAAGTTCAGCTTAAGTCTATGTCTTTAATATGTTTATCACGGCGGCGAATTTTTCGCTGACCCGTTTAACTTGTTAAAGGAGCTTCATCATGTATAAGCACAGTGTAAAATTTATCGTCGCTTTATTAGCCGCAATCGGCGCAGCGTCAGTCGTCTATGCAACCCAGATGCCGCGTGAAAATGATGCTTTTGTGGATTTAGCAAAAGCGAAAATCAACATCACCCAAGCCATCGTTGCCGCTGAACAAGCCACCCCAGGCAAAGCCACCCGTGCCGATCTGGAAAACGAACAGCATGGCTTGGTTTATCAAGTAGAAATCGCCGATGCAAGCACCAAAAAAGTCAGCGATGTGATGGTTGACGGTGTCAGCGGTAAGGTATTAAGCGTAAAAGCTGATACGGGCGACAAAGGCAAAGACGCACCTGATAACGACTAATATCACGTCTAATCGACCATAGCACCCAACGCTGGATGGCTGAAAAGCTATCCAGCGTTTTTTTGCCCATCGCTTAGTTGTACTTTGTACGCGGCATTAAAATCATGCAGCATCTCTGCCACCACTTCCGCTTCAAAATCAGCGATGATAAAAACAAAACGGCTACGGCGGTCGTCGTCAGGCCAGGCTGGCAATACTACGGGCGGTGAAAAAATCGGCCCTACCGCATGGAGCACGGTGGGCAATGCTTGCCCCTGTAAATTGACTATCGCTTTCATCCGCAATACCCATTTTGCGCGGTTTTTGAGCAACATTTGCAAAGCGGCATTGATGGCTTCCCAAGCCAATGGCTCATCGAAAGTCAAGCTGAATGAACGTATGCGGTCATCATGCACGGTATCCAGCTTGACGACTGGTTTGCCACCCAACTTACCCGCCTGTATCGGGCGGTAACGCGCCTGATTGAGCCATAGTACGACATCGGCAGTTTTATGCGCCAGACTAAATAGCCCTGCATCAAGGATGAGCGCAGGATTAACCTCGCCTTGCGTCACCAATAAAATAGGTGCGGCTGGATTGAGTATGCTCAAGCGTTGGCGTAGCGCGGCAACTTGCGCCTCGCCTGCTAAATCTGCTTTGGTAATTAGCAATCGGTCTGCCACCGCAATTTGCTTAACCGCTTCAAAATAGCTATCTAATTGCTGCTCCGCCAACACGGCATCGACCGTGGTGACTACACCTGTAAGCGCAAAACGTGCGGCTATCCAGCGATCATTAAGCAGCGTTTCGAGTATGGGGGCTGGGTCGGCAATGCCTGTGGTTTCGATAATCACGCGCTCAAATTGCGGCACGTCGCCACTTTTTGCCGCCATAAATAAATTGCGCAACGTCGGTGACAACGAGCCCGACACGGTACAGCAAATACAACCACCTTGGAGCAAGGCTAACGGCCCTTCGGTTTTTTGCAATAACTGATGATCCAAGCCTATTTCGCCAAATTCGTTCATAATAATAGCCGTATGCGGCAATTGCGCGATAAGCTGATTTAACAACGTGGTTTTTCCGCTACCTAAAAAACCTGTTAATAGCATCACAGGAATGCGCTGAATTTCATCTACCATTATTGATTTGCCTGTATAAAATTAAATGTCCATCACCGCTCGCCACGCTATGGCAAACTTGCACGGTTGTGCGTCTAGCCATTATATGACTGAATTGAACGCATTGCGCACGCTGTGCCTGCAAGCTGTTGACGATGCGTGCCTCACTGCGGTGGGCGATACGTTTCATCAATTTAACGGCGGCAATGGCATTACGGGTGTCGTCCTGCTGGCTGAATCCCACCTCGCCATTCATACCTGGCCTGAGCTGGATTATGTGACACTGGATGTGTTTGTATGCAACCTGCATTGCGATAATAGCGCGAAAGCGCAACACTTGTTTGAACAGCTCATTACCGCTTTTGCGCCACAGCGCGTACAACGTTATGAAACGCGACGCGACTAACCGCCCACATTACTGGTAACGCAACGCATCAATAGGATTCATCAACGCGGCGCGACGGGCGGGATAAAAGCCAAAAAATATACCTACCCCTGCCGCCACGCTAAATGCCAGTAGCACAATATCAGGCGTAACCAGCACTGGGAAACCAGCCAGTTTTTGCACCGCCCACGCCCCACCCACCCCTAAACCCACGCCGATTAAACAGCCTATGAGCGAGATGGTAATCGCCTCCAGCAAAAACTGTAGCAAAATATCTCTATGCCGCGCACCTATCGCAATGCGTATGCCTATCTCGCGCGTGCGTTCGGTTACCGACACCAGCATGATATTCATAATCCCGATACCGCCCACTATCAATGAAATCGACGCAATCGCACCTAAAACATACGACATAATGCGCGTCGCGGAAGCACTCGCCTCCGCCATCGCCGACAGATTACGCACGGTAAAGTCGGCATCGGCATCGTCAGCAATACGATGCCGCGCCCGCAACAATACATTCATTTCTTTTTCTACCGCAGGCATCGCCTCGGCTGACGTTGCTTGCACCATGATGAATTTCACACTACCAGGAAACTGGCTACCGAACAGCTTACGTTGCGCCGTGGTCACAGGGACAATCACCACATCATCCTGATCGCGCCCGTCCAGACTTTGCCCCTTACTCTCGAGCACGCCGACCACGGTAAACGGGCTTTGCTTAATGCGTATCGTCTTGCCTATCGGATTTTCATCGCCAAATAAATTATCAACCACCGTCTTACCCAACAACGCCACTCGCGCCGCACCGCGCACATCGGCATCGGTAAAAGCAAAGCCTGTCGCCATGCTCCAATTACGCACGCGCAAATAATCGGGTGTCACCCCCGTAATCGACGTGCTCCAGTTATTGCCAGCATACACCGTCGTCGCTGTCCCTGGCTGTACAGGTGCCGCCGCCTCGATATTGGGCAAATCGGCTATCGCCGCCGCATCAGCCATTTTCAACGTAGGCGCAGTTCCCAAGCCCATACGCTGACCGCCAGAGGTGGTCGCACCTGAAAGCACAATAAATAAATTACTCCCCATCGCGCTAATCGTCTCATCTATCGCACTTTGTGCCCCCTGACCCACTGCCAGCATCAACACCACCGCCGCTACACCAATTATCATCCCGAGCATAGTCAAAAACGAGCGCATACGATTTGCAATAATCGCCCGCCAAGATTCTGCCAACATCGCTATCGGATTCATAGTGCCACCCCTCCAACGGGGTCAGTTCTAACTTTAATACATTTCATATCAATCCACCCGCAGGATCACCGTCGTATATCATTTCGCCGTCCTTAAAACGCACTAGCCGCTTGGCATAACGTGCAATGTCAGGCTCGTGGGTAACGAGGACGATGGTGATGCCTGTGTTATTTAATTCAGTAAATAAATTCATGACTTCGTCGCTCGTGTGGCTATCGAGGTTGCCCGTAGGTTCGTCAGCGAGAATGAGTCTGGGTGCATTGCAGAGTGCGCGGGCGATAGCGACACGTTGCTGTTGTCCACCTGAGAGCTGATTTGGGCGGCGATCACCTAATCCTGCTAAGCCGACTTTGACTAGCATTTCATCGGCGCGACGCGCACGTTCGGCACTGGATGCGCCTTTGTAGAGCATAGGCAGGGCGACGTTTTCACGCGCATTCAGGCGTGGCAACAGGTTAAACCCTTGAAAAACAAAGCCTATGACGCGATTACGCAATGCTGCCAGTGCATCTGATGACAGCGTGGCAACCCCCACGCCATCGAGCGCATAACTGCCGCGTGTGGGGTAGTCGAGGCAACCTAATAAATTCATAAAAGTTGATTTACCCGACCCTGACGGTCCCATAATGGCGACAAATTCGCCTTGCGCTATGGTCAAGCTCACGGATTTCAGCGCGACAAAAGTGCCTGCGGCTGTCGCATAGTCTTTACCTAGTTGATTGACGCTTATGACTTGGTTCATGGTTAAAACAGCTTTTGTGATTGCTTGGATTTGTCTTTTTTCTCTGCCTGTTTATCTTCCACGATGACTTTATCGCCGACTTTAATATCACCGCTGAGTATTTCTGTTTGCTTGTTGTCGGTCATCCCTGTTTTCACTTTGAGTGCTACGGGCTTGTCTGCTTGCAATATATAAACCGTTGCCCCTGCACGAGCACGGCGACGTGGTTTATCAGCTGATTTATCTGTTGTTTTATCCGCATCATCCGCAGGCTTGAAACGCAACGCCGCATTAGGCACGAGCAATACATTATTATGGCGGTCGATTTCGATATTGACGTAAGCGGTCATGCCTGGCAATAACACAAAATCAGGATTATCCACCGTCACCACTACGTCGTATGTCACCACACCCGCTTGGTTAGTCGGATTTAAGCGAATTTGCTTCACTACACCGCTAAAATCACGGTCAGGGAAAGCATCCACGGTGAATTTCGCGGGTTGTCCCACTTTAATCCCGCCCACGTCGGCTTCTGCGACGGTGGTGTCGATTTGCATCTTGCTTAAATCTTGACCGATTTTGAACAGCGTCGGCGTTTGGAAGCTGGCGGCTACGGTTTGCCCCACATCAACGGAGCGGTCTATCACCGTGCCCGATACAGGCGAACGTATCACGCTGTAAGATAAATTAGTCTGGTCGCGTTTTAGTTGCGCTTGGGCAACGGCGACTTGTGCCCGCGCACCTGCGACCGCGTCGTTTGCCTGATCAACATCTTGTCGCGCCACATAATCTTGTTTTAACAAACTCTGTTGCCGCGCTGCTGCGGTTTGTGCCAGTTGCAACGCCGCCTGTGCACGCGTTAAATTGGCGTTGCTTTGTGCAATCTGCGCCTTTAATAATGCGGGGTCAAGCTCTAGCAATATCTGCCCTGCTTGCACTTTTTGGTTGTAATCGGCATGTAAAGCCTTGACCACGCCCGATACTTGCGTACCCACGTTAACCAACACCACAGGATTTAATGTGCCGTTAGCCGACACATTACGGACTAAATCACCACGTGTGACTTCACTCATGCGGTAGCGGTCTGCCACAGGCTTGGCGTTTTTAGTCTGCCAATAAACATAGCCCCCAGCGATGCCCAAGAGCGTAATCGCAATCACCGATATTTTTTTTAGATTCATTTCGTTTCCTTATACGCGTGGTCGTAAGCCTGCTCTGCTTCGGTCAAATGCGTAATCAATAAATGCGACAAAATGTTGATGCCTATTCCCGCTGATACTAGCGGCAATAAATACAAGGCGATAGATAATTCGGATGCGAATAATTTATCATCCCACAACACTGATGTTTGTTGCGCCGCATGGGCGATATGATGCAACAACACCGCATCCACGCTCGCTACAACAATCAAGGTCAAGCCCAAAAAGGCGACCGTAATGCGGGAAATAGATCGCTTAACCACCATGACGACATAAATCACAGCGGGTATTAAAATTGAGCATAAAATAACCGCAACAAATGCCAGATGAAATTGGCTGTCATTACTCATTTAATCGCCCCACGGCTTGCGCTAATGCGACTTTCGCGATGCGTAAATTATATTGCGCTTGAATTTGCTGACTGCGTGCACTGGCGAGCGCGGATTGCGCGTTCAGCGTATCCAGTATGCTCCCCACCCCTGCGCGATAACGCCCCAGTGCCATATCAGCTGCCGCCAACGCGCTGGTGACTAAGTCTGCACTGGCGGATAATGCCTGCGTTTCTGTCGCCAGCGTTTGCCAAGCGCGCCAGACATCAAGCGCAACCTGATTAGTTAATTGCGCCTGCTGTGCTTGCTGTGCCAGCACTTGTGCTTGGGCGGCACGTATCTTATAAGTGCTGTTATAGCCCGTAAATATCGGCACATTGAGTGCCAGCCCGACGCTACTGCCAACCCCATTGATACTGCCATTATCTTGATGATTCACACTGCCTGTTAAGGACAACGTCGGCTTGCCCGCCGACTCATTCACCCGCACCTGCGCTTGCGTGGCACGTAATTGCGCGGCGGCAGCTTGCAAATCAGGGCGTTGCTGTTGCGCTAGCAGGATTAAATCACGCACGCTATTGGGCAAACTTTTATTCGCCAAATCATTATTGGGCGGCGCAATGTCTATGCGCTTATCCGCGTCCATACCCATGACATTGGTCAGCACGCCTTGGGCAATCCGCATATCGCCCTCTGCCCGCACCCGATTGAGCTGGGCTTGGCTGTAAGCAGTTTGCGCTTGTAGCATATCTACCCGTGTATTCGTCCCTGCTTGATAACGCGCAGTTGCCGCATCTAGGCTTAATTTGGCTGATTTTTCAGCCTCGAGCAAAGCAAGTGTTTGTGCTTGCGCGGCAAAATACTGGTAATACGCTTGCACCACAGCAAGATAAACCGTATTCACTACTTGATCCTGACTGCGATTAGCCGCATCTAAAGTCGCCAGTGCCGCATCACGCTGCGCACTGCGCCCACCGAAATCAAATAATAGATAGTTTAACGACAATCCCACATTGCGGTTGATGGTATTCAAACCCGTCAGCGCACTATGGTCGCGACTGAGGTTCGCCGTACCGTTGACGCTGGGTAAATAAGCACTTTGCGCACTGCCCAATTGCGCCGCCGCAACCTGCGCATTCGCCCATGCCGCAGTGGTTTGCGGGTTGTTGCACAAGGCGGTATTGACGACATCAATTAAATTGAGCGGGCTGACTGGATGCGCACAATCTACTTGCAAATAGCCTGTGGCATTGCGGGCAACGGATTTCTGCGTGGCAAACACGTCTGCCATATCGACCGCCTGCGCGGTGTTCACCGTAATAGTCAGAGTTAAGCAAGTTAAAAAATAGCCCACATTTCGGTTAAACTTCATTTATTACACTTTCCATTATTCATTGCCATGCCTGAGTTACCTGAAGTAGAAACAACACGACGCGGCTTGATGCCGCACGTCACGGGTCACACGATTAAGCAAATTATTGTTCGTAATGCTAAATTGCGTTGGCCCATACCCACGACGCTGGACATGCTTGCGCAACAGCAAACGGTACAAAACCTGAGCCGACGCGGCAAGTATATATTAGTACACCTGAACGCAGGCACTATCATCATCCACTTGGGCATGTCAGGCAGTTTACGCATACTAGACAGCAGCACCCCTGCAGGAGTTCACGATCATATTGATATAGTGTTACAAAATAATTTTTGCATCCGTATGCGCGACCCGCGACGTTTTGGCGCGGTGTTATGGGCAGAAGGCGATCCATTTAACCACCCATTACTGGTTAATCTAGGCGTAGAACCGCTGACCGACGATTTTAGTGGTGATTATTTATACGCGCTCTCACGTCATCGCCGTAGCGCAATCAAAAGTTTTATTATGGATAGTCACCATGTTGTCGGCGTAGGTAACATTTATGCCAACGAAGCCTTATTTCACGCAGGCATACATCCCGAACTTGCCGCAGGCAAAATCAGTCGTGCGCGTTATGCTAAATTAGCCTTCGCGATCCGCACCACACTAGAAAAAGCCATTATTGCGGGCGGTAGTAGCTTGCGCGATTTTGTCGGTAGCGACGGTGCTGCGGGTTATTTTCAACAACAGTATTTCGTTTATGGACGCACCGATTTAACTTGCCATACCTGCGGGCAATTGATACGCCATTTACGACAAAATCAACGCAGCACTTTTTATTGCGCAAGCTGCCAGAAAAAATAGGCACAATGTTCGCAATTATCGCTATACTTATCAAATAATTAAACACTAAGTGGTCGAGGGGAAATAGCATGAGCAATCTCAGTTTAACCGAACAATTTGAACAATACGGCGCATGGCGCGAACAGCTATCAGCACAAATCGAACGCTACCGCACTTGGCTCACCAGTGAGGAAATCAGCGACTGGCAAATTGACCTGCGATTACAACATCTGCATGACCGTTTAGCAGAAGATAAACTCAATGTCGCCTTCGTCGCCGAGTTTTCGCGCGGCAAATCAGAGCTCATCAACGCTATCTTTTTTGCCGATTACAAAAAACGCCTATTACCTTCAACAGCTGGCCGCACAACGATGTGCCCAACCGAATTACTCTATGATGCCAGCCGTCCACCTTCCATCCAATTGCTCCCCATAGCCACCCGTGCGGGTAATGTGACGACTACTGAATACAAGCGCTACCCTGATGAATGGACAACCATTCCGCTAGAAATCGACTCAGCCGACGCGATGTTAAATACCTTGCAACGCGTGAGCGAAACGCAATTAGTGACTCAAGAAGAAGCAACAAAATACGGCTTATATCGCGAACAAGATGCCGACTCCTTGCTCACTGTTGATGCCAACGGCATGGTAGAAATACCGCGTTGGCGACATGCCGTCATTAACTTCCCGCACCCGCTATTAGAAAAAGGCTTAGTCATACTCGATACGCCTGGCTTAAACGCTATTGGTACAGAACCTGAACTCACGCTCAATTTATTACCTAGTGCCCATGCCATTATTTTTATACTGGCGGCAGACACAGGTGTCACTAAATCCGACATCGAAGTTTGGCGTAGCCATATCGCGCCCATGCAAGGCGGGCATCGAGGTCGCTTAGTGGTGCTCAATAAAATTGATAGCCAATGGGACGATCTAAAAACACAAACCGCGATTGATGCCGAGATACAAGGGCAAGTCGTGAGTTGCGCCAATTTACTGGGCTTAGAGAGTGCGCAAGTATTCCCTGTGTCCGCACAAAAAGGCCTGCTCGCTAAAATCAACAACGACAGCGCACTACTAGCAAAAAGCCGCTTAATTGCATTAGAGCACGCACTGAGTGACGAACTCATCCCGTCTAAACAAGAAATAGTGCGTGAAAACACCGCCGGTGAAGTCGCTGATTTAATCACCAGCACACGCGGCTTGTTAGGCGCACGCATGAGCAATATAGACGAGCAGTTACTAGAACTAACAGGCTTGCGCGGCAAAAACGAAGAAGTTGTTCAACATATGATGGCGAAAGTAGAAGAAGAAAAAGCGCATTTTGAGCGTGGGCTACAGCAGTTCCAAGCCCTACGTAGCGTGTTCTCACAACAATCCAACGTACTGTTTAGCCACTTGGGTATGGAGCGCATCAAAGCCGAAGTGCGCGACACGCGTATCGCTATGGAAACGAGCCGCTTTAGCGCAGGATTACGCAGTGCAATGAGTGCCTTCTTTGCCAAAGTCGATGCCAACATCGTTCAATCAGCCACCCAAATCGACGAAATCAAAGAAATGATGGCGGCGATGTACAAAAAATTCAGCCATGAGCACGGGCTAACCGAAGTAACGCCACCCGCTTATTCAACTTTTAAGTACAAAAAAGAAATGGACAGGCTGGAAAAAAGCTATAACGAACATTTCAACACCCTCCTGAATATGCTGACGAACGAACAATACACACTGACAGCCAAATTCTTTGAAACCCTCGCCAGCCGCGTCGTCAACATTTATGAAGTCGCCAATCGTGAAGCGGATAGCTGGCTAAAGGCTGTCATGGCTCCTATGGAAACCCAAGTGCGCGAGCATCAAATGCAGTTACGTCGCCGCCTGGAAAGCATCAAGCGTATCCATAAAGCCACAGATACGCTAGAAGACCGCATCGCAGAGCTGGAAGAAATGCGTATTAGCATACATAAACAACTCGATGCCTTAAGCCAATTAGACAACGACATTCAACACGCCCTCACCGCTGAACTCGCCACGCCACAGGCTATTGCGGCTTAATCATGCGGCAAAGCGTGGATGAGAAAAATTCACATCCACGCTTTCGCTGGTACACAGTAAGCACCCTGCGCCTAGGTGATTAGCTATTGCTTATCGTCTGCCTCAAACACCACTTGCCCATCCACCAGCGTACACACCACCTGACCTTGCATTTCATAGCCTAGGAAAGGGGTGTTTTTGCCTTGGCTACGCAAATTAGCAGGTATGACTTGCCAGCGTGCGTCGAGGTTGAAAATACAGATATCAGCGGCTTGCCCCACCGTTAGACTGCCCGCGTTCAAACCTAGGATCTGCGCTGGCTGGTGAGTAATGCGAGCGAGTGCTTTGATTAAACTTATATTTTGTTCCTGCGCCCATTTCAACGCTAACGGCAAGAGTAGCTCCAAGCCTGTTGCACCTGCTTCGGCTTCGGCGAAAGGCATTTGTTTGGCATCATCATCAACGGGCGTATGGTCTGAACATAGCGCATCTATCGTGCCATCCGCTAAACCTGCGCGTATCGCGTCACGGTCGCGGGTGGCGCGTAAGGGTGGGACGAGATGATAATTAGGGTCAAAATAGCCAATATCCATTTCTGATAAATGCAAGTGATTGATGCTGGCATCACAGCTGATATTCAGCCCTTCCGCTTTGGCACGGCGCACCATGTCAATAGCGGGTGCTGATGATAAGCGACATAAGTGCACGCGTGCGTTAGTTTCGCGTGCAAGTAACAATATGGTAGCAACGGCAACCGTTTCGGCACTCGTCGGAATCGCGGGCAAACCTAGTCGCGTCGCGACAAAGCCGTCGTGCGCAACACCGCCTTTGGCTAAATAGCTGTCTTCTGGACGTAGCCACACCGTAAAATCGAATGTGGCAGCATATTCCATCGCGCGTGCCAAAACTTGTGTATCGCTAATCGGGGCATCGGCTTGCGAAAAACCAACACAACCTGCATCACGCAACTCTGCCATCTCGGTAATGCGCGTACCTTCCAGCTTTTGAGTGAGCGCACCGAGTGGATAAACATGCGCCTGATGCAGATTTTTAGCACGAAACTTGAGCATTTCAACTAAGCCTGGTTCATCCAATGGTGGGTCGGTATCGGGTGGGCAAGCGAGGCTGGTCACGCCACCCGCACACGCAGCGTTCATTTCTGATTCAAGCGTGGCGCGGTATTCAAAGCCTGGCTCACGCAATCGTGCGGCTAAATCAACCAAACCTGGGCAAACGATTTGATTACTCGCGTCTATCACGCGATTGGCATGAAAATCCGCTGGCATTGCGCCTATGGCGAGGATTTTACCTGCCGCAATATAGACATCAGTGATGGCATCAAGCTGGCTTTTAGGGTCGATAACACGACCATTTTTAATGTGTATTTTCATCTTAATTACCTGCCAATATACTCATGACTGCCATGCGCACGGCAATGCCGTAGGTGACTTGGGGTAGTATGACGGACTGCTTACCGTCTGCTACCGATGAATCTATTTCCACCCCGCGATTCATAGGGCCTGGGTGCATGACGATGGCATCAGGTCGCGCCAATGCCAGTTTTTCTTGGGTCAATCCATAATACTTGAAATACTCTTGTACGCTAGGCAAGCGTGCGCCGCGCATACGCTCGTTTTGCAGACGCAGCATGATAACGACATCCACGTCCTTCAACCCCGCTAACATATCGTGATAAACATGCACGCCCATTTGTTCTACGCCCACAGGTAGTAAGGTTTTCGGCGCAATGACGCGGACTTCAGGCACGCCCAATGTAGTCAACGCATGGATTTGCGACCGCGCCACACGTGAATGGAGTACGTCGCCGACGATGGCAACGCGTAAATTATGAAACTCGCCTTTATATTTGCGTATGGTAAACACATCCAGCAAGCCTTGTGTCGGGTGTGCATGACGACCATCGCCCGCGTTTACCACATGGATATGCGGCGCGACATGCCGCGCTATCATATGCGCCGCGCCTGATTGGGCATGGCGCACGACGAACATATCCGCCTGCATGGCAGATAGATTATCCACCGTATCCAACAAGGTTTCGCCCTTACTTTGGCTGGAGGCGTTGATGTTCAAGTTGATAACATCAGCAGATAGCCTTTTTGCCGCGATTTCAAACGTAGTGCGCGTGCGCGTGGAGGCTTCAAAAAACAGATTAAATATCGCCTTGCCGCGCAATAAGGGCACTTTTTTGACCTCTTGTTCGCTGACTGAAATAAAGCTTTCAGCGGTATCGAGGATGTGCGTTAAAATCGCACGCGGCAAGCCGTCTATGGTCAGTAAATGGCGCAAGCTACCGTCGGCATTAAGTTGGGGATTGAGCGTCATGAGATGTCCACTAATTTCAAAGCTAATTGTAATTGCGTATCGCGTACTAAGTGTATGTGTTGGTGCGCAGGTACGGGCAACGCCGCACCGACAAAGTCAGCGGCGATAGGAAGTTGTCTGTCGCCGATACGATCTATTAGCACCGCCAAACGTATTTGTGCAGGGCGACCGTAGTCAAATAAAGCGTTCATCGCCGCACGCACTGAACGTCCCGTATAGAGCACGTCATCAATCAATAAAATATCGCGCCCCTCGACCTCAAATGGCAAATGAGTAGGCTTAACTTGCGCGTGTAAGCCTATACGCTCGAAATCGTCGCGATAAAATGAAATATCCAAACTGCCATGCGGCATGTGGCTATCGAGTAATGGCTGCAGGTAATCTGCCGCCCACACGCCCCCCGTGTGCATACCGACTAAAACGGTATTAGCCGTTAATGTAGGCTTAATCACAGCGGCAAGTTGCGCCAGCAATTCGTTGGGGTTAGGTAAGTTCATGCGCTGATTCCGATTCGTCAAAGTATTGTTGCAAAATATGTTGTGCCGCGACTTGATCCAGCATGGGTTTTTGTTTGCGCCCACGCACGCCTTGCTCATTGAGTGAGCTACTCGCCGCCACCGAGCTGTAACGTTCATCCACCCACAGCACTGGCAGACCAAAGCGACCATGCAGGCGATTGGCAAAACGTAAACAAGTGGGTGCAAACGGGTGTGGTTCGCCGTCATTATGGTGCGGCATACCCACTATCAACATGACAGGTTGCCATGCACTAATCAATTCAGCGATGCGAGCAAAACGTATCGTATTGATTTCGCTGTTGATGGTTTCCAGCGGATGCGCCAAGCCTAAATCCAACGTGCCCATGGCAACGCCAAGGCGTTTGAGCCCGAAATCGAACCCTAACACGCTACCCGTAACGGGTTTAAGCATGGCCTGCTTCTTCAGATAAGTTGGCGAAATCCACGCCCAATAAACGCATAGCCGCCAGCAAACGCTCATCTGCAGGCAAATCAAACAGTACATGCGTATCAGCAGCAACGGACAACCACGCATTTTGCGCCATTTCGTTTTCTAACTGACCTGCATCCCAGCCTGCATAACCCAATGACACCATGATTTTATCGGGCCCATGCCCTTCAGCCCAAGCTTCCAACACGTCTTTAGACGTAGTCAAGCCGACACCATCATGGACAGCCAGCGTTGATTGCCAATCGCCTACAGGCTGATGTAAAACGAAACCACGCCCCGCATCAACAGGACCGCCAAAGTAGAGTGGGTTATTTGCAATATCAGGATGGGTCAGCGGCACGTTGAGTTGCGTGTACAAGTCAGCCATGTTCATATCAATCGGGCGATTGACGATGACCCCTAGCGCACCTTCTTCATTGTGCTCACAAATATAAGTCAGCGTGCGTGAAAAACGTTCGTCGGCCATGTTGGGCATGGCGATAAGGAAGTGTCCAGTGAGGTCGATAGTTTGCATAATATGCGGATTGTAACGACCTCTGAGCAGAAGCACAATCAATTAAAGGTATGCTCATCTCTGCTGGGCACAAGGGTGAGATACGCAAGCCACTTACACACGTTTTTGACGGGATTAAGTTACGCAGGCAAGTGCAATAATGTGGCTTGGTTAGTATCTTTAGCATGCGTTAAGGTGTGTGATAACGCCACATACCCCCCTTGTAAATTGTAAACGCGCTTATAACCTTGCGCCATCAGCAACTCACAGGCGACGTAGGAACGGTTACCTGAGCGGCAAATAAAAACGACAGGTACGTCTTGTGCCGCAAGCTTGCTGACTTCATCAACAAATTGAGGATTCACATCCCACTCAGCATTAAGGATAGGAATATGATGAGATTGATTTATATAACCGCAATCTTGACGCTCATGCTCAAATCGAACATCCACAATAACCGCATTAGGGTGCTGGGCAATGAATTTTGCAAGCTCTTGGGGGCTCATGTCTTTCATAGTGTTCTCCTAAGTATCATTTTAGTTATTAACCTAGCTAGGGTTATGGTTAATAATATACCCTCTAATAATGGCAGATAACAGCGTACATTTATACTAAGCGCATTGGCAATGCCGACGTTATCAATCGCTATTATGCGGTCACCGTTGGTATGGTTAGCAATGCGTTCAAGCTGGTATCAATTGCGGCTAATTCAAGCAAGGCAACATGCCCGCCAGTGATGTTGTAGATTTGCGTATAGCCTTGTTCCGCCGCCATTTCACCTGCCACACGAGAGCGATTGCCCGAGCGACAGACGAATAGAACAATAGCATCTGGGGGAGCAACCGCCGATAATGCAGTAGCAAAATCTGGATTAGGCTCCCAATCGCCTGTAAACAAAGGTACATGATGCGATACGTTCATATACCCATACTCATCACGCTCATTTGCAAAGCGCACATCAACGACTACGGCAGATGGATAATTGATTAAAAAACCAGATAACGCTTGTGAGCTTATTTCTAACATAGCAAACCCCTAAATCTAGCAGTTCAAAAATAAAGAACATGCAGTAAATAACTCGTTTTTATAAGTGTAAGGACAATGTAAATATACTAGCATACATTGTATTTATTGCCAGAATAAGTCGATTAACTTACAGCGTTAATCTTACATTTATAACGTATAACACGCATGTTAATCGCCTAATCTGGTTTAAGCCAGCGATACCACGTATCATTAGCACCTTTATGTTGCTCTGTTTTCGCCATGATTAACCGTACAAATTTACTTTTAGATGCCCTCAAAAACCGCATCCTCATCCTCGATGGCGCGATGGGGACGATGATACAAAGCTATAAACTCGAAGAAGCCGATTATCGCGGTGCGCGTTTTGCCGATTTTGCGCATGATCTCAAGGGTAATAACGACTTGCTGTGTCTGACTCAGCCGCAAATTATTCAGGCGATACACAGCGCGTATTTAGCGGCGGGCGCGGACATACTGGAGACCAACAGCTTTAATGCCACTGCGATTTCCATGGCGGATTACCATATGGAAGATCTGGTGTACGAGCTCAACCATGCGGCGGCACAACTTGCCCGCACTGCCGCTGATGAGTACAGCACGCCTGACCAACCGCGTTTTGTCGCAGGCATTTTGGGCCCTACCAGCCGCACCGCGAGCATGTCGCCTGATGTCAACGACCCTGGCTTTCGCAATGTTACTTATGATGAGTTAGTAAACACTTACACCGAAGCGATACGCGGCCTGGTGGACGGTGGTGCGGATATACTGATGGTAGAAACCATCTTCGACACACTCAACGCCAAGGCGGCATTATTTGCTATTGAGCTGTTTTTCGATACGCATAATATACAATTACCCATCATGATTTCGGGCACGATTACCGATGCGTCTGGGCGCACTTTATCGGGGCAAACGACAGAAGCATTCGTGAATTCAGTACGCCATGTTAAGCCGCTATCAATAGGGCTGAACTGTGCACTGGGCGCGGCAGAGTTGCGCCAGTATGTCGAAGAGCTATCCAACAAAGCCGATTGCTACGTGTCCGCTCACCCTAACGCGGGCTTGCCCAATGCGTTTGGCGAATATGACGAATCGCCTGAAGCGATGATGGCGCATATTGAGCAATGGGCGGCGGCAGGTATGCTTAACGTCATTGGCGGCTGTTGTGGCACGACCCCTGCGCACATTGCGGCTATCGCCGAGGCCGTCGCAAAATACCCGCCGCGTGCGATACCTGAAATTGAACACAAGCTGCGCATTGCGGGATTAGAGCCGTTTAATGTCGGCGCAGGCGATTTGTTTGTCAACGTTGGCGAGCGCACTAACGTCACGGGCTCCAAAATGTTCGCGCGGCTGATTATTAACGAGCAATATGACGAAGCCTTAGCCGTTGCTCGCCTGCAAGTGGAGGCTGGCGCACAAATCATCGACATCAACATGGACGAAGGCATGTTGGATGCGGAAGCGGCGATGGTACGCTTTCTGCATTTAATCGCGTCCGAGCCTGATATTGCCCGCGTGCCTATCATGATAGATTCGTCGAAATGGTCGATTATCGAAGCGGGCTTGAAATGTGTGCAAGGCAAGTGCATCGTTAATTCTATTTCCATGAAAGAAGGCGAAGCAGAGTTCCTCGCCCGCGCCAAGCTGTGTATGCGCTACGGTGCGGCGGCAGTGGTGATGGCATTTGACGAGGTTGGGCAAGCCGATACGCAGGCGCGTAAAGTCGAGATTTGCACCCGCGCTTATAAATTGCTCACTGAAAAACTGAATTTCCCACCCGAAGATATTATTTTTGACCCTAACATTTTCGCGGTGGCAACGGGCATAGAAGAGCATAACAATTACGCCGTGGACTTCATCGAGGCCACGCGTGAAATCAAGCGCACGCTACCCTATGCCAAAATCTCAGGCGGCGTGTCTAACGTATCGTTCTCGTTCCGTGGCAATGAGCCTGTGCGCGAAGCCATCCACACCGTGTTCCTCTACCACGCCATCAAAGCGGGTATGGACATGGGTATCGTCAACGCGGGGCAACTCGGCGTTTACGACAGCATTCCTGCGGATTTACTGGAGCGCGTTGAAGACGTTATCCTCAATCGCCGCCCTGATGCAACCGAACGCATGGTGGAATTTGCCGACGGTGTCAAAGGCAGCGCAAAAGAGCAGGTTGAAGATTTAAGCTGGCGCGAAATGCCTGTGGAAGCACGTCTGTCACACGCGCTGGTCAAGGGCATTACGACTTACATTATCGAAGACACCGAAGCCGCACGTTTGCAAGCTGAACGCCCTATCCACGTCATCGAAGGCGCGTTAATGGCGGGGATGAACGTGGTCGGTGATTTGTTCGGCGAGGGCAAAATGTTCCTGCCGCAAGTGGTCAAATCCGCTCGCGTGATGAAGCAGGCGGTCGCGCATCTGATACCGTTTATCGAAGAAGAAAAAGCCTTGAGCGGCGAATGTAGCCAGGCCAAAGGCAAAATCATCATGGCAACGGTCAAGGGCGACGTACACGACATCGGCAAAAACATCGTCGGCGTGGTGCTGGCATGTAATAACTACGAAGTGGTGGATTTAGGTGTCATGGTTCCCGCCGCCAAAATCCTGCAAGCCGCTATCGACGAAAAAGCCGACATCATTGGCTTGTCAGGGCTGATTACGCCGTCGCTGGAAGAAATGGCCTACGTTGCCAAAGAAATGACGCGGCTGGGTATGAAACAGCCCTTGCTCATAGGCGGCGCGACAACTTCTCTCGCCCACACCGCAGTCAAAATCGAACCAAATTACAACGGTGCAACGATTTACGTCAAAGACGCGTCGCGTGCGGTCGGCGTGTGTACGCAGCTGCTCTCACCTGAACTGCATGACGCTTACGTGGCAGAAGTCAAAGCTGATTACATCCGCATCCGCGAAAGCCATAAAGGCAAAAAAGCGCAGTCCAAACGCGCGACATTGGCACAAGCGCGGGCGAATTCATTGGTGACCGACTGGACAAAATACACCCCGCCCGTGCCTAATCAGCTAGGCTTGCAAGTGTTCACTGATTATCCATTAGCTGAAATCGCGCCCTACATAGATTGGACTCCGTTTTTCCAGACCTGGGAGTTACATGGTCGTTATCCTAAAATACTCGACGATGAAGTGGTGGGCGTAGAAGCACGTAATTTATTTGCCGACGCGCAAGCCATGCTCAAGCGCATCATCGCTGAAAACTGGCTACACGCGAATGGCGTAATAGGCTTATTTCCCGCCAATCGCGTCAATGATGATATAGAAATTTACACCGATGAAACGCGCACCCAAGTTGCCATGACTTACCACGCGCTACGCCAGCAAATGGAGAAACCGCCAGGTCGCCCAAATATGTGTCTGGCTGATTTTATCGCGCCTAAAGACAGCGGCGTGGCAGATTACATCGGTGGCTTTGCCGTCACCTCAGGCATGGGCATGGACGATCGCGTTGCCGCTTACGAAGCCGATTTAGACGATTACAATGCGATTTTATTCAAGTCATTGGCTGACCGTTTTGCCGAGGCCTTTGCTGAGTGTATGCACGCCCGTGTGCGCCGTGAGTTTTGGGGCTATGCGCCTGATGAGGCGTTAAATAACGACGACTTAGTTGATGAGAAATATCGTGGTATCCGCCCTGCACCAGGCTATCCCGCCTGCCCTGAGCACAGCGAAAAAGCCGTGCTGTTTGAGTTACTGCAAGCTACCGCCAACACGGGCATGGTGCTCACAGAAAATTATGCCATGATGCCTGCGTCCAGTGTCTCTGGTTTCTATTTTTCGCATCCTGAATCCAGCTATTTTGCCGTTGCCAAAATCGACCGCGACCAGCTTGCGGACTATGCGCAGCGCAAGGGCTGGGATATGGATACGGCGGAACGCTGGCTCGCGCCTAACCTAGGCTATGACAACTAAACCCGCGCACGTTATCGCGGCTTATTTAGCGGTTATTGCAATCTGGTCCACTACGCCGCTGGCGATTAAATGGAGCGGCGTAGGTGCGGATTTTATGTTTCCGTTATTGATGCGCATGAGCCTGGGCTTGATATTGTGTGCTGGCTTGCTCATAGTTTTACGCATCAGCTTGCCCCTACACCGTGCCGCGATACGTGCGTATTTTGCCGCAGGCGTGGGTATAGGCGGCGCGATGACGCTGGTTTATTGGGGCGCGGCAGACATATCATCAGGGCTAATTGCGGTTTTATTTGGCTTGGTACCCGTGTTTACAGGTTTTATCGCCGCGTTGATGGGACAAGAAGCGCGACTTAGCATCACTAAAATCAGCGGTATTGCCATTGCAATAATGGGGCTCATCATCATTTTTGGTGCAGGTACGCACATCACGCCAGCCGCCATCCCTGCTTTTCTTGCTGTGCTTGCCGCCGTGGTGGTGCAATCGGCCAGCTTGGTTTGGGTGAAGCGCGTCGGGGCTGACATTCCACCGTTGGCGTTGACGACAGGTGCACTGGCTGTCGTGGTTATGTGTTTATTGCCTGCTTGGTGGATGCTGTTCGGGCAAGTGCCACAATGGACACAATTGGCGGTGTTTTCCACTTTGTATTTGGGTATATTTGGCTCGGTAATAGGCTTTACTTTGTATTTTTATGTAACCCAACAACTCGCCGCTGGGCAGGTTGCGCTGATTACTTTAGTTACGCCCGTCACCGCATTATTGCTTGGGCTGTGGTTAAATCACGAAAACGTACCCTCGCAAATTTGGTTAGGTACAGCTTGTATTTTAATTGGCTTAATACTGCATCAACGGCAAGGCACACCCGTGTTAAAATAGTTCACACTTTTGCCCTGCTTGCCTAATCATGAACCAATTCGTCGCCTCTGCCGATCAAGAACTTGCCGCAATTAAATTGCCGCCGCATTCGGTTGAAGCAGAGCAGTCTATACTGGGTGGTTTGCTGTTAGAAAATAACGCATGGGACAAAATCGCCGATGTCGTCAGCCGACAAGATTTTTATCGGCATGACCATAAACTCATTTACACCGCGATTACCAAGCTACTTGAGCAAAGCAAACCTGCCGACGTGGTGACTGTTGCCGAACATCTAGAAAATCTAGCCGAATTAAACAACATCGGCGGCTTGCCCTATTTAGTCGCATTAGCGCAAAACACGCCCTCTGCCGCGAATATCCGCCGCTATGCCGAAATCGTTCGCGACCGCTCGATTATGCGTAAGCTAGTTGAAGTGGGTACAGATATTGCTGATTCCGCCTATAGTCCAGCGGGGCGTTCTGCCAACGAATTATTGGACCAAGCGGAATCTAAAGTATTCGACATTGCCGAAGCAGGTGCGCGTAGCCAAAAAGGCTTCTTGGAAATGAAACCGCTGCTCACTGAAGTGGTCGAGCGTATTGATGAATTATTCAGCCGAGAGAATCAAAGTGACATCACGGGCATCCCCACAGGTTTTGCAGATTTAGACAGTAAAACAGCAGGCTTGCAAGCAGGCGACTTAATTATCGTTGCGGGCCGACCATCTATGGGGAAAACTGCATTTTCTATCAACATGGGCGAAAATATCGCCATAGAAAGCGGTCTGCCTGTGGCGATTTTTTCTATGGAAATGGGCGGCGCACAGCTAGTGATGCGTATGCTAGGCTCTATCGGACGACTAGACCAACACAAACTGCGCACAGGTAAACTGCAAGATGATGATTGGCAAAAACTCACCTACGCCGTCGGCAAGCTCAACGATGCGCCTATCTTTATCGACGAAACACCTGCGCTCAATTCACTAGAGCTACGCGCCCGCGCCCGTCGCCTACATAGACAATGCGGCAAGCTCGGCTTGATTATAATTGATTACATCCAGCTCATGTCCAGCGTCACCAGCGGCGAAAATCGCGCCACAGAAGTATCAGAAATCTCACGTTCGCTCAAAGGCTTAGCAAAAGAATTGCAATGCCCCATCGTGGCACTTTCACAGCTTAATCGCTCATTAGAACAACGACCAAATAAACGCCCAGTGATGTCAGACTTGCGTGAATCAGGGGCGATAGAACAAGATGCGGACGTGATATTGTTTATTTATCGCGACGAAGTTTATAACCCTGATAGCCCAGACAAGGGTAGCGCGGAAATCATCATTGGCAAACAGCGTAACGGCCCTATCGGCACAGTGCGCTTAACCTTCCTTGGCGAGCATACGCGCTTTGAGAATTACGCAAATGGGTCTAGCGGGAGTTACTAAATGTCACGCCCTGTTTTTGCTTACATCGACACGGTCGCGCTACAACATAATTTAAGCGTCATTCGCCGCCATGTTGGCACGTCGCGGATTATCGCAGTGGTCAAAGCGGATGGCTATGGGCATGGATTAGCCCGCATTGCGCAAGCACTATTGGGTGCAGATAGCTGTGCCGTTGCTTCCATAGACGAAGCCATACAGTTACGCGAATTAGGTTGGACTAAACCCATTCTGCTATTAGAAGGCGTTTTTGAAATTGAGGAAATCCGCTACTGTATCCAATATGATTTAAGCATCGTTATCCACCATTACGAACAAATCAACATGTTGCGTGCGGCTAAACTCACGCAAACGATACCTGTATTTATCAAATTCAATAGCGGTATGAATCGGCTGGGCTTCAAGCAGGATGCGTTTCGGACTGCGCTGGCGCAAATACAATCCATCGCGATGCTATCGCCCATTACTTTAATGAGCCACTTTGCCACAGCCGATGACGACAACGGCATCAGCACGCAGATGAACATCATCCAACAGCAATTCGCCCGCCTGCCTTACCCTACCAGCCTCGCTAATTCAGCGGCGGCCTTGCGCTACCCTGCCAGTCATGGCGAATGGATACGCGCAGGCATTGCCCTCTATGGTGCGTCGCCGTTTGCTGATACTCGTGCCGATACGCTAGATTTACGCCCCGTCATGACTCTCCATAGCCGCATTATCGCGGTGCAAACACTGATGACAGGCGAGGCATTAGGCTATGGGCTAATTTGGGTGGCTGAACGCAATAGCCGAATTGGCATCGTTGCCTGCGGTTACGCCGACGGTTATCCGCGCCATGCCAGCACAGGCACACCGATACTCGTCAACGGACAACGCACGCAGGTGCTGGGGCGGGTATCTATGGACATGCTATTCGTCGATTTAACTCAGCTCCCCGATGCGGGCGTAGGCAGTCAAGTTATTTTATGGGGACAGGGTCTGCCCGTAGAAGAAGTGGCGCAGGCGGCTGGCACAATTAGCTATGAATTGCTGTGCGCACGTGCAAAACGCGTGACTGAACGCGAGCTTTAATGTGGCGGCGCAATAAAAAAGGCGTTCCAATTGGAACGCCTTTTTTACGCGAGTAAAACTGTTTATTTCTTCGCGTCTGCCGCTGGTGCAGTGGCAGGTGTTGCGCCCGCTACCGCTGGTGCTGTTGCCGCTGCCGCTGCCGCAGGTGCAGGTGGTGTGAATTTAGCACCTGCCGCGTTAGCCATGTAAGCCACGCCATTAGCAATTTCAGTATCAGTCAAATCAGGATTGCCGCCACGTGCTGGCATTTGACGGATACCTTCTAGTGCGTGTTTAATCAGCGTATCGTAACCTTGCTTGATACGAGGACCCCAAGCACCTTTATCTTCATACTTAGGTGAACCTAACGCGCCAGAACCATGGCAACCGATACACACAGCCGCATATACCTCAGCACCCGTTTTATCTACGTGGATAGCATTAGGGTCTGCCAAGTTGATTTCGCCTACAGGGTGGATACGCTCTTCAACAGCCGCATCGTTATATGCCATAGATTGCTCAGTAGAATGACTGCCTTGAATTTTTGCAACCAAACCGACAATCAATAAAATTGCGAATAATGGTGCAAACAAGCCACCCCATAACGCAAAGAAAAACTGCTGAGGGGTGGTTTTGGTCATTTTTGCGTGGTGATCACTCATACATACATCCTTAAAATAAAGTCATGGATTTGGAATACCCATGATTATAACGTCAATTCTTCAATCGCAAAAGCATAGACTGTAAATTCTACAGGCGGTAGCTTACGTAAACCTGTTTAAGCTATAGACGTTTGAACACAAAATCGCTATGCTGTCGAACTCAACGCGCCCGTAGCTCAGATGGATAGAGTATTGGTTTCCGAAGCCAAGGGTCACTGGTTCGACTCCAGTCGGGCGCACCAAATCTCGACCTGTTTACAACAACAGTAAACGCTCCGCCACGATGAGCATACCGAAAACGGCAATTAAAATTACGCCTGCTTTCAGCACATTCCATACGTAGCGCAAGTAACGCTTATCGCCCGTCAAAAAATACAACGCGCCTGAGAGGATGAGGGCGATACAGGCGAGTATAAATAGTAAACGAATAATAAACATTAGCTGGCTAGTTGTGGTTGCCATTGCCGCACATTGGCGGGGGCAAGCGTTGCATCTTCAAAGCTGACGTATTCCCAAGCGGTTTGGTCTTGCAATAGCATACGCAGTAGTTTGTTATTGAGTGCGTGCCCCGATTTGTGGGCGTAGAAGGCACCGATAATGGGGTGGCCAATAATGTACAAATCGCCTATTGCATCAAGTACTTTGTGTTTAACAAACTCATCTTCGTAACGCAAACCATCACTATTTAATACGCGGAATTCGTCCATGACGATAGCATTGTCGAGGCTACCGCCCAATGCCAGCCCATTTGAACGCAACCACTCTACTTCTTGCATAAAGCCAAAAGTACGCGCGCGACTGACTTCTTTGATATACGAAGTTTGAGCGAAATCCAGGCTAATAACTTGCCCAGATTTTTCAAACACAGGATGCTTAAAGTCTATGGTAAATTCGATTTTGAAGCCGTCGTAGGGTTCAAAACGCACATTTTTGTCGCCATCAATCACTTCTACGGTTTTCTTGATACGGATAAAACGCTTGGCAACACCTTGTTCAGTAAAGCCAGCCGACTGTAATAGAAATACAAATGACGAGGCTGAACCATCCATAATCGGCACTTCTGGACCGTCCATGTCGATATACACATTATCGACCCCTAAGCCTGCCAATGCCGACATTAAATGCTCAACCGTCGCCACCGTGGTTTTGCCGTTGTCGAG
Source organism: Sulfuriferula sp. (assembly GCA_013140765.1). Classification (GTDB taxonomy): domain Bacteria; phylum Pseudomonadota; class Gammaproteobacteria; order Burkholderiales; family Sulfuriferulaceae; genus Sulfuriferula. The sequence continues at coordinate 107,939 of JABFSE010000003.1, forward strand.
CGTCGAGCATAAACGCGTATCGCCGACTTGATTGGCGTTGACTGCAATATCCACAGGCTCTGCCAAGTCCACGCGCCTGAACACCACACCCGTATTGGGTGCGGCAGGGCGTAGTACGATACTGGCTTTTGTGCCTGTATGTAGCCCTACGCCTGAAGCGCGTATGATATTTTTAATCGTGCGTTGCTGTATCATAATTTTAGTCGTTTTTGGTGCGGATAATTGCGCCCATTATAACGCAACTATCTGCCCTGATAACTCACCTCAATCGGCTTGCTTGCGCAAGAATGCAGGAATATCCAAGTAATCCATGCCTGATTTTTCCATCGCCGCCACTTGTGCGACGTTGCCAGCGCTACGAGCACTGCGAAACACCGTAGGTTCGCTGGCATCTGTTTGATAATCCGCCGCACTGGCCGAATAATCATCCGTACCCGTTTTCATAACGATGACAGGTTTAGGTTGTTGACGTGCCGCCACTGCGCCACCTAGCCCCGTTGCGACAATAGTCACGCGCAATTCATCGCCGATTTCTTCATCAATAACCGTACCGATAATCACGGTTGCTTCTTCAGCGGTGAAACTCTTAATGGTATTCATGACTTCGTAATACTCTTTCATCTTGAACGAGCTGGATGCCGTAATGTTAACCAGCACGCCACGCGCACCTGCTAAATTCACATCCTCCAACAATGGGCTGGCAACCGCTTGCTGTGCCGCCATACGCGCGCGATCTGCACCTTGTGCCGCCGCAGAACCCATCATCGCCATACCCATTTCGGACATAACGGTAGTCACGTCAGCAAAGTCCACGTTGACCATACCTGGGCAATTAATCACTTCAGCAATCCCCGCCACCGCGCCATGCAATACGTTGTTAGCCGCTTTGAACGCGTCCAGCATAGACACATCTTCGCCCAATACCTGCATGAGCTTTTCATTAGGAATCACAATGAGTGAATCAACATGGCGCGACAAGGCTTCTATCCCAGCATTTGCCAAGCGCACGCGTTTACCTTCAAAAATAAATGGCTTAGTGACAACAGCCACTGTCAATATACCCAACTCCTTAGCCACTTCAGCGACCACAGGTGCAGCCCCTGTTCCCGTGCCGCCCCCCATGCCTGCGGTGATGAAGAGCATGTCTGCGCCTTCGATAAGCTCGGCAATGCGGTCGCGGTCTTCTAGCGCCGCTTCGCGCCCGACTTCAGGATTTGCACCCGCGCCCAAGCCGCGTGTGAGCTTGCCGCCTAATTGCAGTTGCACTTTGGCTTTATTGCGTTGCAAGGCTTGTGCATCGGTGTTAATGCAAATGAATTCTACGCCCTCCACACCGCAAGTAATCATATGGTCAACCGCGTTACCACCACAACCACCTACGCCTATCACTTTAATAACGGCTTCTTGACTCACTGTATCCATAATCTCAAACATGCTAAATCTCCTTTGACTTAAAGTTAACGCAATAATGTTGTAATAATCTTAAAATGCCGCTGAAAACACTGCTAAAAACTCTTAAACCAACTCTTCATTTTTTCAATAATGCTCGCACCTGAAAACTTATGTGCGGCTGGGTTATCCTGTTGATCCAAGCCCGCTAACAACAACCCCATCCCTGTTGCATAGCGGGTATGGTGCATGGTTGCCAACCCACCTTCATACTTCGGCATACCTAAACGTACTGGCATATGGAACACCTCCTCACCTAATTCCACCATGCCTTGCATAGCGGCAGAACCCCCTGTAATTACAATGCCTGAACGCATCAACTCCTCAAAACCACTACGACGCAATTCGGCCTGCACCATTTCATACAATTCCAAGACCCGTGGCTCTATCACTTCAGCCAATAGCTGCCGTGACATTTGGCGTGCACCGCGATCACTCACGCCTGGCACTTCAAACATATCGTGGGCGCCTGCCAATTGACGCAAGGCACAGCCATATCCGATTTTAATGTCTTCGGCATCCTTCACAGGCGTGCGTAATGCCAGTGCAATATCATTCGTCACCTGATCGCCAGCAATAGGTATCACCGCCGTATGGCGTATTGCACCTTGCGTAAATATCGCAATATCGGTAGTACCGCCGCCTATATCGACGATGGCTACGCCCAAATCTTTTTCATCCTCACTCAGCACCGCCATTGCCGAAGCCAACGGTTGCAGCACTAAATCAGCGACTTCTAAGCCGCAACGACGCACGCATTTAATAATGTTTTGCGCCGCCGATACCGCACCTGTCACAATATGCACTTTGACTTCCAGACGCACGCCGCTCATACCTAACGGCTCACGCACATCCTCTTGTCCATCGACCAAGTATTCTTGCGGCAAAATATGCAAAATCTGCTGATCCGTCGGGATGTTTACCGCACGTGCCGTTTCTATGACTTTATCGACATCCCACTGCGTCACTTCTTTGTCTTTAATCGGCACCATACCGTGCGAGTTAAAGCTCTTGATATGACTACCCGCGATACCCGTATAAACCTCGGTGATTTTACAATCAGCCATTAGCTCCGCTTCTTCCAAAGCGCGTTGGATAGAATTAACGGTGGATTCGATATTGACCACCACCCCCCTTTTCAAGCCGCGTGACGGATGACTACCCATACCAACGATTTTAATATCGCCCTCAGGTGATACTTCAGCAACAATGGCAATCACTTTGGACGTACCGATGTCCAGCCCCACTATCAAATCGCGCTTATCTTTCATTTTGCTCATGCTGATTTCCTCTGTGCCTGCACTACAGGCGTTTTTTTCTCATTCGCTAATAAATGCACTGCAAATCCCTTGGGGTAGCGTAAATCTATACTAGCGACAGGTGCGGTTAATTTCGCCATCGTCTCTGGATATACTGCCACCCAACGTGCCAAGCGTTGCGCTGTTTGTTCCCGTCCTAACGCTAACTGCATCCCATTACTCAACACCAGCGACCAACTGCGTCTGTCATTTAAGACAACTTGCACAGGTGTGAGCTTGAGCGGTTGTAATATCAAAGCAAACTGTAATTTAGCCTGCAATACTTCCAGCGTACTGCCGTCAGGTCCGCGCAAGTTAGGTAATGTCGCATCACTTGCCGCCCGATATACTTCGCCATAACGATTGACGAGCGCATCATCATTCCAACGTGCCACTGCCTCATGTTCAACCACATCTACAACTAAAGCATTTGGCCACACACGGCGGACAGTTGCCGTTCGCACCCAAGGCAATTTAGTGAACGCATTACTTGCCGCATCTAAATCCGTACTAAAAAAATTCCCATGCAAACGCTGTTGCACCACCAATTGCACTTGCTGTTCGGTGACATGGCGCGTGCCAGTTACTTTTACCTCACGCAAATCGAACATCGGCAAACGGCTCAACCACACCAAACTCGCCCATACCAGCAATGCCAGCGTGGCCCACAACGCCAAGCGTGTAAGTTTGCCCAGCAATACCGCGTTATCCCACACGCGCCTGCTCCAGTATGCTCAACACTAATTGATCAAACGTCATCCCTGCCGCTTTTGCCGCCATCGGCACTAAACTATGGTCAGTCATCCCTGGCGAGGTGTTCGCCTCCAGAAAATATGGCTGACCATCCGCATCTATCATCACATCCAGTCGCGCCCAACCACGGCAACCGAGCACATCAAATGCGCGTATAGCTAATTGCTGTATCGTCTGCTCTTGTTCAGCAGGCAAACCACACGGCACGCGATATTCAGTGTCGTCACGCAAATACTTAGCTTCAAAATCGTAAAATGCTTTTTTCGGCACTAGCCCTATCATCGGCAATGCTTGCCCCGCCAAAATCGCGCAGGTATATTCGCCGCCCGATACGAATTTTTCGGCTAATACCAAGCCATCAAATTCCGCCGCTTTTTTCCACGCCGCCCGTAATTCAGACGCTGCCGTTACCTTGCTCATGCCTATGCTAGAGCCCTCACGCGCAGGCTTGACAAAGATAGGCAAACCCAGCCGCGCCACCACGGCATCAAAATCCGTATCCGCATCCAACAATGCAAATTCAGGCGTGGGTATCCCCGCTGATTGCCACAGCAATTTAGTCCGCCACTTATCCATTGCCAATGCCGATGCCATCACGCCACTGCCTGTGTACGGAATCCCCAGCCAATCCAACGCGCCTTGTATCGTGCCGTCTTCGCCAAAACGCCCATGCAGGGCTATCATCACGCGGTCAAATTGCTGTGCGCTTAGTTCCGCCATATCGCTGTCAGCAGGGTCGAATGCGTGCGCGTTGACACCTAGCCGTTGTAACGCCGCCAGCACCGCACGCCCACTTTTAAGCGATACGTCACGCTCGGCTGACCGTCCACCTAACAACACGCCGACTTTGCCTAATTTTTGCATACTCATGCCTTATCCCCGATGATGCGCACTTCGCGCTGTAACACCACACCTGTTTGCTCGCGTACCGTTGCCGCCACGTTATCTATCAAATCTTCTATATCAGCCGCACTGGCATCAGCCACATTCACGATGAAATTCGCATGTTTCGTTGACACCTGCGCACCGCCTAACTGCTTCCCTTTCCAACCGCACTGCTCTATCAACCGCGCCGCATAATCGCCTGCAGGGTTACGAAATACCGAACCCGCATTGGGCTGTCCTAAGGGCTGGCTGGCGATGCGTTTTTGCAACAACGCCTTGATTTCCAACCCGCCTGCTACGCCATCACCCACAGCCAACTCAAACCACCCCCCCACAAACCACGCCTCAGCTGGCTTTTTTAACGCTACATGGCGATAATCCAGCTCAAAATCAGCCCGTGTTTTTTCTTGCAACTCACCCTGCCGATTCATCATCAGCGCACGCGTTGCTATCTGCCAAGTTTCACGCCCGTAACACCCTGCATTCATCGCTAACGCCCCGCCCACCGTACCAGGTATGCCCGCCATAAACTCCGCGCCACGTAAGTTATGCTTAACCGCAAAACGCGCCAGCTTAGGTGCGGCCACGCCTGCTTCAGCATAAATCTCACCTGCCAACGCATCCATCTGCGTCCAACGTATCTCCCGTAACGCACCGTGTAACAAAATCACCGCGCCGTTATAACCGCCGTCACGCACCAGCAAATTACTACCCAGCCCTGCGCAAGTCACTGCCATATCAGCAGGCAAACTACGCAGATACACTGCCATATCCGCTACATCCGCTGGCACATAAACCTGCGCCGCTATACCGCCCGCTCGCCAACTAACATGTCGCGCCATCGCCTCGTTAAAGCGCAATTCACCACGCAACCGAGCGGCGTTATCAGCTGGCACGTGCCGCCTCAACGACCTGTGCAGACGTGTTGCCTATCGAGCCTGCGCCCATGGTCAACACCACATCACCATCTTGTACCGTACTCAATATCGTCGTAGGCATGTCGGCGATTAAGGCAACAAACACAGGCTCGACTTTGCCGACTATGCGTATCGCACGCGCCAGTGCCCGCCCGTCTGCGGCGACAATAGGGGTTTCGCCAGCGGCATAAACTTCAGCCAACAACAACACATCGACACTAGACAAAACTTGCACAAAATCCTCAAACACATCACGGGTGCGGGTATAACGATGTGGCTGAAACGCCAGCACCAAACGTCGCCCAGGGAAAGCTGCCCGTGCCGCCGCCAACGTCGCCGCCATTTCCACAGGGTGATGACCGTAATCATCGACCAAGGTAAATGTGCCGCCAGCCGCAATAGCGACTTCACCATAACGCTGGAAACGTCGTCCCACACCGCTAAAATCAGCCAATGCCTGCGCAATCGCCAGCTCAGACGCGCCCACTTCCAGCCCTATCGCAATCGCCGCCAGCGCGTTCAGTACGTTATGAATACCAGGCAAATTCAGCACCACATCCATGACATGGCGACCGCCGCCATTCTGTACGCTAAACTGCATTTTTCCGCCCACGTGTTGCACATTGACTGCGCGTATATCCGCCCCCTCGCTTAAACCATAGCTGGTCACAGGCTTAGTGATATGCGGCATAATCGCCCGCACATTGGCATCATCGACACACAACACTGCCCGCCCGTAAAACGGGATGTGCTCAACAAACTCAATAAACGCGTGCTTGAGCTTCTCAAAATCATGCCCGTAGGTTTCCATATGGTCAGCGTCGATATTCGTCACCACGGCTAATATCGGCAACAGATGCAGGAACGACGCATCGGATTCATCTGCCTCTACCACGATAAAGTGACCTTGCCCCAGCCGCGCATTTGCCCCTGCCGCCTCCAGCCTGCCACCGATGACAAAAGTGGGATCCATGCCTGCTTGTGCCAAAATGCTGGCCACCAGTGATGTCGTCGTCGTTTTACCGTGCGTGCCCGCAATCGCTATGCCCTGACGCAAACGCATCAGCTCCGCCAACATAATGGCGCGTGGCACGACAGGTACCGCCTGTGCCCGCGCTTGCACGACTTCAGCGTTATCGGCTTTGACCGCTGTTGACACCACCACCGCGTCAGCATCACCGACATTTTGCGCATCATGCCCTATGAATACTTGCACGCCCAAGCCTGATAAGCGCCGCGTCACCGCGCTGTCTGCCATGTCCGAGCCTGTGACGATATAGCCTAGATTTTGCAATACTTCAGCGATTCCGCTCATACCTGAGCCACCGATACCCACAAAATGGATTTGTTTTACTTTATGTTTCATCGTGCTAATTCCATACATAATTGCGTCACATTGGCGGTGGCTTGCGGTTTAGCCAACGACTTAGCCGCAAGCGACATTGCTAATAATTGCGCGTTATCTAATTGCTGCAATGCGCTGGCTATGTGCGCCGCTGTTAAGCCAGCCTGTGGCAATAATTGCGCCGCACCCGCCGCCACTAAAAACTGCGCGTTAGTGGTTTGATGGTCGTCCACCGCAAAGGGGAATGGCACCAGCAACGCAGGCACACCCGCCGCCGCCAGCTCTGCCACTGTCAACGCACCTGCGCGTGTAATCGCAATATCGCACCAGTCATAGACTACCGCCATGTCATTGATATAGTCGCGCACATCAGCATCCACGCCTGCCGCCTGATAATTCGCCCGCAGTTGTTCCACGTGTTTTGCGCCTGATTGATGGACAACGTCAGGACGCTGATGCTCAGGGATTAACGCTAATGCCTGCGGCACTAATTCATTCAATGCCGTTGCCCCCAAACTGCCGCCTACCACCAACAAACGCACGCGCCGCTGAGGGATGACTGATTTTGCAGGCACTGCCGCAATGCTGTCACGCACGGGGTTGCCTAGCCAGTGCGTCGCCACCTTACGGCAAGGTATAGGTTTATCTTGCTGGTTAGTAAACGCCGCAGGGAAACCCACCACCACTTTATCTGCCAAACACGCGAGGATGCGATTAGTCAGCCCCGCGATAGAATTCTGCTCATGCACGACCAGCGGGTTGCCTAATAACACCGCCATCATGCCGCCAGGGAAACTCGGGTAACCCCCCATGCCCAGCACCACATCAGGCCGATATTTACGCAGTGCGCGTAGTGCTTGGACAAATGCCACTAACAACGTCAACGGTAGTTTTAATTTACGCACCCAGCCATTGCCGCGCACGCCGCCCATAGACAACCGCACCATGTCATAACCATGCTCAGGCACGATACGCGTTTCCATACCGTGTTGCGTACCTAGCCATATCACTTGCCAGCCTGCCGCCCGAACCGCCGCCGCGACTGCCAAGCCTGGGTAAATATGCCCGCCCGTACCGCCTGCCATAATCATCAATGTGCGTGTCGTCATCACGAGCCTTTCTTGCCGCGTTGCAAAGCACGGGTTTCGTAGTCAGCGCGCAACAATATGGCAACAGCCATACAATTCGCCACAATACCGCTACCGCCAAATGATAAAAACGGCAAAGTTAATCCTTTAGTCGGCAACAATCCGACATTCACACCGATATTGATGCACGCTTGCACACCCAGCCACACGCCTATACCCATCGCGGTCAGCGCGCAAAAGTGCCGCTCCATTTTTGCCGCCGCACGCCCTATTTGAAAAGCCCGTATGACTAACGCGGCAAATAAGGCAATCACCACCGCCACGCCGACAAAGCCTAATTCCTCGGCAATCACTGCAAGTAGAAAATCAGTGTGCGCCTCAGGTAAATAAAACATTTTTTCTACGCTACCGCCCAAACCCAAACCCGTCCACTGACCGCGCCCAAACGCAATCAGCGCATGGGATAGCTGATAACCTTTACCAAACGGATCAGCCCACGGATCCATAAAGCCGACTATGCGCTGTAGCCGATAAGGTGAATTCAAAATAAGCACCACAAAGCTGACCGCCAACACCCCCAATAGCGTGGTGAATATCCGCAGATTCAAACCGCCCAAAAACAGCACCGCCATCGCAATCGCGACGATAACCACAAACGCACCAAAATCAGGCTCCATCAACAACAGGAAGCCTGTTATAAACATAGCAATAAACATAGGCACGAAGCCTTGCTTTACGCTGTGCATAAAAGCCGCCTTACGCACGGTATAATCCGCCGCGTAGAGCACCGCCGCCAGCTTCATGAGCTCTGACGGTTGTAAGTTAATCAACCCTAATGGTAACCAACGCTGGCTACCATTCACATTACGCCCGACACCAGGTATCAATACCAATGCCAGCAAAACCAAGCCAGCAACAAATAACCACGGCGCGTATTTTTGCCATTGCAACATTTTTACCTGAAACACCCCGTATGCCGCCAAACCGCCGACGACCAAAAACATAAAATGCCGTTGCGCGAAGAAGAACGGGTTATGCTTGCTGGCTTTATTCGCCTCAGCAATATCAATAGAGGCGGAATAAACCATGACCAAACCAAATGACAATAACGCCAGCGCAAGCCAAATCAGCACATAATCGTATTCAGCAATATGACGACGTGATTTAGGTACGGCGGCTTTATTGCTCATAATTTCAGCCATTTTTACCCTCCGTTGCGCTTATCGCCGCGAGCGCATGGACAGCGGCAATAAACATTTCCGCCCTGTGTGCATAATTTTTGAACATATCGAAACTGGCGCAAGCTGGCGATAGCAACACTGCGTCGCCGTTTTGTGCGTGTGCAAATGCCAACGACACAGCGGATTCCATGCTTTCTGCTCGCACTATGGGTACGCCTGCGGGGCTAATCGCATCGGCTATCAACGCGCCATCGCGCCCAATTTGCACCACGGCACGGGCCGATTTTTGCACTGCCGCCGCTAACGGGGTGAAATCCTGCCCCTTGCCTTCGCCGCCGACAATAAGCACAACGGGTTTATCCATGCCGTTTAACGCGGCCTCGGTTGCGCCTACGTTGGTACCTTTGGAGTCGTCATAAAAATCCACCCCAGCCACATTAGCCACCCATTCCACTCTATGTGGCAAACCCTTAAATGTACGCATAGCCTTAGCCAAGGGCGCATCAGGCAAGCCCGCCGCCGCGCACAACGCCCACGCAGCTAACGCGTTTGCCGCGTTATGCAAACCTGCCAATGGCAAATTTTTCACTGCCAGCAATTTATGTTTGCCACGGCATAAATAACCATCGCGAATACCGTATTCGCTGTCACTAGCAGGTGCATCCAAGCCAAATGTCACTACCTTGCCATGCGCCATCGCCATCGTTCTAGCGTCATCACGATTGAGCACTTGGTTGCCACCTGTTTTGAAAATCCGCGCCTTAGTTGCCGCATAATCATCCATGTCGGCGTAACGATCCAGATGATCTTCACTCACATTCAACACCGTTGCGGCGAGTGGATGTAGCGTATAAGTCGTTTCTAATTGAAAACTGGATAGCTCCAACACAAACATTTCAGTACCAGGATGCTCTTCTAGGGCTTCCAATACAGGTAAGCCGATATTGCCAGCCATCAGCGTCTTTTTACCTGCCGCACGACACATCGCATCGACCATCGTAGTCACTGTGCTTTTGCCGTTAGAGCCCGTAATGGCAATCACTTGTGCGCTTTCAGGCAGTGCCTGCGCAAACAACTCCACATCACTCCATACCGACACGCCACGGGCAATCGCGGCTTGTATTAACGGCTGTTGCACAGGCACACCTGGACTGATAACAATACGGTCAGCCCAATCAAAATCGGCCGCGTCAAACGCACCCAAACTCACTTTAATGCTGTTATTTAATGCCAGCAACGCAGGTAAATTCGCAGGCTGTGCGGCACTGTCCGCCACCCGCAAATCGGCACCACGGTGCGCCAGCCAACGCGCCGCCGCCAGCCCGCTATTGCCTAAGCCCAAGATTAAAATATGTTCACCGTACCAATTCATATCAGCGTATTTTCAAAGTAGATAAACCGATTAACACCAGTATCATGGTGATAATCCAAAAGCGCACGACCACTTGCGTTTCTTTCCAGCCTTTTAATTCGTAGTGATGATGCAACGGCGCCATTTTGAACACCCGTTTACCGCGTAGCTTGAATGACCCCACCTGTATCATCACCGACAAGGTTTCCACCACAAACACACCGCCCATAATCACCAATACGATTTCTTGACGCACAATAACGGCGACCACACCCAACGCCGCACCCAATGCCAACGCGCCGACATCGCCCATAAACACTTCAGCGGGATAGGCGTTAAACCATAAGAAAGCCAAACCCGCGCCGACGATAGATGCGCAAAAAACCACTAACTCGCCAGCACCTGGGATATGCGGCACGCCCAAATACTTAGAAAACACCGCATGTCCCGCCACGTAAGCAAATACTGCCAATGCTGAAGCCACCATCACCGTAGGCATAATCGCCAGCCCATCCAGACCATCAGTCAAATTGACCGCGTTGCTCGTGCCGACGATGACGAAATAGGTCAAAATCACAAAACCTACCGTCCCCAATGGAATAGCAATATGTTTGAAAAACGGCACGATAAGCTCAGTCTGCGCTGGCAACGCGGTTGAATAAGCGATATACAAAGCCGCACTCAAGCCTATGACTGATTGCCAAAAAAACTTGGACTTAGCTGACAAGCCTTTAGGATTGCGGTACACCACTTTACGGTAATCATCCACCCAGCCGACGATGCCAAAACCCAAGGTGGTGAGCAATGCCACCCAGACATAATGGTTAGTCAAGTCTCCCCAAAATAGCGTGGACAGGGCTATCGACATCAATATCAATGCGCCGCCCATCGTCGGCGTGCCTGCTTTGACCAAATGGCTTTGCGGACCGTCATCACGCACTGATTGCCCCATTTTCATGTCAGCCAGTCGCTTAATCACATACGGACCTAGCAAAAATGACATGCCTAATGAAGTCAGTGTTGCCAATACTGCCCGCAAGGTAATGTAGTTAAATACATTAAATGCGCGGACATCTGCCGCTAAATTTTGAAATAGCCATAACAACATCAGGCTTGCTCCTCTATTATCTTGACGACGCGTTCCATTTGCATAAAACGCGATCCTTTCACTAACACGACGACCTCGGCGCATAATTGTGCCGACAACTCAGCCGCAAGCGTAGGCAAATCACTAAAGTGCCGCCCACCTGCGCCAAATGCCTGCACGCTGTGCGCACTCAAATCGCCTAGCGCATACAACGCATCCACACCTGCCAGCTTGGCAAACTCACCGATTTGCGCGTGCATAGCGACGGCATCGTCGCCCAGCTCACCCATGTCACCCAACACTAAAATACGCTTGCCTGACATCGCCGCCAGCACTTTAATTGCCGCCCGCGTCGAATCTGGATTGGCGTTATAACTATCGTCTATCACCAGTGCGCCATGCTGTGCGGGTTTACGTTGCAAACGCCCTTTAACGCCGCGATAGCCTTCCAGCCCCGCTTTAATCGTTGTCATATCTATGCCTGCGACGATAGCTATCGCCGTTGCCGCCAACGCATTCATGACGTTATGCTCACCTGCCACGGGCAAGGCAATATGGGTCGTGGTCGTACCGACTTGCACGCTAATATCATTGCCCACAGCCGTTGCGTTATAACTGGCGCGAACGTCATGCGCTTGCCTCAAGCCAAAATCGACTACTTGGTGATGCCCCGCCAAATCACGCCACATCGCGGCAAACGCATCGTCGTTATTGATAACGGCGACACCCGTATCAGCTAAACCTGCCAAAATCTCGCCTTTAGCCGCAGCAATAGCGGCAACTGAACCCAACATGCCGATATGCGCTGTACCTGCGTTGATAATTGCCGCCACATCAGGTCGCGCCAAGTGGGTTAAATAGGCGATTTCACCCGTGTGATTCATGCCCATCTCCACTACGGCAAATTGATGTTCAGCTCGCAGACGCAATAAAGTCAGCGGCATACCTATGTCATTGTTCAAGTTTCCTTGTGTCGCCAGCACTGCCGCATCACCGACGGCGACGCGCAAAATCGCGGCTAACATTTCTTTGACCGAGGTTTTGCCGCTACTACCCGTAATCGCTAACAACCGCGCAGGCATTTTGCGCCGCCATACAGCGGCAAGCTGCCCCAAAGCCAGCCGCGTATCGGCCACCACAATAGCGGGCACGCCAGCCACATCGGCTTGCGTATCGACCATCACCGCCGCCGCACCCAGCGTGAAGGCTTGGTGCACAAAGTCATGCCCGTCAAACTTTTCACCGCGTAACGCCACAAATAAATCGCCCGCTTGTATATCACGGCTATCGCTGGTGACACGCGTAAAAGCCGCATCTGCACCGATGAATTGCGCCGAAATAGCATGAGCCGCCGCGTGCGTCGTCCACATCATGCGCCCCTCGCTTGTAATGCGGCTTGCGCCACAGCCACATCGCTAAACGGCTGTCTTACGCCCGCGATTTCCTGATAATCTTCATGTCCTTTACCTGCAATTAACACTATGTCTCCTGCTTGCGCCTGCTCAATAGCATGGTTAATTGCTTGCGCTCTGTCTGCTATCACGCTTTCCTGTCCATTCATCCCTGCCTGTATGGCGGCAATAATCGCTAACGGGTCTTCACTGCGCGGATTATCGGAAGTTAGCACACACGTATCCGCATAACGGCTTGCCGCCGCGCCCATCAACAGACGCTTGCCTACATCGCGGTCACCGCCGCAACCAAACACACACCACAATTGCCCTGCTGGATTCAACTCACGTAAAGTTTGCAACACTTTTTCTAGCGCGTCGGAGGTGTGCGCGTAATCGACCACCACCAAAGGCTGATTGCCCCCGCCCAGCGTTTGCATACGCCCAGCCACTGCATGAGATTGCCCCAGTGTGCGCAAAGCATCTGCAAATGACACATCGCTAACCAATAAAACGGCCAAACTCGCCAACAAGTTATGCGCGTTAAAACGACCTAACAAAGCCGATGTTAATCGCCCGTTACCCCACGGTGTATCAACCTGCATGGACAACCCCGCTAATGACAACTGCAAATCACTGCCATGCACATCTGCCGCACCAAAACCATAGCTCACTACTTTAGCAGCGGTCTGCGTCGCTAGTTGCCGACCGAGTTCATCATCTATATTCAAAATCGCGTAACGTAAGCCAGACCAATTAAACAGCTTACTTTTTGCCGCCGCATAGCTCGTCATATCACCGTGATAATCCAAGTGATCTTGGGTAAAATTAGTCAGCACAGCGACATCAAATTGCACGCCATGCACGCGACCTTGGTCTAGTCCATGCGACGACACTTCCATCGCCACCGCTTGCGCATCTGCACCGCGATACGCACGCAACGCCGCGTGTAGCAACGTGGCGTCAGGGGTGGTATTGCCTGTGTAATGCAAATCGGGCGGTATGCCATTACCTAAGGTGCCGATAATCGCTGTTTTACGCGCTAACTGATTAAGTGCCTGCGCTATCCATTGCGTACACGATGTCTTGCCGTTCGTCCCCGTCACGCCAATAATCCACATATCCGCGCTGGCGTTGCCATACACGCTGGCGGCAATATCACCCAAGGCATCACGCAAATCCACCACGGCGATATTCGGTACGTGAGCAAATTCATGTGGCCACACAAAATCCGCCGCCTCCCACACCACCGCCAGAGCACCTGCGGCTATTGCCGCCGCAATATAACGTCTGCCGTCACCCGACTCACCTGGGTAAGCCGCGAATATCATGCCTGCCTGTATTTGCCGACTATCGCTAGCAATACCCGTCACGCCTAAATGCGCGAAAGCCGCTATCACTTTAGCGGCTGTTTGAGCGCGGTGCGTACTCATAGCGATTCATCCTCCCCTGTTGTTGCCGCAGGAATAGGTCTTTGCGTAATCGGTTTATCAGGCGCAATATCCAGTTGCCGTAACGCACCTTGCATCACTTGCTTAAACACGGGCGCGGATACCGTGCCGCCGTAATACTGCCCCGCCGCAGGCTCATCAACCATAACGGCAATAATCAGCCGTGGATTACTCGCGGGGGCAAAACCGATAAACGAAGCGATGTATTTATCCGCTGAATAGCCGCCCCTATCGGGCTTATGCGCCGTACCTGTTTTACCTGCGACGCGATAACCCTCTATCGCCGCTTGCGGGGCAGTACCTTCTACGCTGATAACGCTTTCCAGCATCGGTATCACCGCATCTGCGCTTTGCGCACTAAACACGCGCGTACCCACTGGCGTTGCGCCATTCAGTTTTAACATGGTCACGGGCTTAATCACACCATGATTGGTAAACACGGTATAAGCCTGCGCTAATTGCAACAAGCTCACAGAAATGCCATTACCGTAAGACATGGTTGCCTGCTCTATCGGCCGCCATTTTTGGTAAGGACGCAAACTACCCGATGCCGCACCTGGAAAACCAACTTGCGGCACGATGCCAAATCCAGCATTGTGAAATTCTGTCCACATATATTCGGGCGACATAGACAAAGCAATTTTAGACGCGCCGACGTTGCTGGATTTTTGTATCACTTGCGACACCGTCAACATGCCATGCGGGTGCGCATCATGGATGCGTTTAGTGCCAACCACATAGCTACCATTGTCGGTATCTATCAGCGTGTCAGGACGATACTTGCCCGTGTCCATTGCCGCCGCGATAGTAAACGGTTTCATGGTTGAGCCAGGTTCATACTCGTCGGTGACTGCATGATTACGCATTTGCCACGGCTTTACGCCCTCTCGATTATTTGGGTTAAATGATGGGACATTGGCCAACGCCAAAATCTCACCTGTTTTTGCGTCCAACACCACTATCGCCCCCGCCTTGGCTTTATTCGCCAATACGGCCGCCTGCAATTCGCGGTAAGCCAGATATTGCAAACGCATATCTATAGATAGCGTTAAATCCTGACCTGGTTTAGGGCTTAATATGCTCGCCAGGTCTTCAAAAATGTTACCTTTACGGTCTTTCAACACACGGCGACTGCCAGGCACACCCGCCAAAGTAGCTTGATGCGCCAGCTCCATGCCTTCTTGCCCGCTGTCATCCAGCCCAGTAAAACCTAATAAATGTGCGGCCACTTCACCCGCTGGGTAATAACGCCGATATTCGCGTTGCAACGCCATGCCTGCGATACCTAATTGCGCCACCGCCGCCGCTTGATCAGGCGGTAAGCGGCGTTTGATATACACAAATTCTTTTTCTTTTGCCGCCAGTTTTACCTGTATTTCTTGCGCTGACATCCCTAGCACTGCCGCCAATTGCTTGAGTTGCGACGGGCTTAATTGCACCGCGCTAGGATTCGCCCACAAGGATTCTACGGGCGTACTAATTGCCAACGGTTCGCCTGTTCTATCCGCTATCATGCCTCGATGTGCGGGTAGCTCAACGACGCGACTAGCTAACGCATCGCCTTTGCGTTGCAAAAACTCATGACGCAAACTCTGCAAATAAATGGCTCTGCCCGCCAATATCAACAACATCAGCAATATCGCGCCGAGCACGAAATACGCCCGCCAGCTGACTAAATGCAGCTCCAGTAAATGACTAGTCGGACGGCTCGCAATACGACTCATTGCACCACACCCTGCACTTTGCCTGCGTACACCACTTGCACGTGCGCCGCATCAGGCAACTGCATTTGCAGTTTTTCTGTCGCCAATTTTTCTACTCTGGCGTGCATCGCCCACGTGCTCTGCTCTAATTGCAATTGACCCCATTCAACCTCAAGCGCACGTTGCTGTATCTGCGCCCGCTCCAGCGCGATAAAGGTTTGCCGCGCTTGGTGCTGGCTGGTGACGACTGCAAATGCGCTCACGACAACTATCGCTAACAATGCCAAATGCCACTTACTCACACCGCCTCCATCACACGCATAACGGCACTACGTGCACGCGGGTTACGCGCTATTTCTTCGGCACTGGGTTTGGTCGCTCGCCCAATTAGGCGCATTTTTGCCGTCGGTATATCCACAGCTTTAATTGGCAACCGTGCAGGCAAGCTCGGCGGACTGGATAATTCCCGCATAAACCGCTTCACAATTCGATCTTCCAGCGAATGAAAACTAATCACCGCGAGGCGACCCGTAGAAGTTAATAAGCCCGCTACTGCGGGCAGGGCTATCGACAATTCTTCAAGCTCTCGGTTGATGTAAATCCGTATAGCCTGAAAGGTGCGTGTCGCGGGACTCTGCCCTGGCTCATGCCTAGGGATAACGGCCGCGACAAGTTGCGCAAGTTGTTTTGTGGTTGTAATTGGCGCGACTGCTCTTTGCGCAACAATCGCTCTTGCAATCGACTTAGCAAACCGCTCTTCACCATATTGACTAATCACCTCTCGTAATTCGATTTCAGCTACGCTTGCCAGCCATGCCGCCGCCGTTTGCCCACGCGTCGTGTCCATACGCATATCTAGCGGCGCATCAAAGCGAAAACTAAAACCACGCTCCGCCTCATCCAGTTGCGGCGATGACACACCTAAATCCATTAACGCGCCGTCAATTTCAATCACACCACGCTGTGCCAATTCTGTCGCTAGGTGCTCAAAACCGCTATGTATCAATTCAAATCGCACATCGTTTATCAATGCCCCAGCCGCCACCGCTTTGGGGTCTTTATCGAAAGCGTATAAACGCCCAGACTCACCCAGCTGGCTTAATATCAAGCGGCTATGCCCACCGCGACCAAATGTCGCATCGACATAAATACCGCCCGCTTTAATCGCTAATGCCGCAACGGCCTCTGTCAATAAAACAGTCTCGTGTTGCAAGCTCACAATGAAAAACCCGCCAACTCATCAGGCATGATGCCGTCACTAAAGGTCAATGCCGCATCCATTTGCGCTTGCCAGCGTGATTCGCTCCACAGTTCAAATTTCGCACCTTGACCCACCATCACCACGCTTTTATCCAACGCAGCAAATTCACGCAACATGGCGGGCAATAGAATGCGCCCAGCAGTATCCAGCTCTAAATCAACCGCATTACCGATTAGCAAACGTTGCAAACTGCGGGTTTGAGGATTGAAGCTGGACAAGCTGTTTAATTTTTTCTCGATAGGCTCCCACTCGAGCAAGGGGAACAACAACAAACACTGGCTAGGGTCAGCCGTTACCACAACGCGCCCATCGCCGTGCGCCAACAACGCGTCACGATACTTGGACGGCACTGCCAGCCGACCCTTAGTATCCAGACTTAATGTTGTCACGCCTCGAAACATACTTAAAAACCTTTATTTGAAAATGAGGGCAAAAACTCACCACTTTTCGCCACTTTTTACCACATAACACCACTATAGATAATAATCCCTACAGGGTCAAGGACGAGTCTGAATTTATTTATAAATTACAAAGACTTAGCATATAAACAAATGCTAATATACGAAGATAATTAAGCACATAGCGCAGATATTGAAAGTGCGTTATTAGGTAACGACGATGCTTAAATTGACCGCTTGCAGAGCGTCAAATGATTTGCAGATGTATTGAAAAAATGAAGGTGAAGCTGATCGATAAGCCGGGTTTTGTCGTGAGCAATCATTCCTCTAGGCGTTTGGTCACCCAAACGCTCAAGCAACCTACCCGCAGGCTCAGCGAGCAGCTTCAACGCCTGCCTATTTGGTCTTGCTCCAGATGGAGGTTACCGCGTTTCACATCCATCCATCTTGCGATGGATTTACTCGTCTCTGTGGCCCTATTCCTCGCCTCACGGCGGCCAGCCATTAACTGGCATCCTGCTCTATGGAGCCCGGACTTTCCTCCCCCCTGATTACTCAAGGCAGCGATTGCTTGATCAGCTTCGGGGCATATTTTACCTTATTCCAGCTTGAACCAGACTTTTATCTCTACCAGCGACTTAACGGCGCGTCCAGATTTTTGTGCAGGCGCGAATCGCCCTTGTTTGAATGCGGTTAAAGCAGATTCGTCAAACACGCCCGCAGGTGTAGCGTCAGCAACTTTAACGCTTTCCACGCGCCCCATTTCATCGAGCTTAATGCGCAATATCACCCAGCCTTGCTGGTTGCTGCTTGCTGCCGCTTCTGGATAAACAGGCTGTATATTATTGAGCGCACGGGGGTGCACATCGACTTCTTTGGCGGTGTAATAAGTGCTATCGACGGATAACGGCAAATCTAGTTGCGGCAGGTTGGTTTTGTTAGTGGCTATCGTGTCGGCAGTCGCATTGTCTGCTGTTGCAGCAACAACGGCTGGCGTAACGGTGGTGGCAGTCACAGATGGCACGGCATCCATCAACGGCACGCTGGTGCTCGATTGCGCCAGCGCGTGCATAATGGGGACGGCTATTGCCTGCGCATCGACGGCCTGCGCTGGCGAACTGGTTGCGGCAGGCGAAAACTGCACCTGCATGACTTGTTGCTTTTGCACGCTAACTTTGCTGGTAGGCGCGATTTGCACCAAGCCGATAATTGCGCCATGCACACCCAGTGAGAACAGCAAAGCCGCCAGCACACGACGTGCGGCGGGGCTTAATTCGGGTTCTTGTATAGCGAGCGAGCGCGGCATTAGCGCAAGCGTTAAATCAATGCAGTGTACGCGGCATTGCCAACACAAATGAGGCAACATCCGCGTCAAAATGCTCACCGTCTGCCGCTATCATCTGATAACTACCGCGCATCGTGCCCACAGGCGTATTCAGGGCGGTACCGCTGGTATATTCAAACGCCTCGCCTGGCTTGAGCATGGGTTGCTCACCCACTACGCCTAAGCCACGCACCTCTTGCACGCGCTCTTCTGCGTCGGTGATTACCCAGTGCCGCGATACTAATTGCGCGGCTTGCGTACCTGTGTTGGCAATGGTAATGGTGTAAGCGAACACATAGCGTTCGACGTTAGGGTCGGACTGTTCTGCTAAATAAGCAGTGTTTACACTCACGGTAATGTGGTTTTTCCTACTGTCGCCCATGGCTATCTTTCTGTGGTGGCGTGCTGTTATTGGCACGCAATTCAAGGTAAAATCTAAAAATTAACCAATTATCGCTTAATTCACTATAAGGAAGCATCATGTCTAGACAGTTCCGTATCGCACCTAGCATTTTATCTGCAAATTTCGCTAAATTAGGACAAGAAGTCAATGATGTGATTGCTTCTGGCACAGACATTGTTCACTTTGACGTAATGGATAACCATTATGTGCCTAATCTGACTATCGGCCCTTTAGTATGCGAATCCTTACGTCCTGTCACTGACGCATTCATCGACGTGCATCTCATGGTAAAGCCAGTTGACCGCATTATCCCTGATTTTGCTAAAGCTGGGGCGAACATGATTACATTTCATCCAGAAGCATCTGATCATATCGACCGTACTTTAGCGTTAATCAAAGAATGTGGCTGTAAAGCGGGTTTGGTATTTAACCCCGCGACTTCATTGAGCTATTTGGATCACGTAATGGACAAAGTTGACATGATATTGCTGATGTCAGTCAACCCTGGTTTTGGCGGTCAAAAATTCATTCCTGAAACATTAAACAAAATCCGCGCAGTACGTCAACGCATAGACGCGTCGGGGCGTGACATCTGGTTAGAAGTCGATGGCGGCGTTAAAGTCGATAACATCGCTGAAATCGCCCGTGCAGGTGCAGACGTATTTGTCGCAGGTTCTGCTATTTTTGGCTCGCCTAAAGACACCGATCCTAACCGTTACGATACCGTTGTTGCCGCAATGCGTGCAGAATTGGCTAAGGCTTAATATGAAATTTCCTATTGCAATCAAAGCGGTTGTTATTGATTTAGACGGCACGCTGCTAGACACCGCGCCTGATTTAGCGCACGCCGCCGAGCTGATGATGGCAGAATTAAACTTGCCAGCCGTACCGTTGGCAACAATTAAAACCTACATCGGCAATGGCGTATCACGCTTGGCAAAACGCGTATTAACAGGCGATATGGAAGCCGAACCCGATGCTGAGTTGTTCGCTCGCGCCTTTCCTTTATACCAAAAACATTACGCCGCCAATGTGTCACTTTACTCACGCCCATTTGATGGCGTAGTCGCAGGCTTGGAAGCCTTCAAAGCGATGGGCGTACACGTTGCCTGCATTACCAACAAAGCCGAAGCCTACACCCTGCCACTGCTGAAAGACACGGGTTTGTTTGACTATTTCGAGCTGATTTTATCAGGTGACAGCTTGCCTAAACGCAAGCCAGATCCACTGCCGTTATTGCACGCGTGCCAGCATTTTGGCGTTGCACCCGCTGAATTACTGCTCATCGGTGATTCGTTAAACGACACGCAAGCCGCCCGCGCTGCAGGTTGCCCTGTATTCTGCGTGCCTTACGGTTACAATCGCGGTCGCGCGGTAGAAGAGCTGGATTTAGATGCAGTGACCCCTACGCTATTAGATGCGGCAAAACTAACGGTTAAAGCCTAATCATGCTATTTGCCTATATGATGAAATCAGTAACACGATGGCGGAGATGCGACACGCAATAAACTCGCATACTCTAAAACCTCATCGTATAAGGCAGGCATCATCATGACTGAACAACAATTTTTTGAACTCGCCAAACTAGGCTATAACCGTATCCCGCTTACCCGCGAACTCCCTGCGGATCTGGATACGCCGCTTTCCATCTACCTTAAACTGGCTAATGCACCTTATTCGTATCTGCTGGAATCCGTCGTTGGCGGTGAGCAATTTGGGCGTTACTCATTTATCGGCTTGCCTGCCCGTACCGTATTACGCGTACATGGGCATATCGTCAGCGTGGAAACAGACGGCGTTAAAATAGAACAGCACGACAGCCCAGACCCACTCGCATTTATCGAGGCTTATAAACAACGCTTTAACGCCGCAGATTTACCCAATTTGCCGCGTTTTTCAGGTGGTTTAGCGGGTTATTTTGGCTACGATACCGTGCGTTATATCGAAAAACGCCTAGCGCACAGCCATAAAAACGACACCTTACACACGCCAGACAGCCTGTTATTACTGACAGAAGAACTGGTTGTGGTTGATAACCTTAGCGGCACATTGAGTCTAATAGTCTATGTTGACCCGCTAGAGGCAGACGCTTACAGCCGTGGTTATATGCGACTGAATGAACTCACTCAGCAATTACGTGCGCCGCTCAAAATCCCGCATATCGAGCCCGTTGCCCCCGCCGAAGTCACCTCAGAATTCGGCGAAGCGGCATTCAAAGCCGCCGTGGTACGGGCGCAAGAATATATACTCAATGGCGACATCATGCAGGTAGTATTAAGCCAGCGCATGTCGCGCCCGTTTCACGCCAGCCCGCTCACGCTTTATCGCGCCTTGCGTAGCTTGAACCCATCGCCGTACATGTTTTATTACGACATGGGCGGCTTTCACGTGGTCGGCGCGTCACCTGAAATCCTCGTGCGCTTAGAAGACGATACCGTCACCGTGCGCCCTATAGCTGGCACACGTCCACGCGGGGCAAACCGCGAGTCCGACACCGCATTGGCAGCGGAGCTATTAGCCGACCCTAAAGAATGCGCAGAACATTTGCAATTGCTAGATTTAGGGCGCAATGATGCTGGGCGCGTCGCCGTCACAGGGAGCGTCAAAGTCACTGAAAACATGCAAATCGAACGCTATTCCCATGTGATGCACATTGTTTCCAATGTCGAAGGCAAGCTCAAACCTGGCTTAACAGCAATGGACGTGCTGCGTGCGACCTTCCCCGCAGGCACGGTATCAGGCGCACCCAAAGTACGGGCGATGGAAATCATAGACGAACTCGAACCCAGCAAACGCGGCATTTACGCAGGTGCAGTAGGCTATTTAAGCTTTAATGGATCTATGGATTTAGCTATTGCTATCCGCACCGCCGTGGTCAAAGACAATATGCTCTACGTGCAAGCAGGGGCGGGCATCGTAGCGGACTCCATACCTGATAGCGAATGGACTGAAACCCAAAACAAAGCCCGTGCCGTTATCCGCGCCGCCGAACTGGCGCAGGCTGGCCTCACAGGAACGGGAGAATAATATGTTACTGATGATAGATAATTACGACTCCTTCACCTACAACATCGTGCAATACTTGGGCGAGCTAGGTGCGGAGGTGCGCGTGTTTCGCAATGATGAAATTGATTTAGATGCGATAGCCGCGTTGCAACCCGACCATATCGTTATTTCACCAGGACCGTGTACACCAAAGGAGGCGGGCATTTCCGTACCGTTAATACAAGCCTACGCGGGCAAAGTGCCAATATTGGGCGTATGCCTAGGGCATCAAAGCATAGGGCAAGCGTTTGGCGGCAATATCATCCGCGCCCAACAGCTCATGCACGGCAAAACCTCTATGGTGCATCATCACAATACGGGCGTATTCGCAGGTTTGCCCAATCCTGTCCGCGCCACGCGCTATCATTCGCTGGTTATCGAGCGCGAAACTTTGCCAGACTGCTTAGAGATCACCGCTTGGACAGACGACGGCGAAATCATGGGCGTACGCCATAAAACGCTGGCAGTTGAAGGCGTGCAATTTCATCCTGAATCCATACTCACAGAATACGGGCATGAAATGTTCGCTAACTTCCTGAAAGCATGAGCATGATAAATACCGCAACACTGCTCAACCAGCTCATAGCCAAACAAGATTTAAGCCACGCGCAAATGCACGACATCATGCGCGCCATCATGACAGGTGAGCTATCGCCGCCACTCATCGCTGCTTTTTTAGTCGGTTTGCGTTGCAAAGGCGAAAGCGTGACCGAACTCGCGGCGGCGGCGGAAGTGATGCGTAGCTTGTCCACCAAAGTACCGTTAGCGCACCTGCCGCATTTAGTCGATACCTGCGGCACAGGCGGTGATGGTGCGCACACATTCAACATTTCCACTGCCGCCGCCTTTGTCACAGCGGCGGCGGGGGCGAATGTTGCCAAGCATGGTGGGCGTTCAGTTTCATCCACCTCAGGCAGTGCCGACGTACTCGAAGCCTTGGGCATCAACGTCAACCTCAGTCCTGAACAGGTTGCACGCTGCGTACAGGAAATAGGCATCGGTTTTATGTTCGCGCCCAACCACCACAGCGCGATGAAACACGCCGCACCTGTACGTCGCGAGCTGGGTGTACGTACCTTATTTAATCTGCTAGGCCCTATGACTAACCCCGCCAATGCGCCCAATCAAGTCATGGGCGTATTCGCTCGTGAGCTCACAGGCAAATTGGCACACGTATTGCAAACGCTAGGTAGCCAGCATGTCATGGTCGTCCATGCCGCAGATGGCATGGACGAGCTGAGTTTAAGTGGCGTGAGTTATATCGCCGAGCTGTGTAACGGCACGGTAACTGAATATGAAATCACGCCTGAACAATTTGGGCTAGTCCGCGCCAGTAATGCCGAGCTGGCTGTGGCTAATTTAGATACGGCAAAAGCACTGCTCATCGCCGCACTTAATAATGAAAACCGTGCCGCCAGCGACATTGTCGCACTCAACGCAGGCGCGGCGATTTATGTCGCAGGCATAGTGCCAGACCTCGCATCAGGCGTGCAATTAGCGCAGCAACAAATCACCTCGGGCGCGGCTATGCGCAAACTCGACCAACTCCGTGAACTAAGCCTACATGTCTGACATACTCAATAAAATCCTCGCCACCAAACACCGCGAAATCAACGCCGCACGTAGCCATATTCCGTTAGCCGAAATCAAGGCACGTGCTTTGGCGATGCCCGCACCACGTGACTTTATCGGCGCAATCCAAAGCCGCGTGCGTCAGCAACAGCCTGCGGTCATTGCTGAAATCAAACGTGCCAGCCCATCGAAAGGCCTGCTCCGCGCCGATTTCCAGCCCGCAGAAATTGCCAAAAGCTACGCCCAGCACGGTGCAGCATGTTTGTCAGTGCTCACTGATGTAGATTACTTCCAAGGTAGTGTCGATTATTTAATTGCCGCCCGTGCCGCTTGCGAACTACCCGTGTTGCGCAAAGACTTTATTATTGACCCATACCAAGTTTATGAAGCCCGCACTATGGGTGCGGATGCGATTTTGCTTATCGTCTCGGCATTAAGTTTAGCGCAAATGCAAGCCCTCGAAGCCCTCGCCACTGAGCTTGGTATGGCAGTATTAGTAGAATCACACAACAGCGGCGAGCTTAACACCGCATTACAGCTCAACACCCCATTGCTAGGCATTAACAACCGCAATCTGCGCACTTTTGAAACCAGCCTGGATACCACCCTACAGCTACTCAAACAAATAGACGACAGCCGCATCGTTATCACCGAAAGCGGCATACACCAAGCCAGCGATGTCACACTCATGCGCGAACACGGCGTGTATGCTTATTTAGTCGGCGAAGCCTTTATGCGTGCAGACGACCCTGGACTCGCGTTGACGCGATTATTTAATTGAAGACAACTGCCGTTTTATTTGCTCCTAACTCTCTGTGGAATTTTCATCATGATTTTAGTCACGGGTTCAGCTGGTTTTATCGGCTCTAATTTTGTTCTCGACTGGCTCGCGCAATGTGATGAGCCTGTTATCAATCTCGACAACCTCACCTACGCGGGTAATCGGGCGAATTTGGCTAGTTTGGATGGCAATGCGCGACATACTTTTGTCCACGGCGATATTGGCGATAGCGCATTGCTGTCCGATTTGCTTGCGTGTCATCAACCGCGCGCGGTGGTTAATTTTGCGGCAGAGTCACACGTTGACCGCTCGATACACGGACCTGAAGATTTTATTATGACCAACATCGTCGGCACATTTCGCTTGCTAGAAGCGGTGCGGGCTTATTGGGGTGGTTTGGCGGGTGCGGATAAAGCGGATTTTCGCTTTTTGCATGTTTCTACCGACGAAGTCTATGGTTCGTTAGCCAAAGATGAGCCTGCGTTCACGGAAACGCATCGCTATGAGCCGAATAGCCCGTATTCGGCTTCTAAAGCCGCGTCCGACCATCTCGTGCGAGCATATCACCATACTTACGGTCTGCCTGTGCTGACGACTAATTGCTCAAACAATTACGGTCCTTTTCACTTCCCTGAAAAACTCATACCGTTGATGATAGTCAATGCTTTAGCGGGCAAGTCATTGCCGATTTATGGTGATGGTATGCAAATACGCGATTGGCTGTATGTGAAAGATCATTGCAGTGCAATCCGCCGTGTGCTTGATGCAGGTCGTGTAGGCGAGGTGTATAACATAGGCGGCTGGAATGAAATGCCCAATATTGAGATTGTAAAAACCGTATGCGCCTTACTCGATGAGCTACGCCCACGCGCAGATGGCAAGCCCTATATCGAGCAAGCCACCTACGTTGCCGACCGCTTGGGGCATGATAGACGCTATGCCATAGACGCAAGCAAAATAGAACGCGAACTCGGCTGGCGACCCGCCGAGACTTTCGCTACAGGCATACGCAAAACCGTGCTTTGGTATTTGGATAATGCGGATTGGGTAGCCAATGTGCAATCGGGTGCTTATCGAGATTGGGTAACAACTAATTACGCGCAACGCTGATTATGAAAATTCTACTTTTAGGCAAAAACGGACAAGTCGGTTGGGAGTTGCAGCGCAGCCTTGCCCCCTTAGGTGAGCTAATCATGCTGGATGCGCGGAGTACGGCGTACTGCGGCGACCTTGCTAATCTGCGAGGGTTAGCGGATACCGTAGATGCGATACGTCCTGACGTGATAGTGAATGCCGCCGCTTATACCGCTGTGGATAAAGCGGAAAGCGACGCGGACATGGCGCAACAAGTCAACGCGCTGGCGGTGGGTGCGCTGGCGGTAGCGGCGCAACGTTGCGGGGCTTGGCTGGTGCATTACTCGACCGATTATGTATTTGATGGCAGTGGTGACACACCTTGGCGCGAGACGGATAGCACTGCGCCGCTCAATGTTTATGGCGCGACTAAGCTGGAAGGCGAGCGGTTGATTACCGCAAATTGTGCGCGGCATTTGATATTTCGTACCAGTTGGGTTTATGCCGCACGTGGCGGCAATTTTGCCAAAACTATGTTACGTTTAGCGCAAGAGCGCGATAAGTTGACGGTCATTGATGACCAGTTCGGTGCACCAACAGGGGCGGATTTACTCGCCGATGTCACCGCACACGCGATTCGTAGTGTGATGTGTAATCCGCAATTAGCGGGGCTATATCACTTAGCCGCCAGCGGCGAGACCACTTGGCATGGTTATGCGCAATTTGTGATTGCACAAGCCGAAACGGCAGGCATTGCGCTCAAAACCACGTTGGCGAATATCACGCCAGTGCCGACCAGCACTTTTCCTACCCCCGCGACACGTCCGCATAATTCACGGCTAGATACGCAAAAGCTACGCGCTGCTTTCGACTTAACCCTACCCGATTGGCATGACGGCGTTGCTCGCATGTTGACTGAAATTTTATAAAGTACACATTATGACAACACAACGTAAAGGCATTATTTTAGCAGGCGGATCAGGCACGCGCTTACACCCTGCCACATTGGCGATTAGTAAGCAACTATTGCCAGTGTACGACAAGCCTATGATTTATTACCCGCTAAGCACGCTGATGCTGGCGGGAATACGCGAAATTTTGATTATTTCCACACCGCAGGATACACCACGCTTTGCGCAATTATTGGGTGATGGTTCGCAATGGGGGCTGAATTTACAATACGCGGTTCAAAATTCACCTGATGGTTTAGCGCAAGCCTTTATTATTGGTGAGGACTTTATCGGCAATAGTCCTAGTGCCTTGGTGCTGGGTGATAATTTGTTTTACGGGCATGATTTTAACCAGCTATTGCACAATGCCACCCAACGCACCGAGGGCGCGAGCGTATTCGCCTACCATGTACAAGACCCTGAACGCTATGGCGTAGCCGAGTTTGATGCCAGCGGCAAGGTGCTGTCACTGGAAGAAAAGCCCGCCCAACCCAAATCTAACTATGCGGTGACGGGCTTATATTTTTATGATAATCAAGTCGTTGAATTAGCTAAAAATTTACAGCCATCACCACGCGGTGAGCTGGAAATCACCGATTTGAATCGCCTGTATTTAGAGCAAGGTACGCTCAATGTGGAAATCATGGGGCGCGGTTATGCTTGGTTGGATACGGGCACGCATGATTCTTTGTTGGAGGCGGGACAATATATTGCCACTATAGAAAAGCGTCAAGGCTTAAAGGTTGCCTGCCCTGAAGAAATCGCTTGGCGTAAAAAATGGATTAGCGATGCACAATTAGAAAAACTGGCACAACCTTTAGCTAAGAATGGCTACGGGCAATATCTACAGCGTGTTTTGAAAGACACCATACTTTAACTTGAAAGCAACTTCATGCACATTACACAACTCAGTATCCCTGATATTCTGTTAATTGAACCTAAAGTTTTTGGCGATGCGCGTGGCTTTTTCTTTGAGAGCTTTAATCAACAGCAATTTGAAACTCAGCTAGGCGCACCGGTGCATTTCGTGCAAGATAATCATTCGCGCTCCAGCAAAGGCGTATTGCGCGGCTTACATTATCAAGTTGAAAAACCGCAAGGCAAGCTGGTGCGTGTGGTGCAGGGCGCCGTATTTGACGTGGTTGTCGATATTCGCAAAAGCTCGCCTACTTTCGGCAAATGGCTGGGTGAAACCCTATCGGCAGATAATAAAAAGCAAATGTGGATACCACCAGGCTTTGCACACGGCTTTGTGACGCTGTCAGATACCGCTGAATTTCTATACAAAACGACTGATTACTGGCATCCCGCGCTAGAACGTTGCATACGCTGGGATGACCCACAAATTGGCATAGATTGGATGTTGACCAGTCCGCCGCTAGTATCTGATAAAGATAAAAAAGGGGCTGCTTTTAGTATTGCAGAGTATTATGATAGTGCTAGTATCGTTTGAACCTGCCTAGTCACGCTATAATGATGAATACAGCTATTCCACTTAGAGGAGTTTATCATGGCAGGTTTAGACAAAAACACCCCCATCCCAACTGAAATAAAGCTACATCAATCGTCGCGTATTCTTGAAGTTGCATTTAACGAAGGTAGTATATTTAAGTTTAGTGACGAGTTTTTACGTGTATTTTCACCTTCAGCCGAAGTGCGTGGACACGGGCATGGACAAGAAGTCATGCAGGTGGGCAAGCAAGATGTGACGATTACGGGCATCGAGCCTGTTGGCAACTATGCAATTAAGCCCAGCTTTTCCGACGGTCATGATACGGGGATTTACTCTTGGGATTATTTATTTGAAATTGGTCAACATCAAGATATGCTGTGGGCACGCTATTTACAGCAACTCAGCGACGCAGGTGCGTCACGTAGCGCGTTGTGAGTCATGCAACAACTGATATTGGATATTATTGATCCGCCAGCGGCGAGTTTTGAGAATTTTGTTACCGCTGCCAATGCAGAGTTAATCGCTGCATTGCACGCGCTAATCAGTCAGGCTGACCCGACACCACAGCTATATTTATGGGGCACAACAGGTAGCGGCAAAACCCATTTACTACAAGCCTGCGTCAAATTAGCGCAAGCAACAGGCATGTCGGCGGCGTATTTTAATGCGGTCGATTTTACCGATGCCGACACCGAAAATTTAGCCTTGATAGCTGTTGATAATGTAGAACAACTAGATGCCGAAAGCCAAATCAAGCTGTTTAACCTTATTAACCAAGTACGAGAAGGGCAGGGGCGGCTAATTTCTGCGGGCATGGTTGCGCCTATGCAACTACCGCTACGCGTTGATGTAACGACGCGCTTGGGCTGGGATTTAATTTATCAGATTCAACCATTATCGGATGCAGATAAACTACGTGTACTCACGCATCATGCCGAAGACCGTGGGCTAAGCTTGCAAGCACATGTCACCGAATACCTCATACATCACTGGCGGCGTGATTTACCCTCGCTGATGGCGGCATTGGATAGCCTAGATAGATATTCACTACAAACCCAGCGGGCGATTACCGTGCCGTTGTTGAAAGAAATTTTACCTAAATAATCATCTAAAAACGACGGCATTAAAAAAGGGTACTCATTTCTGAGTACCCTTTATCAAACACAGCTCACGTAATTACGCTTACATATTGTAAGCACGTTCACCGTGAGTTGTGGTATCCAGACCTTCGCGCTCTTCTTCTTCAGAAACACGCAAACCCATGAACATATCAATTAACTTGAACAAGATGAAGCTGACCACACCTGACCAGATAACGGCAGTGCCCACAGCCCACAACTGGCTGACCAATTGGGTAGAGGTGCTGTATTCAGCTACTTTACCAGCCGCGTAATCAAACACACCTGAACCACCCAAAGCTGGATTAGCCACGATAGCCGTACCCAATGCGCCGATAATGCCGCCTACACCATGTACGCCAAACACATCCAAGCTATCATCGTAGCCTAACATATGTTTAAGTCCTGTGACGCTCCACAAGCAAACTGCACCTGTCACTGCGCCCAACACTATCGCACCCATAGGGCCTGCAAAACCAGCCGCTGGTGTCACTGCGACCAAGCCTGCTACCGCACCAGAAGTCACACCTAACAAGCTAGGTTTGCCTTTGATTAGCCATTCCATTGCCATCCATGACAGTGCAGCAGCTGCGGTTGCAACGACGGTGTTGACCATCGCCAATACAGCAGTACCAGTCGCTTCCAAATTAGAACCCGCGTTAAAGCCGAACCAACCCACCCACAATAATGACGCGCCTATCATCGTCATTACCAAGCTGTGCGGAGCCATCGCTTCTTTACCGTAACCGATACGTTTGCCTAACACTATCGCACCCATCAAAGCGGCCATACCTGCGTTGATGTGCACAACTGTACCACCTGCGAAGTCTAACGCACCTTTGCCGAACAAGAAGCCAGATGGGTCGCTGAACGCTGAAGGACCGCCCCAGAACCAAACCATATGCGCCATAGGCAAGTAGGCAAAAGTGAACCAAAGCACGCCAAATATCATCATAGCTGAGAATTTAACGCGTTCAGCCAAACCGCCGACTATCAACGCAACCGTAATCGCCGCAAAGGTTAATTGGAACACCATGAACACCATCTCAGGAATATAAACACCTTTAGAGAAGGTTTCAGCCATTGCATTAACGTCCACACCTTTGAGGAAGGCTTTAGACAAACCGCCGATATACTCATTGCCAGGCGTAAACGCCATAGAGTAACCATACACCACCCACAGTATTGAAATAATGCAGAAAATAGTGAAGATTTGCGTCAACACAGACAGCATGTTTTTAGAGCGTACCAAGCCACCATAGAACAATGCCAAACCTGGAATAGTCATCATAATGACTAATGCCGTTGCAACCAGCATCCAAGTAGTATCGCCTTTGTCGGCTACGGGTGCTGGTGCTGCGGCAGGTGCTGCTACCACAGGTGCGGCAACAGGCGCAGGCGCGACCGCCGCAGTTTCAGGAGCCGCCACAGTGGCAGCAGGTGTTGCTGGCGTAGCCGCGACATCTTCAGCATTACTGATGCCTGCCATGCCTAAACTACATATCATACTTAATGCGATGAGCCATTTTTTCATCTTGCTCTCCCCTTTATAGTGCTTCAGACCCAGACTCA
Source organism: Sulfuriferula sp. (assembly GCA_013140765.1). GTDB lineage: Bacteria > Pseudomonadota > Gammaproteobacteria > Burkholderiales > Sulfuriferulaceae > Sulfuriferula. Next base: position 138,789 of record JABFSE010000003.1, read on the forward strand.
CCAGTGCGAATACGCACGGTTTGCTCTAGGTTGAATACGAAAATTTTGCCATCACCGATTTTGCCAGTGTGCGCGGATTTTTCTATCGCCTCTATGACTTGATCAAGCAATTCGTCAGCAATTGCCGCTTCAATTTTGACCTTAGGCAGGAAATCGACCACATATTCCGCACCACGATAGAGTTCAGTGTGACCTTTTTGCCGACCAAAGCCCTTGACCTCAGTAACAGTGATGCCTTGCACGCCTATGGCGGAAAGTGCTTCACGTACTTCGTCGAGCTTGAACGGCTTAATGATTGCCGTAACGAATTTCATGTTTTCTCCTTAATTTATGAGATGACGGCATTTATACAGTGCCGTCAATGCCGCATTAGAAACTACGACCTGCCGAAATAACCAAGGTACCCTTGACTAAATTAGCCGTATCTGTAGAAACAGCAGATACTACATTGCCATATATTGTGCTATTTGTAGCGACTACATACGCCGCACCCACATTCCAGCCGCCAGTAAAGGTTTTGGTCAGACCGACTTTGTAGTCCGAATAATCTGGGTTGGTCGAGCCATTAACAGCCGCAGCCAAATCAGACTTGAAGTTGGTATGTCCCGCATGTAAATTCAAAGTCAAATCATCCATCAGCGGATAAGCGATATTGGCTTCTAAGTAGCTAGAACCGCTAGACTTTCCTGTAAATCCTGTATCAATGTTGGCTCCGAAATAATCTGTCAATGCTTGCGAGTATTTCACGCTCGCCCACTTCCAAGAGCCGCCGATGTTGAACTCTAAGGTATTAAATTTAGTGCCTTGCGGATTATTGTAATGCGCCCCCGTGTATTCATAGCCATACAAGCCGGCGGTATAGCCAAAATCCCCCACTGTGCCGTTATAGCCGCCGTAGTAATCCAACTCCAAACCTGACCCATTCGGATATTGATTACCTGAAACACTAGAACCCCACAAACCAGCGTACCAGCCACTACTATGCACAAAATCGATACCACCTTGCAATGCAGGCTTATGCCAAGTTTGTGTTTGTCCACGGAAATAGTAATCGGAAACTGCGCCAACGTTAGCCGTGAGCGTATAATCTGGTGCTGGTGCAGGTGCATCAGCAGCAAATGCAGAGGCTGTTACAGCGGCTAACGCAACAGCTAGAATAGTTTTGTTCAAAGTACGCATCGAAAAACTCCTATGTAAAAAAATCGCAACATTGCAGGCTCTGTTTTAGCACAACTCGTGCCAGTTTTTTTATTTATTAAAATCAATTAGATACGCTTTATAATAAATTCACACCATTTTTTGGTGCACTAAATTAACGCACCAAAAAACAGACCAGCACCAATTGTGTGCACTACACCATCATGCGTTACTTGTTTTATCTAGCGGCTAAGCAATTTGCCAGTTAGAATGATGCTACCGTTATTGACTAAACATGAGGCTCACCATGCTACCTAATCAAAAATTTCTCGACGACATTGGCGACAAAATCAGCCAAGCTGTCAATCAAGGTCCTTTCAAAGACATAGAACACAATCTCCGCGCATTAGTACAAAGTGCCTTGCAAAAGCTGGATATAGTGACGCGTGAAGAGTTCGACGTGCAACAAGAAGTCTTGTTACGCACGCGCGAGCAATTGACTGAACTGGAAGCGCGTATAGTAGAGCTAGAAAAAGCCATCACCCCGCCACAACCCGACTAGCTTTCTGCGCATGGCTATCGCCGTCTTACATAGTCGTGCACTCACGGGCATGAGTGCGCCTGAAGTTATCGTTGAGGCGCATTTAGCGAATGGCTTACCCAGCTTTACTATTGTTGGTTTGCCTGAAGCAGAAGTCAAAGAAGCGCGTGACCGCGTGCGTGCGGCGATACAAAATTCGCGCTTTGAGTTCCCCGTTAGCCGCATCACGGTCAATCTTGCCCCTGCTGATCTACCCAAAGAATCAGGACGATATGATTTAGCCATTGCAATAGGCATACTCGCCGCATCGGGACAAATCCCCATCGCCAGCTTGCGCGATTATGAATTTGCAGGTGAATTAGCATTAACTGGCGAATTACGCCCCATACGTGGTGCACTAGCGATGACGCTGGGTGCGGTGTCCAGTGGGCGAGCGTTTATTTTACCCACCGCCAGTGCGGCAGAAGCCGCATTAGTTGAACGAGCCGTAGTCTATCCCGCACAGTCTTTATTGGCCGTATGCGCCCATTTAACGCGCACCACCTTGCTCACGCAACAGCCTTACCTAACCACCGCAACCCGTGCGCACTATGCTGATTTTAGTGAAGTCAAAGGGCAGGCAGGGGTGAAGCGTGCGCTGGAAATTGCGGCAGCAGGAGGGCATTCGGTATTGATGTCAGGGCCGCCAGGTACGGGTAAATCCATGTTGGCGAGTCGGTTCGCAGGTATCTTGCCTGATATGAGCGAGACCGAAGCCATAGAGTCGGCCGCGCTATTATCACTGAACGGTGGCTTTCGTATCGCTAATTGGCGGCAACGCCCATTGCGTTCACCGCACCATACCGCTTCGGCCGTTGCATTAGTGGGTGGCGGTAGTAATCCGCGCCCAGGCGAAATTTCTTTAGCCCATCATGGTGTGCTATTTTTAGACGAGCTACCCGAATTTCCTCGCACTGTATTAGATGTACTACGCGAACCGCTAGAGTCAGGCACTATCACTATTTCACGTGCAACGCGGCAGGTAGATTTCCCTGCACGTTTTCAGCTCATCGCCGCAATGAATCCATGCCCGTGCGGCTATTTAGGACACATTTCAGGTAAATGCCGTTGCACGCCCGACCAAATTGCACGTTACCGTGGACGCTTATCTGGGCCGTTGTTAGATAGAATAGATATACAAATCGAAGTCCCCAGCCTGCATCAAGACGAGCTATTAAGCGCGGCAACGGGGGAATCCAGCGATGTCATACAGCAACGCGTCAGCATGGCACGTAGTTTACAGCTGAATCGCCAAGGCAAACCCAATGCCCTATTAGCCAGCAATGAAATTGATACCTACTGTGCGCCTGATACAGCGGGCATGAGCTTACTTAAAAATGCGATTACGCGCTTAAATCTATCGGCGCGTGCGTATCATCGCATACTTAAAGTGGCGCGGACTGTTGCCGACCTTAATCACGAAACCAACATCAGCACGCAACATATTGCTGAGACCATACAATACCGCCGTTTAACACAGGTTTAATTAGCATGAGCTCACATCATCACGCACTCGAAGGCTGGCTAGAAGAAAAGCGTTCAGCTTATCTGTATCGCTGTATTGCCCGCACCGAAGCGGGTACGCCTAATCAGTCATTATTTACCGAGCTGGCACACGCGGCTGATCAGCAGGCGGTATTGTGGGAGGCGGAGCTTATCAAAGCCAATATGCCTATCCCCGCACAATTCACCCCTGATATGCGTAGCCGCTTGGTTGCCAGCCTAGTGCAACGTCTAGGCACGCGCACCATGAAGCCTGTGCTGGCGGCGATGAAAGTGCGAGGCATGGCGATTTACAACACCGCCGCCACCCATCACCTCATGCCCACAACCTTAGCGGATGTCGGACAGCGACATAAATTAGACGGTCACGGCAATTTACGCGCAGCTGTATTTGGTATCAACGACGGCTTAGTATCGAATGCCAGCTTGATTTTAGGTGTAGCAGGTGCGGCTACGAACCAGTCTGCAGGCAATCAGATGGTGCTTATCGCAGGCTTGGCAGGTTTATTGGCAGGCGCGTTTTCTATGGCCGCAGGTGAGTACATTTCGGTGCGCTCACAGCGCGAGATGTTTGAATACCAAATCGGATTAGAACGTGAGGAACTGGCGCAATATCCCGAGGAGGAAGCGGCTGAGTTAGCCTTGATTTACATGGCTAAAGGCATGAGCAAGGTTGAAGCAGAACGCGTTGCCAATACACTGATTGCCGATCCAGAGCGTGCGTTGGATACGTTGGCACGTGAAGAGCTAGGCTTAAATCCTGATGAATTAGGCTCCCCTTGGAGCGCGGCAATTTCGTCATTTATTGCTTTTTGTATCGGCGCAGGCATCCCCTTACTGCCTTTTGTTCTCAGCTCAGGCAGTAAAGCGTTAATCAGCGGTATTTTAATGACCGCGATTGCGCTATTTTTAGTTGGCGCGAGTATCAGCTTATTTACAGGGCGGCACGCATTATGGGGCGGGTTACGCATGTTGGGTATAGGTAGTGCGGCGGGGACAATTACCTATTTCATCGGCAGTTTGTTAGGGGTGAGTTTAAGCTGAGTATCATCAAAGAAACATGGCTTTTTGAAACCTAGGCTAGTACAATAAAAAACAGCAACAAAACAGTAGTATATAAGAGAATTATCATATTTTAGGAGGAGCACGAAAATGGATTTTGATGTCACAATGATTATCAACGCATTAGCAATTTTAACGATGTTTTATTGCTTATATTTAGTTTTGTCACTTAAATCGGCTATCCCTGGCGGCATGGTAGGTAAACGCTGGAATTTTTTATCTGTGTTGGTCGTGTTATTTACTATGGGTTATTTAGCCACCCCGTTCTTCGACCAAATCCCCCCTGAAGTGCTACAGCCTGTTATCTCACTTATTTTCTTGTTTGGTGCAATTTATGTGGTGGTTACTGTACGCCTCATCTTCAACATTATTCGTGAATTAACTGAATAAACCCCACGCACGATGGCAGAAAATACTGTCATCGTGTTCGGTTCACAACTTCAGCATAAATCAGGTGAGCTATGCATAACGATTTAATTTTATTTCGCACCCCTAAGGGTGAAGAAATTGCGCACAGTCACGGACACGAAATATCGTCAAATCACCGCAGAGCATTGATTGCAGTTGACGGTAAAACCTCGGTCGGCGCACTGACAAAAAAAGTATTCTGGGTGAGTGATGTCGTCGGTGTGCTCAAAGAGCTCTACACGCTGGGGCTAATACACGATGACGTTAAGACGATACAAGATGCAACGGTTACACAATCAGGCGGCGCAGGGCTGTTGCTCAAAGTGCAGATTATCAAAATAGCCAAAGAGCTACTAGGCAATAACGCAGAACGCATCGTCAAAAAAATAGAAGACACTGAAGGTACGCCAGAGGCGTTGGAAGCAACTATTTTATCTTGCAAAAAACTCATCAAACTCACTATTAACGATGATGTGGCCGATGCTTTTTTAGCACGGGCATTACTTATTATCGGTCGTTAGTCACAACGTCAGCGTGGCTATCACGGGTGCGTGGTCTGAAGGCCGTTCCAACTTACGTGGCGCAACATCAACAACACAACTCACACAGTGTTGCGCCAATGTCTGCGATAACAGTACGTGATCTATACGTGCGCCTCTATTACGTCTGAATGCCGCCATACGATAATCCCACCAGGTAAAACTGCTAGGTGCTTGCTCAAATAAACGATAGCTATCCACCAGCCCCAAATCCAGCAATTGCACAAATGCCGCACGTTCTGCAGGCGAAACTAAAATGTCCTCACCCCACGCCTCTACATCATAAACATCCTCGTCAGCGGGGGCAATGTTGAAATCACCTAACACGGTTAAGCGCGGGTAAATCAGCAATTGCGCGGCAACATAGGCATGTAACGCCTGCAACCAAGCCAGTTTGTAGGTATATTTTTCGCTACCTATCGCTTGCCCATTAGGCACATAAACACAAATCACGCGCACGCCTAGTATGGTGGCGGCAATGACGCGCTGTTGAGCATCATCCCAATTAGGTATGCCTATCGCTACGTCGGCTAACGCATAACGACTAACAATGGCGACACCATTATACGTTTTCTGCCCCACGTAATTGACATGATAGCCTGCCGCAATTAACGCCGCCGCAGGGAAATTCACGTCTTCGGTTTTGGTTTCTTGCAGGCACACCACATCAGCTTGATCAGCCGCTAACCAATCCAGCAAATGCGGCAATCGTACTTTGAGTGAATTAACATTCCATGTGGCTAGTTTCATGGCTTAGTTTGCACCGCTGGTTTGTCCGCATTGACTGGCATTTTACGCCCGCCACTGATGTCGGTTTTAGGGTATCCCGCTTCATCCAATAGTTGATTCCAACGGTTAGGTTCCCAGCCCTTAACGACATTGGTGCCGATTTTTAGCACGGGTAATTCATGCCCGTTGATGAGTTTTTCTAAGGCAAAATTATCTTCTTTATTTTTTGCGGGGTCTTTGTAAGCGTAAGGAATACCGCGCTTATCTAAGAGATTTTTAGCATTAACGCACAATGGTCCGCAATCCCCTGCATATAGCGTCACAGGGTTTTTAGTTGCCGCATCTTTCGTCACGTAAGAGCCTTGACCGTCGATAACATTGCTCTCCAGCTTGCGTTGCTCCAGTTTTTTGACTGCATTAGCAGGCGCGTGATCGCTATAATGCACCACACCCGCGTTATCCACCCAACGATAAACTTCACCCGCATGGGCTAATTGAAAAGTGACCAATGCCAGTGCGGCTATCCATACTTGCTTCATGAGCATCCTCCGTTAATTATTTTCAGCCATGCCATTATGGCGCAACAGTGCGTCGATACTAGGCTCACGCCCGCGAAACGCGATAAAAGAATCCAACGCAGGACGTGAACCGCCCACGGCTAATACCTCATCCCAAAAGCGTTGCCCTATATCGGCTGACAAAACGCCATGTTCCTCAAATAAGCTATACGCATCTGCGGATAAAACTTCAGCCCATTTGTAGCTATAATAACCCGCCGCGTAACCGCCCGCAAAAATATGCGAGAAGCTATTCGGGAAGCGATTGTAATCAGGTGGCGACATGACAGCGACTTGCGCTCTCACCCGTTGCAATACTTGCATTACGGGTACGTCGGCATTTTCGCCGTCATGCAAACGCAAATCGAATAAAGAAAATTCGACCTGACGCAAAGTTTGCAAACCACTTTGGAAGTTTTTGGCAGCCAGCATTTTATCGAATAGCTCACGCGGCAACGGCTCGTTGGTATCTACATGTTGCGTCATTTCCCGCAACACGTCCCACTCCCAGCAAAAGTTTTCCATGAACTGCGACGGCAACTCGACGGCATCCCACTCCACACCGTTGATACCCGACACGCCCAACTCTTCAACTTGGGTGAGCAAATGATGCAAACCATGCCCAAACTCATGGAACAGCGTAATCACTTCATCATGCGTAAATAGCGCAGGCTTATCACCAACGGGTGCGGAGAAATTGCAGGTCAAATAAGCCGCAGGGATTTGCAGCGTATCACCCTTACGTCTGCGTGCCAACGCATCATTCATCCACGCGCCGCCACGCTTATGTTCACGCGCATATAAATCCAGATAAAACTGCCCAATCAACTGCCCTTGCGCATCTTTTATCTCATAAAAACGCACATCGGCGTGCCAAACTGCCGCTTTTGCCAAGCTAACCGATAAGCCATACAGCATCTGAATGAGCTTAAATAAGCCCTGTAGAACTTTAGCCTCGGGGAAATACTGTTTTAAGGTTTGATCTGAATAAGCATATTTTTCTACGCGCAGTTTTTCGCTGGCAAAGCTCACATCCCATGATTGCAAATCGGCTATGTGCAGTGTGGATGCCGCATAATGCTGTAATTCCAGTAAATCCGCCTCTGCGGAAGGTCGCGCACGCTGTGCCAATGACAACAAAAAATCAGCGACTTGTGCAGGCGAGTCGGCCATTTTAGTTGCTAATGATAATTCGGCATAATTGGTATAGCCCAATAATGTAGCTTCTTCATGGCGTAATGCGATGAGCTGAGTTATGATGTCAGTGTTATCCCACTTAGCTGGGCCGAATTCTGACGCACGAGTGCTGTATGCTTTATACATTTGCTCACGTAAATGACGGTTTTCTGCATATTGCATCACAGGGCCAAAGCACGGTCCATGCAAACTCAATTGCCAGCCTGATACGCCATTTTTGACGGCCAATTCTGCCGCAGTTTGCACAACATCGTCAGGCAAGCCCGCTAATTCAGCCTGATCACTTATCACCAAGCTGAACGCATTGGTGGCATCCAGCAGGTTTTCTTCAAACTGCGATGCCAATTTAGACGACTCCGCTTGTATCACCAAAAATCGCGCCTGCTGTTCAGCCGCTAATTCAGCACCACCTAGCTTAAAATCACGTAGCTCATTATCTATCACTCGCTGTTGCGGCAGCGTCATGCTTGCACTATGCGCGTGCAATTGCTTATATTTGGCATATAACGCTATATTTTGTGCCATTTCAGCATAATACTGTGTAAGTTTAGGCAGATTTTCATTATAAACTTCACGCAACGCATCGCTATTCATCACGCTATTAAGATGTGAAACAGGCCCCCAAGCGCATGATAATCGCTCGTTTGCATCTTCCAGCGGCACAACAAAATTAGCCCAAGTCGGTTCGCTTGTCGAGGTAAGCAATTGCGCCATCAGCGTCGTATTTTGCGCTAATAAGCTATCAATCGCAGGCGTAACGTGTTCAGCTTGTATCAAATTAAATGCGGGTAAGCCCGTGCAGGTCAGTAAAGGATTCATATTTTCTATCGTCATTGTTAATTTGCTTAAGGAATTTAGGTGCGCCCAAGAATTATGACACATATAATCGTAGAAACTGCGCTATGCCCAACCAACAAGGACACCCAATGCCAACTTTATCCGTTGCACCCTACCTAGATTACCAGCCCGAAATCGCCGAATCTGCTTGGGTGCATCCCAGTGCCTGCGTCATTGGGCAAGCCACTATCGGTGCACATAGCTCAGTGTGGTGCAATACAGTTATTCGAGCAGACGTGAACCACATTCATATTGGATACCACAGCAATATCCAAGACCTCAGTATGCTCCACGTATCCCACAAAACACCGCAAAAGCCTATGGGTGCGCCGCTCATTATCGGCAATTACGTCACCGTCGGGCATAGCGTTATTTTGCACGGATGCACGATACAAGATGAATGCCTCATCGGCATGGGCAGCATAGTGATGGACGATGTCGTTATCGAAAAACACGTGATGTTAGGCGCAGGTAGCTTGGTTGCTGAAGGTAAAACACTGCTATCAGGACACCTTTATTTAGGTCGCCCCGCCAAACTCATACGCGCCCTCACCGCAGAAGAAATCGCCTATTTCCAGTATTCAGCACAGCATTACGCAACGCTGGCAGAAAACCATGCACGCGGCTAGGCAAACAAAATCAAACCCCACACTACCGCCACATTTAACAATGCTACCAATACCGCCGCACTCCCCATATCTTTAGCGCGTTTAATTAAGTGGTGGTGGTCAAAAGAAATGCGATCAACCGCCGCCTCTACCGCAGAATTGAGCAACTCGACTATCAGCACCAGCAACACTGAGCCTATCATCATCCCCCGAGCCACCGCGCTAGGCTCTAAATACAATGCCAAGGGTATCAGCAGTACCGCCAGCAAAACCTCCTGCCGAAAAGCGTCCTCATGACGCAACGCCGCTTTTAGACCGTCAACCGAATAAAAAAAAGCGTTGACTACGCGCTTAGGTCCAGTCTTACCTTTGAATGGGGATTCTTGCACGGCATAACCTCAAAAAGCCATGAGCATAGTCAAAAAAGCGTGCCACAACTAGCTTGAATTGATGAAATTTTTACGTCAATCGCGTGACACGGCAATTACATTTCGACCAGCCTAGCCGTCCATTTACGTGCCACAGGGGCAACCAAATAAACCAATGGCATCGCAATCGGGAAAGCCACCACCGCTGCATGTAACCACTGCAACAAAAAATGCGGATTCAAACCCACATTCACCCACGTAATTACAAACGTCATCACCGTCACCATCATGCCGCTCATGATGATGGAAAAAACCAGATGAAAACGGTGCTTAGGTAGCTTAATCATGCGTTATGTCTTTCAAAGTGGGCAATTTCAATTGATAGTCTGCTCGTCGCTGTGCCACCCGCAATAAAATCCGCCGCCGCTCATCATCCTCAGTAGCACCCCAGCACACGATTTCATCAATACGCCGAAAACACCCCAGACATATATCGTCTTCGTTGAGACAGCAGTTGCGGATGCAGGGGGAGGTGATGGATGTCATAATGCAAGACTGTTACTTGCTAATCAAACGATACTTGCCGCGACTCACGAACTCTATCACGCCTTGATCACGTAATACTTGCAACTGTTGTCTAATTTTATCTTTGATAAAATTATTGTTCGGATATTGGCGTGTTAATATCGCTTCAAATTTATACATTTGATCCAGCGTAAACTCCTGATGACCAATACGCTCCACACAACTCAACACATCAATCGTCCAACCGCGTGCGTTTATCGATTTTGATTCAGCAAGAAATGATGTTTTCTTCCACGCATTCATTACTACATCAATTTCAATAAATTTCCCGTCTTTAATGTAATCAATTTTACCAATTTCGGGCACTTGATTAAGCAAGATATTACATCCAACCCATCCAGCACGCTTTGCTTTTGAGCTAAGCGGTTTACGTGCCTCAATCGCGATTGGGCGCAAAAAATGACTAGGTACCAGGAAAAAATCTTTCACTATATAACCGTGCCATGTCATAACTCATAAAAAAGAAGTGTGGACTATTTGACTCTGCTAGTCTGGTCATCATGGCTGAATATCCACCATCCGTAACCTTCTTGGTGAATTTACCCGACTTACTTTTAAGTTCATATTCTGCAGTGCAATTAACACACCGAAAATCTAAAACTTTAGAATTAGCGACACTCCGTTGTAATTGACTGCCACAGGCGGCACACACAATTTCTGTGGGAGTCCAGCTCTCTGACATGACCCGAATTTTTTGCGATTTGCTAGTAAAGTGGCTAATCTCAGTCTGATCTAAGCATAAATTTCGCATATTTCCCCCAAGCTTCCCAAACGACTCTCGATCTCTACTCGCAGGGCTTTTTTGTTTTTGAAATTATTTTAAGCTATCGGACTACGAAATCTAACGTTTTACCCATAGCGGTAAAAGCTGCGCTGATAGTGTCAATTTTAGTGTTATGTTTAATATCCATTAAACGGGTCACGGCTTGCGGGCGAACATGCAGCCGTTTCGCTAAATCCGCAGGGCGCAAACGCTGTGACAGCATTTCGTTTAATAGCAAAACCTTCGCCCATAGTGAAGGGCTTAACTCGACGTATTCTTGACCTTTTTTAAGCTTGCTTGGTAACGGCACTTTTCGCTCATCTTCAAAGTAAAAATCTAATGAAGACTCAAGCACATCTTTTGCCATTTCCATAGCGTCATCATAGCTATCGCCTTGTGTCATTGCCTCAGGAATATCAGGGAATGTCACAACGTAGCCGCCTGTATCGGATGTTAAAATAACGGGGTATCGCATATTTATTCCTTATCAATTAGACCTAATTGCTTAATGATGCCTTTCCTAAGAGGCTCCTTAATTTCCGCTGCATGCCTCGGCAAGTGTGATTGCTTGGTGCCGTAATAAAGTTTCGTGTGCTTTTTACCTTCCTTAAAGGTAACGCCTTGTGCCTTCAACCATCTAGCGAACTCGCTCAACTTCATGCTGTGCTTTCTTTGCTTGTTGATTCAGCTGACGGGTGTCCAGCTGACAGGAAAGTATAAACAAAAATGTTTATACTGACTATGAAATAATAAACAGAATTGTTTATTATTTGCCTTGATAGCGTGCTAGTTTTTGATTGATTTCAGCCGCTACGCCTTTCCATATTTCACATGTAACGATGCCGTTATCCATCATGGCTAGTTTTTCGTTTGGGGTTTCCAGTACGGTTTTAGAGAACTTAACTAAGGCATCCATCACAAACGCTTGTGCTAACTCACCATAGCGCGAATACGTCATTAGCTCGATACTGCACCCATATTTGTTTGCGGTGCTTCACCAGCATTAAAAATGCGCTCTGCTGGCTTTTCCTCGTCAGCATTTCTGTGGTTTGGAAAAACAATATCAATTTGCTCGATTTGTACGTCGCCTATGTAGTCGGTAGGGTTCTAGGTTAAATCAAAATCGTTTTCAGCCTGTTCACGCGCCAAGTTTTCGACCTGGTCCATGTTGCGTGCCTCTACTCTGATTGAGATTTCTTCGGCGGTGTTACGGCTCAATATAACTTCGTAAAAATTAAGTGTTGGCTCTGTCTGTTTAGTTACCATCAATATTTCTCCTGTCGATCACAGCCCCAGCTCATCCCACATCGCATCCACGCGCTGTTTCACCGCGTCGCTCATGACGATAGGTGTGCCCCATTCACGATTAGTTTCGCCTGGCCATTTGTTGGTGGCATCCATGCCCATTTTGCCGCCTAGTCCTGATACGGGACTGGCGAAGTCGAGGTAATCTATTGGGGTGTTTTCCACCAGCAGCGTGTCGCGCACGGGGTCCATACGCGTCGTAATCGCCCAGATGACTTCTTGCCAGTCGCGGATGTTGATGTCTTCATCGACGACGATGATGAATTTGGTGTACATGAACTGGCGCAGGAAGCTCCAGATACCAAACATCACGCGCTTGGCATGTCCTGGGTAGGATTTTTTGATGCTGACGATAGCCAGCCGATACGAGCAGCCTTCGGGTGGCAGGTAAAAATCGACGATTTCGGTGAATTGTTTTTGCAATAGTGGCACAAATACTTCGTTCAGTGCCACGCCCAATACGGCTGGTTCGTCGGGCGGTTTGCCGGTGTAGGTGCTGTGATAAATCGGGTCGCGGCGCATGGTGATGCGCTCGATGGTGAAAACAGGGAAGCTGTCGGTTTCGTTGTAATAACCTGTGTGGTCGCCGTAAGGGCCTTCAACTGCCATTTCATCAGGATGAATTACGCCTTCGAGCACGATTTCCGCGCTGGCGGGGACGTGTAAATCGCTGCCTAGACACTTGACGATTTCAGTTTTTGCGCCGCGCAGCAAGCCTGCAAACTGGTATTCAGACAAGGAATCAGGCACAGGGGTGACTGCGCCCAATATCGTTGCGGGGTCTGCGCCCAAAGCGACGGCGACGGGATAGGGCTTGCCAGGATTTTGTTTCTGGAACTCGCGGAAGTCCAGCGCACCGCCGCGATGTGCCAGCCAGCGCATGATGACTTTATTGGGCGCAATGACTTGCTGGCGATAGATACCCAGATTCTGCCGTGATTTGTGCGGGCCACGGGTAATGACCAAACCCCAAGTAATCAGCGGGGCGACATCGCCTGGCCAGCAGGTTTGGATAGGTAAACGCGACAAATCCACGTCTTTGCCTTCCCAGACGACATCCTGACAAGCGGCGCGGCTGACGATTTTGGGGGCCATGTTCAGCACTTGCTTGAATAGCGGAAATTTATCCCAAGCATCTTTTAAGCCCTTGGGCGGCTCAGGCTCTTTCAAAAACGCCAGTAGCTTGCCAACTTCACGCAGTGCGCTGACGTTATCTTCGCCCATGCCTAACGCTACGCGATGCGGCGTGCCGAATAAATTGGCAAGCACGGGCATGGTGTGACCGATGGGATTTTCAAACAATATTGCTGGTCCGCCTGCTTTGAGCACGCGGTCGCAGATTTCCGTCATTTCCAGCACGGGGTCAACGGGGGTTTTAATGCGCTTGAGTTCGCCGATTTTTTCCAGCTGGGCGATAAAATCGCGCAAGTCGTGGTATTTCAAATTATTTCCTTATTTGCGTGAGCATGGCCGTGGTGGAGGTGTTGTATAAAAAAGGAATAGAATAAACTTGCCCGCCCCAACCCAGCACATCTGCACCACCTACCATGTCCGCCACTGCCCAGTCGCCGCCTTTGACCAGTATGTCAGGATGCAGCGTGCGGATTAAGTTGAGCGGCGTATCTTCATCAAACACCACCACTAAGTCCACAGCCGCCAACGCCGCTAATACTGCCATGCGGTTCGCCAAGGGGTTGATAGGGCGGTCGTCACCCTTGTCTAATCGGCGGACTGAATCGTCGCTATTCACTCCCACTACCAGACTCGCACCCAGTGCCCGCGCTTGCGCAAGGTAAGTCACATGCCCTCGATGCAAAATATCAAAACAGCCATTGGTAAACACCAGCGGATGCGGTAATTGCGCCAGCTGTTCGGTCAAGCTTGCTGGGGTGGCGATTTTGCTTTCAAAGTTGGGTGTAGCGTGTTCAGGCATTGGGGGCTTTAGCAATGTAATCAAACAGCTTGACCACCTTAGTCACACCCGATGTAGTGCTGGCGATTTGCGCCGCGTCTATGCCTTCTTGCTGCGTGACTAAACCCATTAAATACACGACACCATTTTCAGTGACGATTTTCACTGCCGTGGCGGAGAATCGTTTTGCGTCAAAGAAGCGTGTTTTGACTTTAGTCGTGATATACGCGTCATTACTACGCGAGCTGAGTAATGACGCGGGCGCAATGCGTAATTCGTTAGTCGTCATTTTGACATTGCTAATGCCCATGACGATGCTATTTATTTTTTGCTTAGTCGTCTCGTCGGGCACTTCGCCCGTAATCAGCACCGCTTGATTGTAGCTAGTGAAATTAACGTGCACATTATCAGCGGGAAAAGCCTCGCGGGCGCGGTTAGCGGCGCGGAGTTCGATTTCTTGATCTTCTATGTAGATGCCTGAACTACGTCGGTCTGTCGCCATCATCACGCCCGCCCCAGCACCCGTCGCCACTAACGGCAAACAACCTTGCAATTGCACTAATGTCGCACCTAATACGGCTACTAATATCGCTTTACGCATTTACTCCACTCCTAAAATTATTTTATCTATGCCATCGCACAAACAATGTATCGCCAGTAAATGCACTTCTTGTATGCGTGCGGTACTGGCAGACGGCACACAGATAAGGACATCGTTATCACTTAATAATTCACTCATTAGTCCGCCAGCGTTGCCAGTCAATGCGACCACCTGCATGTCACGTTGATGCGCCGCGTTGATGGCCTCGACGACATTGCGCGAATTGCCGCTAGTAGAAATTGCCAACAACACATCACCCGCGTGCCCCAACGCACTGACTTGTTTGGAAAAAATAACGCTGAAGTCATAATCATTGGCAATCGAAGTCAACGCCGAGCTATCGGTGGTGAGCGCAATCGCCGCCAAGCCTGGGCGTTCGATTTCAAAGCGGTTAATCAATTCGGAAGCAAAATGTTGCGCGTCAGCGGCCGAGCCACCATTGCCGCACGCGAGTATTTTGCCGCCATTGAGTAATGCACTACTGAGCAATTCAACAGCGGCGGCAATGGGCGGCGCAAGGCCGAAAGCGCATTCCGCTTTCAATTGTGCGCTGGCATTAAAGTGGTTGGTGATATGTGTGGTTAAATCCATGATGAATTGCGGGGGTTAATTTGATAGTAAATTATACGCGCACTAAGCCTGAAAAGCGTTTTGTAACCAATGCAAACTATCGCCCTCGATTAAAACAGCGTCAAACCGACACGGCGGTGTAGGCAACACACGAGTTAAATACATCTGCGCGGTGGCAATGAGTTTATGTTGCTTACGACCATCTATACTCGCCGCCGCACCGCCAAATTGCCGACTAGCGCGGGCGCGGACTTCAATAAACACTAAGGTTTGACCATCCTGCATAATCAAATCTATTTCGCCCAAACGACACTGAAAATTACGCGTCACTAATATCAAGCCTTGTTGCGCTAGATAATCAGCCGCCATTTGCTCCGCCATTGCGCCGCGTGTTGCCATATTTCACCTGCTATCTTTGTTGATTACGCCATGCACGGCTATAATAGCGCATCTTTTTCAATTGGTTGCGTCATGTTGAGTTCGTATATAGAGATTAAGTCTCATCTAGTTAGCTTGTTTAATCGTGCCGTACAACAAGTTTGCCCAGAGTTGGCTGATATTAGTGCCGAAATGGAACG
Source organism: Sulfuriferula sp. (assembly GCA_013140765.1). Lineage (GTDB taxonomy): Bacteria > Pseudomonadota > Gammaproteobacteria > Burkholderiales > Sulfuriferulaceae > Sulfuriferula. The sequence continues at coordinate 154,628 of JABFSE010000003.1, forward strand.
CCCGCGTGACCCAGCGCATGGCGACTACGCTTGCAGTATCGCCATGAAACTGGCGAAAACATTACGCCGCAACCCGCGTGAATTAGCCACACTGATACAAACCGCGCTACCGACCTCCGCACTGGTGGCTAAAACTGAAATTGCAGGTGCAGGCTTTATCAACGTTTATTTGCACGCCGCCGCCCATCAGCAAATTGTGCCGCATGTGTTAGCACTAGGGGCTAATTTCGGCAATAGCACGGTGGGCGCAGGCAAAAAAGTGCAAGTGGAATTTGTCTCCGCTAATCCGACTGGCCCTTTACACGTCGGGCACGGGCGCGGTGCGGCATATGGTGCGAGCTTGTCCAATGTATTGGCGGCGGCAGGTTATACCGTCGCGCGTGAGTATTATGTGAATGATGCTGGGCGGCAAATGGATATCTTGACCATATCCACTTGGTTGCGCTATCTGGCTTTGTGTGGCGAGGCAGTGGTTTTCCCTAGCAATGCGTATAAAGGTGATTACGTCATCGACATGGCGCGTATCATGCACGACCAACACAACACACGCTACCAGCGTCCAGCCGCCGACGTATTCGCCAACGTAGCCGATATTGCCACCCTGCCTGATGCCCACTTAGACGGTCTGATTAGCAATGCGAAAGCCTTGCTGGGTGCAGATTACCACTATGTTCACGACCTCGTGCTCACTGAGCAACTGGGTGACGGGCGCAATGATTTACAAGAATTTGGCGTGACTTTCGACGAATGGTTTTCTGAACAATCACTGTACGACTCAGGCGTGGTGCAACGCATTGTGGCTGATTTAGAAAAAAATGGGCATATTTACGAACAAAACGGTGCAAAGTGGTTCCGCTCTACGCAGTTTGGCGACGAAAAAGACCGCGTGGTGTTGCGCGATAATGGGCAATACACTTATTTTGCCTCGGATATTGCTTATCATATCAATAAACTCGAGCGCGGCTTTGACATCATGATAGACGTGTGGGGCTCAGACCACCACGGCTACGTGCCGCGTGTCAAAGGCGCGTTGCAGGCCTTGAACATGAATCCTGACCAGCTGGTGGTGGCACTGGTGCAATTCGCTGTGCTCTACCGCGACGGCAAAAAAGCCTCCATGTCCACACGCTCAGGCGAGTTCGTCACGCTACGCGAATTACGCAAGGAAGTCGGCAACGACGCGGCGCGTTTCTTTTATGTGCTGCGTAAGTCCGACCAGCACCTGGATTTCGATTTAGATTTGGCAAAATCCGAAACTAACGACAATCCTGTGTATTACATACAATACGCACATGCCCGTATTTGCAGTGTATTAGCACAGTGGGGTGGCGATGCCTGCGCATTAGGCGATATAGATTGCGCGGTGTTAAATAGCCGTTATGAGCTAGATTTAATGCAGCAATTAGCGGGTTATCCTGCCGCACTCGAAATGGCGGCACGTGACCTCGCACCGCACGTGATTGCTTACGCCATCAAAGACATTGCCAGCGCATTCCACGCTTATTACAACGCCGAGCAGTTTTTGGTTGAGGACGAAGCATTACGCCACGCTCGCATGGCACTTATCGCGGCAACACGTTATGCGCTACGGCATGGCTTAACCTTATTGGGCGTATCTCACCCAGATAAAATGTAGGAGATAACATGGCTCGCGATTATAAATCACGTAACAATGACCGTAAATCTAGCGCTAAATCAGGTGGCTCGTCTATCTGGTCAGGCATCTTTATCGGATTAGCCGTGGGCTTGGTTGCGGCTGTCGCAGTGGCTTATTGGGTAAATCGTAGCGACCCATTCGCGGCGCGTGATAAACCAGCTGAGAGCAAACCTGTCGCCGACAAACAGGCATCGCGTAGCGACAAAGTCATAGACCCATTGGCAAAAGCAACCAATGCACCGACCACACCTGACAAGCCTAGTTTTGATTTTTATAAAATCCTGCCTAGTCAAGATAACCCAGCACCAAACGCCGACACACCCAAACCCAGCACACCAGACGCACTTTATTTTGTCCAAGCAGGCGCGTTCCCCAATGCCGAAGATGCTGACAATCTCAAAGCTAGACTTGCACTAATGGGTTACGAGGCAGCCATACTCGCCACTGACATCCCCAACAAAGGCACTTGGCATCGCGTGCGTTTAGGTCCTTATAAACTGGATGAAGCAAACAAAACTAAAGACACGCTGGAACAAAATAAAGTGTCAGCCACTCTCATCAAAGTGCCAGCGTCTGCCAGCACTAAAACTAACTAAACGGAGTCAACATGCCTTTTATACGTCAAATCATCAGTGCCAGCCTGCTCGCTTTTGCCGCGCTCATGCCGCTAACCAGTTCAGCCGCAATTGTTGAAGGTAAAGATTACCAAATGCTAACCAGCCCTATCGGTACGGATAGCGGCAAAAAAATCGAAGTCGCCGAGTTTTTTTGGTATAGCTGTCCACATTGCTTTATTCTCGAACCCAGTCTGAACAAGTGGGTTAAAACCATGCCCAAAGATGCCACCTTAGTGCGCATACCTGCGGTGTTGCGTGATACTTGGGTGCCGATGGCAAAAGCCTATTACGCGATGGAAGCGATGGGCGTAGTCAATAAATATCATGACGTACTATTTAATGCTATTCATGTTGATAATCTGATTATCGAAAAAGATAGCGATTTATTTGATTGGGCGGCAAAAGCAGGTATGAACAAAGCCGCTTTCATGACCGCTTATCAATCTTTTGGTACACAAAGCAAAGTGTTACGCGCCAATCAACTTATCCGCGACGCACAAATCAAAGGCGTGCCCTCTTTTGTGATTGACGGTAAATATGTCACCTCCGAATCCATGACAGGTAGCGAACCCGCCTTATTCAGCACCATCAACGCGCTGATAATTAAAGCCCGCAAAGAACACAGCGTGCCCGCAAAACCTGCCAAAAAATAAATGCGCGTTTTCATCACAGGCGCAAATAGCGGCTTAGGTTTAGCTCTGGCTCAGCATTACGCCGCTTTAGGTGCAACACTGGGCTTGGTAGCGCGGCGTGCCGATGCCTTGCAAACGGTATGCGACGCATTGCCTAATGCGCACGCCTACCCGCTGGATGTCTGTGATAGTGCCGCCATGCAAGCCGCCGCGCAGGACTTTATGCAGAATGTCGGCGTGCCTGACATCGTCATTGCCGCCGCAGGCATTAGCGTAGGCACACTCACCGAACACAGCGACGACCTCGCCGTGTTTCAAGCGGTGATGAATACCAATGTACTGGGCACAGTGACTACTTTTCAGCCGTTTATCGCCGCCATGCGTCGCCAACAAAGCGGCGCATTAGTCGGCATTGCCAGCGTCGCAGGCATACGCGGCTTACCTGGCGGCAGTGCTTATTCGGCCTCTAAAGCCGCACTTATTAGCTATTTGGAATCACTGCGTGTCGAGTTGCAAAACACGGGCATACAAGTGAGCACCATTAACCCAGGTTATATTGTCACGCCCATGACAGCGGTGAATCCTTACGCCATGCCGTTTATCATGCCGCCTGCGGTTGCCGCCACCAAAATTGCACGCGCCATCTACCAGCGTCGCGGCTATGCCACTATTCCTTGGCAAATGGCAATCACTGCAAAAATCCTGCGCGTTCTACCTAATGCGTTGTATGATAAGCTATTTAAGCACGCACCCCATAAGCCGCGACAGTTGCCGCTATAATTTATAAGAATCGTTGGAGTCCATCACCATGCCTGTTAGCCTCATACTCATAGACGACCACCCCCTTACCCGCCTAGGCACAGCACGCCTCATAGAGCATACCGACAGCCTGCATCTGTCCCAGCAATGCGCCGATATTGCCGCTGTACGTGCTTGGCTCAAATCAGGTGGGCGTGCCGATATTGCATTACTCGACCGAGGCTTGCCTGATGGCGATGGACTAGATTTAATCGACGATTTCAAACGCGCCAACATCCGCGTCATCATGTTCACCAGTGCCGATAGCGACGATGACATTGCAGTAGCCATTAGCCACGGTGTCGAAGGTTACCTGCTTAAAACCACCGAACCCGACCAACTTATCAACGCCATCCATTCCGTTGCGCAGGGTAACAGCATGTTGCCTACTCACATCATGCAGAAACTCGCCCGTGGCGAACTGCTGCAAGATGTATTAGGTAAACTCTCCAACCGCGAACGCGAAATTGTGGACTTGGTCGCACAAGGTTTACCCAACAAAACCATCAGCACCCGCCTGAATCTATCCGAAAACACCGTGCGCAACCACCTCTCCAACATCATGCAAAAACTAGGCATGAAAAACCGCGTGCAAGTTGCGACACTGGCGTTGAAGAACGAAAAATAATTACAACACGCCGCCCTGTGCCAGCAGAAACTGCTTGAATGCCAAAGCTGCGGTTGATAAACGCTTATCCTGTCTGTGCACGACAAACCAGTGACGGCGGATGGGGAAATCAAGCACATCCAGCGTAATCAGGCGTTGTGTTTGTAGCTCCAGCGCGACCGTATGCAATGACACCACTGCCAGCCCCATGCCCGCTTGCACAGCCTGTTTTATCGCCTCATTAGTATTCATCACCAAGCCGATGCGCGGGGTGATTTTATGTTGTAGGAAAAACCGCTCCGACGCGCTCCGCGTGCCTGAGCCTGGTTCGCGCACTATCATCGTTTCACTGGCTAACCTGGCGACGGGGATTTGCATTTGCCCGTTGAGCGCATGATTAGGTGACGCAATGACGACTAGCGGATTTTCCATAAACGACTCAGCGACTAAATCATGTCCCTCGGGGGGCTGTCCCATGACGGCTAAATCCAGACTGTTGCGCTCTAAATAATCCAGTAATTCCGCCCTGTTCGCCACATCCAGATGCACCACAATTTCAGGGTGAGCCTGACAAAAATGCGCCAATAATTGGGTGGCAAAATAATTAGCTGTGGACGCAACCGCAATGCGTAGCTCACCCTTATCCAGCCCTTTCATTTGCGTGAATACCGCCTCCGCTTCTTGCAATAGTTCGGCAATGCTTTTGCTGTAGTGGAACATCTCACGTCCCGCTTCAGTCATGAATATTTTTTTGCCTAGCTGTTCAAATAGCGGCAAGCCTACGCTTTCTTCCAGCAATTTCACCTGCATAGACACCGCAGGCTGCGACAAATGCAGTTCGCGTGCGGCTTTAGAAAAGCTCAGATGACGCGCCACCGCCTCAAACACTTGTAACTGCCGCAAAGTAAGGTGAAGCATAAGCAATAATCGTCATAACCTATCAGAATGATTAGTTTACCTGATATACCATCAAGCTGCTGTAACAAGCCATAGCAATAAGCTATCTATCGTATAGCCACAATTCATTAGCACTTTAAGCTATCCGCATCTATGATGATGTTCATAACAATAAAAATACAATCAACTACCAAAGGAGAAACACGATGACAACCGAATCAAAATGCCCATTTGTTCATAAAGCAGGTAGTGGTACAGCCAACCGCGACTGGTGGCCGAACCAGATCCCACTCGAAATCCTCCACCAACACACCCCCGAATCCAGCCCTATGAGCGCGGATTTTAACTACGCCGAGGCCTTCAAACAGCTAGACCTCGCGGCAGTAAAACAAGATTTAACCGCACTGATGACCGACTCGCAAGACTGGTGGCCAGCCGACTATGGTCACTATGGTCCTTTTTTCATCCGCATGGCCTGGCATAGCGCGGGTACTTATCGCACTGGCGATGGTCGTGGTGGTGCTGGGCATGGCAATCAGCGTTTTGCCCCGCTTAACAGCTGGCCTGACAATGTTAATCTCGACAAAGCGCGTCGGCTACTGTGGCCTATCAAGCAGAAATACGGCAAACAAATTTCCTGGGGTGACCTGATTATTCTCGCAGGCAACGTTGCGATGGAATCCATGGGTTTCAAAACCTTTGGCTTTGCAGGCGGACGCGAGGACATCTGGGCACCAGAAATCGACGTATATTGGGGCAATGAACACAAATGGCTGGATGATGCTACCCGCTACACAGGCGAGCGCGACCTTGAAAACCCGCTTGCCGCTGTGCAGATGGGGCTGATTTACGTCAATCCAGAAGGGCCAGGCGGCAACCCTGATCCTGTCGCGTCGGGGCGCGATGTGCGCGAAACCTTTGCGCGCATGGCCATGAACGACGAAGAGACAGTAGCACTCACCTGCGGCGGTCACACCTTCGGCAAATGCCACGGCGCGGGTTCGCCCACGCATGTCGGGCCTGAGCCAGAAGCCGCACCTATCGAACAGATGGGGCTAGGCTGGAAAAGCAGCTACGCCAGCGGTAAAGGTGGCGATCAGATAGGCAGCGGGCTAGAAGGCTCATGGACACCAACGCCTACCCAATGGGATATGAGTTATCTGGATGTGCTGTTCGGCAACGAATGGGTATTGACCAAGAGCCCAGCAGGGGCGCATCAATGGACACCGAAAGTTGCCGACGACAGCAATATGGCTCCCGCCGCAGGTGACGCATCGAAACGCGTGCCCATTATCATGACGGCGGCAGACATGGCGATGCGCATGGATCCTATCTATGAGCCTATTGCCCGTCGCTTCCATCAAAACCCAGCCGAATTCGCCGACGCTTTTGCCCGCGCCTGGTTCAAACTCACCCACCGCGACATGGGGCCGCGTGCGCGTTATCTCGGTGCAGAAGTACCCAAGGAAGAGCTCATCTGGCAAGACCCTATCCCCGCTGTCAATCACGCCTTGATTAACGAACAGGACGTGAGCGCACTCAAGGCTACCGTGCTGGCATCTGGATTGCGCATTGCCGAGCTAGTTGCAACCGCTTGGGCATCCGCATCCACATTCCGCAACTCCGACAAACGCGGCGGTGCAAACGGCGCACGCATCCGCCTTGCGCCGCAAAAGGACTGGGCAGCCAATCAGCCTGCGCAATTAGCCCGCGTACTTGCCCAACTGGCAGATATACAACGCGAGTTTAATGCTGACGGCAAGCAGGTATCGATGGCCGATCTCATCGTGCTGGCGGGTTGCGCGGGGGTAGAAGCGGCGGCAAAACAAGCGGGACATGCCGTCACTGTGCCATTCACCGCTGGGCGCATGGATGCGACGCAAGCGCAAACGGATGTCGAGGCTTTCGCCGTGCTCGAACCCATAGCCGATGGTTTTCGCAATTACCAGCAAGGCAAATACAGCGTATCAGCCGAGGAGTTGCTCATAGACAAAGCCCAACTGCTCACCCTGACCGCGCCTGAGATGACCGTGCTAGTCGGCGGTATGCGTGCCTTGAACACCAATGTCGGGCAGAGCAAACATGGCATTTTCACCCAACGACCCGAGGTGCTCACCAACGACTTTTTCGTCAATCTGCTAGACATGAGTACCGCTTGGTTACCCGTTAACAGTGATGCAGACGTGTTTGAAGGCCGCGATCGTAAAACAGGCGCAGTGAAATGGACAGCGACACGGGTAGATTTAGTCTTTGGCGCAAATTCCCAGCTCCGCGCCGTGGCTGAAGTCTATGCAAGCGCGGACGCGCAGGCGAAATTCATCCATGATTTTGTCACCGCTTGGAACAAAGTAATGAACCTGGATCGTTTCGACGTGTAATCTAGCAATGTAGGGCAGGGGCGCGGAATTTAACTACCGCGCCCCAACCATATCCAACGCCAACGCCTCAGCCACTTTAATCCCATCTATCGCCGCCGATAATATGCCGCCTGCGTAGCCTGCGCCTTCGCCTGTGGGGTATAAGCCGCGTGTGTTTAGGCTTTGATAGTCGTCGCCGCGTGTGATGCGTATCGGCGATGAAGTCCGTGTTTCCACGCCAGTGAGTACCGCATCAGCCATGGCAAAGCCGCGTATTTGCTTGTCAAACGCGGGCAGGGCTTCACGCATTGCAGTGATGATGTATTCAGGCAATGCGCTGGATAAATCGCACATCGTCACCCCAGGCGTATAAGACGGCACGACCTCGCCTAGCTGTGTCGATGGACGTTGCGCCAGAAAATCGCCGACCAACTGCGCAGGCGCATTGTAATTACCACCACCCAGCTCAAACGCACGGCGTTCCCACTGCCGTTGGAAAGCCATGCCCGCCAGCGGGTGGTCGCCGCAATCTTCTGGATTGATATTCACCACCATGCCGCTGTTGGCATTGCGTTCATTGCGCGAATACTGGCTCATGCCATTGGTGACTACATAGCCTTCTTCCGATGCCGCCGCCACCACCGTACCGCCTGGACACATGCAAAAGCTATACACCGCACGCCCATTGCTGGCGTGGTGGACTAACTTATAATCCGCCGCGCCCAATTCGGGGTGACCTGCGCTGTCGCCAAAACGGCACTGGTCGATAAGATGTTGCGGATGCTCGATACGCAAGCCGATAGCAAACGGCTTAGCCTCGATATACACGCCGCGCTCATACAGCATCGTAAACGTATCGCGTGCGCTGTGCCCTATTGCCAGCACCACGTGGGTGCTCATGACTCGCTCGCCATCTGCCAGCACCACGCCCTGTATCGCGTCACCCTCGCGGATAACATCAACGACACGTTGCTGAAAACGTATCTCGCCGCCCAGCGACTCGATAGTCGCACGCATTTTTTCCACCATGCCCACCAGACGAAACGTGCCGATATGCGGCTTGCTGACATAGGCTATCTCAGGCGGCGCACCTGCGGTGATGAATTCATCAATAACTTTGCGCCCATAATGCTTGGGGTCTTTAATCTGGCTGTAGAGCTTGCCGTCGGAGAACGTCCCCGCGCCACCTTCGCCAAATTGCACATTAGATTCAGGGTTCAGCTTACGTTTGCGCCACAGCCCCCACGTATCCTGTGTGCGCTCACGCACCGCCTTGCCGCGCTCAAGCACGATAGGGCGAAAGCCCATTTGCGCCAATATCAACGCCGCAAATATACCCGCAGGACCAAAGCCGATAACCACAGGACGTTGCGCCAAATCCACAGGGGCGCGGGTAACTTGCTGATAAGCTATATCAGGCGCGATACCGATTTGCTTATCGTGGCGCACCCGCGCCAACACCGCCGCCTCGTTTTCCACCTGCACATCCACGGTATAAACGAACAAAATCAACGGTCGCTTACGCGCATCCTGACCACGCCGAAACACGGTAAAACCGACCAATTTATCAGGCGTAATTTTCAAACGCTGACAAATCGCCGAAGACAAAGCAGGCACGGGGTGATCTAACGGTAGCTTAATTTCAGTAATGCGTAACATAGTGAGCGGCAGAGCTTAACGGCAAAGTGCTATTTTACTATGAGACGGGCACACGATGTGATTCGAGGTTTAAGCTTCCCAAGGATTGATGAGCGTAACCTTCACCTTATCTATGGCGTGGTGAAGTCTGGCAAGCCATTTGATGCTAATTTCGCCAATAAGGGGCTTGCTATTCAAGACGGTATCTGACCCCGTTGCCCTTGCTTTTGATAAACAATCGAGCCTGACCCCATTGACTTTCCTTATGCTATTTTACGATTTTATTGGATAAGGAATGATGATTTGTCGTATTGCAAGACTTCGTATCATTCCCCTACCTACTCAGAAGCTGAAAGTATTAAACTACCTGATGTGATGGAGCAGGCTGAGTTGGGAGACATCGGCTAGACTTTAGGTCAGTCTCATAGAGATTAAACC
>JABFSE010000032.1 GCA_013140765.1 Sulfuriferula sp.
GATTCATTCCGCCCATCATTGGATTCATGCCGCCCATCATTGGATTCATTCCGCCCATCATTGGATTCATTCCGCCCATCATTGGATTCATTCCGCCCATCATTGGATTCATGCCGCCCCAAGGATCCATACCCCACGCGCTTGCAGTTGTTGTATAAGACAACAAGCCAGCCCCCAGTATCAACATACTTAGTAGTGATTTCATCGCTCGCCCTATCTTAATTATTAACAACGCAAAAATACGTTCCCATGCCAATCAACTATCGCGTATAAGCATTTGGCAACATGCCGCCACCTTCACTGGGTGGCAGGATGTAACCCCCACCAGGCAAATACTGCACTTGTGGTGCAGCAATTTGATTAGAGTAAGGTTGAGCAAGCGGGTAGCCAGCAGAAATATATGGGGTTGCAGTTGCGGGATAAGGACCTGCGCCCAAATAACCATTACCCCAAGGACCATTCCATGGTGAAGCCGCACCAGGCGTTTGCCCAGCCGTCGCCACCCCTGCCGAGCAAACCATGACCATCGCTACTATAATCCGCTTAACCATCTTACCCTCCTCAAACATTAGTAATAACCCGTTGCGCTTTGTGGTGCTTGTTGCACAGGCGCAGGTTGTGTGTCGGTTGCGGGTGCGCTTGTTACAGTCATTTTCTGAACTAACTCATTAGCCAAAGAAGGATTAACTTGACCGATAATAGGCAACAAGGCTGGGACACGCTCAGGATGGTTTTGGGCGATTAACAGTTTCGCTGCGTCATAGTAGGCTTGCGCCGCCTCAGGCAAACGACCATTGAGGTAATATACATTGCCCAATTCACCGCGTGCATCGGCATTACTGGTATCGTCTTTCAAGTACGCTTGATACGCTGCAATCGAACCTTCCACGTCACCTTTGGCAAACGCATCACGTGCTTTGTCTAAGTTTGCTTCGTTGTCGGCTTTACCAAATGGACCTGTAGGCACGCTGGCGACCACTGTTTTTACACTGGCAACACCATGATCTACCGCTGGTTTAATCCAGTCAGTATATTTATATATCAACGCCACCAACAACAAAGTCAAACCACCCCAAACTACTGCATTTGCAATTTTACTAATCATATAATTCTCCAGTTTTAACAGTCACGCCAGCCTGCACAACACGCGCAAAAAAGCATATTGTGCAGGGCAATTCACACAGATGTGTGATGATTACGCTCAAATTTACCAACCACGACGAAATGGACCCCAGTTCATCGGATTCATGTTCATTGGACCCCAATTGTTGCCCCAACCGTTACCGTTGCCATTACCCCAGCCGTTGCCAAAACCATTACCGCCAAAAAAGTCGGCCATATCCATATTCATACCGAAATGTCCATTACCACGACCATAGCCGTTACCATAGCCGTTACCACCAAAATTACCTTGCTGGTATGGATTTTGGTAGCCTTGAGGGTAGTAGTTGTTATAGCCGCCTTGTTGAGGATAAGCGTAATTACCACTTTGATATGGCCCTTGTGGGTACATGCCATAACCTTGTTGGTAAGGCATATTTTGTTGTGGGAAATTACCCATTTGTTGCGGGAAATAAGCCGCTTGATAGCCGTTATAACCCATTTGTTGTGGGTAGCCACCCCAGCCACCTTGTTGGGCATAACCATTGTAATAGTCGGCCACAGCCACACCAGGCACGGCAACGACAGCTAATAAAGCTAGGCTCAATAAAGATTTTTTCATTTCATCATCTCCTAAATTAAAGTGAATAGCGCGAGCATATACAAGCGCAGTATCTACACCCTCTAACGAAAGTGCTTAGTCAATTGCTAACAAACTAGCGACTGAGTTCTTATTTAATTAACGACCATTCCAAGCAGGCTGAAACCCCCAACCATTGCCGCCCATATTAGGATTCATGTTGCCGTTGAAACCAAAATTAGGGTTAAAGTTACCATTCATCATGCCGTAACCTGGTTGACCATTACCGTTAAAACCCATGTTAGGGTTGAAGTTACCGTTAAAACCACCGTTCATTGCGCCATAGCCTTGCGGTGCGCCATTATTCCAACCGTTAAAACCCATATTAGGATTCATGTTGCCGTTAAAGCCACCATTCATCGTGCCGTAGCCTTGCGAACCATTACCGTTAAAACCCATGTTAGGGTTGAAGTTACCGTTAAAACCACCGTTCATCGCACCATAGCCTTGCGGTGCGCCATTATTCCAACCGTTAAAACCCATATTAGGATTCATGTTGCCGTTAAAGCCACCATTCATCGTGCCGTAGCCTTGCGAACCATTGCCGTTAAAACCCATGTTGGCGTTGAAATTGCCATCAACATTGCCATTTCCATATACGGCATTGGGCGCGTATTGTTGTGGCGTGTTGTACATGGGCGCACGCGGTGCGGCTTGCATGGCAGGTGCGCGTTGTGGTGCTTGTACTGGCGCGGCTTGTGGCGCATAGGCTTGTGGCGCATAGCCTGGTGCCATATAAGGGCCAGGTGGCGGGGATGCTGCCATCGCGGTTGCTATACTCCCTGCACTTAGCACTAAAATCAGGCTCATTTTTTTGACTGTATTCATTTACTACTCCTTAGTTAAAAAACCACATTAAAAAACACAAAAAATCATTACCACAACGGCGGTGGTGGTCCTGCGTCACCTGCACGATTACGCCACCAGTCCCATTGCTGGGCATTACTCCATGCCGACATAGGCGTACTCCAAGGTACAAACATGCCTTGCGTGCTCAAACCAAACGCATTAAACGCATCACTCGCCGCGTTGACTTGCCCATAACTCCAACGAATTTGTTGTGCATTAGGGTAACCATTTGCGCCTACGGGCAGCATACCCATTGCCGTATTGGGTGAAGCAGGGTAGCGGTTTGCCATACCGTAATAGCCCGTGGGCGCAACTTGTGCATAATTCACAGGAGGCGTATAAGCAACCGCTTGCATACCGCGTTGCGCCAATTCGGTATAAGTTGCTGCGTGTGCATTGACGCTCATTAACGCTAACAACAGCCATTTATTTTTATTCATGATTATTCCTTTACGTCGTCAAGATCATCTTCGGGCTTAATACGGATACCACGCACACGTTTAGGCTTAGGTGCAATATCTGCTTTTTCCGCAGTTGCTGCTTTATTGCTCGCTCGTTTGCGCGGTGCTTTCTGTATAGCTGTCACATCAGGTGCGGCTTGCGTTTCAGTCGTGTCAGGCTGCGCCACCGACGGCTCGGTTTCCACGGTGGGTACGATGGGGGCTGGCTCCTCAACCACCACCTGCTCACGAGCCGCCGCTATCGTAGGTTCAACGGGTGCAGGTGCGGGTGTGCAGGCAGACAGACCTGTTTCTTCATCTTTCGCACAAAACGCTTTGTGCGCAGACAGACAACCCAGCGGAATCACCACCAGCGTCAAGAAAGTGGCAATAATCGAACCAAACAATAACGACACTGCCATGCCCTGGAAAATAGGATCGGTGAGTAACACCATAGATCCAACCACCAAAGCCAACGCGGTGATGATGATAGGGCGCATACGTACTTCTGCCGCCAATACCACCGCATCGCGCACGGGCATACCTGCCTGCACCTTGCTCTTGGCAAAATCGACCAGCAAAATTGAGTTGCGCACGATAATCCCTGATAGGGCGATAAACCCTATCATCGACGTTGCGGTGAAATCAGCACCCAGCAACCAATGCCCAGGAATAATCCCAATAAGCGTCAACGGTATCGGTGCCATGACGACCAACGGCAAGAGAAAATTGCGAAACTCGGCAACTACCAGCATATAAATCAGCACCAGTGCCGCAGCAAAGGCGATACCCATGTCACGGAAAGTGACATACGTCACATCCCATTCGCCATCCCACTTGAAGCTGGATTGATCGAGGTTTTTAGGTTTGCCGAAATAACTGCCTTGCAGAGTCACACCATCAGGTGTGCGATAGTCCTTGAGTTGCGCGTCAACATTGATCATGCCGTACAAAGGTGCGCCTAACGGACCCACCACATCGCCTGTCACGTATTCCACTGGACGTAAATCTTTGTGATAAATAGGTGCGCTAACTTGGCGTTTTATAAATTGACCTAACTCACCCAGTGGCACGGAACTACCGTTAGCGGTACGCACAGGCAACGCCAAGATACTGCCAGGATTAGCCCGCATCGCCAGTGGCAACTGCATCACAATCAAAGTTTGCTCTAACTCATGCACCAGCTTAATTGAGCCGACTTCATAGCCACCCATGGCCATGGCCACTTCATGATTGATTTCTTCGACACTCACGCCCAGCATGGCGGCATGTTGTCTATCAATCTCAAACGCGATTTCTTGATAAGGTCGTATCATGAACGTGTTCACGTCCATTACATCAGGTGTCGTTTGCATGACGTGCATCAAGTCAGTCGCCACTTTACGGCGCGTATCGGCATCGGGTCCATATACTTCGGCCACCATAGACGCTAATACAGGCGGACCAGGTGGTGCTTCAGCTATTGTCAGCCGCGCACCCGCCGCATGTGCAATGGGCGTAAGCAATTCACGTATCTGCATTGCCACATCATGACTCGCCCGTTTACGCTCGTTCACAGGCAATAACTGCACTGCCACATCCGCTTGCCAAGGCTCGGCGCGTAGAAAATAATGACGCACTAAACCATTAAAGTTAAACGGCGAAGACGTGCCTATGTAGGTTTGATACGCGCTCACTTCAGGCACGACACCCATCGCTTGCGTCAAACGTTGCGCGAGGTTAGCGGTCATGAATAAGTCTGTGCCCTCAGGCATGTCAATGACGATATTGAGCTCAGATTTGTTATCAAACGGTAACATCTTGAATGCGACCACTTTGAAGTAAAACATAGACACCGAAGCCAGCAACGCGCCAATAATAATCCACAGCGTAATTTTGCCTTTACGTGGACTACTCATAATCGGCGTAATCAGTTTTTCGTAAAATGCGGCGATTTTTTTACCTTCAGCGTGTTCGCGTTCAGCCGCTTTTTCCAGCTCCTGCATATTCGGTTTGATACGTGTTGCCAGCCAAGGCACAAAAATAAACGCCGCCAACAAGGAGAACACCATCGCTGCCGATGCCAGCGCGGGGATAGGCAACATAAATGGCCCCATCATGTCGCTGACAAATGCCATTGGTAACAACGCAGCGACGACGGCAAAAGTTGCCAAAATAGTGGGATTACCGACTTCATCCACCGCCTGTATGGTCAAATCAGTATCGGTAGATTTGCTTTCCAGCCAGCGGCGATAAATGTTTTCCACCACCACAATCGCATCATCGACCAAGATACCAATCGCAAAAACCAACGCAAACATACTCACACGGTTAATCGTAAAACCCATGAGATAGGCCACTGCTAAGGTCATCAGCAAGACCACAGGAATGGTAATCAGCGTAATAGTGGCGGGCTGTTTACCCATCGTGAACAGCATGAGTAAGGTCACGATAACCGTCACCAAAATCAGCTTAAAATTCAGGTGCGAGACTTTATCGTTGGCTGTCGCGCCATAATCACGCGTCACATCGACCGTTACTGTATTCGGTATCAGCGTGCCTTTCAGTGTATCCACCTCGTGCAACACCGCGTTTGCAACATCGACACCATTGCTACCGCGTTTTTTCGCCACGGCGATAGTCACAGCGGGATTAGTATCAAAATGACCACTGGCATCACGCTGACTTTGCGTAACAATGGTTTTAGTTTCGCTCTCACCTTGACTAATCCGCGCTAAATCACGCAGAAAGATAGGCTGGTTAGCTTTGACCGAAATCAGCAAATCGCCTACCTGACGGGCATCACGTAAGAAATCACCCGAATACACCGTCATGGTGTTGCCCGCATTGACCATGCCACCTGCTTCAGTACGCTGATTAGCCGCACTAATCGCGCCTGAAATTTGCGCTAAAGTCACGCCGTAACTCGCCAGACGCGCAGGGTCAACTTCAACGCGCACTTGCTCTGGGCTACCACCCACGACAAAACTCTGCCCTGTATTAGGCAAGGATTTAATCCGTTGCTGCACGTCCATTGCCAACTTGCGCAAGGTCACAATGTCATGCTGTTTTGATGACAGCGTCAACGTCACGACAGGTACATCATCTATACTTTTAGGTTTGACCAGTGGTTGCGACACGCCTTTAGGAATTGCATCCTGATGTGAAGAGAGTTTGTCGTAGAGCTTAACCAGTGACGGCTCCATTTGCTGACCCACATCAAAACGCACTGTCACCATTGCACGACCGTCTTGTGATACCGAATAGACGTGCTTGACACCACTCATCTCACTCATTAACCGCTCTAACGGTTCAGCAACCAGATTTTTGACTTGCTCCGCCGACGCACCTGGATAAGCAACAAAAATATCTGCCATAGGCACGGAGATTTGGGGATCTTCTTCACGCGGGGTAATCAACATCCCCAACATACCAATGACAAAACTCGCTATCAGCAACAGTGGTGTCAAAGGTGAATTGATGAACATTTTAGCCAGCTTACCTGCGAAGCCAACTTGATATTCACTGGTGTGATTTTGTTCTGGTTTTAACTGTTCGGACATGCCGATACTCCTTTTAGTATTGGTGTGTGCATGAACGGGTTAATTAGCGTTACCATAAATGGAATCGCCTGTACGCATAGTTTGAGATGGCTTGGTCACCACTTTTTCGCCTGCACTCACGCCCGACAACACCACGACTCTATCGCCCTGCGTGTCGCCGATACGAATCACACGCAACTCCACTTTGCCATCGGCATTCACTGCAAACACTGACGGCAAGCTACCGCGATAAACCAAAGACGACACAGGCACAACAGGCGTACTCACTACTTCGCCAGCAACAGGCGGTTCTGCCAACAAGGCAGCCGCATACATACCAGGCGCGGCAGGCGCGTTAGGTGGCAATGCCACTTTCACTGTAACGGTATGCTGAGTATTGCTTGCGGCTGGGTAAATTTGCTCAACAATGCCATCAACAGTGACATTACCGTCTAGCACCACAGGCACTGGCATACCTTGACGTAACTCCATCAACAGCCGCGTTGGCACTTCGAGCTTGAGGTTCATTTGATTGGTTTGCGCCAAATCAACCAATGGCTGACCTGGTTGCACCACATCACCTAAATTCACAAATTTAGCCAGCAACACAGCTGGGTAAGGCGCAATCACACGACGATCACGCAAAGCCACTTCTAGCGCATCAATTTTGCTTTGCGCCGCCACCAAACCCGCTTGCTGACGCTCATAATCACTACGCGCCTGGCTTTTCGCGGGGTAGGCATTCTGCTGACCTGACTGCGGCATCATTTGCCCATTACCAAACATCGGCATCATTTGCTGGAATGCGTTATACATAGGCACTGACATACGGTCATATGCGTCATACATAGGGCCGCCCATAGGTGAGGTGGTTTGCCCATTTACCTTGCTATACAACTGCACTTGCGCATTCTGCATAGCCGACATTTCACCTGCCAAGTGCGCCCAAGCACTACGGTAATCCGCCATCAGCTTATCTTCATCCAGCCCTAATACCACTTGTCCAGGCATCACCTCTAAACCCTCACGCCCAGCGACATAAACCACACGCCCACCCGATTGCGCAGTAACATGCACAACTTGGCGCGGCTCTACATAACCACCTAGCTTGGTTCGTGTGACTAACTTTTGCTGAACCACATCAGTTGTCCCAATCTGCGCCACGGGCGCGACTGCAGCAGTCTCTAATTTCGACTCATCTTGATGATGCGTACAAGCCGTCAACGCCAGACTAAGCAACACTGCCAACAGCAGATTTTGTTTATTTGCCATTCCCTACACTCCAATCACGGTTATTTTTTTGTGCACATACACACAAAAAATAATTTTTATGCCAAAAACAAAAATAATTTTTAACTACTATTAGCAAGCTCCGTGCCAAGACATAAGCTATTGTTTTTTAACAAAAAATATCATCACCACCATGTTGCAGCGCAGTTGCACAAAAACAAAACCTCGCCGTATAATCAATTCAATCAATTAAATTTAAGGTTAAAAATCATCATGATGAGGGTATTTTCAAAACGCAACGTCGTGCAACACGCTGCAACACAAGATGATGCCGTGGTTCACTTCAACGAGTCACGTGAAGTCATGGAGTCGCTCATCGACCAAATTGAAGACGGCATTGTGCTGGCGTTACCCGATGGCAAAATCACCTATTACAATCGCATGGTTAAAGTATTGTTTGGATTAGCCGCTGACTTTGCCCCACTCTCGCTCATGGATTTAGGGCAAATAAATTGGAACAAACGCATGGTGCGCGCGGCGATAGACTCAGGTGCAGATTACGGCATCGCCAAAGCCAGCACACAAGAAATGCGCTTTGAAGAAAAAGTCCATGCGGGTGAAGAAGTACGTTTTCTGGAGTTTACGATTCGTCGCCTACACTCACAAACACGCGAGCAAGAAGTTCGCGTCATCATGATACGCGACGTGAGCGCAAAACGCCGACTGGAAGCCACGCTACAAAATGGCGGCGCGTGCGGATTGATTAGCACCAATCCAGAAATGCTTAAACTGCTAGAGCGCGCCCGCCAAATCGCCGCCTCTGAAGCCTCCGTGCTATTACAAGGCGAGTCAGGTACAGGTAAAAGCTGTTTCGCGCGACTAATTCACGAGCACAGCCAACGCGCCAGCAGAGCCATGGTAGAGGTGAACTGCGCAGCTATCCCCGAAACGCTCATGGAAACTGAATTTTTTGGGCACGCCAAAGGTGCGTTTACAGGCGCGACAGAGAAGCACCAAGGGAAATTCGCCGCCGCGCACAAAAGCACGCTATTTCTCGACGAAATCGGCGAAATTCCAATACATTTACAAGCAAAATTACTACATGCGCTCGAAGAACGAAAATTCCAAATGGTGGGGTCAAATGATACGGTAGAAATCAACACTCGCTTCATTTCCGCCTCGAATATAAATCTGCGCGATGCGGTGAATCAGAACACTTTTCGCGCTGATTTATACTACCGTGTTGCAGTCATTCCACTACACATCCCACCACTACGCGACCGCGTCGGCGACATCCCCGTTCTGACCAAGCATTTTATCGACGACTTAGTCGCACGCGGACACGCAGACAATATCGAAATCAGCAAATCCGCTTGGCAAGCCTTACTCAACTACCCCTGGCCTGGCAATATCCGCGAATTAGCTAACGCCGTAGAACATGGTGTTATTTGTAGCGATAATGGATTGATTGAGGTCGAAAGCCTGCCTCAAGACATCCGCTACTACAGCCAAGATAATCACCAACGTTACACCCAAACTATTCCTGTCGTGACCACAGACAGCGACGAAAATAACAACGAAACCCACACCGCGCTGTTAAATGCGCTGGCGAAAGCGAATGGTAGTAAAGCCATCGCCGCGCAAATTTTAGGTATAGACAGAACAACATTGTGGCGCAGAATGCAAAAATTTGGCATTTCAGGTGAGCAATAGCCTAAGCCGCCACTGGCTAAATAGACACTTAGAGACCGTTGCGTAACGTAACGAGCGCGGTCATCTTGCAAAGTCTCACTTAAATTATTAACTTAGCCCCTGTTTACCGTAGCGGTGTTGAAGTTAGATTTAACCAATGGTTTTGAAAACCAATCAGCCTCGTGCGCCAAAAGTATACTTAGACTTTTCTGGCGCGGCTGGCTTAGTTTCCTCTTTTTCCGCAACAGTAGCGGCATTTAGTCGCCCTAAATAGCCACGTAATTTTAATGCGCACATAACCAATTCTTCATCACCCTGCGCATCAATCACTGCAAAAACTTCAGCACTATAACTAACATCCGACAATAACCGTTCCGAATTGATGTTGGGGTATATTTTCCTAGATCTAACAATAAAGCTTGTTAGTGTTTTGAACATTTCCTCTTCCATTATCACCCCTTAATTATTTGCGTATAACTTATTAGGCGACTACTGGGGATACGCTGACTTAACTAAAGCAGAACATACGCTCAATAGCTGCCTAACCAATCGACAGCAAGTTGTAGCGAGCGACATTGCACTACATAGCTTTCAACATACTAACATGCACCTTACAAAATACCAATTAAATACCACTAACAAATCACCACAGATATAAAAACGTCACTTCTACACAAACGCAAAAGTGACATTAAAATGCTAAATCAAGCCGCCGCCGCTGGGCGCATTTGTCGTTGATACAAGAACGCCAGCACTTGGGAACGCAGATGATGAT
Organism: Sulfuriferula sp.; assembly: GCA_013140765.1. GTDB lineage: Bacteria > Pseudomonadota > Gammaproteobacteria > Burkholderiales > Sulfuriferulaceae > Sulfuriferula. The sequence continues at coordinate 10,249 of JABFSE010000032.1, forward strand.
AATGCGGGTCGTTAGCCAAGGCGAGGCGATCGCGTGGTTTGGCTAAGTCCACCGTTAATATCTCACCTATCGTCGCGGCGGGACCATTGGTGAGCATAACGATGCGGTCAGACAGCAATACAGCCTCATCCACATCATGCGTCACCATTACCACGGTGCTATTGGTGGCGGCAACGATTTTCATCAACTCATCTTGCAAATGCGCACGTGTTAGCGCGTCCAACGCACCAAATGGCTCATCCATCAACAACACTTTAGGTTGCATCGCTAACGCACGTGCTATGCCCACACGCTGTTTCATCCCGCCCGATATTTCATTGGGACGTTTATGTTCTGCGTGGCTCAAGCCGACTAAATCGAGCGTTTCTAGGGTGCGTTTTTTTAATTGCGCTTTTGGTTCTTTTGCGCCAAATACGCGCTCCACACCCAAATAAATATTCTCGTAACAGGTCAACCAAGGCAATAAACTATGGTTTTGAAACACCACGGCACGCTCAGGACCAGGGCCTTTTATCTCCCGACCTTCACATAACGCCGCACCTTCAGTCGCATCTTGCAAGCCCGCGATGATATTCAATAATGTTGATTTACCGCAACCTGAGTGCCCTATCAAGGTAAAAAATTGCCCTTGATTTATACTCAAATTGATGTCTTTAAGCGCGTGGTAAACGCCTTTTTTGGTACTGAACTTCACGTCCACGTGATCTAGTTGTACGAACTTTTCCATTTTATTTATCCTCTTATTCGTAGCTGAAACGCTTAGCTATCCAAATCAAGCCCTGCTCTAGCAACAGCCCGATAATACCCACCACAAAAATCGCGATGATAATATGCTCAACGTTTAGGTTATTCCATTCATCCCACACCCAGAAGCCGATACCCACACCGCCTGTCAGCATTTCCGCCGCGACGATAACCAGCCAAGCAATACCGATAGCCAAGCGCACACCTGTCAACACATGCGGCAATACAGCTGGAAATAAAATACGCGTAAACACTTTCCATTCTGACAAATTAAGTACACGCGCCACATTCAAATAATCCTGCGGTACTTGACGCACGCCAACAGCGGTATTCAATATCATCGGCCAGATGCTGGAGATATAAATCACCCAGATAGAAGCAGGTTCAGCTTTGTGTAATACCAGCAAGCCTATCGGTAACCACGCCAACGGTGAAACTGGGCGCAAAATGCTGATAATCGGTGCGGTCATCGCGGCTAAAAATTTGAACCTGCCTATCATAAAGCCCAACGGAATGCCGATTAACGCCGCCAAACCGAAGCCTATGCCTACACGATAAAGCGAGTATAGAATGTTCCAACCTATACCTTGATCGTTTGGCCCTTTGTTATAAAACGGGTCGGCAAACAACACTTTAGCGGATTCCCAAGTTGGCAAAGGTCCAGGTAAATTATCGGTGCTTTGCGCTATTAACGCCCACAGCGCGATAAACGCCATAATGCCTAGCACAGGCGGAATAAACCAACGGAAGCCGTCGGCTAGTTTTTCTTGTAAAGCTGATTTAGGTATATTCATTTTAGTTTTAACAGACTCAGATTGAGTGGGCGGCACATTAACTGCCTCAGTGTTGGGCTGTGATGCCAACGTCCCGTAAACAGCACTCATGGTTTTCTCCTAAGATGGGCATGACATAACAACTGCCATGCCCTATTGCGATAACGATTACGCGTGTATCTTGAATGAAGCTGCGTATTTCTTCGGATCCTTACCATCCCAAACAGTGCCGTCTATCAACTTAGACGTGCGCATAGGGCTCTTAGGCACAGCAATCTTGAGTTGCGTTGCTGCTTCGGTGTAGAGCTTGATTTGGTTGACTTTTTTTGCTTCAGCCAAATAATCTGGATCTTCTTTGAGCAAGCCCCAACGCTTATGTTGCGTCATAAACCACATGCCATCAGACAAGTACGGGAAGTTGACCTTACCGTCGTTAAAGAACTTCATGTAGTTAGGATCTTGCCATTTTTTACCATTACCATTGTCATACTGACCCAGCATACGGTCTTCTATGGAATCAAAATCGGTATTCACGTAGGATTTATCCGAAATAATTTTAGCCACTTCAGAACGATGCGACATGTCATCAATGTAACGCGAAGCCTCTAACACAGCCATAATCAAAGCACGGGCAGTATTGGGATGTTTAGTCACCCAGTCCGCTGTCGTACCGAGGATTTTTTCCGGGTGATCCTGCCAGATTTCTTGAGAGGTAACCGCAGTAAAGCCAACCTTGTCACGTATCGCACGCGCATTCCACGGCTCACCTACACAGTAGCCATCCATGTTATCCACACGCATATTAGCGATCATTTGTGGTGGTGGTACGGTAATAACTTTAGCCTCAGTAAATGGATTCACACCATATGTTGCCAACCAGTAGTACAGCCACATGGCGTGTGTGCCTGTCGGGAAAGTTTGCGCGAAAGTATATTCACGTGGTTCAGCTTTAATCAACTTAGCCAAGCTCACACCATCAATCGCACCTTTAGCTTTAAGTTGGTTAGACAGCGTAATAGCCTGACCATTATTGTTAATAGTCATCAAATTAGCCATGTCTTTTTTAGGCCCGCCGATACCCATTTGCACGCCATAAATCAAGCCATACAAAACGTGTGCCGCGTCTAATTCACCATTGATTAGTTTGTCGCGAACAGCCGCCCATGAGGCTTCTTTGCTAGGGATAATTTTGATACCGTATTTTTTATCGAATCCCATCACGCTGGCAATAACGACAGACGCGCAGTCAGTGAGTGGAATAAACCCTACTTTAACCTCAGCCAGCTCAGGCGCATCGGAGCCCGCAGCCCAAGCACCTTGGCGCACTTCAGGAGAAACAAGATTCATCAAGGCAGCAGCTCCTAGTATCCCTGTCGTCTTTTTCATAAAGTCACGACGAGAATTAGTATTTACGAGGGGGGTGTCAACATCCTTTTGGACATCGTTTTTGTGGTCGGTCATCTGAATCTCTCCATTATTTAACAAAATAAATTTAATCAGAGATTGCTCACCATTGAACTACGCTCCTACTTAGCGATATAGCAATTGTCGTGCCAAACAACAAAAAAACAATCAACACATTGATAGTAAATGACTTATTATTCACAATTACATAGCTCACTTAAATTAGCAACATTCACTTTGCCTAAAGTCAGTGCATCTATTACTGCATATGCACCAAAAACGAGTTCGACTTTTGTGGGGGGTAATCCCCCCAGCAAATAATTGTATTTTTCGGTACTAATTTTCGGCAGAGGTGCTTATGTGTAAAAAATCAAATAACGTGGAAAACAAAATCAAATAGAATGCATCCTTACACTATTGAGAATCATCATAACGTATTGTTTTATTATGATAAAATCACTGCTTAACTAGTATTTAATCACTCAAAAGTTCACAACTGCTTGATTTAACGGATTTAATAACATGAATACTAAACTTTTTATCGATAGCTACTTAGAAAAAATAAATAGTCGATTTGGATTTAACCCAGCAAATGGATTTGCATTCGAGATTTTTGCTATGGCGGCGATTCTCGATCAACCCTTTGATGAAGTTTATAGCGACATTTCAACACTAATAAAATCCACCAATGGTGAGCACAGCGGCAATCATGACGGTGGTATAGATGGCGTTTTTTTTGATGAATTAACTGCAACATTGGCTATTTTTCAAACCAAAAATACTGAATATCTGCGTGATAATGAAATCGCTAAATTCATCAATGACTATCAAAACCTATTTGAGCGTATGAATAGTGCTCAACTCCCGCTTAACCCAAAAATCAGTGCCAAACTCGAAAACATATTAGCCATTACCCGCGCTGGAACTGTTTACACACCTAAACTGTTTTTTGTCTTTAATGGGCATAAACAAGCTCAAAATAAAGACATTGCAGATCGGTATTGCCAACAATACCCCATACTAGAAATTCTTGGTGCAGGTGACTTATTTGCCAAAATTGAGCATTTACAAGCATCTCAACGCAAACGCAAAACGGTTAAATTTACTTTTAATGCTGAGAAGTCAAATATTGCCTCATCACACGATCCGCAGGCTTTGATGACTTACGCAAAAGGCAACGTACGCTCAGTTGGCTTTAGACTCAAGGCCAAAGAGTTATGTCGATTAATTGAAGAAGAAGTTAAAGTCAATGGTGATGATGACCATTTATACAGCCAAAACGTACGTGGATTTTTAGGCGCAGTGCGCACTAACAAACAGATAGAAAAAACCTTATTGGGGCAAGATGCGGCTTACTTCCCGTTCATGAATAATGGCATAACCATGATTGCCGAAACCCTCAAATTACCTAACGCAATGCAGGCTCTTATTTACCCTATAGAGGTCACCAACCCTGTCATCGTCAATGGCTTGCAATCAACTCAAGTGATTTATAAAGTTTATAAATCACAACCAGACAAACTCGAAGATGTCGATATCATGGTCAGACTTTATGATACGCAAGACGAAGAACTGGCTGAGAAAATAACCACAGCAACAAACACACAAACCAGCATCAACACCAGTGATAAAATCAGCAACCGTAATTTCAACCATTACTTAAAAATACTATTTGAAAATAAAGGCATAGGCTATATCGTTAAACGCGGTGATAGTTTTGAAAATAAATTAAGCAAAGCACTAAAAGATACGGTTACCAGTGAGACATTACTAAAATTCTGGTATGCAACGTACTTGGAACGTCCAGAAATCGCAAAAGCATCTAAAGCAACTGTTTTCCAGCAACTTTATGATGCTTCTAGTGAACCGAGTGACCCTCTACATACTTACTTCGGCGGCGACCCACAATCACCACTTTATACGCAGATGTTGAACGTCTATCAACTTCATCATTTCGTGGTAACTCAACGCAATGACTCAAACGAATCCACGCCAGACTTAATCCAGCACGCCGATGAAATTTTGTGTTACGGCATCTATAAAAACCTGGTGGCATCGACGCGCATCACGACAGACATTGATGCCAGCATATTAAATGAAGCATATACAACCGTCTTTACACAGCTTGAATCTATTTGCGCCAACCAAAAAAGTGAACTTACCCGCCATGGGCGCACCTATTCCCATAATAACTATTTCAAATCAGCCCAGTCCCGCATTGATCTTAATCGGGAAGCAGGCTGGATAGAATGCGGCTTGCTAGATTTTGACTTACTAAGCACTGGCATGAACTAGCTCACCACCAATAAAAACACCAGCATCAAATTCAGCACGATAGAAAACAGTGCCAATAACCGCCATACCCGTAATGGGTCACGCACCAACAAGGGTGTGCGGCGTGGCGCGGCTAGGGCGCGGTGTTCGCCTTGCTCTAGTGCTAATAGCATTTCTTCGGCGGTTTCAAAACGCAATTTCGGGTCACGTGCAACGGCTTTAAGGAGTATGTTCTCTAGCCAATGCGGTATCTCAGGGCGGTAACGGGTGGGCGGGATAGGGTCGCCAAATTTAGGATGCTGGAACGGCTCGACTTCGCCGTAGGGATATTTGCGCGTCAATAAATAATACAGCGTCACACCAGCCGCGTATAACTCACTCGCCACGCTCGCCGCCTCGCCTGCAATCAGCTCAGGTGCCATATAGCTAGGTGTGCCTGCGCCGTCACTCACATCATGCAAACCTGCACTGGCGGCAACACCAAAATCAAGTATGCGCAGTTTATCGTCGGCCCCTAAATGCACATTGGCGGGCTTAATATCGCGATGCAGGATATTAAGTCGTTGCAACGCCGCCAGCCCTTTGACTAAGCGTATGCCGATTTGCACCGATTCGGCCACACCAAAATGTCGCCCGTTATCCAGATGCTGTTGCAGTGTCGCGCCTTCATGCCAACTCATGACGTAATACAAAGCGGAACGTTCCTCTGTCGTCAGCGGTAAAATTTGCGGGAAATAATGCGCAATAACTTTTTTTGCCAACCATTCTTCTTGTATCAGCGCATCCGTCGCCGCTAAATCATGAGCGGCTTGCGGCGGCAATGTTTTGAGTACCCATAAACGTCCATCGACCAAACGACGCACTTGATACAACAACGACATGCGTGATTCATGAATTAGCGACAACACCTCAAAGCTATCCAGACGTGTATTCGGTTTCAAACGCGGTGGCACGGGCAAACTGCGCTCTGCACTCAGCTGATCACGCAGATTTTTATCAGGCACGCTATCTATACGCACCACCATCGCACTGGCGTTGTCCTGCCCGCCTTGCTTGTGCGCAATACGCACCAGCTCATCCGCCGCCAACTGCGGGCTGTCAAAAAGATTCAGCGTGTTGAGCATTCCCAGCTCACCCACAGGCTCCCACACGCCATCTGACACCAGCAGAAAAACATCGCCAGCCAGCAACTCGCCTTCGCTAAAATCCACACTCAAATGCTGATCCAAGCCCACCGCACGTTTGAGCACATGGCGCATGTCAGGCTTATCCCAGACATGATCCGTGGTTAATTGCATGAACGCACCCGCACGTAAACGATAAATACGGCTATCACCCACATGGGCTAAATAATAACGACAACCCCGTAACACCACCGCCGACAGCGTACACGACATGCCTGCCAAATCCCGTCGTGTACTTGCCTGCGCAAGTAACCAGCGGTTAATCGCCACCAACACCTTATCAACGGCGAAGGGCACTGCCCAAGTATCAGGCGTGGCGTAATAATCAGCCAATAAACCACGCACCGTGTATTCCGCCGCTTCACGCCCACCCGCACCGCCAGAAACGCCATCCGCCAACGCAATCAATGCGCCCTTATCAGCCAACTGCGCAGCGGCAGGCGTTACCAAGCCACAGAAATCCTCATTGCGTTCCCGTGGCCCAGTCGCCGTGGCATTACCTACTACCAGCTGTAACAACCCCATGTTAAATTTTAGCCGTGCCCGCAGCACCCCAAGTAGTGCGCCAGCGCGATTTCACTTGCGTCAATCCAACCAACGCTAACACAGCCAAACACGCAAAAATCACAAAACCAATTTGATAGCTACCCGTGATTTTATGTGAATAACCCAAACTGGATGCCAAATAAAAGCCACCCACGCCACCCGCCATACCCACTAGCCCAGTCATCACCCCTATCTCACGGCGAAAACGCTGCGGCACTAACTGAAACACCGCCCCATTACCCACACCTAATGCCAGCATCGCAGGTACGATAACCATCATTGCCAACATAGGCGTGCTCATACCCAAGCTCACCAACAGCAAGAAAACAGCCGCCAGCGCATACATCACTGAGAGCGTGCGAATACCGCCTATCCTATCAGCCAACATCCCACCCAGCGGACGCACCAACGAGCCTGCGAACACACATGCCGCTGTAAAATACCCAGCCGTCACAGGCGACAAACCGTATTGCGTATTAAAATAAATCGTCAAACTCGATGCCATCCCCACAAAACCACCAAAAGTAACGCTATAGAAAAACATAAACCACCAAGCATCTTTATCTTTTAATACATGCAAATACTCAGCCATAGACTTAGACGGTGGGCAATCTGGACTATCTTTAGCAAATATCAAATACACCGCCAACGCTATCCCTAACGGTATCATCGCCAAGCCGAATACACTATTCCAACCAAACGCAACCGCCAAACCAGGCGCGAACAACGCCGCTAACGCCGTACCCGAATTCCCCGCGCCTGCAATACCCAAAGCCGTACCTTGATGTTGCGGTGGATACCAGCGTGATGCCAACGGCAAAGCCACGGCAAAAGCCGCACCCGCAAAACCCAGCAACATACCCAATATCAACACTTGCTGAAAACTATGTATGCCCGCCAACCAAGCCCAAGCCAAAGCGCACAAAACAACAATTTGCCCGATTATGCCCGCTTTTTTCGGCTGTAAATGATCAACCAACACGCCCATTACGATGCGCAACAACGCCCCTGCCAGCACGGGTGTCGCTACCATCAAACCCTTTTGCCCCGCATCCAGCCCCAAATCATTCGCAATCTGCACCCCTAATGGTCCCAATATGACCCACACCATAAAGGAGAGATCAAAATACAAAAAAGCTGCTAATAGCGTAGGCGTATGTCCTGCCTTCCAAAACGATTTATCCATGATTATTTTCCTGCGATGGGTGTTGATATAGATTGGCGCAACCTTGCACCCGCTGAACATTACAAAGCAAATTTAATGCCCATATTTTTAACTATAATAACCAATTGTTTTATATTAAAAAATATAAATAAGTGAATATGAAATACATAAAAAAAGCGTAGATATGGTGCATAACGCACCTTTATGGAACCCAACGCTCACCATTATACAAACCCTTGCGCCAACCTATCTATCCACAGATAGCCACAACTATATTAGCTTATACTAAAAAATACTTGTCATTATTTGTAGGACTAAGTATTATTAAATAATGCTAATTTTGGCGGCAATATAAAGTAAAGGTGGTTCATCATGTTCTTGTCTGCACGCACATCTAAATCCGTTTCATACATTGCATTATCTTTAGTGACCGCATTCACCCTATCCAGTGCAGTCAGTTACGCACGTGGCGGTGGCGGTGGCGGTTCGTTTGCTGGTGGCGGGCATTTCTCTGGTAGCAATGCGACAGGTAGCGCATCAGGGCAAGGTAGCGTCACACGCTCAGCAGGTAGCGTTACCGCAGAAGGCGGCGGTACGGCAACAGGGTCAATCAGCAATGCAAACTCAACCAAATCAGGCACAGCAACTGGCGCAGGTAGCGTAACTAAAACCAGTGACTCCATGACCGCAACGGGTGGCGGTACAGCAACAGGATCAGTCACCAAAGGCGATACCACAGTCACAGGCACAGCAACAGGATCAGGTAGCGTCACGGTTGAAAACGGTAGCGTATCCTCCGCCCAAGGCTCAGGTAGTGCCAGCAAAACCGTAACAACGACTAACTAACACGATTGCAGGCGGACAACTAATTATAATCAAGCAACCGCCTGCATATTGAGCTCAATAAAAACTAAGGGGTGGTAATGGATATACGATGCCAGATCAATAAAGCTTGGTTCACAGGCGTTTGCTTGTGCATAGCCGCAAACACGCCAGCATCTGCAGGCGAATGGTCAGCGGAAATGAATTTTGATTATCGCTACTTCCTAAAACCAGCGACAGTAGCCAGTTTGGCGTATTATCAAGAAGCTGGCTATGTTACCAATGGTCTAATCAACTACCCCGCCTTACTCGCTGCGTTTGGTGTAGCTTCTTCATCCTCCATTTCTCCTAGTATCCCAGCCACGCCGATTGTTAACAACAATCCACCACCTGGGCAAGAAGAACCCTCAGTAGTATTAAAGTTGCAATATTTTAACGAGTGGGATAACAAAACCAAATCATTCACTTTTAAGCCATTTTTTCGCGTTGATAACATGGACGACGAACGCACCCATTTTGATATACGTGAGGCCGTATGGTATGGTAAATATGGGACAGAAAACCACCCGTGGGAAGTCAAACTAGGGATAGATAAAGTCTTTTGGGGCACGGCAGAATCACACCATTTAGACGACATTATTAACCAAACCGATCTAGTCGAAGATATTAACTTTGAACATAAACTCGGCCAGCCGATGGCACGTCTAACCCTGCAACGGGATTGGGGCACATTTGATTTCTTTGTTCTACCATGGTTTCGTGAGCGTACTTTTACGGGCATTAACGGGCGACTACACCCGCCAGGGCTGTCTTTAGCGACACTACCCGTACTATATGAGTCCAGTGATGGCGCAAGCCATGTTGATTACGCGGCACATTGGTCAAAAACGTTTGGTCGCTTTGATGTCGCCGTATCGCAATTTATTGGAACCAACCGAGACCCGCGTGCGAGCAATGACACTAACTACCGCACCATAGACAACCCCACGGGGTTGGTACTTAATTATGATCAGATGGAACAAACAGGACTAGATTTATCTGCTATCGCGGGTGACTGGATTTTCAAACTCGAAGCCTTACGTCGTAATACCAACTATGCGCATTACTGGGCCGCCGTTGCGGGGATAGAGTATCCTTTTAACAACATTTTCAAAACGCCGTATGACTTAAGTGCTTTCGTGGAATACAACTACGATAGCC
>JABFSE010000014.1 GCA_013140765.1 Sulfuriferula sp.
CTGGTTTGGGTAAGCATCACCAGAGAAGCCAATGCCAAGGTAGTTAAACCGATTACAGCAAGAATGCCCAAGGCAACTTCTGAGTAAGATATGATAGGGCTCATGCGGATAATAAGGAATGCGCCCGTGTAACGGCGCGGCCAATTTGGCACTGATTTGCGATATATTTGGCACAAATAAACAGCATCACCTTAACCCAGAAGAAAAAGCACTAGCCGCTTCGTATGCTAGTGCTTTTTTGTTACCAATTACGAATAATAAGCTCACCTGAAGTAGCTTTTTTCCGACCAGCGCCACCTACTGTGTAGTTAATTTCCACTCGCTCCATATTAAGACCCGCGAATACATTACGCATCTCTGGTATGTCATTAACCGAGATAACCATCTTGCCTTTGATCGACTTGGCCAACTCAGCCATATGAGCATACTGCTCCAAACCAAAATCCACACCATAACCCTCAGTCCCCCAGTACGGTGGATCACAATAGAATAGCGTATGCTCACGATCATATTTAGTGATGCAACTTTGCCAACTCAAGTGCTCGATAGTAGTACGTGACAGCCGCAGATGTGCCTGGCTCATATCATCTTCAAGGCGTAGCAGATTAAAGCGTGGTGCAGAAGTCGTAGCGGTACCAAAGGTTTGCCCATTTACCTTGCCACCGAAGGCAAGCTTTTGTAGGTAGTAGAACCGTGCCGCACGCTGGATATCAGTCATTGTCTCTGCTGGTGTAATCTGCATCCATTCGTATATTTTGCGGCTTGTTAGCGCCCATTTAAATTGCCGAATGAACTCTTCCAGATGGTGTTTCACTACACGATAGAGATTGACCAGCTCGCCGTTGATATCATTGATGACCTCTACCTTAGCCGGTTCTTTCAGGAAATATAGTGCGGCCGCGCCGCAGAATGGCTCAACGTAACACGTATGCTCAGGGAACAACGGTAGGATATGTTTAGCTAGGCGACGTTTCCCGCCGATCCAAGGAATGATTGGTAGTGCATTTTGCATCTGTAAGCCCTTTCTTAATATAGGAAATCCGTGTAGGCTTACCCCGCCGCTAGTGGCTAGGGGGCCTCGGCTTTGGCTCACAGGTATACGCTGTGGGTTAAAGCGGCTGGGCAGGTGCTCTAACACCTATTCAGTCGCCCTCTTTTTTACTGCGATAGTGTTACGAATCCAACAAACAGACCACCTGCTAGACCGCCACGAATAAACTCCATCCGTGCCCAGTCAGCATTAAATAAGTATTTGGCAATGACAGCAGCTGCCGGCATGGCAATGGTGTAAGCAGGTAACGCCCAAATTAAGCTATGGTCAAAATACCAGAGTAACGATACCGGCAGCCCCCACATAGCACCACGAAATATCATGGATAGCATGGCGCTCTGCTTTAACCAGCCAAACTGCCACCACTCCAACTGGCTGACATCCATAGACCGATTAGTCAGGTATGCACCAATCGGCTCAGATAAGCCACTACTTGCCCCCGCGACCAGCAGCAGCGCCACCGGGATCGTAAACCAGTCGAATGCATGCCCAGATAAAGCCGCAAACGTCCAACCGAGAATGAGATAGGCACTCAAGCGATGGTTTGCCTCAACTACCCACGGCTGAAAAGCATCGCCACGAATGCGATCAGCTACAGCCATCATTAGTAACAGGTACGGCGTTAGTATGATAAAAGCTTAAGGTCGCCCAACGTGATTTCAGCGGCATCTGTTAGCTTCGTGATGTCTCGTAACCGTTGTTTTTCAGCCGATATAGCCGCAATATCATTCCCTTTTTCCAAAGCTTCCATAAACTTAATATCCTGCGCAATCAATAGTGGTGCACGCTGTTCTCGTAATCTGGATTTTGTTTCGACTTTTGCAGCATCTAAATCTACAAATATTTGCGTACCATTCCAGCGATGTGATTCATGCCGCCAGCCTGTTTCTTCCCACTCAACGTTTGTTGCAGCAAGTATCCAATCAGCTGGAATATCTCCACGTTCTTGCAACAAGGAAGCGTGTGCAGCGGGTTCTGAGTCATCAAAGATGGAGGTTAGCGCGAGAATGCCGTTAGGTTGTATCCATAATATATTCATAGCATTAATTCCCAAATATAGTTGCTGTTACAATTTCAGGATTAACCGAACTCCCTGAAATACTTGATAAAAATCGAGCGCTGGTGGTGGTCAGTGGTGTTGCGGAGGACATCCGATTGATAGAGTTCATGACAGATGCATTTGCAGAGTATCCAGAAACAATAGCCGGGGCATAATTTGCATCAGCCATTGCATTGGTAAAATTCAGTGTGTAATCACCAGTAGCATTTTTGGTAATGCTGGATACGTTGTAACTTGCTCTTGGGGTAATTGTTCCAGCCAAAGTCCCATCGAAATTTACCCATGCTTTTGCTATAGCCTTTCCATTGCCAATTTGCCCGAAGTTCACGGCATGGCTAGCTGCTGTAGCAGACGCAACATTAAATAATTGCGTTGCTAAACCAGCAAGCGCTGCATATCTGGCATCGGCCTGTGTCTGAGTAATCCCACCAGCAGCATCAATATCAACAAACACCTCCGTCGCGCTTTTTGCAACGCCGACGCTAACCACATTAGTTGTCGGTACCGTAGCCGTAATCGCACCGGCGACCGTACCCGACAAATAATAGTGCCCCGGCGTCAAGCCAGTGAACAGCACGGCATCGCCCAGTGCATAAACAGCACCATTCACGATATCACTGAATCCAACAGCCGCTTGCTTTGCAGATCCATCCGCCAGCGCCAGATCAAAGCGACTATTGACTGTATCCCAATACACCGCCATTCCACTGGAAGTCACTGCCGGCGCAAAGGTGACGCCAGAGATGACGACAGCCTTTTGACCAGTCTGAATCATCTTTAGAATCGCCTGCCGCATTTGTGTATGGTCAGTGCTCGACGGAACTAATCCTTGCCCTTCGATAACCGCCATCAACTCCTCTTGTATCAAGTTATACCATTCAAACCCTGGTACTGTCGCCGGCACACCACCCGTTGGATCGGGTGCTGCGAAATACCCTGGCGCGCCTCCAGCCGGTGGGCTAGGCAGCACTGCCACAGCCGTACTTCGATTAACTCGTTGCATTACTTATCTCCTATGTGTAACTAAAAAGTGCGTATGTATGCGCTGGCTTATATCGGTTGATGGTGCATTCCAGCAGATGATTGCCCCACACCGCCGTGGCCATCTCGGTGTCGTCCTCGGTAGTCAACTCCAGCACCGTGGCCAAGGGTGCATTCACCTGAAAAATGAATTGCCACTGCTCATCTGTAACAGCGGATTCGGTATCAAATTCAGTGGTATACGGCCGCAATTCAGCAATCGTAATAACGTACCCAAGCTGGGCAGCCAAGCTGATAATGAAAGGCTTCGACTGGCCACCATGCATATTCACCTTGGCTACCAGCGCAGCGCGTCGCTCGGCAATGCTTTGCGTAATACCTGCAGCGACAATGCATGACTCTGGTAAGCCATAAACCCGTTCCCAATCAGCCAGCGTGAGTACAGCAGTGCTTGGATCTGCCTCCACCAGTATCTGATCTGCATTGAATTGCGCCGCATCCAGCGCATTGCCCTCAGCCCCCAGCTCGGCAGACAGGGATTCACCCTGCACATCCATGCTTGATGGCATTAACAGCTTGAGGAGGTCGACGTGGGTCATTAGAATGTCACCGCACCCAGTACCGCAAACTGGGTATGCGTGCTATCCACCAGCGTCACCACGTTTGCCAGAGGGGAAGTCAGCGTAAAGTCGACCACGCCAGGCGTATCCGAAATAATTGCCTCGATGCGCTTCAGATACACCGTATCGCCTGGCTTCAATGTGGCGAAATAAGCAGCCAGTGCCGTCTGGATACTGGCAGATACTGCGGCCAATGTGTAACCGCTGGCCAGCACAAGTGCGCCAGCGATATTGATCACGACAGAAGTCGGCGCGAACACCAGCGCGTCAGCCTGAATAGGGCGCACGCTGTCGACGTAGGTCTGCGTATTAGCCACCAGCGTGGCATCCGGTATACCGCCTGTGGTCAGGATAATCACGTCCGTTGTACCCAGCCCGCGCCGGTTTGAATATACATAGGCAGCGGTCACGCCCGCCACGCTCATCGCCCACTTGTAATAGTCATGAGCGGCACCACCGCATGGCGGGTTCTGCAGATCAAACAGGTACCGAGCCAATAATGATGCATAAGTCTCAATATCCGTACCGCCTGACATTGACACTACTATCGCAGTAGATTGCACACCAGCAGGCGCAGCTGTCAACGTCAACACCTCACCTGCAGCCAGATTACCGCTGATACCAGCAAGACTGGCCTGCACCGCGATATCAACAGTACCACCCACGCCTATCGTCGCAGCAGCAGTCGTCACCACGGCAATGCCAGATGCGGTTTTGCCTTCAGTTCCAATAGCAATCGCGCTACCTACAGAGCCAGTAAACGTCGCAGAGCCAGTGGACACCGTCGCCAACTTGAGTGTAATACCACGCTGTGCGGCCATTTTCTCCAAATAATCCGTATCGGCCGTATCCGCAAAAAGCTGACGCACGATCCACTGCTGATGCTGGTATAAACCCTCAACCGCGCTGCCAGTGGCATTCGCGCGGATAGCATAATCGCCATCCAGCGCCACATTTGGCACCTGGCCATCCGTCCTTGGCTGATTAGCGATATCGCGTAATATACTGTCGCGTACTGCCTGATAGTCGAGCGTTAAAAATGCCATGTTTTAAATCACTTTAACGGGGTAAGTAAAAGGCAACTGCTCACCGCTGGCGGCAGTTACCTGAATATATAAGTACATCCAGCCAGTACCAGGGCGATCCACAGTGACAGATATATCCGTCACGCGGCCATCGGCCTTAATCG
>JABFSE010000027.1 GCA_013140765.1 Sulfuriferula sp.
AGCCTGGCGTGGGAAATCACGCACGCCCGCGATGACACTGCCCTGCCCGCGATGATAAGTGCTATCGCCCACCAATGAATGCCCTATGGATGCCAAATGCACGCGTATCTGATGCGTGCGTCCAGTCTCCAACGCGCAACGCACTAAGGTATTGCGCATATAGCGCTTAAGCACCCAATAACGCGTCACCGCCTCACGCCCACCGTGCACCACCGCCATTTTAATGCGCTGAGTAGGATGCCGACCTATAGGCGCATCCACAGTGCCGTCAGTATCCACCACCCCTTGCGTCACTGCCAAATACTCACGCTTTACCGTTCGCGCCTGCAACTGCCGCACTAAATTTGTTTGTGCAGTCAAGGTTTTAGCCACCACCATCAAGCCGCTAGTATCTTTATCCAGCCTATGGACGATGCCTGCACGCGGAATATGCGTAATCAAGGGGTAATGAAACAACAACGCGTTCAATAATGTACCCTGCCAATTGCCCGCACCCGGATGCGCCACTAAACCCACTGGCTTGTTAAGCACTAAGATACTATCGTCTTCATAAACAATATCGATAGGTATATTTTCAGGCAAAGCGACTAATTCAGCAGGGTGCGGTTCAGCAAATACCAACACTTGCTCACCCCCACGCACTTTATCTTTTGCATTTAATACCCGCCCGTTGACGTGAACTAAGCGCTGCTTAATCCAGTCTTGTATGCGACTGCGGGAGTAATCAGGCATGAGCGATGCCAACGCATTATCTAAACGCACACCCGCACTCGAAAAAGGCATATCCAATTCGATAGCGGTATCCGCGTTTAATGTATAATCTGGTAACTGTTTTTCGGAAGATGTCATGAAACGAATTTTACTTGTTTTAATGCTGGTTGGGTTAGTTGGTTGCAGTAGCACACCATCAACGCAGGATGAAACCAAAAATTGGTCAGCGCAAAAGATCTATACTGAAGCTAAAGACATGCTTAATTCTGGCTCGTATGAGAAATCTATCAAGCTGTTTGAAACGCTGGAAGCCCGCTATCCATATGGACGTTACGCGCAACAAGCACAGCTGGAAGTCGCCTACGCTTACTATAAAGACAACGAGCCCGTCTCCGCCGTTGCCGCCTGCGATCGCTTTATCAAACTACATCCTAATCATCCTAATGTGGATTACGCCTACTATTTGAAAGGCTTATCTAACTTTACCGAAGATCAAAGTTTGTTTGCGCGTATCGCCGATCAAGATATGACTGAACGCGATCCACGCTCTGCTAGCAACTCGTTTGCCGCTTTCCAAGAGCTATCCACACGTTTTCCTGATAGCAAATACACACCTGACGCGATTGCGCGGATGAAGTATCTGGTGGACGCGCTGGCATTGCACGAAGTCCACGTTGCGCAGTATTACTACAAACGTAAAGCCTACGTTGCCGCCGCTAACCGTGCGCAATACGCCTTGAGAACCTATCCTCAAGCACCCGCTAATGAACTAGGTATCGCTATCATGGTACGTTCCTACGACGCGCTGGGTACAAATGATTTGCGTGACGACGCACTGCGCGTGTTGCAACTTAATTTCCCTAAGAGCAAATACATCACAGGCAACTTTGACAAAACCAAGCCTTGGTGGCGTTTTTGGGAACTTTAATGCGTAAACTCGTTTTATTTGATTTAGACAATACCTTATTAGCAGGGGATTCAGATTACGAATGGGGGCAATTCCTCATCAGTCGCGGCATCGTTGACCGCGATTTATACGAATCCAAAAACGAACAGTTTTACCAGCAATACAAAATGGGCAAATTGGATATTTATGAATTTCTAGATTTCCAATTACGCCCATTAGCCCAGCACAGCCGCGCCCAATTAGACGCTTGGCACGCTGAATTCATGCGCGATAAAATCAACGCCATGATGATGCCAGCGGCACGAAATTTAGTCGCACAAGCACTTGCCAGCGCCGATTTAGTCGCCATCGTCACAGCGACCAACAGCTTCGTCACCGCCCCCATCGCACGCGCTTTTGGCATTGCGCACTTAATTGCGACCGAGCCCGAGCAAATCAATGGCGAATTTACAGGTAAAGTAGCAGGTACGCCCAGCTTTCGCGAAGGCAAAATCACCCGCCTGCATGAATGGTTGGCCAGCCAGCATAAACAGCTCAATGAATTCGATGAAAGCTGGTTTTACAGCGACTCACTCAATGATTTGCCGTTATTGGAAATCGTCACACACCCCGTTGCTGTTGACGCTGATGCCACATTATTAGCGCACGCACAGCAACATAACTGGCTTAGCATCAGCCTAAGGTAATATGATTAAAAAATTGATACGCCGTGTTTTAGGCAAAAAGCCAGCCGCTAAAACCGACAAAAAATCTCGTATGCAACGCATACCCGTGAGTGAACACCAGCTCACCCGTGAGCAAATTCTCCCCTGCGCCCTAAAAGTCACTGACACGTTACAAGATGCAGGCTATGAAGCCTATATTGTCGGCGGTGCTGTGCGTGATTTACTCATCGCCAAAACACCTAAAGACTTTGACGTAGCCACCAATGCCACCCCCGAGCAAGTGCGCGACTTATTCCGCCGCTCGCGCATTATTGGCCGTCGCTTTCGCTTGGTTCATGTACTGTGCGGCAATGACACCATAGAAGTCTCCACTTTCCGTGCCAGTGCTGCCAGTGAAGAAGACGACACCAAACAAATCACCGATGACACAGGGCGTATCGTCCGTGACAACGTATTTGGCGACCTCACCAGCGATGCCGAACGCCGCGATTTCACCGTCAACGCGCTGTATTACGACCCCAGCACCGAAGAAGTGTTAGATTATCGTGGCGGATTAGCCGACATACGCAACAAAACGCTACGCATCATCGGCGACCCCGCCACGCGTTATCGCGAAGACCCTGTGCGCATGATGCGTGCGGCACGCTTTGCGGCAAAGCTGGATTTTCGCATCGACGAAACTACCCGTGCGCCTATCGCTGAGCTGGCTGATTTGCTCAACAACGTGCCGCCGTCACGCATGTTTGATGAAATGCTCAAATTACTGCTGTCAGGTCACGCCTTACGCGCCGTGCATCAGCTCCGCGCCGAAGGTTTGCATCATGGTATTTTACCGATGCTAGACACGATATTAGAACAAGAACACGGCAAACGCTTCATCAACGCGGCACTACACAATACCGACCTGCGCTTGCAAGCAGGAAAATCCGTCTCCCCCGCTTTCCTCTTCGCCAGCTTATTGTGGCATGAATTGCAAATTAATCATCATAAACGTCTTAGCCGTGGTGAGTTATCCATACCTGCGTTTAACGAGGCCATGGACGACACGCTCAATCAGCAACGCAGCCGCCTCGCCGTACCGCGCCGCTTAGACGGCATGATGAAAGAAATTTGGAGCTTGCAAGTGCGTTTTGAACAACGCTCAGGTAGTCGCCCTTATCGTTTATTAACACACCCACGCTTCCGTGCAGGCTATGATTTCATCTTGCTCCGCGCCGAAAGCGGCGAAATCGCCGCCGAACTCGGTGAGTGGTGGACGACATTCCAAACCGCCGACGAAGACACCCGTGCCAGCATGTTGCTCAAAGAACCCGTCAGCGCGGTCAACCCCAAACGTCGCCGCCGTAAAAAACCTACCGTTGTCGCCGCCTCATGATGCCCGTTCACGCCTATATCGCCCTAGGTAGCAATTT
This sequence comes from Sulfuriferula sp., assembly GCA_013140765.1. Taxonomy (GTDB): domain Bacteria; phylum Pseudomonadota; class Gammaproteobacteria; order Burkholderiales; family Sulfuriferulaceae; genus Sulfuriferula. Next base: position 3,696 of record JABFSE010000027.1, read on the forward strand.
GACTGACCCAGCACAACAAGTATTACGGGCATTTGATGCGCTCAACAGCTTACCCAACAGCCGCCTAATCGCGCGTTCATCGTTATATTTAACCGCACCTGTAGGCTATGCCGACCAACCTGATTTTATCAACGCGGTCGCCCACATTAGCACCCAACTTGCGCCGCACGCCTTACTCGATGCGCTGTTAGCAATAGAGCACCAATTTGGACGCGAACGCACTTTTCAGAACGCCCCCCGTATTTTGGATTTAGATGTTTTGCTTTATGATAATGTCATACAACATGAAGCAGGCCTAACCCTGCCGCACCCGCGTATGCACGAACGTGCATTTGTTTTGGTGCCTTTGGCTGAAATCGCACCCGCACTCACTATCCCAGGGCGCGGTGCAATTAGTGTTGATTTGGTCAACGTGCAAAACCAAGATTTACAACGGGTGGCAGACAATTGGCAAGCACCGCCACGCAAGGACTCACATCATGGCTAATTTACTCGACCTGCAACAACGCGCCGCCCAAGGCGAAAAGCTCGCCGTGCTCACCTGCTACGATGCCAGCTTTGCGCGGCTATTAGCAGACGCGGCACTGGATATTATTTTAGTTGGTGATTCGCTAGGCATGGTCATACAAGGGCAACGCTCAACATTGCCTGTTACTTTAGATGACATGGCGTATCACACCCGCGCCGTCGCACGTGGCGCACCTGACACATTCATCATTGCCGACCTACCTTTTGGCAGCTACCAAGCCAGTCCAGAACAAGCCTTCAACGCCGCCAGCGTACTCATGGCCGCAGGCGCACATTGCGTTAAGTTAGAAGGCGGCGCGGTGATGGCGACCAGCGTCGCATTTCTCAGCCAGCGCGGCATCCCCGTGTGCGGACATTTAGGCTTGCTACCACAATCAGTCAACGCACTCGGCGGCTATAAAGTCCAAGGTAAAACCGACAGCGCGGCGCAACAATTGATAAGCGATGCGCAACTACTGACCGCATCAGGTGCGGCCATGATAGTGCTGGAAGCCATCCCAGCGCCACTTGCCAAGCAGCTTACCAGTACGATAAACATCCCCACCATAGGCATAGGCGCAGGCGTAGATTGTAACGGGCAAGTGCTCGTGCTCCACGACATGCTGGGCATGGGCAAACCGCCGCGCTTTAGCCATAATTTTTTGCAAGACAGCAACAGCCTGCAAGCCGCCGTTGCCGCCTATATCAATGCAGTAAAAACCAGCACCTTCCCTAGCGAACAGCATAGTTTCAAATGAAAATTTTACACACCGTCGCCGAGCTACGCGCCTGGCGTGAACAACAGGGTCACATCAGCTTTGTCCCCACCATGGGTAACTTGCACGAAGGCCATCTTGCCCTAGTCGAACTCGCGCAACAACACGCGCCTGTGGTCATTGTCAGCATTTTCGTCAACCCGCTGCAATTCGGCGCAGGCGAAGATTACACCCGCTATCCACGCACCTTAGCTGATGACGTTGCCAAACTAAGCACCTTAGGCGTACAAGCCGTTTTTGCCCCCGACGTAACTGAACTCTATCCGCAACCACAACGCTACCACATCACCCCGCCAGATTTAGCCAACCAGCTATGCGGCGCGTACCGCCCTGGGCATTTTGTCGGTGTCACCACGGTAGTGATGAAACTATTCCAGCTAGTACAACCGCACATCGCCGTATTCGGGCAAAAAGACTACCAGCAACTCACCCTAATACGCGGCATGGTGGCAGATTTCGCTGTGCCCGTAAAAATTATTGCAGGTGCAACCATACGCGCCGCAGACGGGCTTGCGCTCTCATCTCGCAATACTTTCTTAAGCCCAGATGAACGCCAGCGTGCGCCCTTGTTGTATCAGCAACTAAGCCGCATTCAACAAGCCCTGCAACAAGGTCAACGCGACTACGCGCAATTAGAAAACGCCGCCACCGACACCCTGCAACAACACGGCTGGCAAGTCGATTACATCCGCATCTGCGACCCGCAACTCAACCCCGCCGACGCGCAAACCCAGCAGTGGGTAGCACTAGGCGCGGCACGTTTAGGGGCTACGCGGCTGATAGACAATCTATCTATTTAATAACAGAAATTACGCACTTACATACCGCGTCGCATCAGCAATACCCGCTTGCTCAAAGCCTTGTTGACGCAGGCGACAGGAGTCGCATACAGCGCAGGCACGACCCAATTCATCGGCTTGGTAGCAGGACACGGTGGCGGCGTAATCTACGCCTAACTGCGTACCCAGCTGGATGATTTCTGCTTTGGATAAAGTCATCAATGGCGCGTATATGTGTAGATCTTGCCCTTCTACACCCGCTCTGGTGGCGAGATTTGCCATGCGTTCAAACGCGGCGATGTAGTCTGGGCGGCAATCAGGATAGCCTGAATAATCAACCGCATTCACGCCTATAAAAATAGCTTTACTATTCAATACCTCAGCCCAAGCCAAGGCGATAGAGAGCATGATGGTATTGCGGGCGGGGACGTAAGTGGACGGGATGCCCGCGCTCGGCGTTTCGGGTACGGCGATGCTGTTATCGGTAAGCGATGAGCCACCGAACATACCCAAATCCATTTTGAAAACGCGATGCTCCGCCGCACCTTGCGACTTAGCCACACGCGCCGCCGCGCCTAGCTCGGCATAATGCCGCTGCCCATAATCAAAGCTCAAAGCATGGCAGATGTAACCATCCCGTTGAGCAATGGCAAGGACAGTGGCGGAATCCAACCCGCCTGAGAGCAGTACGACAGCGTGTTTTTCGGTATTCATTTACTTTCCTGCTGATTCTGTCCACAAAATTTTATGCAATTGCAACTGCATACGCACAGGCAGGCGGTCACGCAATATCCATTCGGCTAAATCACGCGCTTCACTGCCATGTATAGGAGAAAATAAAACGGGGCAGCGGTGATTAAGCTGATGTTCAGCTAATATGTTTTTTGCCCACACATAATCATCTGCGTCGGTGATAACAAATTTAATTTCGTCATGCGCGGCGAGGTGCGGTATGTTTTCCCAGCGATTTTTACTGACTTCGCCTGAGCCTGGTGTTTTAATATCGACGATGCGCGACACGCGTGGGTCAACTGCGCTGATGTCTAATGCGCCGCTGGTTTCTAAAGACACGTCATAGCCCTCATCGCATAAGGCTTTGAGCAAGGTATTGGCATGTTTTTGCGCCAGCGGCTCGCCGCCCGTGACGGTAATGTAGTGGGGCTGATATTCGGCTACACGCGCCAATATCGTTGCCAGCGATAAAGTCTCGCCGCCATGAAATGCGTAAGCCGTATCGCAATAACCACAGCGCAATGGGCAACCTGTGAGGCGAATAAACACCGTCGGCAAGCCAACGCGGCTGGTTTCGCCTTGTACTGAGTAAAAAATCTCGGTAATACGTAATGTCGCTGATAGCATTATTGCAGCAACGCCAAGCGTTTTTTACCGAGTGCGGCGGCGGGCGTAGCGGCGTATTTGGACACCAACACTTCCAATGTTTTACGTGCACCATCCATGTCGCCCAACTCGATTTGTGCGCTGGACATATTCAGCAACGCATCGGGTACTTTAGGGCTGTTAGGGTAAATACTGACTACTTTTTGCTGTTCGACGTATGCTTTTTTGAAATCTTTGGTTGAAAAATAAGCATTGCCTATCCAGTATTGAGCGCTGGAAGCGAGGTTGCTTTTTGGGTAAGTTTTAATAAACTGCTTAAAGCCCGTCAATGCGTTGGTGTAATCACCTTGCTTAAACAAGCTCAATGCAGCTTGATAGCTATGGTCTTCGTCGTTGACTGCTAATGAGCTCGCTGATTTAGCGGGGCTCACATTCGTATTATTTGAATTAGGTGCAGATGCCGCACCGACAGGGCTACTTGCTGTTGCCGCGTCGGTGCGCACCATGTTGCGTAAGCGGGTATCTAAATCTTGGTATAAGTCTGTTTGTCGCTTTTGCGTAGTTTCTATATCGTGCGTTTGCACTTCAGATTGACCGCGTAAACGCTCAACTTCGGCTTTAAGCGCGTCGATTTGTGTTTGCAAAGTGAGCAAAGCACTGCCTTGCGGTTGCTTTTCCAGCGCGACCAAACGCACAGTAACCGCATTGAGCTGTTGCTGTATATCTGCCAAACGTCGTGCCGTTTCGTCATCCATCGCCATGACAGACGACCAAACGCCCGCACATAACAGCGCAAATACTAAACGCGAAACAGACTTATTCCACATAGATTATTCGCCTTGATAAACAATATCAGCGCGACGGTTTTGCGCAAACGCTGCTTCATCATTGCCAGTTGCTTTAGGCTTTTCTTCGCCAAAGCTCACCGCTTCCATTTGCGCTTCTGGCACGCTCAACAAATTCAATGCCTTACGCACTGCATCAGCACGACGTTGACCCAATGCCAAGTTGTATTCACGGCTACCGCGATCATCGGTATTACCTTGCAATATCACTTTTGCATCTTTATGGCTGGTCAAATAAGCCGCATGTGCTTCTACCAATGGCGTGAATTCAGATTTAACGACATATTTATCAAAATCGAAATACACGCTACGCTTAGACAGCATGTTGTTAGGGTCGGTCAATGGGTTTACTTGACTCGCCAAACGCGCTTGTTCTAAAGCCGCCGCTTCAGCAGCTGCTTTATCTGCCGCAGCCTTATCCGCCGCCATCTTAGTCGCAGCCGCACGCGCAGCATCAGCCGCGCTGTTATCGACTATCGGTGCTTGCTGAGTTGGCGTAGTAGAACAGCCTGCCAACATGGCGACAACGATTAAACTCAATACTGATTTTTTCATGATGCACTCCTTAAAAATTAAGCCACAAAAAACAACTAACGCCCCCAACTCGGCTCACGCATATCACCTGCGCGATCCGACAAACGCACTTGCGTTCTACCATCCGAGGAAACAGCCGCAAGTACACCGCGCCCGTTTATTTCAGTGGCATAAACGATCATCTTACCATTTGCTGCAAAACTAGGCGACTCATCTAAATTAGTATTCGTCAGCACTTGCACCTGACCTGTTGCAATATCTTGCACGGCAATGCGGAATCGCCCCTCGCTACGTTGCACAAAGGCAAAACGCTTACCGTCTGGGCTCCAGCTCGGCGACACATTATAACTGCCGTCAAAAGTCATGCGTTGGGCACTGCCACCTGCGGCTGGCATTTGGTAAACCTGCGGGCTACCACCTCGATCTGAGGTAAACAAAATTGATTTACCGTCAGGACTCCAAGCGGGTTCAGTATCAATACCACCACCAAACGTCAGTCGTTTCAAGCCGCCACCATCTGCATTCATCACATACAATTGCGAACCGCTATTATCTCGCGTCAATACCAAAGCCAGCTGTGTACCGTCAGGCGACCATGCTGGTGCGCTATTGCTACCTTTGAAATTCGCCAATATGCGGCGTGAACCATTGAGCATATTTTGCACATAGACCACTGGTTTTTTATCTTCAAAAGAAACATACGCCAGCTTACTGCCATCAGGCGACCAAGCAGGCGAAATCAGCGGCTCAGTAGATTTCAACACACTCTGTCCGTTCTGCCCATCGGCATCCACCACTTGCAATTCATAACGCTTCCCCTGCTTCAACACGTAAGCAATATGCGTCGAGAAAACACCTGGTACGCCGATTAGTTTTTCATACACCACATCAGCAATTTTATGCCCAACCAAACGTAACTGCTTCACGTCAGTGGTGTAACTATAGCCTGCTAATTGCGTTTTTTTCACCGCATCCATCAAGCGAAATTTGACCTCTATTTGCCCGTTAGGCAACACATTCACTTGCCCCAAGACTATCGCCTCAGCCCCGCGTTGTTGCGCCACACCGAAACGCGGATCACCAGGATCGGTAATCGGCGGCGTTAAATCTGCCACGTTAATCAAATTCAGCTCGCCCGTGCGCGCCAAATCCGCCGCCACGACATCGGTAATCGTTTGATATGCCAGCCCTGCGCCCGCAAAAGGCGAAATAGCGACAGGGATTTTACTCGCCGCACCGCCAATAATTTCTATGGTCATTGCCGCCTGCGTCACCAGCGGCAAACATAACAGCAACAGGCTGACGGCACGCTTAATCGAAGACATACTAAACATATTTATTTCTCATCCTTAGCAAATTTCAAATCTAATTCCCTAAACTGCGCCATTAAACTGGCATCAGGCGGCATAGGTAACGGTGATGCTTTCAAAATAGCGCGTTCAACCGCATCATCGTAAGCAGACTGACCACTGCCACGCAATAACTTTACCTGTAACACTTCGCCTGTCGGCAATAACGATACGGCAAACCGCGCCTGTGGATTACCTTGCAGACTATCAGGCAAGATGATTTTGCCGCGTATTTTGGCTTTTATTTTTTCTACATATTCATTCTGCATTTTCGACATATCTGCCGCTTGCTTGCTCGCGCTGGCAGCATTTTTTTGCCCGACCAAGGCACGTGCGGATTCATTTTTGAGTTCGGTTTGCGATTGTTGCGCGATTAGCTGTCGCAATGCGGCTTGTTTTTGCGCTTGCTGTTTTTGCACGTCGGCTTTAGCTTGTTGTGCTTGTTTTTGCTCAGTTATTTTTTGTTCAACTAACTTTTTATCTAGCAGTTGCTGTGCTTGCGCCTTTACTTGTGCAGCTTGCGCCAACTTTTGCGCCGCCTGTTTTTGCGCGGCTAATTGCGCCGCTTGTTCAGCTAATTTACGTTTTTTATCCGCCAAAGCAATATCTGGGTTGGGTTGCACTGGCTCAGGCTTGCTCACTTTTTCTACCTGTTTCACCACTTTAGGCGGTGGCTGATACGATGCCACTTGCGGTTGCCACAGCTCCACCATCACAGGCTCAGGCGCGTGAGTTTTCCAGTCTAGGCTATAAACCAATAGCGCAAAAAACAGTAAATGTACCAAGACTGCCAAGACTGCCGCTGGCAAACGACCTGATGTGGGTGTCGCCATCGCGTACATTAGTTTGCACCGCCTGCCGCCAGCAAGCCTACCCGTTTAACTTGGTTTTGTTGCATCATGCTCATGATTTTCATCACGTCTTCATAACGCACGGCTTTATCTGCCGCGATAACAACAGGCTGGTCTGGATTATCGGCTTGCTTTTGTTGAACGATGCTTAATAACTCAAGTTTATTCACCGTTTGCTCGTCGCCTTTGTGCGCCATATCCTGCACACGCAAATCACCGTTAGCGCGAATAGTTACTTGCAATGGCTGTACCGCTTGCGTTTGCGTTTTGGCGACACTAGGCAAATCCACTTGCCCAGGATTAACCATAGGCGCGGTCACCATAAATATCACTAATAACACTAACATCACGTCGATATACGGCACGACATTGATGTTATTCATTTGTTTGCGAGGACGACGTGTGCTCATTTTTGATTAGCTTGACGTTGCAAAATGTTAGAGAACTCTTCGATAAAACTCTCATAGCGATTCGCTAACCTGTCAATATCAGCGGTATAGCGGTTGTATGCTACCACCGCAGGTATCGCCGCAAATAGCCCCATCGCGGTTGCAATCAAGGCCTCGGCAATACCAGGGGCAACGTGCGATAACGTCGCTTGCGCCACATTCGCCAGCCCACGGAACGCATTCATTATCCCCCAAACCGTGCCGAACAAACCAACATACGGACTCACTGAGCCGACAGTAGCGAGAAATGACAAATGCGATTCCAAACTATCCATTTCACGCTGATAAGCCGCCCGCATGGCGCGACGCGCACTTTCTGTCATCATCGTCGCGTCAGTATGTGGCTGTTTTTTGAATTTCATAAATTCGCGGAAACCCGCTTCAAAGATGCGCTCCAGCTCGCCACTGCGTTCAGGGCTGAAGCGTTCAAATAACAATTGCAAATCTGCGCCATTCCAAAAAGTCTGTTCAAATTCCTGCGCCAATTGTGTTGCCCGTTTCACCGCAAACAACTTAATAAAAATAAACCACCATGACATCATCGATGCAACCAATAACAACGCCATCACTAACTTCACCGTTAAACTCGCACTAGCAACCAACGCCAGCATAGATAAATCCTGATTTACGCCTATATCCACTTTATTTATCCCAATAAATTCATAATATGTTGCGGTATTTTAACGGGCTTAAATGTCATTGCATTGACACACACCACGCTTATTTCACTACTCACCAAAACCACGCCATCACGCATCACTCTTTGCGCAAACTGAATACGCACAGGCGTTAATCGCTGGATGCACGTCGTTATCAATAACGCATCGTTAAATCGTGCAGGCTGATGATATTGTGCCGCAACTTGATGTACGACAAAAACCACATCATGCTCACGCAACAAATCGGTTTGCTCCACCCCTAACGCACGCAACCACTCTGTCCGCGCGCGCTCCATAAATTTCAAATAATTAGCGTAATAAACCACACCCGCCGCATCGGTATCCTCGTAATAGACGCGCACTGGCCAATCAAAGTTCATTTCACGCATCCCACAAATCTTTCTTAGCGGGCGCACCCAGTCCAAAATGCTTATACGCCATCAAAGTCGCCATGCGTCCGCGTGGGGTACGTTGCAAATAACCTTGCTGGATTAAATACGGCTCTAGCACATCTTCTATGGTGTCGCGTGATTCACCTATCGCTGCCGCGAGGTTATCCAGCCCCACAGGACCGCCGTCGAATTTCTCCAGCACTGCGCTCAATAATTTCCTGTCCATCACATCCAGCCCCGCATGATCAACGTCCAGCATCTGCAACGCCTCATCCGCCACTTGCGCGGTCACTCGCCCATCCGCACGCACTTCGGCGTAATCGCGCACTCGGCGCAACAAGCGGTTAGCGATACGCGGCGTACCGCGTGAACGACGCGCTATTTCAAACGCGCCTTCAGCCACCATTTCCATTTCCAGCAAATGCGCGGAACGGGTGACAATACGCGTAAGCTCTTCAGCGGTATAAAATTCCAGCCGTGCCACGATACCAAAACGATCGCGCAATGGGTTAGTCAGCATCCCCGCCCGCGTCGTCGCGCCGACCAGCGTAAACGGCGGCAAATCCAGCTTCACTGACCGCGCCGCCGGGCCTTCGCCTATCATGATATCGAGCTGAAAATCTTCCAGCGCGGGGTACAAAATCTCTTCGACCACAGGGCTTAACCGATGGATTTCATCAATAAACAGCACGTCGTTAGGCTCAAGATTGGTCAGCAAAGCCGCTAAATCGCCCGCCCGTTCCAGCACAGGACCCGAAGTCTGGCGCAGATTCACGCCCATTTCCCGCGCCACAATGTGCGCCAGCGTAGTTTTGCCCAAGCCTGGCGGGCCGAATAGCAATACGTGATCTAATGACTCTTTACGTTTGCGTGCCGCTTCGATAAATATCGACAGCTGCCCACGCGCTTTTTCCTGCCCGACATATTCGGCTAATTGCTTGGGGCGTAGCGCACGTTCGATTTGTTCTTCCACCGCATTTTGCGGCGCAGGCGCGATAAGGCGATCAATTTCTATCATTTAGACAACCATTTCAGTGCCAAACGGATGCCATCTTCCACACTTGCGCTGACGGCAATCTGACGCACAGCCGTACTCGCCTCACGTTCGTTATAACCCAATGCCAATAGCGCATTGAGCACATCACTATTGACCGATGCGACTTGCGGCTGCGCAGTGCCCACGGGCAGCGCATCGGCGATTTTTCCTTTTAATTCCAGTAACAAACGCTCTGCCGTCTTCTTACCCACACCAGGAATTTTAGTCAGCAAAGTTACGTCCTGCATGACCACCGCCTGCGCCAAATCCGCCGCACTCAAACCTGATAACACAGCCAATGCCATTTTCGGCCCCACGCCCGTGATTCTAATCAGCTGGCGAAAGCTGGCACGCTCAGATTCACTGCCAAAACCATACAACAACTGCGCATCTTCACGCACCACCAAATGCGTATGCAACGCCACCCGCTCGCCCAGTGAGGGCAAGTGGTACAGCGTACTCATGGGCACATCCAGCTCGTAGCCAACGCCAGCCACATCCACCACTATCTGCGGCGGGTGTTTTTCGATTAACGTGCCTGTGATTCTACCTATCATAACTTGAGCGAACCTCTATAAATTGAAACACCTATATGACGCAGATGCTGAAACAATGCAAAACCTAGTCCACGAAATACACTAAAAACACGAAAATAAAATCAACAACAATACAAACTTTTTCGTGCTTAATTTTCAGCACTCGCTATCAGTGCTGGGTATCCCATGGGTTAATAACAGTCAAGCCAGCGGCTACAAAGGGGATGGTGTCTCGCGTTGCCACGATTAAATCATTTGTCATGGCCGTAGCAGCAATATAGCCATCTGCAGGCGCAATAGCTTTCCCTGCTGATCGCGCACGAGCGCGAAGTACCGAATAGGCGGCAGAAGCAACTGTATCAAAGGCCAAGATACGACCGACAAACAAAGGTAAAATACGTTGTTCCAGCGCAGTCTCTAAGCTTGTTTTACGCTGACCAGATGGCAACGCCGCAATACCGAAGCGTAGCTCGGCCAAGCTGATTGCTGACAAATATAGTGTTTCTATCATTTGCGCGTCTATCCACGCCAACACAGTGGCATCAGGCGTTAGCTTCAATGGCTCAGAGACAACATTAGTGTCGAGCAGTATCATTCAAAACTCATCGGTTCTACGGGCGACTTATCGCGCTCAACTTCAAGGTCAAAACCGCCTACCTGCTGACCGATTTCAGCCAACAACGAACCCAGTTTAACGCGGCTCTCTGGTCGAGCAACGCTTTCAAGAATAGCCCTAACTTCAGCCTCTGTACTACGACCAGCCATCGCGGCGCGTACACGCAAAGCACGGTGCGTTTCTTCGGGTAAATTACGAACAGTAATTGATGACATCGCTTACTCCCTCCTATAGTTGATTTCAACGATTGCATAATAGCAACAATGCAATCATCACACAAACTGCATTACCCAATCAGCCGCCCATTTTTAACCCTATACCCCGCCGTCGCCAACGCGCCCAGCCCTTGTCCACCATGTGCATGGCAAATCGCGCACGCCAGCGCATCTGCCGCGTCGCTACTCGGCACGCCTGGCAAATTCAACAGGCGTTTTACCATTTCCTGCACTTGCTCTTTTGCCGCATGTCCATTGCCCACTACGGCCTGTTTCACTTGCAATGCAGTATATTCAGCGACGGGTAAATTTTTCAACACTGCCGCGCAGATCGCCGCGCCACGGGCTTGCCCTAGCAACAAAGTCGATTGTGGATTCACATTCACAAATACTTTTTCCACGGCTGCCTGTTGCGGTTGATGCAAGCTGATCACTTCATCCAGCCCCGCCAGTATCACGCCTAAACGTTGCGGCAACTCACCCTCACCGCTTTTAATACAGCCGCTAGTCACATACACTAGACGATTGCCTATTTTATCTATCACGCCAAAACCCGTGACGCGCAGACCAGGATCTATGCCTAAAATACGGATAGTCACTATCGTTGCTCAATTTTGTAGTAAATTATATTCATTGCCACATTATCGCTTATTCAACCGCGCACCGCCATTATGTCAGACATTCCACCGTACCACCCGCCTAGCTGGTTGCCTAACGGTCACTTGCAAACGCTGTTCCCCTATTTTTTTGCACACAAGCCACGCATACACTATCGCCGTGAACGCTGGGAGCTGCCTGACGGCGATTTTTTGGATACTGATTGGGTCGATGGCAACAACGATGCGCCGCTGGTTGTGTTATTTCACGGGCTGGAAGGCAACTCACGCGGTTATTACGCGCTGGCACTAATGGATAAAATCAAGCAACTCGGCTGGCGCGGTGTGGTTGTGCATTTTCGGGGTTGTTCAGGCGAGCCTAACCGATTGGCACGTGCTTATTTTGCGGGCGACAGCGCGGAAATCAATTACGTTATTCGCCGCTTACACCCAGACCATCCTCAACTATATGCGGTAGGCGTATCGCTGGGCGGCAATGCCCTATTGAAATGGCTGGGCGAGCAATCTACCAGTGCCGTATCGCTACTGCAAGCTGCCGCCGCCATTTCCGCGCCGATAGATTTAACCGCTGCGGGCAATGCGCTGGATCAAGGCTGGAACAAGTGGCTATATACGCGGCACTTTCTCATCACCCTCAAACGCACCGCGCTCAACAAGCTCAAACGCTTTCCCAATAGTTACAATGCCCAACGTGTCCGCGCCGCCACTACCCTGCGCGAATTTGATGATGTGGTGACCGCACCCATACACGGTTACCAAGATGCCGATGATTACTGGTCACGCGCCGCCAGCAAAGCGGGGCTAATCAACATCGCCATTCCCACGCTGATTATCAATGCCAAAAACGACCCATTTTTGCCGCACCAACATTTGCCGCAAGCACATGAAGTCTCCACACACGTCAGATTATGTTACCCAGAACACGGCGGACACGTCGGTTTTCACAGTGGCGCGTTTCCAGGACACACAAACTGGCTGCCGACTACCGTGTTAGAATACTTCAAAAACTCGTCACGCAAATCATGAAAAACATACCCACAGAAATCTTCAAAGCCTACGACATACGCGGTATCGTCGGCAAATCGCTCACCGCTGACATCGTCACCGCCATTGGGCACGCGATTGGTTCAGAAGCCGTTGCTCGCCAACAAACCACGATATGTATAGGGCGTGACGGTCGTTTATCAGGCACAGAACTCGCCGCCGCACTCGCACGCGGCATCCAGAAATCAGGCATCAACGTCATAGATTTAGGCATGGTGGCAACGCCGATGACTTATTTTTCCGCCTATCAGCTCAATACCCACAGTGCCGTCATGGTCACAGGATCGCACAATCCGCCCAATTACAACGGGCTGAAAATGGTCATAGCCAGCGAAACTTTGTCAGGTGAGCGCATACAGGCACTGCGCCAGCGCATAGTCGATAACGATTTAACGCATGGCAATGGTAGTTACAGCACGCACGACATCGCCCCCGAGTATATCAACCGTATCGTCAGTGATATTAAATTGAATCGCCATATAAAAATTATCGTCGATGCGGGCAACGGCGTAGCGGGTGCGTTTGCGCCTGAACTTTATCGCCAACTGGGTTGCGAAGTCGAAGAACTATTTTGTGAAGTCGATGGGCAATTCCCTAACCACCACCCCGACCCATCACAACCTAAAAATTTGGTCGATTTAATTAACGCACTCAAAACCAGCGACGCTCAAATCGGCCTAGCGTTTGACGGCGACGGCGACAGGCTGGGGGTAGTCACAAAAGACGGCACGATAATCTTCCCCGACCGCCAGCTCATGCTGTTTGCCGACGACGTACTGTCACGTAATCCAGATGCCGAAATCATTTTCGACGTCAAATCCACACGCAATCTATTCAGCTGGATACGCGAGCGCGGCGGTCGTCCATTACTGTGGAAAACGGGGCACAGCTTCATCAAAGCCAAAATGCAAGAAACAGGCGCATTGCTGGCAGGCGAAATGTCAGGGCATGTATTTTTCAAAGAACGCTGGTATGGTTTTGACGATGGCTTATACGCAGGCGCACGTTTGCTGGAGTATCTGAGTAAAGTTGCAGACATCAACACCACCCTGCACAGCTTACCCGATACCGTCAATACGCCAGAGCTAAATCTACAATTAGCAGAAGGTGAGCATTATCAGCTGATGGACAAACTCCGAGCTAGCGCAGTATTCCCGCAAGCACTAGACATTATCCACATAGACGGGCTACGCGTGGAATATACTGACGGCTTTGGATTAGCGCGAGCATCCAATACCACGCCCGTCATCGTGTTGCGTTTTGAAGCCGAAACACAAGCAGGGCTAACACGCATTCAAACCGAATTCCGCAACGCCTTTCACGCTATTGCGCCCGATTTAACCTTACCTTACTAAACATTATGGACATCGTAAAAATAGGCATCGTCTCCATCTCCGATCGCGCATCCACGGGGATTTATGAAGACAAAGGCTTGCCCGCATTAAAAACTTGGCTACAAAATGCGCTGTTAAACCCTTGCGAATTTAACGCCAGACTGATTCCCGATGAGCAAGCGGGTATTGAAGCCACCTTACGCGAATTAGCCGACACTAGCCATTGCGACCTCATTTTAACCACAGGTGGCACAGGCCCCGCACCCCGTGATGTCACGCCCGAAGCAACGCTCGCCGTCGCCGATAAAGTTTTACCAGGTTTCGGCGAAGCCATGCGTGCAGTGAGCTTGCAATACGTACCCACCGCTATACTCTCACGCCAAGTCGGCGTAGTGCGCGGCAACAGCCTAATTATCAACCTACCAGGGCAACCCAAAGCCATTGCAGAAACACTCAATGGCGTTTTTGCCGCAGTACCTTACTGCATAGACTTAATCGGCGGTGCGTATTTGGAAACCAACCCCGACATCATCACCGCCTTTCGTCCTAAAAGTAGCATAAAAGCAACAATTCCTTAGGTTGATACACTTTTTAACAATTCAAGCTCAACAATCATCAGGCTTTTGTTGTAGAATGGTTTCACATTCAATTTGTATTAAATGTTCACGATTTTTTAATGGAGAAAAATATGTCACGCACTTTACGTAATTTAGTCGCTATTTCATGCGCTTTAATGGCTGGTTCAGCTGTTGCTGCTGAAATGGACACCCGTGCTTACATCGCACCTAGCATCAACTACACCGTTGCCGACAAAGACTGGGGTATAGATGACACTATGGGTTTTGGCGTTGCGGTAGGTAAACCAGTTTCACAAAGTTTCAATGTGGAATTAAATGCTAACTACGCATCACACAGCATTAAAGCACCTGGTTCAGGTTCAGCAGACAACATCGGTTTAAGCGTTGACGCATTGTACTTCTTCAGTCGCAACCCTGATTTCGCACCGTACTTGGTAGCGGGTATCGGCGGCTTGAATACTAAAGCAACAGGTTTTAACGAAACCAACTTCGCTGCTAACGCAGGTATCGGTTTCATGAAAATGTTCAGCGGCGTAGGTGTACGTTCTGACATCCGTTATCGCTATACCGATAACGTTGGTACAGGTGCTACTAGCATCAACCCAGGCGACTGGATTATCAGTGCTGGTTTAGTTATCCCATTGGGCGCGGCTCCAGTTGCACCTGCACCAGCACCCGTAGCGGCTCCTGCGCCAGCACCAGCACCTTACGTTGCACCAGCACCTGCGCCAGCCCCCGTTGCTGCACCAGTGCCTGCTCCTGCGCACACAGTTATCACATTGGAAGGCACTAACTTCGACTTCAACAAAGCAACTTTACGCCCTACTGGTAAAGCAAAATTAGACGAAGATGCGGTTACATTGACCAACAACCCAGATGTAGTGGTTGATATTGTTGGCTACACCGACAGCATCGGCTCTGCTGCTTACAACAAAAAACTGTCTGAAAAACGTGCGATTACCGTTAAAAAATACTTGGAATCTAAAGGTATTGCGGCTAACCGTATGACAACTAAAGGCATGGGTAAAGCAGACCCAGTTGCAAGCAACAAAACTAAAGAAGGTCGTGCTGAAAACCGCCGCGTTGTGTTAGATCACCACACTAAGTAATTAGCCACTGGCAACAAAAAAAAGCCGCAGATAATGCGGCTTTTTTTGCGTCTGCTATTTCTTAATCGAAATGCTTATCCACGAAATACACTAAAGACACGAAATAAAACCAAACAACTCAACATTGCCCTCGCTTTTCGTGCCTTTCGTGGACAAAAATCTACGCTTTTACTGCTTCCCACATTTTCTGCAAACGCTTGATCGACACAGGCTGTGGCGTTTTTAATTGCTGGGCGAATAGCGAAATACGCAGTTCTTCCAGTTGCCATCTAAATGCCATTAGCTGCGTATCTACTATGCCTTTTTTCCTGTGCGCCAACGCTCGCGCTTGCCATTGGGTCGTGAAATTAGTCAATGCAGCCGTATGTTGTTGATCTTGCGCCAATCTATCTGGTAGCTTTTGCAAACGCTGGGCTATCCCTTGCAAATAGCGGGGTAAGTGTTGCAAAGCAAACCATGGCGTATTAACAATAAAATGCGGATAAACCAACTGTTGCAATTGCTGGCTCACATCTTTGCTCACATGCGCCCAAGGTGTTTGCTTTTGCAAAGAAGGATACAAGTTCAAAATCTGCGCCAGCGTTTTGCTCAACGCATCCGCCACAGGTTTAATCCGCGCCCGTGCTTTCACTAATTGCGCATCAAATTCCGCTTGTGTACGCGGCAATGCGTCATCACCCAGACACGCCCTATCGGCAATAGCCGCCAGCATTTCAGCACGCAACGTATCCGCGTCACCTAACGGTCGATAAGCTAATGCCAGCTTGGTAAAATCGGGAATATTTTTTTCCAGAAACTTGAATTGCTCCACTAAATACAAACGAAACAATCGCGCCAACCCTGCTCTATGCGCCTCGGTAGCCGCGTGCTCAGTATCAAACAAGCGCAATGCCACACTGTCGCTGTCATCCACCAGCGCGGGATAGCCTGTTACTTCCACACCTGCGCGGCGGAATGGCAATGTAGGCGGCACGTCGCCGAATTCCCAACGCTTAAATCCAGCGCGTTCAAAACTGTTATCGGGTGCGCTAAAAGTGAGCTGTGCCGCCTCGCCCAATTGCTGACGCAACGCATGAATATCCCGCCCCATGCCTAGCTCTTTGCCGCGCTCATCGACCACGCGGAAATTCATTTGCAAATGTGCAGGCGGCGCGTCTTGCCAATCACTCGCGGCAATCTTCAAGCCACTGCGTTGTCCTAACCATGCCGCCAATAATTCGGCGAGTGCCGCTGTCGGTTGTAGCACGCTCATTGCCGCCGTCACCGCATCAGGCACAGGCACGAATACGCGGCGCAAATGTTTGGGTAGCGACTTCACATACCAAGTCAATTTATCGCGCAACATGCCAGGCACTAGCCAGTCGAACCGCCAAGCGGGCAAGGTATTCAACAACGCCAGCGGAATAGTCACCGTCACGCCATCGAGAATATGCCCAGGCTCAAAACGATATTGCAACGGCAGGCTCACACCTTCCCATTGCAAGGCTTGCGGAAACCAGTCTTCGGTAATGCCAACTGCGTCATGCCGCATCACGTCGTCGCGGGTCAGATATAGCAACTTTGGATTCGCCTGCTCCGCCTCGCGTCGCCAACGCTCAAAACCACTGCCATTAACTATCCCTGCGGGTATGCGTGCATCGAAGAAAGCAAACAGCCGCTCTTCATCTACCAGCACATCCTGCCGCCGCGCCTTATGCTCCAGTTCACTGACTTGCTCCAGCAATTGCTGGTTATGCGCGAAGAAGGGTGCACGAGTTTCAAATTCGCCCGCGACCAAGGCAGAACGGATAAATATACGGCGACTCTCCACCGCATCGATCACACCATAATGCACAGTGCGGCGCGGGATAATAATCAGCCCGAATAACTGTACCTGTTCAAATGCACTGACCTGTGCTGATTTCTTCTGCCAATGCGGGTCAAAATAATTACGCCGTAATAAGTGCGCCGCGACGCTCTCCAGCCATTCTGGTTCTATCTTGGCGGCGGTACGCGCGTACAATCGTGTAGTTTCTATCAGCTCTGCCGCCATCACCCACTTGGGTGGTTTTTTCGCCAAGGCTGAACCAGGATGTACATAGAACTTGATGCCACGCGCACCCTGAAAACCGCCCTCATCCATTTTCACGCCGATATTGCCCAAGAATCCCGTCAACAAGGCTTGGTGTATAGCCTCGTAATTGGCAGGCTGGTCATTTTCAACCAGCCCCAATTCAGAAGCGGTGCTCGCCAATTGCCCATGCACCTCGCGCCATTCACGTAGCCGCGTCGGGTTAAGAAAATGCTCACGACAGGTTTCCTGTAATTTACGATTGGATTTTTTATGCTTGAGCGCATCATCGTAAAACGCCCATAACTTGAGCAAACCTGCAAAATCGGAACCCTCATCAGCAAAAGCGCGATGTCTGTCATCTGCCGCACCTGCTTGTGCTTGCGGACGATCACGCGGATCTTGCACCGACAACGCCGCGCACAATATCAACGCCTCACGCAGGCAATCAAACTGTTGCGCCGCCAGCACCACACGCCCGATTTTTGGGTCTAGCGGCAATTTTGCTAATTGCTTACCGATAGCCGTCAAGCGTCGATTACTATCCACCGCGTTCAGCTCTTCCAATAATTGATAACCATCGGCGATTAAACGCGGCGCAGGCGCGTCGAGAAAAGGAAACGCATCAGGCGCACCTAATCGTAACGCCGACATGCGCAATATCACGCCTGCCAATGAAGTGCGCAGGATTTCAGGATCGGTATATTCAGGGCGCGCAGCGTATTCCTGTTCAGAATACAGTCGTATACATACCCCCGCTGCCACTCGCCCGCAACGACCCGCACGCTGATTCGCTGACGCTTGCGACACAGGCTCGGTCAATAACTGATCCACTTTATTACGTGCCGAATACCGCAATATCCGCGCGTAGCCTGGGTCGATCACATAACGGATGCCAGGCACGGTCAACGACGTTTCTGCCACGTTAGTTGCCAAGACTATCCGCCGCGCGTTAGTCGGCTGAAATATCTGTTCCTGCTCCTTCACCGACAAGCGCGCAAACAGCGGCAAAATCTCGGTGTGCGGCGGATGATGTTTGCGCAAGGCTTCCGCTGTCTCGCGTATCTCACGCTCGCCTGGCAAAAACACCAGTATATCGCCCTCGCCCAGACGCGCCAGTTCATCGGTCGCATCCAGTATCGCTTGCGTGACTTGCTCTTCATCCGTCTCTCGCGCCTTTGCACTCTCTTGCACACGTTCAGGCGCGGTAATCGGGCGATAGCGGATTTCTACGGGGAAAGTTCGCCCTGACACCTCTATCACCGGCGCGTTATTAAAATGCTTGGAGAACCTGTCCGCGTCTATTGTTGCCGAAGTAATAATCACTTTCAGCTCAGGACGGCGCGTCATCAACTGGCGCAAATAGCCCAGCAAAAAATCTATATTCAGACTGCGCTCATGCGCCTCGTCGATGATAATCGTGTCATATTCGCGCAAGTCACGATTGCCCGTAGTTTCCGCCAGCAGCATACCGTCAGTCAAGACTTTAATGACACTATCCGCCCGTACCTGATCGCTAAAGCGCACCTTGTAACCCACGCCCTCACCCACCCGCGTACCCAGCTCCTGCGCCACTCGCGCCGCCACTGTCCGCGCTGCAATACGCCGTGGCTGGGTGCAGGCTATCCGCCCTAACTGCCCACGCCCTGCGTCCAGACAAATTTTTGGCAGCTGCGTAGTTTTGCCCGACCCCGTCGCGCCACACACAATAATCGCCTGATGTTGCTGTATGGCTAAACTGATTTCGGCATGACGTGCAGAAACTGGGAGCGATTCAGGGTAAGTAATCTGAGTGGGTTGCCAATAACGGCTAGTATTAATTTCTGTCATTTATTTTGTACATAATGCTTATCATCAAACGTTGCCACCCAGAGCGGGCGATAGACCACCAATATGGTAATCAACATGCCCGTGGTCACCGCCTCTGACCATGCCATCAGCAAGTAATAAGGCAAGTAAGTATGAATTAAATCAGTCAGCGTATAAACGCCCAGCTCCGCCAAGGCAAACGTCGCCGCCACCCCTGTCAATGCCATAGTCACACCCGCACTAACGAAGCCATTCACAAAAATGTACACGAAAACATGCGCAGACAAATAACGATTGGCTAAACGTAAAACCGTCCAACTGACCACAACAGGTATCACCGCCATTAGCAAGCCGTTCAACGCAAATGCCTGCCAACCACCATCCCACGTGGTTGCCAGCAATAGCACCAGCAGCAAATCCAGCAACGCAAACCAAGGACCAAATAACAAAGTCAGCAAGGTCGCGCCTAAAATATGCAAGTTCAACCCTGGTCGTATGCCCGCCTTAATCTGCCAAAAAGCCAGCACCAACACACACGCCGCCGCCATCAAATTCACCACATGCGGCATCCGCAACACTCGCCAAGGAGCCGCCCATACAGACCAAGCTAACGCCACAGCCAACAACAGCCACAACCAGTCGTGATTTACCAGCATTAAACTATCGGGGATATTCATATAGAACGGACTTAACACCTTAGCAATATAAGCATCTAATCATACCAGACTAGATTACTAACAGTGACCGTGGCGGCGTATTCAGCCCGTTTTTCTTGACGCGAGCCACAGCTGAAACTCACCCAAAGTCATAATCGGTGGGCGGGTAAAGTGCGTTTTTATCACTAGCAAATCATTATCGCCTGTCACCAACACATCAGCGCCACTGGCAACAGCAAGGCTTAAAAACATTTGGTCATTTTTATCCCTGATTTCGGGTAAATCAGGTGGCGTGATAAAGCTCGCCAAGGTGTCTGCATAAGGTAAAAAATCTGCCAACAAACTGGTTTGCTCTGTTGAGTTTAGCTTGAATTTAGGATAATTTAACACCCGTATCAACTCAGTTGTAGTGGCTTTACTGACAATAGGCGTTATCTCTTGCGATTGCCAACTATGGCGCAACCATGCCATATTTTGGCGCGAGAACAGCAAGGCAGAAACAAGGCAATTCGTATCCAGCACTACACGTACCGTCATTATTTCGCCCGCGCCCAAGCAATAGCATCAGTCACATCTTGCTCACCTATCCCCAAGGCCGCGAGCTTAGCACGAACGGCATCGGCTTTCTGGATGCGTACTGGCGTAAGAATAACGCGACCATTTTCAACTTCAACTTCAAAATACTCAGTATTGCCGACCAATTGCACGACAGACTTAGGTAAAGTAAGTTGGTTTTTGCTGGTGACTTTGGCTAACATGGTTTTAACCTTTTTCGCAAAGTAAGGAAGTAAGATTTTAACACAATTTTACCATCCTAATTTTATCCCATCACTCAAGCCCGCACATAAACGCACCGCATACTCATTCAGCAGCTTAGTTCTTACTCATTATGCTGCATTTACATCTATACGCTAGATATTCAACATTACTCATGCTCATTTTCGGGTAAAATTCAGCTTTGCCATATTCCCATTGCATTATGTCTGAAATCATACATTTGGCTGGTAGTGCCGCGCTTTCTCAATTTCGTCTTGATAAATTAGTACAGGTTTTGCCTGACTATACTTGCGTTACCGCCCAGTTTTGGCATTTTACTGAAACACAAACGGCGTTGGATACGGCGGCAATAGCGACGCTGACTAGCTTGCTGACTTACGGCACGCCCACTGCCACACCTGCGCACGGTACGATGATGCTGGTCGTGCCGCGCCCTGGGACGATTTCACCGTGGTCTTCAAAGGCCACTGACATTGCCAAGCATTGCAACTTAACCACCATTTCACGCATAGAGCGCGGTACGGCTTATACTTTCCAGCGCAATGATGGCACAGCGTTGACGGCGGCTGATTTAACTGTAATTGCGCCGCATATTCATGACCGTATGACTGAAGTCATATTCGGTGATTTGGACGCGGCGCAGGCCTTGTTCCGCCATTTACCACCCAAGCATTTATCTACGGTGGATATTCTGGCGGGTGGTTATGATGCTTTGGCGGTGGCGAATACGGCTTTGGGTTTGGCATTGTCCGCTGATGAGATAGATTATTTAGTCACCAATTTCACCCGTCTGGGACGCAATCCGACGGACGTGGAATTGATGATGTTTGCACAGGCGAATTCTGAACATTGCCGACACAAAATCTTCAACGCCAGTTGGGTGATAGACGGCGAAGCGCAGCCGCATACGCTGTTTGGCATGATACGTGAAACCCACGCCCAGCATCCTGAAGGCACAGTGGTGGCATATTCGGATAACTCGTCGGTCATCGAGGGCTTCGACACCGCGCGTTTCTATCCATCGCCAGATGGCTCATATGCTTATCACCAAGCTGAAACGCATATTTTAATGAAAGTGGAAACGCACAATCACCCTACTGCGATTTCACCTTTCCCAGGTGCGGCAACAGGATCAGGCGGCGAGATCCGCGATGAAGGCGCGACAGGCATAGGCTCTAAGCCTAAAGCGGGTTTGTGCGGTTTTTCTGTTTCCAACTTGAATATTCCTGATTTAACTCAGCCTTGGGAACACTATCAAGACGATGTGGCGCAATATGGCAAACCTGAACGGGTCGCGTCTGCGTTGCAAATCATGATAGAAGGTCCGTTAGGCGCGGCCGCATTTAACAATGAATTTGGTCGGCCTAATCTGGCAGGCTATTTCCGTACTTTTGAAGAAAGCTGCGCAGGCGAGATGCGTGGCTATCACAAGCCTATTATGCTGGCGGGTGGCGTGGGCAATATCGCCGCGTCGCATTGCTTCAAAACTCTATTCCCCGCTGGCACGTTACTCATACAATTAGGCGGCCCTGGCATGCTCATCGGCTTGGGCGGTGGCGCGGCTTCGAGCATGGATACAGGTACGAATGCCGAAAATCTGGATTTTGATTCCGTCCAGCGCGGCAATCCTGAAATGCAACGCCGTGCGCAAGAAGTCATAGACCGTTGCTGGCAATTAGGCGATGCTAATCCTATTCTTTCCATCCACGACGTGGGTGCAGGTGGTATTTCCAACGCCTTCCCTGAGCTGGTCGATGGCGCAGGGCGCGGTGCGACGTTCCAATTACGCGATGTGCCGCTGGAAGAGTCTGGCATGGCGCCGCGTGAAATCTGGTCTAACGAGTCGCAAGAGCGTTATGTGCTGGCGATTGCCCCTGAACACCTGCCGCTATTCCAGCAGTTCTGCGAGCGCGAACGTTGCCCGTTTGCCGTCGTCGGCGTGGCAACGGAAGCCATGCACTTGCGCGTAGAAGACAGCTTGTTGCCTGAAACGCCCGTGGATATGGAAATGTCCATATTGCTAGGCAAACCACCGCGCATGACCCGCGATGTCAGCCGCGTAACGCGTGAATTACCTGCGATTGACACCAACAATATCAATTTGCTGGAAGCCGCACAGCGCGTATTGCAACTGCCTAGCGTAGCCTCAAAGTCATTCCTCATTACCATCGGCGACCGCACTGTAGGCGGCTATACTGCACGCGATCAGTTTGTCGGTCCTTGGCAAATCCCCGTTGCCGATGTAGCAGTGACGACGATGGGCTATGACACCTATCAAGGCGAAGCCTTTGCACTGGGCGAGCGCACGCCGCTGGCACTCATCAACGCGCCTGCTTCAGGGCGCATGGCAATAGGCGAGGCACTGACTAACCTCGCGGCAACGCGTGTCGCCAAAATCGGCGACATCAAATTATCCGCTAACTGGATGGCGGCGGCAGGCTACCCTGGCGAAGATGCCGCGCTGTTTGATACCGTCAAAGCAGTTGGCCTAGAACTTTGCCCTGCACTCGGCATCAGTATCCCCGTCGGCAAAGACTCGTTATCCATGCGTAGCACTTGGCAGGACGATGGCGTAAGCAAATCGGTGACTTCACCGCTATCGCTGATTATCACCGCTTTCGCCCCCACACCCGATGCCCGCGCCACGCTCACGCCGCAATTGCGCACTGACGCAGGCAACACGGATTTAATTTTAATTGACCTCGGTTGCGGTCGTAATCGCCTCGGTGGCTCAGCGCTGGCGCAGGTTTACAAGCAAATCGGCGACACCGCACCTGATGTTGATTCACCGCGCCAACTCAAGGCGTTTTTCGAGACCATCCAACTGCTCAATGCTAACCAGCAAATTATTGCTTATCATGACCGTTCGGATGGCGGCTTATGGACGACATTATGCGAAATGGCATTTGCAGGACATTGCGGTATCAGCATAGATGCGGACGAGCTATGCCAAGACCGTGTGCGCGTAGAAGTTGATATAGAAGGTGCAACTGAAGATGATGATGCGCCGCTTATCCCATCGGGTAAGAATTTCCATGAGCGCGTATTTGGCGTGTTATTCAATGAAGAATTAGGCGCGGTATTACAAGTCAAACGTGAACACACGCCCGCAGTCATGCAAGCATTTTTCCTAGCGGGATTACGCAGTGAGTTTCACGTTATTGGCACCTTGAATCACACCGACCACATTCAAATCATCCGTAACGACAAAACCATACTCGATATGGACAGGGTAGAAGCGCAACAATTGTGGAGTGCGACCAGCTATCAAATCCAGCGTCTGCGTGACAATCCAGCGTGCGCAGATAGCGAATATGCGTTGATAGCCGATAGGGATGATGCGGGCTTGAGCGTCAAGCTGACTTTTGACCCTACAGCCGCTATCGTCATCGGCGGCAATAAACCGCGCATCGCCATCCTGCGCGAACAAGGCGTGAACGGCGAAGTGGAAATGGCGGCGGCGTTTGACCGTGCGGGTTTCCAAGCAGTTGACGTGCATATGAGCGACATTATCGCAGGGCGCGTGAGCCTAGCAGACTTCCCTGGCTTTGCCGCCTGTGGTGGTTTTTCTTACGGTGACGTACTCGGCGCGGGGGAAGGCTGGGCAAAATCCATACTTTTCAACCCACGCGCACGTGACGAATTTGCCGCCTTTTTCCAGCGCACGGACAGCTTTGCACTAGGTGTATGCAACGGTTGCCAGATGATGAGTAACCTCAAATCCATCATCCCAGGCGCACAACATTGGCCGAAATTCACCCGCAATCAGTCTGAGCAATTTGAAGCCCGCTTTGCGATGGTTGAAATCACCGACAGCCCGTCTATCTTATTTGACGGCATGGTTGGCAGTCGTATGCCCGTCGTAGTCGCGCATGGCGAAGGTTATGCTAATTTCAGCCAGACGGGTGACGCACAGCAAGTAAACACCGCCATGCGTTTTGTCGATCATGCAGGCGTTGCCACTGAGATTTATCCGTTAAACCCTAACGGTTCAGCGCAAGGTTTAACCTCGGTAACCAACGACGACGGCCGTTTCAGCATCATGATGCCGCATCCTGAACGCGTGTTCCGCGCCGTGCAAAATAGCTGGTATCCGCATCAGCAAGATGAAAACAGTGCGTGGTTACGCCTGTTCCAGAATGCACGCAAGTGGGTAGGCTAAGTGGCTACTGACAAAATCATCCCCATCGTCCGCTTTTCTGCTGAAGATTTAGCGGTACGAGACGCGGAAATGGGGTTAGACGAAACGCACTGGTATAGCGAAGATGAGCTGGACGCGCTGGAAGAAAGCAATCCGCTACTAGCAACACGTATTGCACAAAAGCAGGCACGTATCGACAAACTGCGGCCTTACATCGTCAGCGGCGAAACACCGCCGCTGACAGTCGAAGCACTCACCTTGGTATTAGAAGAAGCCAGAGCCGTATTATTGCGTGACGGTGGCGATTTGGAATTAGTCAGTATCGAAGACACCACCGTCAAAGTCAGACTAAAAGGCGCGTGCGTCGGTTGCCCGAATGCGATGATGGATTTGAAAAACGTAGTGGAAAAAATAGTCCGCAAGACTTTCCCGCAGGTCACTAGCGTGCAGAATACTTATTAAACTACCTATACTTTAATTCACAGAAAGCGCAAAGAACTTCTCACTATTGATTTTGTTCGTATTTTTAGTGTTTTTTGTGGATAAAATACTTACTAAAAAATCTAGCTATATGCTTGACTTCTGAATTACAGGAGCGGGAACAGGCGATACCGTTGCTGGCTGAGTGGCTACGGGGTGCTTTTCCAATAGCTTTTGCTTCACCGCTTGTTGTTTTTGCGGTGGTAGTTGTTTGAGCTTTTTGTAATTTTGCCGCGCCAACTCGCGTTGCTCTTTGGTTAAATTACTCCAAGTAGCTAAACGGCGTTGAAAACGCACTTGCTCTTCTGGTTTGAGCTTGGGGTATTTAGCCGCCACTGCCAATAATCGGGTGCGTTGAACGTCGGACATGCCAGCCCATTGCGTTGCGACTGGGGCTAAAATCTGCTGTTGCATGGGTGTCATGGCTTGCCATGCAGGCGCATTGACCTTACCTGCTGACCATGCGAACACTGACCACAACAGCCCACAAAGCAATGCGATTATTCTGTACCGTTGCTGACCCATTTACCGATATGCCCATCTAAATATGCGTTGACGGGCAAATCGCCCGTGAGTAATTCTGTATCTATCGTTGCGGTGTCGTCGTTGTCTATCATGTTAGACTGCCACAAGGCAAAACCCGCGAATAACAGCAGCATCAACACCAAGCCAACAATGCCTACGCGATGCAGGCGCAGTTTATCCAATAATGCCAGGCTATGCCCATTATGTATTTGGCTATATGTCCGCTGACGCGCTGTTGAACAAGCTCGCTCACGCGCCAATTGCAATTTATGCACGGTTTCTGGACGCAAGTCCGCCAAGCCAGCATCTAAAGCACTGACTATTTTTTTTGCCAATATGTCCTGATTATTCATCGGTCATTCCTTTATCTTTTAACAGTGCTGCCAATGCGTGCACTGCGCGTGAACAGTGGGTTTTGACGCTACCTTCTGAGCAACCCATCACCTGCGCTGTTTCTGCTATATCCATCTCCTCCCAATAACGCAGTAGGAAGGCTTCGCGTTGACGTGCAGGTAATTTTTCTATTGCTGATTGTATTAAAGCAACATGCTTGCCAGCAATTAAGCTGTTAATTGGATTATTTTTTTCGTCATCCGCTTGCTCATACTCCATCGCTTCGCCGTCGTCTTCGGAACCGTGAGCTGGCGTAATAAAAGACAGCGCAGTTACCCAATAATTCCGTACTTTCTGGCGGCGATAATAATCACGTATGGTATTTTGCAAAATACGCTGAAACAGCATAGGAAACTCAGCGGGCGGTTGCTGGCTGTATTTTTCTGCCAGCTTCATCATCGCATCTTGCACAATATCCAACGCCGCCTGTTCGTCGCGTACAGCAAATGCCGCTTGACGATAAGCGCGACGCTCAACCTCTGCCAAAAAACGCCCTAACGCGCCAGCATCAGTCACGCTGACACTGCCAACAAATACCAGTGGTGGCGCATCGCATTATTGCAAACCTGCTGGCTTGAAACTAGCTAACGGATTGACGTTTTTACCTAACGCCACCCCCAGCTTTTTCGCGAAGCGATCAGCAAAGCCTTCTTGCGAAGTATAGTCAACGATATTGCTCGCATGAATAACGTCACGCGCAACCGACTCAGCACTGCCATAACCATCCGCCAGCCCCAGACGCACGCTTTCTTCGCCGCTCCACACCAAGCCGCTAAACATATCAGGCGTTTCATGCAAACGTGTGCCGCGCCCCGCACGCACCGCATGTATAAATTGCTGATGAATCTGTTCCAGCATAACGTGTGCGTAAGCCTCTTGTTGTGGATTCACGGGTGAGAACGGATCCATAAAGCCTTTATTCACGCCTGCGGTAATCAGCCTGCGCTCTACACCCAGCTTTTCCATCGTGCCTGTAAAACCGAAGCCGTCCATCAATACGCCTATAGAGCCGACCAAGCTGGCTTTATCAACAAAAATTTTATCTGCGGCGGCGGCAACATAGTAGCCGCCCGATGCACATAAATCATCTACGACGACATATAGTGGGATTTTTGGATACTTAGCACGCAAACGTTTAATTTCATCATAAATCTGCCCCGCTTGCACTGGGCTACCGCCTGGGCTGTTAATCCGCAATATCACGCCTTGCGTATTCTCGTCCTTAAAAGCCGCCTGCAAACTGCTAATAACCTGATCAGCCGTCACCTCGCCAGTTGCTATTGTGCCTTGCAACTCTACCAGTGCGGTATGCTTGCCTATGGTTTCCAGATTTTTGTCACTAGACCAGTTAATGATTAAAAACAACAATATAAACAAATAACTAAATCCCAACACTTTGAAAAAAATACCCCAGTGCCGCGCAACGCGCTGCTCTTTGACTGCCGCCAAAGCCACTTTTTCTAGCACTGCACGCTCCCAATTGGGCGACTTTTCTGGTTCAGACATGCTTAATTCCTTAAAATAACGACCACAAAGATGCGCAGTATAACCTTAAGCGTGCTCGCTTAACCACTGCGCCAAATCATTAAAACTATCCGCCACATATAATGGACTATACGCTTGCAAGCTGACAGCCGAGTGTGCGCCATAACTTACGCCCACACTGGCGACACCCGCGTTCTGCGCCATCAATAAATCATGACTGGTATCACCTATCATTAAAGTACGTTCTGGCTGCACAACGCAATAATCCATAATATCCAATATCATGGCGGGATGCGGCTTAGAGTTGAGCTCATCGGCACAGCGGGTCGCATGAAAATACGCACCCAGCTGGCTTTGCGCTAATGCCCTATCCAAACCGCGTCGGCTTTTGCCCGTCGCCACCGTCACCCAATAACCCTGCGCGTGCAAAGTAGGGATGGCTTGCGCCACACCGTCAAACAGCGGCAATAAATGATCTTGCCCCAAAAAATGATGCCGATAACGCGCTGTAAATGCGGCATAATCGGCCACAGGCATATCAGGCAATAACGTCGCTATCGCCTCATCCAAGCCTAAGCCGATAATATGACTGGCTTGTGCAAAACTAGGTGCAGGCAAACCCATATCCACACACGCGGCAATAATCGAATTCGCAATGGCCGCCGTTGAATCCATCAACGTACCATCCCAATCGAATATCAATAAATCAAAGTTTTTATTCATAATTTGTCGATAAAATTTTGTAATTCAACAGGTAGCGGCACACTAATTGTCAGCGTCTCATTCGTCAACGGATGTGGCATAGTCAGTTGCCAGGCGTGCAAAAACATACGTTTCAAGCCGCGCCGCGCTAAATCTTTATTCAACGGAAAATTACCGTATTTATCATCGCCCGCAATCGCGAAACCACTGTGTGCCAGATGCACGCGAATTTGATGCGTGCGCCCTGTTTTCAGCTCGGCTTCTAATAAGCTGAATTCTGCCCAGTTTTTTTGCAGACGAAATACCGTGTGCGCCACTTTGCCGTCGTCACGCACCATCACGCGGCGTTCGCCGTCAGCATTCAGATACTTATACAAAGGTAATTTAATGTGCTGAGTGGCATTTTTCCACTGCCCCACTACTAATGCCAAATATCGTTTATCCATGCCACCATCACGGAACATATCATGCAGCTTGACCAATGCACTGCGCTTAGTCGCCACTATCAACGCGCCTGACGTTTCTCTATCTAAACGATGCGCCAATTCCAGAAACTTACAGTCGGGCAATTCCAGTCGCAATTGCTCAATCACACCCAAACTCACACCGCTACCACCATGCACAGCCATGCCTGCGGGCTTATTCACAATCAGCAAAGCATCGTCACGATAAAGCACATTATCCATTAAGCGTATGCCCCCTTTAGGCAAATGGGTAATGGGTTTAAGCTCAGGTTCAGCCACGCGCACAGGCGGAATACGCACTTCGTCGCCCAAGGCTAATTTATGGGAGGCACCCACTCGCCCCTTATTCACACGCACTTCACCACTGCGCAGAATGCGATATAAATGGCTTTTAGGCACCCCTTTTAAGTGACGTGCGAGAAAATTGTCTATGCGCTGCCCTTCAGCGGATTCATCCACTTTCACAAAAGTGACAGATTCTTTGCGTAAATCATTCATTTTGAATATACTATGATAACTTTTATCAATGTAGCATGGCGCAGATTTTTAATTATCGCGACACACACTACATGCAAAGTAAAATTAACTGGTTAATATCGCTCACCAGAACCACAAGCGAGTATGCGGCGGCAATTATACACCCCACACACCTGACACGGAAAAACCATGATGCTGTAGCGCATGGATTTTCACATTAAGTAGCGATAACACTGAACACAGAGCGCGCAAAACCAACTGACGATAAACTCCCAACAACGGCCAAAAGCACGCCCATGTTGCACAGTAATGGCACACTAAAGAAACGCAAAAATCTGCCTAACTTGCACCGCGTACCACAGCCAGTTCGACCAGAGCCATTTGTCAGCCTAGCGAAGATTAACACCGAACCACAGAAGTTAAACACATAGCGAATTTGGATAGCCATGATGATAAACGTCAACCAATAATATCTTGTGTATCAGCAACTTAATGCTGATAATACTTCGTCCTGTGTAATGCGCGCAGGAGAGAAATACAAATGAAACGCATGTTATTTAACGCAACACAGGCAGAAGAACTACGTGTTGCTATTGTCGATGGTCAAAAATTAGTTGATCTAGACATAGAATCTGCCAACAAAGAACAACGCAAAAGCAACATCTACAAAGGTATAGTCACCCGCGTAGAGCCTAGCTTAGAAGCCGCCTTCATTGATTACGGCAATGACAGACACGGATTTCTACCATTCAAAGAATTATCCCGCGCTTGCTACACAGGTGACGCGGCTGAGTCGGGTCGCCCACGCATACAAGACGTATTGCGCGAAGGTCAGGAGATCATCGTTCAAGTCGAAAAAGACGAGCGCGGTAACAAAGGCGCGGCACTCACCACTTATATCAGTTTAGCTGGACGTTACTTGGTATTGATGCCCAATAACCCGCGCGGCGGTGGTGTTTCACGCCGTATCGAAGGCGAAGAGCGCAACGAACTACGCGATGTCATGGCGCAGTTAGAAATGCCCGCAGGCATGAGCATTATCGCCCGCACTGCAGGTATCGGTCGCGGTGTAGAAGAGCTACAGTGGGATTTGAATTACTTGCTCCAACTATGGAGTGCCATAGACGGTGCGGCCAACAGCCAAAAAGGCGCGTTCTTGATTTACCAAGAAAGCAGTCTGGTTATTCGCGCAATACGTGATTATTTCCAGCCTGACATCGGCGAAATCCTCATAGATACCGAAGATGTCTATGAGCAAGCACATCAATTCATGAGCCACGTCATGCCTGGCAACGTGCACAAAGTCAAACTCTACAAAGACGATGTGCCGCTGTTCTCACGTTTCCAGATTGAGCACCAAATCGAAACCGCTTTCTCACGTGAAGTCAGCCTGCCATCTGGCGGTGCTATCGTCATTGACCACACCGAAGCACTGGTTTCAGTTGACGTAAACTCAGCGCGTTCCACCCGTGGCACAGACATTGAGCAAACCGCGTTCAACACCAACTTAGAGGCCGCTGAAGAAGTTGCCCGCCAATTGCGTTTACGCGATTTGGGTGGTCTGGTGGTCATCGACTTCATCGACATGGAAAGCCAGCGCAACCAGCGTGATGTCGAAAACCGCCTGCGTGATGCGCTACATTTTGACCGCGCCCGCGTACAAACAGGCAAAATTTCCAAATTTGGTCTAATGGAATTATCTCGCCAACGCCTGCAACCGTCACTGGGCGAATCCAGCCATTTACCTTGCCCGCGTTGTAACGGCACAGGTTTTATTCGCGGCATAGAATCCAGCGCATTGCACATTTTACGCATCATCCAAGAGCAAGCGATGAAAGACCAGACAGGTGCGATACACGCGCAAATCCCTGTTGATGTCGCCACTTTCTTACTCAATGAAAAACGTGCCGATATTTTTGCGATTGAATCCCGCCTGAAAGTCAGCGTAGCACTGATACCCAACATCCATTTAGTCACGCCGCACTACAAAATCACCCGCTTGCGTCACGACGAAATCAATCCGCTGGAAATGCTCACGCCTAGCTATCGCATGAGCGAAACTATCGAAGAAGTAACCCCTGTAGAAAGCAACAAAAAAGAATCCAAGCCCTCGACCCAAGTGCCTGCAGTGCGCGGCATCACGCCTGCACAGCCTGCGCCTATTGTTGAAGAGAGAGCCGTTGCCAACCAAGCCAGTGCCAACGCAACAGCGGCGGCTAAAACAGGTTTAATAGGACGCATTTTTGGCTGGTTACAAAAATTCAGCGACGACACACCCGCTGAAACTGTCACCGCAACGCCCACGGCACAGCCTGCCGCACGCCCAGCAAACAGTGAGTCACGTAACCGCAACAACCGTAGCCGTAACGACAGAGGCAACAACACTGAGCGCACAAGCGAACCACGTCCGCCACGAAAAGATACGCGCAACGACAACAACCCAGTAGAAGCAAAAACAGATGCGCAAAACGCACGCCCAGCAGTGCGCAATGAGCCGCGTGCTGAGCGTCAACCACGCCCTGAACGTGCGCCACGTCAAGAACGCCCTGCACAAGACACAGCCGCGACCGATGTCGTGACTGACAAACCAAAAGCAGAAAACACACGCAAACCACGTCCACCGCGTCAACCACGCCCAGCCGTAGAAAATACAGCTGTTGCTGCTATAGAAAACGCCACGCCTGACGCAACGATAGACACCACTGTCATCAACGCGGCAACGCCAACAGATGTCAGCCATAGCGAGCCGCGTGAACCACGCAGCCGTCGCGGCCGTCGCGGTGGTCGTCGTGAGCGCAGACCTGATCAAACAATTGACAGTGCGACACCTGAAAATGACGCAACACCAGTAAGCGCGGATGATACGCCTACAGCCAGCGTACCCGACACCGCACCCGTGCAAACACCCGAAATCACCGCACCCGTGACAGCATCTATCGTCGAGCCTGTTGTTGAGACTATTGCCGCACCAGCACCTGCTATAGCCAGCACTGAAGCTATCGTCGCTCCCGTCGCAACAACGCCTGCCACGGCACAAATGGATATTTTTGCCAGTGCCACGCACCAGCCAACAACACCTGCTGCGCCTAGCGTGCAACATCACGCCCCTGTCGTAGCAGTGCCTGTCACCGTAGCCACTAACTCGGTGAATTTGGATGCGGTTTTAGCTGAACTATTAGCCCCCTCTGCAGACGCGGCAAATTTACAAATGGTAGAAACCAGTGCCGCGCCAGCCGTGACAACCAATGCAGAAGCAGTGACTAAACCCCGTGCCCCACGTATCAACACCGTAGTCGGAACAGCAACTATCGATGCCCCACTACAGCAAATTGAAACCGTTGCTAAAACAAGCATCCCCGCTGTTGCAACTAGCGCAGTAACACGCCCACGCACACCTGTTGCGCTACAGCAAAGCGCACAAAACGAGGCAGAAGCCGCACCATTAGTACAAATAGAAACTAAGCGTTAAAACCACACTAGCCCACAACGCACTTTAACTTGCGTCGTGGGCTTTTATTTTTTGGCTTGCAATGCAACCAACAAACCGTCAGCCGCATCCTCCACCATCGCTAACACCTGCTTAAAACCATCATCGCCACCATAATAAGGATCAGGCACCGACATACCCGCGTATTGCTGGCTAAAGTTCAAATACAACTGCACTTTATCAACATACTCACCTGCCATATCTTGCAAATTATGCAGATTCGCCGCATCCATCGCTAAAATGTAATCATACTTGGCAAAATCAGCCGCACACACCTGCCGCCCGCGTAATTGCGCAATATCATAACCCGCCTGCCGCATCGTTTGTTGCGCCCGTAAATCGGGCGGCGCACCGACGTGATAATCATGCGTACCTGCAGAATCTATCAGCAACGACAACCCAGATTGACGGGCTTTGTGCGTAAAAACGCCCTCAGCCATAGGTGAGCGACATATATTGCCCATGCAGACAAAAAGAATCGCGTGCTTACTCATGGCATCACCGCGCCATGCGTCTGCCAATGCCAACTATCACGACACATAGCATCAATATCACGCTGTGCGTGCCAGCCCAATTCCTGCGCCGCCAAGCTCGCATCAGCATAACAACTAGCAATATCCCCCGCGCGTCTAGGTGCAATGCGATAAGGGACAGGTTTACCACTCGCCCGCTCAAAAGCCGCAACCATTTCCAGCACGCTGTAACCGCGCCCTGTACCTAAATTATAAGTTTGCACACCCGCTGTTTTATTTAATGCAGCCAACGCACAAACATGCCCTAACGCCAAATCAACGACATGGATATAATCACGCACACCCGTCCCATCAGGCGTAGGATAATCGCTACCATAAACAGACAATTGCGCCAACTTTCCAGCCGCCACTTGTGCGACGTAAGGCATTAAATTATTTGGAATACCATTAGGGTCTTCACCTATTAAACCACTTTCATGCGCACCGACAGGGTTAAAGTAGCGTAATAAAGTAATATGCCAACGCGCATTGGCCACAGGTAAATCACGTAGCATTTCTTCCACTATCAGCTTAGAGCGTCCATATGGATTGGTTGCTGATAACGGGAAATTCTCACTAATAGGCACGTTGGCAGGGTCGCCGTAGACCGTTGCTGAGGAGCTGAAAATTAGATTAAACACATGATTATCTGCCATCACTTCAGCCAACACTAAAATACCATAAACATTATTATCATAGTATTCCAGCGGCATCGTCACCGATTCGCCC
This sequence comes from Sulfuriferula sp., assembly GCA_013140765.1. Lineage (GTDB taxonomy): Bacteria > Pseudomonadota > Gammaproteobacteria > Burkholderiales > Sulfuriferulaceae > Sulfuriferula. The sequence continues at coordinate 37,947 of JABFSE010000027.1, forward strand.
ACTGCTTTTAAGCCTGCAAAATGGATCACCGCGTCAATTTTATGCGCCTTAAAAACACTATCTAATTGCGACTTATCACGCACATCCATGTCATAAAAAATGGGGGCTTTCCCACTAATATGCTGGATTTTTGTCAACACGCGCAATTTGCTATTACACAAATTGTCAACTATCACCACCTCGTGCCCCGCAGCCAGTAGTGCTACACAAGTATGACTGCCGATATAACCCATACCGCCCGTTACTAGAATTTGCATACGACTTAACTCTCTATTTAATTAACCACCATAGTATAAGCCATCCACTATCGTGGTTTACAATGTTTAACAATCTCACAACGCTAACAGTGGGACAATCACCGTCATGACTTATCGACTTATTACCCTTGTATTACTGATGTTATGGACATTACCCGCCGCTGCTTTTAACGCGGCGTTCTTCTATGGCACGCCATTCATACCCGAATTACGTATCTATGATGCCATCATCGTTGAACCAGACCAGCCTGACTTTGTCAGCGTACCTGCCAGCCTGCAAGGCAAGCTCTACGCCTATACCAGCCTAGGTGAAGTCGGCGCAGATAAGCCATATGCGAAATCAACCCCTAACAATGCAAAAATGACGCGTAACACAGCATGGTCTAGCGATGTCATGGACCAAACCAGCCCTGTCTGGCAACAGTTTTACATAGACAAAATCGTTGCACCGCTGTGGCAACGCGGTTACCGTGGTATTTTTATTGACACCTTAGATTCTTATCAGCTTGCCGCCACGACTCCCGCCGCTCGCACCGCACAAGAGGCAGGTATGATAGCCACGATACGCCAGCTCAAAGTGCGATTTCCTGGCATACGCATTATCCTCAATCGCGGCTTTGAGATACTGCCACAAGTACACAACGACATCACTGCCGTAGTCGCAGAGTCCTTATTTCAAGGATGGGATAATGCTAACCATCGTTACACCAGCGTGTCTGACAGCGATAGAAGCTGGTTAAGCGCACAACTCAACAAAATAAAAACCGAGTACAAACTCCCCGTTATCGTCATTGACTACGCAGCACCCAATCAACGCACCGCAGCCCGAAATGCGGCTCAAAAAATACGTAGCGCAGGTTTTATACCGTGGGTTAGCAATCCTGAGCTTGACATGTTAGGTGTAGGTTCACCCGAAATTCAGCCGCGTCGCGTGCTTATGCTCTACGATGGGCGTGAAAACAAAGACCCGATTTACAGTGACATGCACCGGTATGGCGCGATGCCCATTCAACATCTAGGCTATGTTACCGAATACCACGATCTTAGCTTACCCCTGCCTACTCAGCAATTGGCAGGGCAATATGCAGGTATCGTATTATGGTCAGGCACGGCCGAAAATAGCGTGCCACTACTCAAACCTTGGTTACTCAAACAAATAAAATCAGGCATACGCTTGGCCGTCATTAACGAATTTGGCTTTGAGCGCAGTCGTAATAACTTACAAGCATTTGGCTTAACGCTGAAAGACAGCGTAGCGGGTGACAAGGTTAGCATCGTCAAACAAGATGCCATCGTTGGCTTTGAACACAAACCAGAGCAACATCCTAACACCATAGACATCATTCAATCTAGCGCAGACAGCACGCCGATATTAGCACTAAAAGTTGGCAATCAAACCACCGACGTTGCTGCCTATACACCTTGGGGTGGCTACGTATTGTCGCCTTACGCCATACTTGAAATTCCTTACCAACAAGGCACGCGCTGGATTATCAATCCATTCGCTTTTTTCAAGCACGCGCTAGATTTACCCGACATGCCCGCACCTGATGTTACCACCTCAACAGGACGACGTTTACTCATGGCGCATATGGACGGCGACGGCTTTGCCAACAATGCTGAATTTCCAGGATCGCCACTCGCACCTCGCGTGATGCTCGACAAAATTTTCAAAAAATACACCATACCCACTGCCGTATCAGTCATCGAAGCAGAAACCGCACCTTGGGGGCTTTACCCTAAAAAATCAGCTGAGATGGAACAAATTGCGCGAGAAATATACCGTCTGCCGCATGTAGAAATTGCCAGTCACTCCTATTCACACCCATTCAAATGGCAGGCATTAAAAGAGGGTGAAAATGAGGATGGCGAAGGGCTCAGCCTCAGCTTACCTGGCTACAAATTCAGCTTAGATAAAGAAATAAATGGGAGCGTGGGTTATATCAATCAACGCCTAGCACCAGCGGGCAAGGTTTGTACTGTCTTTTTATGGACGGGTGACTGCAATCCTGGCGCAGATGCGCTCGCCAAAACTGACGCGGCAGGTTTGCTGAACATGAATGGTGGCGAAACCACCATGACCAATAGTCAACCCAGCGTCACTTTTGTATCGCCACTAGGCGTTGCACGTGATGCGTCTTATCAGATTTACGCACCTAATCAAAATGAAAACGTTTATACCAATAATTGGTTAGGTCCTTACTACGGCTACCGTCGCGTCATTGAAACTTTCCAACTGACAGACAAACCACGTCGTCTCAAACCTGTCGATATTTATTTTCACACTTACGCCGCGTCTAAACCTGCCTCGCTCAAGGCACTAGAAGACGTATATGACTACGCACTCAAACAACCCAATCACCCTGTCTATCCATCAGACTACATCCGTCGTGTGCTGGATTTCAACCAAATAGTCATGGCGCGGGAAGACGGCGACTGGCTGTTTTATGGCGACGGACAAATCGACACCTTGCGCATCAAAGCTAATTGGGGCTACCCCAGCAACGCGGACAGTGTTGCGGGGTATCAAGATTACAACCAAGACCGCTACTTAAATTTAACCAAATCAACAGTAAACCGTGTACAACTTACACCTCAACCCAGCAAAGCACCGTATTTAGTGGATGCTAACGGGGTGCTCAAAAACTGGGTGCAACACAGCAAACAAACAGATTTCACATTAAACGCTTACGTCAAACTCGATTTCACCCTGAATCACGCTGATACCTGCCGTTTATATGACGCGCAAGGGCAAGTCATGCGTACCGACAATCACACCCAACAACAATATCACTACCAGACCCATGCCGCAGGACAGCACACCTACAAACTCAGTTGCTGACTGGTTAACCACACCAGCACGACCACGCTTAATCACACCGCTGAATTTGACGGGGTTGGTGGTCGCGGTGAGTGCTGTGTTGTTTTTGCTTTATCCACAACAGCGCATCAGCCAGCAGCTCAGTACCAGCAATCAAGTTGACGCGGTATCTTTGCAATACATGCGTAGCCTGCTCACCACCGAGCCAGACAACCACACACTCAGATTACAACTTGCTCAAGCCTATACAAAAATTGGGCAATATGACCTCGCGCTGAAAACGCTACGCCAGCTGTACACCAACACCCAACCGCAATGGCGTGAGGCAGCCTATCTGACACAAATAGACATACTCAGCAAAATCGCTTTTGCCGCACCCGCTAATAGCACGCTACGCAAAGAAAAATTAGCCCAGTTACACACCGCATTACAACAAGCCGCACCGCACATTTATCAAACTCGCGCACTCGCCCAATTCGCACAAAAAGCTGAAGCGATAGGCGATATACAACTTGCCGAATTAAGCATCAACAAGCTCATTCGCACGAACAAAACAGCTACACTTATCGACCATGCGGCACGTCTTGCCTTGGCGAATGGACATTACTTACATAGCGCACAATATAGCTGGCAAGCCATGCAACTAAGCGAAACACCCGCCGACCAAAGACGCTATTTATTACAAGCACTCGACACCTTGCAATCAGGCGGTATAGGTCATATAGGGCTAGACTGGGTGCAACAGCTACCCCCAGCACAGTGGCAAACCCCAGACACCCTATACAAACTCACAAAACTCGCACTTGCGTCCAATCGCCCCGCCCAAGCAGATGCCTTCGCACTACAATTAACGGGGCTAAATAGTAGCCATCCAGCGCGTTTTATACCTGCCTACGCTGACTTAGCCTATACCGCAATGCTCGGTAACCGCGACCTAACCAACGCCATCAAACTTGCCCAACTCGCCGTTGCCAACTCACCCAACAACGCAACTTGGCGCGAACGCTTGGCGCATGTTGCAGAATGGAACAACCAACCACAACTCGCACTCGAACAATGGCACTGGCTGGCGACACACCAAGGCACTGAATCAGCATGGCAAGCATGGATGCGCTTAGCAGGTGGCTTATTTGATTACGCTGCGCAAATCATAGGCTTAGAACACAACTGGCAACGCAGCCAACACGACGACAAATACGCACGTAAAATTGTCCAAACTTACGAATACTTAGGTCAGCCAGAAAAAGCACTCGTTTGGTTAAACAGCCACGCCGATGAATATAATCATCCAGAATTATTACTGCTCTCCGCCGAACTCGCCGCACGCATGGGACAAGATGCTAATGCGATTACGCGTTATCGACGCTACCTGCTTAATAACGTGGCACAACCGAATACTGCCGTTAATATCGCCGCCCTCATGCAACGTATTGAACAATACGAAGAAGCATTTACTGTACTCGACCATAGCCGCCCCCTTGCAACACCTAACGATAAACTATTTTGGCTGAATCTAGGTGAGCTGGCTTGGCGATTACAGCATGATGAACAAGCCATTGTTGCGTATCGCATTTTAAGTGACGCACCTGATGCCGAGCCTTACCAAACAGAACGGTTAGTGCAAGCACTCAAACGCCAAAACCCCCGTTTAGCCGCGCAAACGGCGCAACAATACTGGGTAAAAACAGGGCATTTAAGTTTATTCATGAATACCGCTGATATCTATGCCGAGCTAGGCGACTGGCCAGCAGTGCAACGCTTATACCAACTCACTAACAATGCCAAATGGCAGCATTATGATAACGATTTACGTTTTGTCTCCGTACGTGCCGAAATGTATAAACACACAGGTGATTTGCGTGCCGCCGAACGTGATTATCGTTTCCTGATTAAACGCTATCCCACCAATAATGGCATCAAAGAAGCATACTTGTGGCTATTACTCGACACCCGCCAATTCAGCCAGCTGGATACACAAATGCAGCAATGGACTCCCTTGCTCGCCAACGCGCCCTCACTTTGGGATGTATTTGCGGCGGGCTATTTATCCCAAGGCAAGCCCAATCAGGCACTCGCACTCTACAACCGCATGGCTAAATCGCATTTGCAAGATGAGCTATGGATGTTGAATTATGCAGTGACATTGGAGGCTGGTGGACAACCTGATTTAGCTTGGCAAGTACGCCGCCAGATTTGGCAACAACACTTAACCCAGCATAAGCCCAAAGATTGGCTCAACACCCGCGCCAACGCCAAAGACATAGAACGCTTACGTTTATTACTACTCAATGACCCACAGATAGGGCAAGGTATATTGTGGCAACTATTGCGCACAGGCTCCACCGCACTCAAACAAAACAGCCAATTTGTTGAATTGGCAACGGTCTGGCTCAACGACAAAAACCAGAATGACGCAATACACGGCTGGTTACTGCGTCAATATGCGCATTGGTTAAACACCCCACTAGGCGTGCAAATATCTGATGCACTGACCAACCAAGACCACCAAGCCGCCGCCGCACTACTTGAACACGATGGCATTTTACTCTACGACAAAATGAATCTGAATCACCTTGCTGGACGTACAGACAACGCTGCCGATTTGGCATTTATTGCCATGGACAGATCACGACTAGACGAATCACTCTATCAACAAGCCGCGCCCATGCTGATACAAAACTCACGCACGGCTGGCATCATGAGCAAATACAGTGAATATGGTAGCTACAAAGCACTCACGAATGAAATCACCGCAACCAACCACGATATAGGCGGCTTAAAGTTAGATTTGAATTTGCACCAAACACAACGTACAGCAGTTGATACCAGCGTACTCACTCGCGCACCTCATGAAATCGGTGGTGAAATTGCATTACGACAAATCGGCAATAACTACATCAACACGCTAAAATTACAATTTAGCTCAGGCTTAAACACGCAGACAGGGCTGGTTTTCAATCATCTACAGCAAATCGGCACGCGCCTGCAACTTGATACCCAATTAGCATACAACCAGACGGCAACAGAAACCGCCGCATTACGCATCATCGGTCGCCGTAATCAAATTGCCTTAGACGGCAACTATCGCCTAGACCGCTGGACACAGATTAACTGGCGTGGCGAATACAATCAATATCGCAGCATAGATGGGCAAACTTTAGGTAGCGGGCAATTATTAACGAGTACAATTAGCCACACCTTAAGTGAAGCGCACCCCGCATTACGCGCAAGAGTAACGGGCACGGCGGCCCAATATCAAAGTGCCAACACCACACTAACAGGCTTAACCGCCAGCCTAATTCCCGCAGGACAGCCCAACACAGCGGGTTATTTCATGCCGCAGTCTATGCGTGAAGTAGCCGCTTACATCAGCATCGGCGATGCCATAGATAGTCGCCAACCTGCTCACGATTTAGAATACTTGGCTGAAATAGGCATGTTCTACAACAACATCGCAGGCACTGGCATACGCGCCAATGCAGGTGTCGCAACACGCGTTATCGGCGCTGACAAATTACAGCTTTTCACCCGCTACGACCAAGCCCCTAGTGGACAAGGAAAATCGACCTTGGAAACAGGTCTGGGTTACCATTTACATTATTAACTGAAAGGACACAACATGAAACGCCTCATACTTGCCGCCATCACGCTGCTATTACTCGCAGGTTGCGCCGTCACCGAACAAACCAAAGCACCGCAATTCGATAAGACGGCTAAATGGGTCTTGTTGCCTATGGAAAATAACACCGAAACACCGCAAGCAGGATTACGCTTTGAAGCCATTACCGAAACCACATTACGCGCACACGGTATTAACCAATTAACTAAGTACCCCAGCAATTTAACTCAAGACAGCTTATTTGAACCCGCTGATGCCAAAGCCGTTGCCACTGCTATGGCTTGGGTACAACAATCAGGTGCAAAATACGCCGTCACAGGTACGGTAAACGAATGGCGTTATAAAACAGGCGTTGATGGCGAGCCTGCAGTCGGCATCACCATCAAAATCATAGACGTTGCCAGCCAGCAAGTCATCTGGGATGCTGCTGGTGCGCGTACAGGCTGGGGGCGTGAGGCGGTCAGTGCTATCGCACAAAAACTCATAGCAAACTTAACTAGCCCACTAAAATGAAACTAGCTCAACACCTACTTCCCCACGGTCTGAAGCAATACGGGCAGTGGGTAGAAACCTTAGTGATTAGCATCGCTGCATTAGCTATTTCTTATAGCATAGTGCCGAATGACCCGCTTAACGACTCGATATTTCCGTGGGTATGGATGGCACCTGTACTGATTGCGCTACGTTATGGCGTACTCATGGGCGTGGTGTCAGTGCTTACCTTCCTGCTCGGCTGGCTAGGCTGGGCGCAATACCATCAAATTGACTACGCGCTATTTCCCAAGCTCACCTTTCTGGGCGGCACGCTAATGATGATGGTAACAGGCGAATATAGCGGCGTATGGATTACGCGTACTCGCCGTGTTGAAGAATTACAACATTACACTGAACAGCGATTAGAATTACTCACCCGCCGTTTATACTTATTGAGCTTATCACACGACAAATTAGAACAGGATTTAATCGGTCGCCCCCACAGTTTACGTGATGGCTTACAAGCGCTTAACCAAATACTACCGACCGACAATGCCAGCCACGACATCAATCTAGCAGGTGCACAATTATATATTGATCTTATTGTGCAACACTGCAACCTCAGTGTTGCAGGCATACACACTGTTAAAAATGGGCGTATCAGCCCCAATACTGCCGCCAGCATAGGTGGCTTTACCCCTATAGACCACAACGACGCATTGATTAGTTACTGCTTAGAAAAAGGCGATTTGGTTCACATCAATACTACAGAAACGTTAACCAGCGTTCCCAGCCGCTACCTGGTTGCCGTACCTGCTAAAACCGCAAATGGCGAAATACTGGGTATTCTTGCCGTTGAAAAACTACCCTTTTTCGCCTTACAAGCAGACAACATGCAAACGCTACAAGTGCTCACTAGCTATTATGCTGATGCCATTGCATCTAGCGTCTTCGCCCCTCAACTCACTGAAAAATTAAAAAACTGCCCCATCGACTTTTACAAAGCCGCCAATACGCTAAACCGCTTACAACGCGACATGCAGATTACCAGCATGATAGTTGGCTTTGCAGCACCCGATAATCCAAACGCAGTAACCCACCTCAAAACCATTAGTGAGCAAGCGCGTGGCTTGGATGAGGTGTGGACATTTGAATACAACAACCAACGCATTTGTTGCGTTTTATTAGTCTTACTACCGCTCGTCAACGAAACTGGCTACACGGGTTACATCAACCGTATCAACCATGTCATGGATGAACGCTTTGGCGCACCATTGGGCGAGTTGGGTATTTTAGTTCATGCAGACACGTTAGCGCATGAGGCGATTGCTGTGCATCTGGACAATTTTATTACCACGATTGTTGATAAAAGCATACATTATGAACAGCACAAATAACATTGTCGCCCTAATTATCTCGCTTGAAACAGCTGCGATGGCTGTTTTAAGCCAAGATATGCAACTATCTATACAAATACTCAGCTATTTAACATTACACGTGAGTGCTTCATTCTTAACAGCTGTTATCGTGTGGAAACTCCTGCCTAAACAATACCAACAACCTAAAATAAGCGTAATGAGTTTATTCTTTTTATTCGCGCTGTTGATACCCCTGCTCAGCATTATCAGCATGATACTCACCCTCATCATCACACGCTTTTTTAGCAAATCAATCGCTTACCAACCATTCTCAAAAATAGCACTCCCGGCTTTCACTTTAGGCAGTGCGGGCGACCGCAAAACACTCGGTGATGCAGCGATTACTGCCACCTTAAAATCAACCAGCCTACCGATAGAAAAGCGCATGAAAGCACTGTTAGCAAGCCAATCACTGCCTCCGCGACAAGCCACGCCGCTACTTAAAGCATTGTTAGGCGATGATGCCGATGATTTACGTTTACTTGCTTACGGCATGTTAGATAATCGCGAAAAAACATTAAATAAACTCATCCACGACACCCTGATTAAACTGAACGCATCAAATCAAACCACATTGCAACACCTTTATCACAAGCAACTGGCTGAACTCTACTGGGCTTTCGCATATGAACAACTAGCAGAAGGCGATATGCTCACCTACATGCTGACTCAGGCTGAACACTATGCACAGCTTGCGCTCGCTCATTACGAGGATATTGATTTATTGATATTATCTGCACAAATCATGCTCAAACAATCTAACACCGTGGCAGCTTATCAAATGCTACTACACGCAGATGGACTAGGCGCATCACCCACCCGAACAGCACCTTATTTAGCCGAAATAGCTTATACACAAGGCAATTACACCAATGTACGCCTGCATTTAACGCGACTACACGGCAATCAGCAACATCGTGCTATTGCCAACATCGTGTCATTTTGGCTAGGGGCACGCGCATGACACTACCGACTGCAACCGATGCCGATATTGCATTGCTACTAGAAGGCACCTTTCCCTACATTAGCGGCGGCGTATCCAGCTGGGTCAATCAAATTATCCGCGCTTATCCTGAATACCGCTTTGCTGTTGTTTTCCTAGGCAGCCGTCCACAGGACTATGGCGATATAAAGTACGTAATACCTGACAATGTGATACATGTAGAAACCCATTATTTACACGGTGGGCATACTGCGCCATTAGTCCAAACTAAATCGGGTGACGACAAAGTCATTGCCCAAGTTACCAGCTTGCACAAAGTATTCCGTGCCAGCCAAGGCAATACCGCTTGCGCCTTCGCACAAATGGCTGAACTATTAAAAAAAGGTGAAATTGACGAAGAATTTTTTCTCTATAGCCAGACCGCATGGCAATTCATTACCCAAAACTATCGCGAGCACTGTACTGACCCGTCGTTTATTGATTATTTTTGGACTGTGCGAGCAATGCACGAACCTATTTGGGTAATGACACGTATCGCCGCCAATCTGATTCCCGTACGCGCTTTTCATACCATATCCACAGGCTACGCGGGGTTCCTGGGCGCGATGCTGAAAAACCGCACAGGCAAGCCGCTCATTTTGTCCGAACATGGCATTTACACCAAAGAACGCAAAATCGACTTATACCAAAGTAGCTGGATTACCGACAATCGCAATATATTTGAAAAAGACCCCACTGAGGTCAGTTATTTCCGCGAATTGTGGATGCGTTTTTACACCTCACTAGGCAAACTTTGCTACCATCACGCCGATATTATCACCTCTCTTTACGAGGCTAATCGCCAGCGTCAAGTGTTAGACGGCGCACCTGCCGAGCTGACACGCGTTATTCCTAACGGGATAGACTTAGCACGTTTTCAACCAGTACGCGCCAAACGCCCCGCGACACCACCACCAATACTATGTTTAATTGGGCGTGTAGTACCCATTAAAGACGTTAAAACCTTTATCCGCATGATGCGCACTGTCGTCAACCGCATCCCTGAAGCCGAAGCGTGGATAGCAGGACCCGAAGACGAAGATGCTGGCTACGCAGAAGAATGCCATAATTTATGTGAGAGCTTAGGTTTGACGGATAAAGTCAAATTCCTAGGCTTTCAGAAAGTCGAAGTGGTACTCGAAAAAGTCGGTTTAGTGGTGCTGTCATCCATCAGCGAAGCCTTGCCATTAGTGCTACTGGAAGGCTATGCCGCAGGTGTTCCCGCACTCACCACTGATGTGGGCTCGTGTCGCCAATTGATTTATGGCTTAACACCAGAAGACCAAGCCTTAGGCGCATCAGGGGCGGTCGTGCGCATTGCCGACCCACAAGCCATGGCGACTGCTGCGATAGAATTATTGCGCCCAGAAAACTGGTTCCCCGCGCAACAAGCGGCGATTGCACGGGTAGAACGTTACTACACACAAACACTCATGTTTGATGATTTCAAACAAGTTTATCAACAAGCAATGGGTGAAATCTAATGGCAGGCATAGGCTTTGAAATCAAAAAAATCCTGCGCCGTGACAGCTATTTATCACTGTTCACTGCATACGCTTACGCTGGGATTATCGGCTCTGGCCCTTGGGTGCTGTCTATATTAGGCGTATTACTAATAGGGATAATGAGTTTGGGTGTCGTTGTCCCTAACGTATTGATTACACAGTTTCAAGTCACTGTCACCCATTTAATCGCGATGAGTTTAATACTCACAGGATTTTTACAGCTCGCTTTTACGCGCTACATCGCCGATCGACTATTTGAAAATGACAACAGCATTATTTTGCCCAATTTTATCGGTGCATTATTTGTCACGACGCTGGTATCAGGTTTGTTTGCTGTTGCTTTAGCCGTATTTGCATTTCCGCAACAAGGTGCGGTGTATCGAATTTTGCTTATCGCTAATTTTGTTGTGCTCTGCAATATCTGGATAGCCACGATTTTCCTATCTGGCATGAAGAATTACAAAGCCATTTTAATTTTATACACCGTAGGTTATAGCATAGCCGTCATTGGGGCGATTTTACTTAGATCAGGCGGACTGAATGGTTTGCTTATCGGCATTTTAATTGGCCATTTTGTGCTCTTTAGCGGCATGGCATTGCTAATTATCCGCTCCTACCCATCCAATCGTTTTATCGAATTTGATTTTCTGCGCAAAAAGCGCATGTTCACCTCATTGATATGGACAGGCTTCTTTTTTAACTTCGGTGTCTGGATAGATAAATACTTATTCTGGTACTCACCCAGCACAGGGCAACCTGTTATTGGTCTATTTAACGCCTCACTCATTTACGATTTACCTATTTTTCTGGCTTATTTGTCTATTATTCCAGGTATGGCCGTATTCCTCGTGCGCATGGAAACTGACTTTGTTGAGTATTACCAAAAGTTTTACGATGCCGTGCGCGACGGCGGTACATTAGCTTATATTGAGGAAATGCGCGATGAAATGGTATCTACTGCACGACAAGGTATTTTTGAAATTATCAAGATTCAATCTATCGCCGTGCTCATCGTCTTTGTCACTGCACCCGCGCTACTCAAGCTCATAGGCATATCACAATTTTATCTTTCGCTACTCTACGTCGATGTAGTCGCGGCTGGCTTGCAAGTGGTTTTTTTAGGTGTTTTGAATGTCTTGTTCTACTTGGATAAACGCATCATAGCGTTAATAATGACGGGCTTATTTGTGTTATTAAATTTTATTTTCAGCCTAATTAGCCTGTATTTAGGCGCAACTTGGTATGGTTATGGTTTTGCTGTGTCTTTACTTATTAGCGTCGTGGTAGGTTTGTATTGGCTGGACAAAAAGCTGGTTATTTTAGAATACGAGACATTTATGTTGCAGAAGTAAGTACACAAAATAGCACCCACAAAAAACATGAGCGCAATCTCACTCATGTTTTTTTGTGGATAATTCAACCCACCTTACCCGCAATACGCGGCGTATCCACCACCACATCACCACACTGCCCGCGATGCCTTAATGCGTGGTCTATTAGCACGATGGCTAACATGGCTTCAGCGATAGGCGTTGCGCGTATGCCTACACAGGGGTCGTGGCGACCGTGAGTTTCAACCAGCACAGGATTACCTGCTTTATCTATAGAGTTACGCGGCAAACGTATGCTAGATGTAGGTTTAATCGCAATATGCGCGACGATATCCTGACCTGTCGAAATACCGCCTAACACACCGCCAGCATGATTGGATAAAAAACCTGCGGGGGTTAATTCATCACCGTGCTCAGAGCCTTTTTGCGTCACAGCATCAAAACCCGCGCCGATTTCCACGCCTTTAACCGCGTTAATGCTCATCAGCGCGTAAGCTAAATCCGCATCCAGCCTGTCGTACACAGGCTCGCCCCAACCTACAGGGACGTTTTCGGCCACCACGGTGATTTTTGCACCGATAGAGTCGCCTGACTTACGCAACTGATCCATATAAGTTTCCAATTCCGCCACCGCATCATTATCCGCCGCAAAGAATGGATTTTCACGCACATCATCCCAGGATTTGAATGGGATTTCTATCGGCCCCAGCTGCGTCATATAGCCACGAACAACAATGCCATAGCGTTCCAGCAACCATTTCCGCGCAATTGCACCTGCCGCCACACGCACCGCTGTTTCGCGTGCTGAAGAACGCCCACCACCGCGATAATCGCGAATACCGTATTTGTGCCAATAAGTATAATCAGCATGACCTGGGCGGAAAGTGTCGGCAATATTGCCATAATCCTTACTGCGCTGATCTTCGTTGCGTATCAGCAAGGCTATCGGCGCACCTGTGGTTTTACCTTCAAACACGCCTGACAAGATTTCCACCGTATCCGATTCACGACGTTGCGTGACATGCCGCGACGTACCTGGTTTGCGTCTATCCAATTCAACTTGTATGTCTTCAGTCGTCAACGCCATACCAGGCGGACAGCCATCGACCACACAACCTATTGCCGCACCATGCGACTCACCAAATGAGGTGACACAAAATAAACTACCTATGCTGCTACCTGACATAAAAACTCTCAATAGCTGGATATAAAAACCAGTATTTTATCCTATTTAAGCGAATAACCAGAATCACCCCATAAAAATCCATTATTTTAGTCATTTTTTAAGATGATGCTTTGACCTACTCCAGCGTTTATCAGATAATGAACGAAATTGTTTCATAATTTAATGCTGGATTTTGCAAGGGATACATACATGACATTGGACGACAAAAAGCGCGTATTACGCGAGATGGTCTTGCATCGCCGTTTTGAAGAGCGTTGCTATCAAGCCTATATAGAACGTAAAATCGGTGGTTTTCTTCACCTCTATCCAGGACAAGAAGCCTGCTGTAATGGCGTAATGGAAGCTGCACGTCCAGGTCACGATTACGTGATTACTGGCTACCGCGATCACGTCCACGCGATTAAGTGCGGCACTGACCCCAAAGTGGTCATGGCTGAGTTATACGGCAAAGAAACTGGTTGTTCTAAAGGTCGCGGCGGCTCTATGCACGTTTTTGACGTAGCGCATCGTTTCATGGGCGGTTACGCGCTGGTTGGCGGCCCTTTTCCATTGGCGGCAGGTATCGCTAAAGGCATACAGCTCAAAGGCGGCGACGAGATTTCTATCTGCTTCTTAGGTGATGCCGCCAACAACCAAGGCGTATTCCACGAAACCTTGAACATGGCTAAAGTATGGAATTTGCCAGTATTATTTGTTTGCGAAAACAACCAATACGGCATAGGCACGGCTATCCACCGCTCTACCGCCGTGCTTGACCAATACAAACGCACCTGCGCTTACGACATAGAATCAGCGCAATGTGATGGTCAAGACATAGACACCGTTTACGAACACGCCAAAACAGCGGTTGACTTCGTCCGTAGCGGCAAAGGTCCTTATTTCTTGGAATTGATGACTTACCGTTATCGCGGTCATTCCATGTCCGATTCACGCGGCTACCGTAGCCGTGAAGAAGAAGACGAATGGAAACAACGCGATCCTATCAATATCTTGCGCGACAAGCTCATTGCCGCAGGCGAATTAAGCATGGCCGACTTCACCGCAATCGAAAAAGCGACCGATGACTACATCGAGAACGAAGTAATGAAATTCGCGGAAGAGTCCCCCGAACCTAACGTTGCTGATTTGGAAAAATACGTATTAGCATAACAGCAACCATATCGCTTAAAAGATTAAAGGAATTAACATGGCTGAAATAATGTACTGGGAAGGCTTGCGCCGCGCACATGATGAAGAAATGACGCGCGACCCGCTGGTTATCTGTATGGGTGAAGACATCGGCGTTGCAGGCGGCACTTACAAAGCAACCAAAGATTTATACGAGAAATTTGGCGAAAAACGCGTCATGGACACACCGATTTCCGAAGGTGGCTACACAGGCCTGGGTATCGGTGCTTCGTTCATCGGCATCCGCCCCATCATCGAAATCATGTCAGTCAACTTTGCTTGGCTGGCGATGGATCAAATGTTCAACTCTGCCGCTAAAGTACGTTATATGTCAGGTGGTCAGTTGACCGCTCCATGCGTATTCCGTTCGGCAGGTGGCGCGGCGCATCAACTTGGCGCACAGCACTCAGCCCGCATGGAAAAAGTATTCATGGGTGTCGCAGGTTTGCGCGTCGTTACCCCATCTAGTCCTAAACAAGCCTACGGCATGTTGAAATCCGCTGTGCGTAGTGACGACCCCGTCTTCATCTACGAACACGAGCTCATGTACAACATGAAAGGTGAAGTGCCTGATGAAGAATACTTCCATCCTTTAGAAGGTTCAGAAATCACCCGCCCAGGTACGGATGTCACGTTGTTTGGTTACAACATCTCCGTACACTGGTGCTTGAAAGCCGCTGAAATTCTGGAAAAGCAACACGGCATTTCCGCTGAAGTCGTCGATTTATACGCACTCGCGCCACTAGACCGTGCTGGTATTAAAAAATCCATCAGCAAAACTCACCGCGCTGTGATTGCCGAAGAAGACGAAGCACCTGTAGGCGTAGGTTCAGAAATCATTGCGATTATCAATGAAGAATGTTTCTTTGAACTCGATGCCGCACCTGTACGCGTCCACTCAGCATTAGTGCCACAACCGTACAATCACAAGCTCGAAAAAGCAGCCATTCCTGACCACCAAGACGTAGTCAACGCGGTGCTCAAGATGTTAGGCAAGGCTTAAAAAACATACCCATTGTCGTAAACCTCGCCCTGAACCGTACTCGCGGCTCAGGGCTATGAGTTAAGGAATTCAGCATGTCTGCACATTATGTCATCACCATGCCCCAACTTTCCGACACCATGACCGAAGGTGTGGTGGTTACTTGGGATAAAAATATCGGTGATAAAGTCGAACGTGGCGATATTGTCGCTACCGTCGAAACCGACAAAGCCATTATGGATGTCGAAGTATTCAAAGCAGGTTATCTTGCAGGTCCACTCGCCGAAGTCGGCGCAACCATACTCGTCTCAGGCGCGATGGGCTACATCACCGACACGCTAGGCGACATGAATATCGCCGTAAATGAAGTCGTCACCGAAGTTGCCCCCACAGAAATGATACCGCACAATGCAGGCATTGCCATCGTCATGCCGCAGCTGTCTGACACCATGACAGAAGGCGTAGTCGTGACTTGGGAAAAACAAGTCGGCAACACCATCAAACGCGGCGACATCGTTGCCACAGTTGAAACCGACAAAGCCATTATGGACGTGGAAGTGTTCCAAGAGGGTTTCCTGTCAGGTCCAGTCGCAGGTGTAGGTAGTACCATCGTCGTCGGACACCCGATGGCGTTCATCGTTGCCGATGCCGCATTAGTCACCGATACCGAAGTCACCTTATCAGCCACTCACAAAGTAGTTGAAGCGCATCATCAAAAAGACAAATCCGTTATTACAGCCGCCACACCCGTCAGCACTGCGCCTAGCTTAAATCCAAGTGCCATGCCAGCCGCACGTGTTGCTGGGCAATATGCCAGCCCTTACGCACGTAAAGTCGCTGGCTCTATGGGTGTAGATTTAAGCAAATTACGCGGCACGGGTCCGCAAGGCGTTATCGTTGCCAATGACGTATTATCAGCACGTCCAAGCATGAAAGACGTAGCGCATTCATTACCGCAAGTCGAAGTAGCAGGTAACGGTCGCAATATGACAGCCATGGAAAAAGCCGTAGCGCATTCCATGACCGCCTCACTAACCTTGCCGACTTTTGATGTCACTTTCAATATCAAGCCTGAAAAACTCATTGCCGCCGCCAAGGCGCGTAAAGTATCGGTGACGGTAGCGATTGCCAAGGCCTGCTCTATCGCCATGCTCAAGCATCCTACGCTGAACAACTGCTACCAGCCTGTCGATAAAATCGTAGAACGCGGTAATCACGACTTTGGTATTGCTGTTGCGGCTGACGGCGGCGGTCTGGTCGTGCCTGTGTTGCGTGGCATAGAACAAAAATCGCTGGAAGACTTGCAAGCGGCGTGGACAGACTTAATGCCACGCGCACGCATACGCAAATTAGCCCCCGCTGAATATGCCAATCCGACATTCACCATCTCCAACATGGGCATGTTTGGCGTGGCGCATTTCACCGCGATTCCTACCCCAGGTATCGCCGCGATTATGGCTATCGCCGCCACGGGTGCTGACGGTATGCCCGTCAACATCACCGCTGACCACCGCGTCGTGAACGGCGCACACGTAGCCGCTTATCTGGCTGACCTCAAGCAGATTATCGAACAGCCAGAAAACTGGATGGATGTTGCACCGACTTCACCTATCCCAGCAGGCGAGTGGGATTTCCCCGTCATCGTTATCGGCGGCGGTCCTGGCGGCGAAGATTGCGCCCGTGATTTAATCGAGCATGGCACTAAAGTAGCGATGATAAACAACGCACCCTTGCCAGGTGGCGAATGCCTGTGGCGTGGTTGCATCCCATCCAAAGCATGGCGACACAGTGCCGACATCATCCGCGACCGTGCGCATGATGCCGACAAAGGCGTAAACGGCACGAATCAATCCACTTTGGATTGGGCAACGCTAGAAAACCACCGCAAAACCATATTGCAAACGCGTGGCGAACTGGCGTTAAAAACCGACAAAGGCGTAAAAATCGACGTGCGTGAAGGCTATGCCTCATTCATCGATGACCACACTCTGCACATCCAGCCACCGCAAGGCGAGGCTTACACGCTGAAATTTGGCGCGGCCGTCATTGCCACAGGTGCGCCACCTTTCGTACCGCCTATCCCAGGTGCGATGGACGGCTTGACCACAGGTGGGGTCATCACTTCTGACACTATCTGGAACCTGCCTGCACCACCGAAGAAAATGGCTATTATCGGCGGCGGCGTAATCGGCGTGGAAATGGCACAGATATTCCGCGATTTCGGCACAGAAATCGTCATGCTCGAAGCCAAAGACCGCATCTTGGCTGAAGTAGAAGACGAAATTGCCAAACAGCTAACCGATATCCTCAAGCAGGAATTCACCGTCGTTACCAGCGCAAAAATCAGCCAAATCGCAGGTAAAGTTGGCGCGATGCAAGTTAGCTATGCTGATAGCGAGGGCACTGCACAGGTATTTGATTGTGATTACGTGTTGATGGCAACAGGCAAACGCCCTGACACCAGCCGCCTCAATCTCGCCAGCGCAGGCGTACAACTTGACGGTGCGGCAATTAAAGCCGATAAACGCGGTCGTACCAGCGTGGCGCATATTTACGCGGTGGGCGACGTGGTCGGCGGTTATATGCTGGCGCACACGGCGGCAACGCAAGGTCGGGTGGCGGCAAGTAATTTGCTGGGTGAAGAACATGCTTACAATCAAGATTTAGATTGCGGCGTGACTTTCAGCCGTCCACAAGCGGGCTTTGTCGGCTTATCCACAGCGCAGGCAAAAGAACGCGGTATCGACGCGGTAGAAGCCAAAATGCCGATGAGCATAGATGCCAAAGCCATGATTACGGGCGAAACCCACGGCATGATTAAACTGGTGGCCGATAAAGCCACGCAAAAAATCATCGGCGTGCATTTCCTCACCGAACACACCGACACTTTAATCGGCGAAGCAGTGATGATGGTGTCAGCAGGCATGACGCTCAAGCAAGTTGCGCAGGCAATACATCCGCACCCTACGCAAACTGAGCTATTCGGCGAATTAGCCCGACGTTTACTGTCGCGCTTACGTCGCACTGCCAAGAAGTAATTTCACCCTACTAAAAATCGCCGCTATGGCGATTTTTAGTTTTGCCGTTACAATACTCGACTATGTACTCTTTACTCCGCCCCTTATTTTTTCAGCTAGATGCCGAAACCGCCCACCATGCAGGCTTAAATGCCTTGTTCATTGCGCACAAACTGCATTTAACTGGCTTAGTCGCCACCCAGACAACAGGCAAACCTGCACGCGTTATGGGTTTAGACTTCCCTAATCAAGTCGGTTTGGCAGCAGGATTAGATAAAAACGGCGCATACATAGACGCACTGGCAGCGTTAGGATTCGGCTTTATCGAAATCGGCACAGTCACCCCACGCCCGCAACCTGGCAATCCCATGCCGCGCTTATTCCGCATCCCCGCAGCACAGGCAATTATCAACCGCATGGGTTTTAACAACGACGGCGTAGAACAGCTTATCCGCAATGTAGAAGCCGCACACTATCGCGGCATACTTGGCATCAACATAGGCAAAAATTTTGACACACCGATAGAACGCGCGGCAGAAGATTATTTAACCTGTCTCACTGCAGTTTATCCACATGCCAGCTATGTAACGGTCAATATATCGTCACCCAACACTAAAAACCTGCGTGACTTACAATCTGCCGACGCGCTCTCGGCCTTATTAAGCCAGCTCAAAGCGCAACAGCAACGATTAAGCGACATCCACGGACGCTATGTCCCTATCGCCCTCAAAATCGCCCCTGATTTAGACGATAGCCAAATCAACGACATCGCCCATTTGCTCAAGCAACATCAATTTGACGGCGTGATTGCGACCAACACCACGCTATCACGTCGAGATGTCGGTAATTTACGCTATGGCAACGAAGCAGGTGGGCTATCAGGCGAACCTGTGCGCATCGCCTCGACACGCGTTATCGAAAAACTAAGCACACAATTAAATGGCGAAGTCCCCATTATCGGCGTAGGCGGCATCAGCACCGCCGCCCACGCACGCGACAAAATCAACGCAGGTGCAAGCCTAGTACAGCTTTACACAGGCTTAATTTATCGCGGCCCAACGCTCATATCCGAATGTATAAATACGCTGGCCTGTGCTTAGTTTTTTTACTCAGCACCAGTAGCCTCGCCGCTAATTTGCCCGCGTTCAAAACGGTACGCGCACAATATACCAGCAGTACGATACAGCTCTTAGACAGAAACAATATCGTACTGCATCAACAAATCATTCACCATCAGCAACAACGCTTGGCTTGGGTACAGCTCAACGAACTCTCGCCTGCGTTGCTTAATGCCTTACTCGTGTCTGAAGATCAACGCTTTTATCAACATCAAGGCGTAGATTGGCGTGCTATTGCAGGAGCGGCTTGGGAAAACCTAGTACACAACACGCACCGAGGCGCATCTACACTTACCATGCAACTAGCGGGATTGCTTGTTCCCAGCCTTAACCGTAGCGCAGGTGGACGCACTTACAGCCAAAAATGGCGACAAATCAAAGCCGCGCAACAGCTAGAACATATATGGAGCAAATCGCAAATACTAGAAGCCTATCTTAATCTGGTTGACTTTCGTGGCCAAATTATTGGTATCAACGCCGCCAGCAATGCCTTATTCGATAAAACGCCCAGCCAAATCAACGATGACGAAGCCAGTATTTTATCGGCATTGTTGCGCGGCCCTAACGCCAAAGCTGATATTGTTGCCCAGCGTGCCTGCGGTGTAGCACGGCAACTCAAACAAAACAGTGCTAATTGTCTAGCCATACAACAAATCAGCCTCGCCACCCTAACGACACCGCCCACACTCAATTTACACCCGCAAATCGCACCCGAAGTGGCGCAATTATTGCTCAAAAATACGCAAAAAAACGTTATTTCCAGCCTAGATTACACATTGCAAAACAGCCTAGTCCAACACCTGGACCATCTCCCGCTCGCCGCCGCCGTGATATTGGACAATAGCACAGCAGAAATTCTGGCGTATTTCAGTAGCGACCACAGTAGCAATCAAGTCACCAATCCACATGATAGTGAAACCATGCTACAACCGCTGATTTACGCCAGCGCCCTCACTCAAAAGCAATACACGGCAGCCAGCTTGCTAGACAACACGCCACGGATTTACAACAATACGCCAGCAGCTATTTATTTAGACTACTCGCCTGTACCCAATTGGGTCAGCCTGCGTACAGCGTTGTCCAACACCCTTAATTTACCAGCACAACAAGTGCTCAATAGCTTGGATACAAATAGTTGGAACAAACTACTACTGCACTTAAATCTCAACACAGGTGAAAATACCGTGCTGGCACTCGCCAATGCCTACCAAATGCTTGCCTACCGTGGCGTTTACCGCCCTGCCAGTTTTCATATTGGCGGATTAAAAACCCGCGATAGCATTTATCCCGCAAACAGCGCCGCGATTATTAACGACATATTAACCAGCAATGCCAGCACGCCCGCTTACCACACGCTTATCACTAGCGACAGCTGGGCAATAGGTAGCGACGCGCATTACACGATGGCATTGTGGATAGCGCATGGTGATGACGTATTAAACGCTTGGCTCAATATAGAAAACGAATTATTACAACATACACCCAGCCCAGCACCTAAATTGCCTAGCAAACTCATTAAACGCCTAATCCGCTTTGAGCCAGCCATAGAAGCCCCACGCATAGAATTATTTTTACCCGATACCGACCTTAGCGTGATTAAGCCGCCTAAGGCCGTCAGCGCGATGTCAGCCGTTATGGATTAAATTTCAACCTTATCCGTTATATGGTTGAAAATATGCCGCAAGCGACGGATAATCATAGTTCCCGCCACATTGTTTAATTTTATGGACTTTCAAAGCTACCTACTGATTTTAGTTGGCACGGTTTTCGTCAACAACATCGTCATGGCAAAAATACTCGGCTTATGCCCATTCATGGGTGTATCCAAGAGTTTAGAAACTGCCATAGGCATGGGTGCGGCCACAACATTCGTGCTGACGCTGGCTTCAGGCTCCAGTTATTTAATTAACCACTACCTGCTGGGCAGTGAATTAGGTTATTTACGTACACTGTCGTTTATCGTCGTCATCGCGGGTATCGTCGGCTTCACCGAACTCTACATACGCAAAACCAGCCCCGTATTATTCCGCGTGCTAGGCATTTACTTACCGTTAATCACCACTAACTGCGCAGTATTAGGCATCCCTTTGCTGAACGTGCAGGCCGACCATAATTTTGTCCAATCCCTGTTTTTTGGCTTCGGTGGCGCGGTCGGTTTCTCTATGGTGCTTATCTTATTTGCGGGTATGCGCGAACGTATAGACGGCGCAGACGTACCCACTATTTTTCGCGGCACTAGCATTGCCATGATAACGGCTGGTTTAATGAGCATCGCTTTCATGGGCTTTGCTGGCATGGTGAAATAAATGATTGCGGCACTCTTAGTCATGGCAGGGCTTGCCATTGTATTAGGCGCGGCATTGGGCTTTGCTGCGGTTAAATACAAGGTCGAAGAAGACCCTATCGTCGAAAAAATCGACGCTATCCTGCCACAAACGCAATGCGGGCAATGCGGCTTTCCAGGGTGCAAACCCTATGCAGAGGCTATCGCCAGCGGACAAGCCGACATCAACCAATGCCCACCAGGCGGCGACGATGGCGCACGCAAACTGGCGGAATTGATGGGCGTAGAATTCAAGCCGCTCAATGCTGAATTTGGCACCCCCAAGCCCAAATCTGTCGCTGTCATTGATGAAGCGACGTGTATCGGTTGCACTTTGTGCATACAAGCCTGCCCTGTGGATGCTATTTTAGGCGCGGCGAAACAAATGCACACCATCATTGCCAAGGAATGTACTGGTTGCGAATTATGTTTACCGCCCTGTCCCGTCGATTGCATTACCATGGAACCGCTGGCTGAGAACGTCAACACATGGAAATGGAAATATCCGATAGTCAATTTGAAAGTCGCACCATGAGCCGTACACTCTACCAGTTTAATGGTGGCGTTCATCCCGTTGAGCATAAAGATGTTTCCACCCAACTAGCGATAGCCATTGCGCCGATTCCTCAAATGCTGATTGTCCCTGTACGTCAGCATATAGGGCAACCCAGCAAACCCTGCGTCAGCGTTGGTCAACGCGTGCTCAAAGGGCAGATTATCGCTCATGCAGAAAACTATATTTCCATCGCCACCCATGCGCCTACATCAGGCATCGTCAGCGCGATTGCATTACACGCGCTACCGCACCCGTCAGGCTTGAGCGACACCTGCATCACCATCGCCAGCGACGGCAAAGATGAGTGGACAGAACGCACCCCGATAGATTATCGCAACCTCAATGCCAGCGCATTACGCAACCGCCTGCGCGATATGGGCATAGCGGGTTTGGGCGGCGCGGTATTCCCCAGCTTTATCAAGCTCAACCCTGGCGTACCGCAAAAAGTACAAACTTTATTGCTCAATGGTGGCGAATGCGAACCTTGGATAAGCTGTGACGACATGACCATGCGCGAACGCGCCGCAGGCATATTATCAGGCGCAGAAATCATGCGCTTTATGTTGCGTGCAGAGACCGTCGTGGTGGGTATAGAAGACAACAAACCTGCCGCCATCGCCGCGATGCAACTCGCTGCTACGCAATGTCACTTCCCCGTAGAAATCGTCGTTATCCCTACACTCTACCCCAGCGGCGGCGCAAAACAGATGATTAAAGTCATCACAGGTAAAGAAGTGCCCTCAGGCGGACGCTCTACCGATGTCGGCGTTGCCACCTTCAACGTCGGCACAGCTTACGCCATTGACCGTGCCATACATCATGGCGAGCCGATGATTTCACGTGTACTCACCGTCACTGGCAATGTCCATCAACCACGTAATTTTGAAGTGCTTATCGGCACGCCTATGCAAAATGTCATTAACTTAACACAAGGTCATCCCGATAGCGTCAGCGGTTACATCATGGGCGGCCCGATGATGGGCATAGATTTACACAGCGTGGATGTACCTGTCGTTAAAGCAACGAACTGCATACTGGTAAAATCCGATAAGCTCTTCCCACCGCCGCCACTCGCCATGCCCTGCATACGTTGTACACGTTGCGCAGATGCCTGCCCTGCGGATTTACAACCGCAAGAATTATATTGGTTTGCCAAATCCAACAACTTTGACAAAGCCCAAAAATACCAGCTATTTGACTGCATAGAATGTGGTTGCTGTAGCTATGTTTGCCCTAGCCATATTCCGCTAGTGCAGTATTATCGCTACGCTAAAAGCGAAATTGCAGCCACTCAAAACGAGCAAAAATCAGCCGACCATGCCCGTGACAGACATGAAACACGATTAGCGCGAATAGAACGTGAAAAAAAAGAACGCGCCGAAAAACTAGCGCAAAAAGCGGTCGCAAAACCTGCCACGACCACTGCTGACGATGCGGCCACCTTAGCCAAAAAAGCTGCAATACAAGCCGCCATCGCCCGCGCCGCGACTTCTACCACAGAGCCATCATGATTTCATCTCCTTACATCAGCCAAAAAACCAGCGTCTCCATCATCATGCTCAAAGTCATGCTGGCATTGATACCCGCCATCATTGCCTACGTCTGGTATTTTGGTCCCGCGATTTTAATCAGCTTAACCCTCGCCAGCGTCACCGCACTCGGCATGGAAGCCGCCGCACTCAAATTGCGCGGCTTGCCGATTAAGCCATTTTTAATGGATGGGAGCGCACTGGTAACCGCTTGGTTACTGGCGTTGTCGATACCCTCTATTGCACCTTGGTGGCTTATCGTCGTGGGCTTATTCTTCGCCATTATCGTTGCCAAGCACCTCTATGGCGGCTTGGGTAATAATATATTTAACCCTGCCATGGTCGGCTATGCGATTTTAATCATCTCTTTCCCAGTGCCAATGACGCAATGGGCCTCGCCTGACACCTTGGCAGGCGCACATTTGGGCTTAATCGACGCGGCAAATTATATTTTTAACGGCATCTTGCCATCGCACACCAGCGGCATAGATGCCATTAGCACTGCCACACCGTTAGACACACTGCGCACGCAATTAAAGCTAGACCACAGCGTGGCGCAAATTACACAAATGCCGATATTTGGCGCGGTAGGCGGTCAAGGTAGCGAAATAATCGCAGGCTTGTTTTTGCTCGGCGGTGTTTATATGTGGCTGGCACGCATCATTACTTGGCATATACCCGTGGCTTTCATCACCGCACTCGCACTCATTTCAGGGGTTTTTTATCTCATTAACCCCGCACATTACGCCACACCTTGGTTACACCTTGCCACAGGCGGCGCAATGTTAGGCGCATTTTTCATTGCCACCGACCCTGTTTCAGGCGCAACCACACCGACGGGCAAGCTCATTTTTGGCGCAGGCATAGGCATATTAACCTACCTCATCCGCACCATAGGCGCATACCCTGACGGTGTGGCATTTGCCGTCTTGCTCATGAACGTTGCCGCACCGCTGATAGATCAATACACACAACCCGCCGTTTATGGTCATAAGGGCAACAAATCATGATATTACTCGCCCGTGCCGCCAGTCGTGCCGCTGGCGTACTATTGATTTTCAGTGTGATTTTAACCGCCATTTTGTCCTACACTTATTTTCTGGCACACCCAAATATCACCCTGAACGAACAAAATGTACGCCGCAATCTGGTCGCAGAAACGCTGCCCACAGGTAGTTATAACAACGACTTACTGAGTAAGCAATTTACGCTTCCAGCTAATCCACTACTAGGCACAACACAACCCAGTCTGGCATGGCAAGCACGGCTGAATAACGTCCCTGTTGCCGTCGTACTCGAGGCAACTGCGCCCGACGGTTATAGTGGACAAATCAAATTACTCATAGGCATTACCGCATCAGGTAAACTTTCTGGCGTGCGCGTCGTCTCACATAAAGAAACACCAGGTTTAGGTGACTATATAGAGCTGGCCAAAAGCAAGTGGATACTGCTATTCGACGGCAAATCCATCACCGCCCCCAATGACGGTGGTTGGAAAGTGAAAAAAGACGGCGGGCAATTTGACTATATGGCAGGTGCGACCATCACCCCCAGAGCCGTGATTAAAGCCGTGCACCATGCGCTGCAATATGCCACAGCACAACATGATGCACTGTTTGCAACCTCATTAGGAGCACAACCATGAACGCCTATCGTGAGATTATGATTAACGGATTATGGAAACAAAATCCAGGTGTCGTACAATTATTAGGGCTATGCCCGCTACTCGCTATCAGCAACAACATGGTCAACGCCATAGGGCTAGGGCTGGCAACGACCATCGTCATGGCACTGAGCAATGGCGCGGTGTCGTCGATACGCAATCACGTCTCCAGCGAGATACGGATTCCCGTTTTCATCTTAATCATCGCCGCGCTCGTTACCGTCATCGATTTAGCCATGAACGCATTTATACACCCATTATATTTAGTGCTAGGCATCTTCGTTCCCCTCATCGTCACCAACTGCATCGTCTTGGCGCGTACCGAAGCCTTCGCCGCTAAAAACCCTGTATTACCCGCGATATTTGATGGTTTCATGATGGGCGTAGGACTCACCGCCGTCCTCACGCTATTAGGTGCAATACGCGAACTCGTCGGCAAAGGCACGCTATTATCAGGCATAGACCTCGCTTTTGGTGACAGCGCAAAATCGCTAGTGCTACACGTCATCCCCGACTATCACGGCTTCCTAATCGCCATCCTGCCACCAGGCGCATTTTTTGGGCTAGGCCTGCTCATCGCCCTGCGCAACTGGTGGGCAAACAAAGCAACGACTGTAGTGGTCTAATAATACCAGACACCTCACTAGGTGGGATAATTCACCTAAAGAGAGGAAATTGCAATGACAGAACAAAGAGCGAAATACGACGCAGCGTTTAAGCTAGAGATAGCCAAAATGG
>JABFSE010000010.1 GCA_013140765.1 Sulfuriferula sp.
TATATCCGCACGCGTACAGGCTGGTTGTATGGGGTAATTGTTGGGATAATGCCGCTATGGAACGCTTTTTCCTGAACTTAAAGATGGAGCGAGTCTGGCAAAGGGATTATGCGAACCAGATGGAGGCAAGCAAGGACATCGTGGACTATATCGTCGGCTTTTATAACTGCCTGCGGTTACATTCCACCTTGGGCTACACTTCACCGATTAACTATGAGCAAGATATGGCAGCTAAACAACCTAGCTGGGTGTCTGAAATTTGTTGACCACTACATCCCTTATCCATTTGTGCTTCAATTTCTCTGGCTCAAGCCTCAGCTTCTTTTTTTGTAGGGAGGGTCTTTGATTGAGAAGGGTGACCCTTGCGACGCACTTTCGCTTGCCACCATCCTGATTCACGTTTATCAAATGTAGCCATGACTGTCCCCGTTTTGTCCCCATAATTGGTTTTATTATATTATTACCATTGCAACACATTGTAAAAAAATGATTTTTTAGACAAAAATAACGCGCCTGGAAGCGTGTTTGGGGTCATTCCCAACGGGGGTTCGAATCCCCCTCTCTCCGCCATTAAGTTTTTGATTTTGTTTGTTGTATTTGTCCGTCTTTCTTTCCTCTGTTAACCCCCTGTCAGTGCTAAACCTCATCACCTAGGCTAGGATGATTTACTTTTGGCTAAGCGGCTTATTTTGGTGATGCTGTCGAGTTAAGTAATCAGGCTTTATGTTACATGAGAAGCGTGGCAGGCTTATCGTTATTTTAATATAGGCTTTATTTCAAAGCCTAGCCTGCACGTGTTAGAATCACGGGATTACTCGTTCCTATAAAAAATTATTACGCAATGGAATCTTTCGCTAAAGAAACACTACCCGTCAGTCTTGAAGATGAAATGCGCCGTTCCTACCTCGATTACGCGATGAGCGTGATTGTGGGGCGTGCCTTACCTGATGTTCGCGATGGTTTGAAACCTGTGCATAGACGCGTGTTGTTTGCCATGCACGAGTTGTCTAATGATTGGAACAAAGCTTATAAAAAATCGGCGCGTATCGTCGGTGACGTTATCGGTAAATATCACCCGCACGGTGATACTGCGGTATATGACACCATCGTTCGTATGGCGCAGGATTTTTCGTTGCGTTATCCCTTGGTCGATGGTCAAGGTAACTTCGGTTCGGTGGATGGCGACAATGCGGCGGCGATGCGTTATACCGAAATCCGCATGTCTAAAATCGCGCATGAATTGCTGGCGGATTTGGATAAGGAAACGGTAGATTTCGGTCCTAACTATGATGGTTCTGAGCATGAGCCGCTGATATTTCCTGCAAAAATTCCTAATTTGCTCATTAACGGTTCGTCGGGTATCGCGGTGGGGATGGCGACGAATATCCCGCCACATAATTTAACTGATGTGTGCGATGCGTGTTTAACCCTGTTGCACGAGCCTGATACGGATATTGAAGCCTTGATAGATATAGTCAAAGCACCTGATTTCCCGACTGCTGGGATAATCTATGGCTTGACGGGTGTGCGTGATGGTTATCGCACGGGGCGTGGTCGGGTGGTGATACGTTCGCGCACGCACTTTGAGGATATGGACAAGCTGGGTAATCGCCAGGCGATTATTGTTGATGAGTTGCCATACCAGGTTAATAAAGCGAATTTGCTGATTAAAATCGGCGAGCTGGTGCGCGAGAAGAAAATCGAGGGTATTTCTGATCTGCGTGATGAATCCGATAAGTCGGGTATGCGCATGGTGATAGAACTCAAGCGCGGCGAAGTGGCTGAAGTTGTGCTGAATAATCTCTACAAACAAACCCAGTTGCAGGACAGCTTCGGTATGAACATGGTGGCGTTGGTGGATAATCAGCCACGCCTACTCAACCTCAAGCAAATGTTATCTGCTTTCTTGCGTCATCGTCGTGAAGTGGTGACGCGCCGTACCGTATTTGAGCTGAAAAAAGCGCGTGAGCGCGGGCATATTCTGGAAGGTTTGGCGGTTGCGTTATCCAACGTGGACGACATTATCGCGCTGATTAAAGCCGCACCTACGCCAGCTGTGGCAAAAGAAAGCCTGATGAGCCAGACTTGGCGTTCGCAATTGGTTGAGGAGATGTTATCGCGTGCGGTCGCAGATGCGAATGCTTTCCGCCCTGCAGGCTTGGCGATAGAGTTTGGCTTCTCAGCAGATGGCTACCGTTTGTCAGACGCGCAGGCGCAAGCGATATTAGAGTTGCGCTTGCAACGTTTGACAGGCTTGGAGCAGGATAAAATCCTCAATGAATACAAGGAAGTGGTCGCTAAAATCGCTGATTTGCTGGATATTTTGGCGCGTCCTGAACGGGTGACTGCGATTATCAATGATGAAATCAATTTGGTAAAACAGCAGTTTGGCGATAAACGCCGTTCTGAGATTGTCGCCTTTGCACAAGATTTGAGTCGTGAAGATTTGATTACGCCGCAAGATATGGTGGTGACATTGTCACACGGCGGTTACATGAAGTCGCAACCATTGGATGATTACCGTGCGCAAAAACGCGGCGGTCGTGGTAAATCTGCCGCGCCGACTAAAGATGATGACTTTATTGAACGTCTGTTCATTGCCAATAGCCATGATTACATCCTGTGCTTCTCTAACTTTGGTCGCGTGTATTGGGTCAAAGTCTATGAAGTGCCGCAAGGCAGCCGTATTTCACGTGGTAAGCCGATAGTCAACTTGCTGTCTATGTCTGAAGGCGAAAAAATCAACGCTATCTTGCCAGTTAAAGCGTTCGTTGATAATCGTTATATATTCATGGCAACGGCGTTTGGCGTGGTGAAGAAAACAGCTTTGTCTGAATTCGGCAATCCGCGTCGTGCGGGCATCATTGCAGTCGGTCTGGATGAGGGTGATTACTTGGTAGGCGTGGATATTACCGAAGGCAGCCATGATGTGATGCTGTTCTCTGACGGCGGTAAAGCGGTGCGCTTTGATGAGAATGATGTGCGTTCTATGGGGCGCGGTGCGCGTGGCGTGCGCGGGATGAAGCTGGCGGCTGGGCAAAAAGTGATTTCTCTGTTGGTAGCAGAAAACGAACAGCAGTCAGTGTTGACAGCGACTGAAAATGGTTATGGTAAACGTACCAATATCGCTGAATACACCCGTCATGGTCGCGGTACGCAAGGCATGATAGCGATACAAACCACCAAGCGTAACGGTCGTGTGGTGGCAGCGACGTTAGTTGAGCCAGATGACGAAATTATGCTGATTACCGATGGTGGTGTGTTGATCCGCACCCGTGTCAAGGAAATGCGTGAAATGGGTAGAGCAACGCAAGGCGTGACACTGATTAACCTTGATGATGGGCAAAAGCTCATCGGCGTTGAGCGTGTCATGGAGCGAGATGACGACGACGCGAATGCCACGCTTGATTTGGATTAAGCGACTGTGACCTTAGCACCGCGCCCACGCAAGCATCCACGTTATGTTGAGTTCTTAGTGGCGAGCTCAGGTCATCCTGCGCATGTTTTGCGTGTGGATTGGCGTTATTTGCAACTGCTGATGGCGGGTCTGGGTTTGGCGTTACTAACGTGGTTGGGGAGTGTAAGTTACGCTGTTTATTATCAATATATAAATAGTGATGCGTTGGACAAAATGGCGACTACGCAGTTTCGGGTGCAACAATTAACGCAAAAAAATGCGCAGTTGATCGCCAATAAAGCGACATTGACGCAACATTATCAAGCGATGCTTAATCGCGTGAATGAGGTGGAGTCAAAAGTCAGATTGCTGATGCGCCATGATGCACCAAATGGTGAGACGCAGGCGCATACCACGGCTAAAGGTATGGGTGGATATGCCCAACCGATTAGTGCAGACGAAGCCGTTGTGGATTTTCAGCAGTCTGCGCAATTGCGTATTGGGCGGTTAGAAAGCACGCTCAATCGTATTTTGGCACGCCCCAATGGCTGGCCTATTACGGATAAGGCGGAAATTACGTCCCATTTTGGCGCACGCACTAATCCATTTGGCGAAAATAGTTATGAGTTTCACAAAGGTATGGATTTCGCTGCACCGCTAGGTTCACCTGTGCAAGTGACAGCACCTGGCGTGGTGGTTGAGGCAGGTTTGATGGGCGCAAATGGTAATTTAGTTGTCGTCGAGCACGGTTATGGTTATCGTACCGCCTACGCACATTTATCAAAAATAATGGTGGTTAAGGGTGAGCAGCTTAAATTAGGGCAGGTGGTTGGGCTGTTAGGTAGTACAGGACGTTCAACTGGACCACACTTACATTATGCTGTTTATATTGATGGCGCATTAGTGAATCCAGCCAGTTTTATGGAATAGGGGTGTTTATGTTTAAGTCATCAGCAAAAAAAGCTGAACGTCTGCAATTAAATAGCAACCTCACTTTTATCGGTTGCGGTTGTAAAATCACGGGCGATATTCATTGTGAAGGCAATTTGCGGATCGATGGCAGTATTACGGGCAATGTGACGGTGCTGGGCGATGTTGATATATCGGCGGACGGTATCGTGATAGGTGATGTTTTAGCGGCTAAAAATGTCATTGTACATGGTCGTGTTAAAGCAAAAATAGAAGCGCAGGGCTTGTTGCGCATACACAAAAATTCAGTCGTAGAGGGTGACGTATCTTCAATCTCACTGGATATTGAAAATGGCGCACGCTTTGTTGGTCATAGTAATACGGGGGCAGCACCCACCGAACTCACAGAAACTGAAACGCCACAATTATGACGATTTATAATTTCAGCGCAGGACCCGCCGTATTGCCAAAATCCGTATTAACGCAAGCGCGAGATGAAATGCTGGATTGGCATGGCTCTGGCATGTCCATTATGGAAATGAGCCATCGTGGCAAGGAATTCACGGCGATAGCCCAGCAGACTGAAGCTGATTTGCGCGAACTATTGGCGATACCTGATAATTACAAAGTATTGTTTTTACAGGGCGGTGCAACAGCGCAATTTGCCATGATTCCTATGAATTTGTTGCGTGGCAAAGCCAGTGCCGATTATATAGATACGGGTATTTGGTCAGAAAAAGCGATTAAAGAAGCGCGACGGTATAGCACCGTTAATGTCGCGGCTAGTAGCGCGGATAAAGCCTACACTTACGCACCCGCTTTCGCAGACTGGCAATTAAACAGCGATGCCGCTTACGTACATTACACACCGAATGAAACCATAGGCGGGGTGGAGTTTCATCGCATACCCGATACAGGTGACGTGCCGTTAGTGGCAGATATGTCGTCTAACATTTTATCTAAACCCATAGATGTGAGTCGATTTGGGTTGATTTATGCGGGGGCGCAAAAGAATATCGGCCCAGCGGGGTTGACTATTGTTATTGTGCGCGAAGACTTGATGGGGCAGGTATTGTCGGGCACGCCAACTTTGTACGATTACAAAGTGCAGGCGGATAATCACTCCATGTACAACACACCGCCAACCTACGCGATGTATATTGCGGGCTTGGTATTTCAGTTGCTAAAGCGCGAAGGCGGCTTGGCTACGATGGAGCAAGCGAATATCGCTAAAGCTAAACTGCTTTATGATTATTTGGATAGTAGCGATTTTTATCATAATCCTGTCGCGCCTGAAAACCGTTCACGCATGAATGTACCGTTTACGTTAAGCAATCCCGCATTGGATGCCGCTTTCCTACAGGGCGCACAACAGCAAGGTTTATTGCAATTAAAAGGGCATGCCTTAGTCGGTGGGATGCGTGCCTCTATGTATAATGCTATGCCATTTGAGGGTGTGCAGGCGTTAGTTGATTATATGCAAGATTTTGTGATTAAGCAGGGCTGAGTATGGCAGAAAATTTACAAGTTTTACGCGAGCAAATTGATGCGATAGATGCACAAGTATTGGCACTGATTAACCAGCGTGCGCAACATGCGCAGACAATAGGTCGGCTAAAAAACGGCACTGTCTATCGCCCAGAGCGTGAAGCACAGGTATTATTGCGTATTAAAGAAATGAATAACGGACCGTTGTCGGACGAGTCAGCGGCGCGTTTGTTTCGTGAAATCATGTCGGCATGTCTGGCGTTAGAAAAACCACTATCGGTCGCTTTTTTAGGTCCGCAAGGCACATTTAGCCAAGCGGCGGCGGTTAAACAATTTGGTCACGCCGCGCAAACAGTCCCTTGCGCGGCGATAGATGAGGTTTTTCATATCGTCAATGCGGGCGAGGCGGATTACGGTATCGTGCCTGTAGAAAACTCAACTGAGGGCGCAGTCAATCGCACGCTGGATTTGTTGCAAGATACGCCGTTAAAAATTTGCGGTGAAGTTGATTTGCGCATTCATCATTATTTGTTGCGTAAAATCAATGGTTTAGATGGTGTAAAGGTTGTTTATTCACACGGACAATCTTTAGCGCAATGTCATGAATGGCTTAATCGCCACCTGCCCAATGTGCCGCGTGTGCAAGTCGCAAGCAATGCCGAAGCCGCGCAAATGGCGGCGGCAGATGAATCTGCGTTGGCGATTGCGGGCGAGTTGGCGGCTGAAATTTATGGTTTGCAATGCTTGTTTGAGCACATAGAAGATGAGCCTGACAATACCACTCGATTTTTGGTATTGGGCACGCACGAGGTGAGTGTGTCGGGGCGCGATAAGACTTCATTGCTGATGTCGGCGCGTAATTTACCAGGTGCTATTTTGGAACTTTTACAGCCATTTGCACGTCATGGTGTTTCATTGACTAAATTAGAATCGCGTCCTGCACGTTCTGGTTTGTGGGAATACGTGTTTTTTGTGGACATCGAAGGTCATCGTGATACGCCTGCTGTTGCTGCGGCGTTGGCTGAATTAAAAGATAAAGCCGCTTTGTTAAAATTATTAGGGTCTTACCCCATTGGTGTTTTGTAATGACGAATTTGTGTGATTTAGCACCTGATTATATCCGTGCTATCGCGCCGTATCAGCCAGGTAAGCCGATAGATGAATTGGCGCGAGAGCTAGGATTGGACGCGTCACGCATAGTTAAACTGGCTTCTAATGAAAACCCGCTAGGCGCAAGTCCTAAGGCATTAGCGGCAATAGACGACGCGCTCTACAGCTTGGCACGTTATCCTGATGGTAGCGGTTTTGAGTTGAAAGCGGCATTAGCGGTCAAACTTAACGTCGATGCCGCGCAAATTGTATTGGGCAACGGCTCTAATGATGTGCTGGAAATGGCGGCGCGAGCGTTTTTGTCGGCTTCAGCATCAGCCGTGTTTTCTGAGCACGCGTTTGCCGTTTATCCGCTGGCAACTTTAGCCGTGGGTGCAACGGGCATTACCGCACCAGCGCGGGATTACGGGCATGATTTGAGTGCCATGCTGACCGCTATACGCGCTGATACGCGCATGGTGTTTATTGCTAACCCTAATAATCCCACAGGTACGTTGTTAAGTAATGCCGATATGCTGGCTTTTTTGGAACAAGTACCCGAGCATGTTATCGTGGTGTTGGATGAGGCTTATGGCGAGTATTTGCCGCAAACGTTACAATCTGATGCGCTAGACTGGTTAGCCCGTTTTCCTAATTTAGTGGTTACGCGCACTTTCTCCAAGGCTTACGGGTTGGCAGGCTTGCGCGTCGGTTATGCTTTGGCGAGCGTCGCTATGGCTGATATGATGAACCGCGTGCGTCAGCCATTTAATGTCAACAGTTTGGCGTTAGCTGCAGCAACTGCGGCACTGAATGACGATGAATTCATTGCGCGTAGTTATGCGCTGAATCAATTAGGTATGCGACAATTAACGCAGGGTTTGCATTTGCTGAACATAGATTACATCCCTTCTTTTGCGAATTTTTTAGCGATACGCATAGGTAATGCGACAGACATGTACCGACGCTTACTGGAAAATGGCGTTATCGTCAGACCGATTGCCAATTACGGTATGCCCGAGTATTTGCGTGTAAGTATAGGGCTGGCAACAGAAAACAATCAATTTTTACTAGCGTTAGAAGACGCTCAAATTAAGGACTAAATCATGATTATCGTAATGAGCCCAAGTGCTACCGAACAGAATATAGATACAGTAGTCAAAAAAGTGAAAGAGTACGGTTGTGATGTCAATATATCGCGTGGCGTAGAGCGCACGATTATCGGCGCAATAGGCGATGAGCGCACGATAGATCAAGAGTTGATAGACGCATTGCAAGGTGTAGAGCAATCCATGCACGTGGTTAAACCATACAAAATTGTGGCGCGTGAATGGCATAAAGAAAACACCGTAGTTGACATCAAAGGCGTGCCTTTGGGTGGCAATACCGTGCAGATTATCGCGGGTCCATGCTCGGTTGAAACCCAACAGCAAATGGATGATTCAGCTAAATACGTTAAAGAAGCAGGTTGCCGTTTGATGCGTGGTGGTGCGTTCAAACCACGTACCAGCCCTTACTCGTTTCAGGGTAAAGGGGTAGAAGGTCTGGAAATATTCCGTAAAGCGGCAGATGCGCAAGGCTTGCCTATCGTCACCGAATTGATGGACGTGCGTATGCTCGATACATTCATGGAATGGGATGTCGATGTTATTCAAATCGGCACACGCAATATGCAAAACTTTGATTTGCTGAAAGAAGTCGGGCGTATTAAAAAGCCCGTTATTCTCAAGCGCGGTATGTCAGCGACGATTTCAGAATGGTTGATGGCGGCGGAATACATCGCGGCGGCAGGTAACCACAACATTATTTTCTGCGAACGCGGCATACGCACATTTGAAACTTACTACCGCAATGTGTTGGATGTCACTGCGATACCTGTACTGAAAAAAGAAACGCATTTGCCCGTCATTGTTGATCCATCACACGCAGGCGGCAAGGCTTGGATGGTTCCAGCATTATCGCGTGCGGCGATTGCGGCAGGAGCAGATGGCTTACTGGTGGAAATGCACCCAACACCCTGTGAGGCTTGGTGTGATGCAGACCAAGCGTTGACACCAGACGAGCTGAAAAAATTGATGGTAGAGCTAGGTGGCATCGCTAAAATCATAGGGCGTGATATTTAATACGCAGGAGGCCGCAGATTGCGGCCTTTTTTGTGAACGATGGAAGCAATAGCAAATATGAAATTAACTAAGCTCGCTATTTTTGGCGTAGGACTGATAGGCGGCTCGCTTGCTTTGGCATTAAAGCAAGTGGGTGCAGTGGATGAGGTCGTTGGCGTAGGACGTAGCCATACCAATCTTGAGCAGGCTTTGGCATTAGGTATTATTGACCGCGTTGCACTTGATGTTGCCGATGCCGTGCGCGATGCAGACGTGGTTTTGCTCGCCGTGCCTGTGGGGCAAATGGCGACATTGATGCAGGCAATAGCACCGCACTTGGCGGCGCATACGATAGTGACCGACGCGGGTAGTACTAAACAAGATGTGTTAGCGTTGATGCAAACTTATTTACCTGTTGCGCAATGCGTGCCTGCGCATCCGATTGCAGGGGCTGAATTGAGTGGCGCAACAGCGGCGCGTAGTGCGCTTTATCAGGGTAAAAATCTGATATTAACGCCACTGCCACAGACTAACATTGCCGCCGTGCAAACCGTGCGTGAAATGTGGCAGTTGGCAGGTGCGAAAGTGAGCGAGATGTCAGCGGCAGAGCACGATGCGATTTTTGCCACCGTGAGCCATTTGCCGCATTTATTGGCTTATACCTTGGTGGATATGATAGTGCAACGTGAGAATGCGGCGGTATTATTTGGCTTCGCCGCCAGTGGTTTCCGCGATTTCACGCGTATTGCTGCGAGTAGCCCCGAAATGTGGTGTGATATTGCGCTGGCAAACAAAGATGCGCTACTCATGGAGTTATCAGCCTACCAAGATAAATTAACACAATTACATACCGCACTGTCACAATCTGACGCTGATACGATAACGCAGATTTTTAGCCGTGCCCAAGCCGCCAGACAAGCCTGGCAAACTAAGCTGGTTTAATTTTGGCTCATGGCTGTGCCCATTTGTACAGGGCGGTCGGCTTGCCAGTCTGGATTAAACTGCATAGCACCTTGTTGGAACAGCATAACCACGGTGGAGCCGAGTAAAAAACGCCCCATTTCATCCCCTTGTTTGAGCGTGATATTGTCATGCGTGTAGTCCCAAGTGCGCACGTTACGGGTGCGTGGTGGATTGACCGTGCCGTGCCAGACTGTTTCCATACTACCTACTATCGCCGCGCCCACCAGCGTGATTACCATTAAACCGTGCGCAGTTTCAAACACACACACAACGCGCTCATTACGAGCAAATAAACCTGGCACGCCGCGTGCAGTGGTGGGATTAACTGAGTATAAATCACCAGGCACGTATATCATTTGCGTTAATTTACCGTCGCACGGGATATGAATACGATGATAATCTTTGGGGCTGAGGTAAATGGTGGCGAATTCGCCATTGTTGAATTTTTCCGCTAATGCCGCATCACCACCGACTAAAGCGCGGGTCGAGTAGGTGTGACCTTTAGCTTGCAAGAGCTGATCGTGTTCGATGTGACCTAATTGGCTAATCGCACCGTCAACTGGGCTGATAAAAGTGCTGTTTGCCAACGGACGCACACCCGCGCGTAACGGGCGGGTAAAAAACGTGTTGAAACTCGCATAACTGCTGATGTCGGGATTAACGGCTTCGTCCATATTGACACCATATTTACCGACAAACCAGCGAATAATTGCGCTAGTAATGAGTCCCGCTTTGGCGTTGGCAACATACCAGCCGAATTCGGTGATAGCGCGTTTAGGCAGTAAATGCTGGATGATGACGTGGCGTTTATCGGACATGCGAATAATCAATTAAGTAAACCTCAGGATTGTACTGATTTTGAGCACTTTTTGCACGGTTAAGTCTTTATATCTTGCCAGAAAGACGTTAGACTTAGAGATTGTTTAATTAAGATTAGATTGTCTTAAATTATGATGCAAACACAAATGACCTCTATGCTGGATTTAGATAAATTCAGCGCGACTAAATTAAATTCTGATCCATTTGAATTCATGGTGTTGCCGAACTTTCTTAAAGCGGATGCGCTGGTAAACATTAGCCGTGATTTTCCCGCTATCAAGCAAGCGGGCAGTTTTCCTGCGGATAAGCTCAATTGCGGTCCTGCTTTTCTTGAACTGTTGCGCCAATTAGAGGGCGATGAGTTTCGTCACGCGGTCGAGCAGAAATTCAAGCTGGATTTAACAGGTCGTCCCACCATGATTACCGTGCGTGGGCACACCGATGATACCGACGGGCGTATTCATACCGACAGCAAAACCAAGATTATCACCATGCTGATTTATTTCAACGAGACTTGGCATGAGTCAGCAGGGCGTTTGCGGCTGTTGCGCTCAGGTGAAGATCTGGATGATTTTGTGGCTGAAGTTGAGCCTAGCATAGGCACATTATTGGCGTTCAAACGCAGCGATAATTCCTGGCATGGGCATAAGCCCTATATAGGCGAACGCAAAGCCTTGCAATTGAATTGGGTGCTCGATGAGCAAGTCAAACGCCGTGAGCAAAAGCGTCATGGCGTGTCTGCGTTTTTCAAGAAGTTATTCGGCAATAAGGAATATAAAGGCTGATGTCTGCGCGTCGCACTGCCTGGGTGTTATCCAATGATATTGTGGGTATGGATAACCAGTCGTTTGGTTTAGCCGAGGCGTTGGATTTAGACTGTGTGAAAAAACGCGTGGTTGTGAGTGCGCCCTGGCGTTATTTGCCGCCGAATTTATGGCTGTCGCCATTGCGTTTTTTAGGTGCGGGTAGCGATAATTTTGCGCCACCTTGGCCTGATGTGGTCATCGGTACAGGGCGGCTGAATGTCGCGGTCGCTGTGGCGATTAAGCGTGCCAGCGGCGGGCGTACGGTCAATATCCGTGTACAACATCCGCAAATGAATCTGCGTGCGTTTGACATCATTGCCGCACCGCAACATGACAGTTTGCAAGGCGCGAATGTGTTTTCTACGCTGGGCGCAGTGAATCGGGTGACGCAAGCGCGATTAGATGAGGCGGCGCAACAATTTTCTGCTGAATATGCCCACTTGCCGCGTCCGTTGATAGGCGTGTTGCTGGGTGGCAGTAATCGCAAATATACGCTGGATGCGGCATTTGCCGAGCGTCTGGCAGATCAGCTCATACAAGCACAACAGCATGGCGGCACGGTGCTGATTACACCATCGCGGCGCACTGATGCGGCTGTGGTTGAGGTGTTACGGCGACGTTTACCTAACGCGAAAATATGGGACGGCGCGAGTACCAATCCCTATTTCGCTTATTTGGCATTGGCTGATTACTTAGTGGTTACGGCAGATTCAGTAAATATGGCTTCGGAAGCGAGTTTTACGGGTAAGCCTGTGTATGTGGCAGGCTTGACGGGTGGCAATCATAAATTTGAGAATTTTCACCGTAGTTTGCAGGCGCGTGGTTGTACGCGAGCATTTACGGGTGAATTGGCGCATTGGCAATATCAACCGCTGGACGAAACACGGCGGGTGGCGGATGAAATCAAGCATAGATTAGGATGGTGAAATGTCGTTAAAAATCGAAACGTTTAGCAATGCCAAGGGCGGTAATAGTTTTTTTAAGGCATTAGGTCACCCATTGACCGTGGCGAAAGCGGCGGATTTATATGCGCGGCTACGTGCGGCAGGAAAAATCGCCATCTATGATCCACACAGCATGGCGGAAGGCTTGCATGAGTTTTATCCGCTGGATGGTCTGGATATTGCGGCCGTGTATGTGCAACGCGTTGAAGATTTGGGCAAAGTCACACTGGGTCATAACGTACAGCCCGTGACTGCATTGCCAGCCTCGGGCGCGCGTATCGTGCTGGTGACGGCGTTTGACGCGGGACGGGCAATGGATCATATTCGCCATCTTGTGCCTGCTGGCGTGACTTTGCTGAGTCTGGATGAATTGCGTTTACCAGCGGCGATGTTGACTAACACGAACCGCTATCTCGACCCGCTGAATTTTGCTACCAATTTTGGCTTTTTGCGCGACGCACTAGGTCAGCATACGCGCATCGTTACAGCGGATTACTGGTCAGGCTTAGGCGCGGCGGCAGTGCCGCAAGTGTGGTATTGCCTGTTTGACCAGTCAGGCGCGATATTGGCGCAATGGCAAGATGCTATCCCTGCGGCGGGTGCGAGTCTGATTATTGACAGTCAGGAAGTACGTGCGCGTTTTGGCTTGGGCGATTTTGTCGCATCGTTATTTATACATGTGCTAGGCGTGGCGCGGCATGACATCGTTAAATACGCGCTGGATGTTTATGGCGACGATGACACGGTGTTGTCGTGTACGCATGACGCGAATGCCTGGCCGTCGGATTTGTTTGCGGGCTTGCCAGCACCCAATGACGATGAAACCGTGGTGATGTGGATACAGAATAGCCATCCCGTGGCGATACCTGCCAATGCGGTGGGGATCAACTTGATGGGGTCGGATGAAGTGCGTTATGTGCCGACTGCTATACCGCCTTTTGCCTGCTACGCGCTGAATGTGGCAGATTTGTTCCCCGAAGTGCGCTGGCCGCAGCAGTTGGAAGTACAGGCGGGGCGGTATTTTGTGCGGCCGCGTTATGAAGTTCACGTAAAAAATGGGCGTAGCCGTATGGCGCATGTGAACGTCGAACGTAACGATTTAGTTATCGACCCGAATATACCGAATTTGACTCAGCAACTGGGTAAATCCTACATCTTGCCCGCGCCGATTTTGCCAGTGGCGCAATGGCAAAGCACGATGCAGCCTAATCCCATGTCCACCGCGCAAGTGGATTTGCCGATAGCAGCAATATTCTACGACGCGACCGGTGTGGAAGTGGCGCGTCATGCCTTTGGCTGTCTGCAACGTAGCGATAGTGTTGCGGTGGATATGAACGCGATTTTAGCCGAACAAGCGGCGGCGTTGCCTAGCGGCTCAGGGCACGTTGAGTTAGTCTATGATTTCGCCCAAGGCGGCGGGGCGGATGGCTGGTTGCATGGCTTGTTCCGCTACACCCAGCGCAGTAGCGGGCATATTGCCGAAACCAGTTTTGGCGGGCATGTATTTAACACCGTCATGACTTACAAAAACGAGCCGCAATCCTACGCAGGCCCAGCCCCAGGCTTGAGCACACGTTTATTCTTGCGCTTGGGCGATGCGCCGCTGGATACGTTTTGTCATCTGATTTACCCAGCCTCCACCCCTTGGCACGCGCAGTCAGATACGCAATTGACGCTGTTTAACCAGATGGGCGTACAAATCGCGCAAACGCAAATTAACATCCCCTGCGGCGGCTCATTACATTGGCGTTATAGCGAAGTGTTCGACGCGGCAACACGCGCCGAGGCTGGCAATGGTAGCTACATCATCATACGTGACGTGACGTGCCGCTTATTTGGCTATCACGGCATGGTCAACGGCGATAGCGCATTCTGCATGGACCATATGTTTGGATTCTAATATGAACGAAAATTACTGTGACTTAACCCAAACTCCTCCCAGCCACTTGCAAACGGCAGTATTCTACGAAATAAAAGACATGCCGCGTGGCGAAACCGCTACCGTATTATTCGCCGAAGACCCCGCGATTACCCTGCACAGCCTGAATTTGCAATTGCGTAATAACTTACGCTGGGAAATCAGCCGTACTGACGCGGGGCATTGGTTGACAACTATCCACCGCGCCGAAGACGTACCGCCCGTCGATGTGTTCGACTCGCTCAAACGCGACCACAAACGTCTGGATGCGATGTTCTCCCAAGTCATCCACTTGACTGACCAGAATCACCTGGTCCAAGCCCACGCCATCATGCGCGCGTTCATCGAAGGCCTGCGCAAACACTTCGCCGTCGAGCACGACATACTCGCCAAAGCGATACGCACCCCACCCAACGCGATGGGCGTTGACCCCACCGCCGCCATGATGCAAGAGCATAACGAAATCCTCAATCAATCCATCATGATAGAACTGAGTTTTGATGAAGAAGATGCAACATCAACCAGCGTTTCACCCTTGCTGGCGATACTGGCAGGCTATTTATCCAAGCACGAATATCGTGAAGAAGCGACCATATTTCCGATCTGGATAGGGGCGATCAATAAGGCGCCTGAAGCGGCTAAGGCGGCGTTGTTTCAGCAAGTTTTGGCTACTTTGGCGGATTAGTTAAACATGGGTAATGGCTTGGCGTATATTTTATGCCAATTTACATTAGGTGTTGTGAGTTACTTCGAGACCTGTCCCTGAATTATTCAAAAATGGGCTAGTATTGCCATTCATTAAGCAAGCCTATTTGGTTAATTTATATGACTATTTTAATTGAGACCAGAGGTCCAAAAACTGGTAAATGCAATATCTGTGGCGAGTTAGGCCCGCTTACCGAAGATCATACGCCGCCCAAGGGGTGTCTTAAGCCAAGGCAGGTTGAGATTCACCACATTTCTAGTTTACTCTCTCAGGGCGAAGCGCCCACGCGTGGGCGGCGATCACAGAATGGCGTTAAGTACCGTACCCTTTGTCATCGTTGCAATAATACCCTTTTGGGTGCCCGTTATGATCCTTTATTTATTGAATTTGTCAACAATATTGGCCAATTGCTTAAGACTTCAATGCAGCTTCCTTCAGCACTAAGCATACGAGGGCAGCCTCAGGCAATCCTAAGGTCGCTTCTTGGTCATATTGCCGCGCAAGGTGTAGATCGTTATCTTAAGGGGCCGCTGACCGAGTCAATTCGAGATTACATTCTTGATGAGACCAAACCATTTCCAGAAGAGTTGTGTGCATACTACTGGGTTTATCCGTATAAGCCTCATGTGATGGTTAGAGATGCTGCTTTTCTTGACATACCGAGTGGCAAGCCATTCTCAATCTGGCTGTTGAAATTTTTCCCTGTTGCATTTCTGGTCACTTGGGGTCGGCCGACTTACCTTGAATATTCACCACACTCGTTCGAATCTTGGCGTTCATGTCCTTTTAGGTACGAAGTGGAGATGCCGCTAACTTTGCAACCAGTTCTACCAGTTTGCTGGCCTGAAGCTCCATCAAATCGA
Source organism: Sulfuriferula sp. (assembly GCA_013140765.1). GTDB lineage: Bacteria > Pseudomonadota > Gammaproteobacteria > Burkholderiales > Sulfuriferulaceae > Sulfuriferula. The sequence continues at coordinate 16,005 of JABFSE010000010.1, forward strand.
ACTGTGTTGGTTTATGGACAAGAAGCTATTCATGTAGTGGGCGAGTCTCAGGCAAAATAAAAGCAGTGTTAGGTTTTGTATTAGTATATTTCACCAGTTTATTTGTAATCGAATCTAGTTTGAAAAGCCAGTGCAAGTCGGGGTTGCCCGACGGCAAGTTACTTTCTCTTGCTTGCCCAAGAGAAAGTAACCAAAGAGAAGGGCACCCCGCTGCGCCAGTCCTGTGGACTTCCCACGTAGCAGCTAACAAAGCGGGCGGCTGCGGAACTCGCGCTGTGCGCTCAGACAGTCCTCGCCGACTGTCCCCGCTTTGCTAGTCGCTACGTGGTGGCGCAGAAGGGGATTGTATCTTTGCCAGCGGTAGCAATAATGGTAGTTCCTAAGCTGATAATGCCGCTAGTTGATGGGTTTCGCTTTGCTCTACCCATCCTACCATTTTTATATAAGTAAATTGATATTTATCAAAGTATTGATATAATTACTTCATGAAGATGCTTAAATTTGTTGGCTCTAGCCTCGATGATTTGAAGGGTTTTCCTGCTGAAGTGCGGCGTGAGGCTGGATTTGAGCTGCATGCTATACAGCGCGGTTAAATGCCGTCCGATTTTAAGCCGATGCTGGCGGTTGGTTCTGGGGTGTATGAAATTCGTTTGTATATTCTTGGTGAGTGGCGCGTGATTTATGTGGCGAAGCGTGCTGATGCGGTTTATGTACTGCATGCTTTTCAGAAGAAAACGCAAAAAACACGACATGAGGATATTGCGCTGGCTGCACGGCGGTATCAGTTGATAGGAGCAGGCAATGAATGATGAAATAATTGAATCGAGTGGTAATGTCTTTGCTGATTTAGGGTTTGGTCCCGAAGAATCCGCTTTGCTGATGATGCGTGCGACGTTGATGGCGCAGGTGAGGGAGGCGATAACTGCACATGGCTGGACGCAGGTAGAGGCGGCGCAACATTTGGGCATAGGGCAGTCTCGCGTGTCTGATTTGGTACGCGGTAAGCGTGATAAATTTAGCCTTGATATGTTGGTAACTTTGGCAACAAGAGCAGGGCGCAGGGTTGAGCTGGCTTGTGTATGAAGAAATAAACGCTGATCAAGTCTTGTGAGCGCATCTAGTAATTGCTCTGTTGGCGTGTTTACTATAATCGTCCATCATTTTTATTTCCATCTATGAGAAAAATATTGACTTTGGTCATTGTGTTTAATATATTTCCATATTTGGAAATTGTGTGTATATTTACGCTTATTCTGCATTTAATCGCCATATATGGAAATTATGACACCGCTATCATCTACGCTTATTACCCCGCTTTCCCCCAAAGTCGATGATATTGCTGCATTGGGGCGGTTGATACGGGCGCAACGGCTTGCGGCTGGCTTGCGGATTGATGATGCTGCGGCGCTTTGTGGTGTTTCTGTTGCGGTGTTTTCCCGTCTGGAAAATGGCGGGGAGGGTGTCTCGGTGGGGCGTGTTTTCAAAATACTGGATGCGTTAGGGCTATCGGTGCTGGTTATTGAGAAATCTAAAGCGTCGCAAATTTCGATCTCATTGCCCACATCTGCGCCGATATGACGGCTACGAACTGCCATTATTTGTGGGTGTTCGCAGATCAGCGTCATGTTGGCACTATCTGCTACGATAGCTTGGAAGCGCTGTTTTCGTTTGAGTATGAATCGGGTTGGCTTAATGCCGCAGATGCTTACCCAATCTCACCCTGTTTTCCTTTGTCTGGCACGGCTGTTTCATCGGGCGGCATACGTCGCTTTCTTGAAAATTTATTACCCGAAGGCCGAGCACTTGATATTGTTTCGACGACGCATCAAGTCTCGAAAAATAATATATTTGGGCTGGTGCGTGAGCTTGGTGGTGAAACCTCGGGTGCGCTTTCATTTTACTCAGCAGGCACACACCCAGCATCACGTCTGACAACTCGCAGAGAAATCCCATTAACTGAACTTCAGTGCCGTATTGATGAGCGCACGCAAGTACCCTTTGCAATTTGGGATGGGCGTGTGCGTATGTCGATAGCGGGCTATCAGGATAAATTAGCCGTGTACATGCGGGACGGTTGCTTTTATCTTGTTGAAGGCGATTTGGCTTCTACGCATATTTTGAAACCTGAGCCTGTTGATCATCGCTTGTCTAATTTGGTGGCTAACGAACACTACTGTATGCAGTTTGCGGCTCGATTGGGGCTGGATGTGGCAGAAGTGAGCATCGTGCGGGTTCCGCATCCTGTATTGGTGGTTAAGCGTTTTGACCGCGAAATCCACGAGGATAGTGTGCGGCGTATCCATCTTGTTGATGGATGCCAAGCACTTGATTTACCTGTTGCTTATAAGTACGAACGCATTTTCGGGTCGGGGGCTGACGTTCGTCATATCCGTGATGGTGTCAGTTTTGAGCGTCTGTTTTCGACGGCGGTCATGCTGAGTTCGCAGAAAGCACTGGTTCGCCAAGCCCTGACGCGCTGGGTGATATTGCAATACTTGATTGGTAACGCTGATGCTCACGGCAAAAACGTGTCGTTTTTTTGTTATCGTGATGGGTTGGCGATTGCCCCTTTTTACGATTTGGTTAGCGTGGTGCAATACTCAGGGTTGGATCACGAGCTCGCCATGGGATACGGCGATGAATTCATACTTGAGGAAATCAGCCCATATGCTTGGGCTGATTTCGCTAAACGGACAGGGTTGCCGCGTTCCTACCTCGCACGAGAAATGACGCGCATGGCAAATAGCGCACTAAAAGAAGCACCTCGCCAAGCCGCGCTGGCAATTTACATAGATGATGAACGCGAACTTGTCTCGCGTATCAGTCAGTTTGTTATATCTCAGGCACAAAAACTGCGCGATGCCGCCCAAGCTATGCAACACATTGATATGGCATTGCTTTAGCGCACTCGTTACTATTATGCCAACCTGTTCAACCCACTTACCAATGCCTTGATAGACGCGGTGACGATGTTGTCGTCCATACCTACGCCGTAACATTCTTTGCCGCCTGTGGTGCGGTTGACTTCGACGAAGGCGCAGGCGGTGGCGTTGCTGCCTTTGTTCAGACCGATGGCGCGTTCTTCAAAGCTGCGCACTTGCAAGCCTGATGTGATGGCGTGGAGCGCGTGGATGGCCGCGTCTATGGGGCCGTTGCCTGTGCCTGTTAAGGTGTGTTGCTCGCCATTCATCTCAACTATTAACGATATGCCTTGGGCTTCATCTTGCTCAAATAAATGATGTTCAACGTAGCGCACGGGTTTGTCTTGGGCGAGGTAGGTTTGCTGGAATAATGCCCAAATATCTGCCGCGCTCATTTCGCCGCCGTGATTGTCCATGTAGCGTTGCACTTCGGCTGAAAACTCAACTTGCAGGCGGCGTGGCAAGGCTAATCCATATTCATTTTCCAATAAATAGGCGATGCCGCCTTTGCCTGATTGGCTGTTGACGCGTATCACCGAGCCGTAGCTGCGCCCAACGTCGGCGGGGTCTATGGGCAAGTAGGGGACGTTCCACAGTGCGTCAGGTTGTTGTGCGGCAAAGCCTTTTTTGATGGCATCCTGATGCGAGCCTGAAAAAGCGGTGAACACTAAATCACCGACGTAGGGATGGCGTGGGTGTATGGGCAATTGCGTGCAGTATTCCACCGTTCGCGCCACGGCGTTGATGTCGGAAAAATCCAAGCCTGGCGCGACACCTTGAGTGTAAAAATTAAGCGCGAGGGTGACAATGTCGACGTTGCCAGTGCGTTCGCCGTTGCCGAATAAACAGCCTTCTACGCGGTCTGCGCCTGCCATCATGCCTAATTCCGCCGCCGCCACCGCTGTGCCACGGTCATTGTGCGGGTGTAAGCTCAGGACAATACTGTCGCGGCGGGCGAGGTGGGTGTGCATCCATTCGATTTGGTCGGCATAGACATTGGGCGAGGCGACTTCTACCGTGGTTGGCAAATTGAGGATGACTTTGTTATCAGGTGTCGCGCCCCAAGCGGCGGTGACGGCGTCGCAGATCTCCAGCGCGAAATCCAGCTCAGTCGCGGTAAAGGTTTCTGGGCTGTATTCCAATACCCATTCGGTATCTGGCTGTTCGCTGGCGAGTTGTTTGATGAGCAACACCGAGCTAACTGCCATTTCCAATACGGCCGCCTTACTCATGTTAAACACTACATCGCGGAAAGGTTTGGAGGTGGCGTTGTAAACGTGAACAATGGCGCGGCGTGCGCCTTTGAGCGATTCCATGGTGCGGCGGATAAGGTGTTCGCGTGCCTGGGTGAGCACTTCTATGGTGACATCGTCGGGGATATGTCCGTCTTCGATAATCTGGCGGACAAAGTCAAAATCAGTCTGCGAAGCCGATGGAAACGCGACTTCAATTTCCTTGAAACCGATGTCGCACAAGGTTTTGAACATGCGCAATTTACGTTCCGCATTCATAGGCTCAAACAAAGATTGATTGCCATCGCGCAAATCCGTGCTCATCCAGATAGGCGGCGTGGTGAGCGTGCGGGTTGGCCACTGGCGGTTAGTCAATGGCACGGCGGGGAAGGCTTGATACTTGGTTGATGGGTTTTGTAACATGACGCGGTGCTCCTGTGAGTGTATGTGAGTATGGTACGCAAATTTGCCCGCTATGTGCTTGCGTAATTGGCGATAAAATCACTATAAATTAGCATAAAATTGCGTTATATTGAGTTTAATGTATTTTTTGTATCTTAAAATTTAAGGTGTGCGCAATTATGATGGAGATGGACAAGTTTGATCGGCAAATTTTGCGGCTGTTGCAGGCTGACGGGCGCATGAGCAATCAGGATTTGGCGGATGCAATAGGCTTGTCGCCGTCGCCGTGTTTGCGCCGCGTGCGTGCGCTGGAAGAGGCAGGTGTGATAGTGGGGTATCGTGCCTTGGTTGAGGCTAAATTATTAGGTTTGTCGTTAATGGCGTTGATCCATATTTCCATGGATCAGCACACGCCTGAGCGATTTAACCATTTTGAAGCGAGCATTGCCGACATACCCGAGGTGATAGAGTGTTTACTGATTACGGGGCAATCGGCCGATTATCAACTCAAAGTCGCGGTTAAAGATATGGATGCTTATCAAGAATTATTATTAAATAAAATCAATAGAATAACGGGGGTAACGGGTGTGCATTCTAGCTTTATTTTGCGACGAGTGGTGAATAGAACAGCATTGGCGATAGCGGATAATTAAGGGTAAAATTGCACGCTTAATCTACATAACGTATCCCACCATGACACGGCAAATTTTCCTCGATACTGAAACCACAGGCCTAGACCCCAAGCAGGGGCATCGCATTATCGAAGTGGCAGGTGTGGAGATGTTTAATCGCCGACCGACAGGCAAGCATTTCCATCGCTATCTTAATCCCGATCGTGAAATCGACGCAGGCGCGGTGGCGGTGCATGGCTTAACGACCGAATTTTTGCAAGACAAGCCACATTTTGCTGATATTGCGGATGAGTTAATCGAATTTTTATCAGGTGCGGAACTGGTTATCCACAATGCGCCATTCGATATTGGTTTTCTCAATAGCGAGTTGACACGGCTCAATCGTTCGTCCATGAACAGCTATTGTCCTGAAGTGCTGGACACCCTCAAGCTCGCCAAAGACATCCATCCAGGGCAAAAAAACAATCTGGACGCGCTGTGCCGTCGTTACGAAGTTGACAACACTAATCGTACTTTTCACGGCGCATTGCTCGATGCGGAGTTATTAGCCGCCGTCTATATCGGCATGACACGCGGGCAAGAAAGCCTGGTGATGGATGTAGAGGTGACGGCCGCGCTTACCACCGCCAGCAATGACGCGGCGAATATGCCTATACGAGTAATAGCGGCAAGTGCGGCTGAATTAGGTGAGCATGAAATGACGCTGGTGAATATACAAAAAGACAGCCGTGGTGCTTGTTTGTGGCTTAAAGCAGATGCTTAAAACTGCTCATCGTTAGCCAAGTACCGCCATTGCCCCATCGGTAAATCGCTGAGTATTATTTTGCCTATGCGTATGCGTTTCAAGCCCACAACTTTCAGCCCGACCAGCTCACACATACGTCTAATCTGACGTTTGCGACCTTCGCGCAGGACAAATCGTAGCTGGTCTTTATTTTGCCAACTCACTTGCGCGGGGCGTAATACCACATCATCCAGACTCAGTCCGTGATTCAGCAATTGCAGGCCTTGCGCAGAGAGTCGTCCCTCGGTACGCACTAGGTATTCTTTATCTATATCCGAGTTCTCACCTATCAGTTGTTTGGCAATGCGGCCGTCCTGAGTCAGCACTAATATGCCCGTGGAATCAATATCCAGCCGCCCCGCAGGCGCAAGCCCAAACGCATGTTCATTACTAAAAACGATACCTGATTTATCTTGTACGTCGTGATTAGCCGCCGTAATCAGCACGCTGGCAGGCTGATAGCCGTCTTCCGCTTGTGCGGAAACATAGCCGATAGGCTTATTCAAAATAATGGTAACGCGGTTATTTTGCTCACGTTGCGCTTGCGGGAGGAGGGTGACGCGGCAATCGGGCGACACCTTAGTGCCCAGCTCCGTGACGATAACGCCGTTTACTTTAACCCAGCCACGTTCAATATAGACATCAGCCTCACGGCGGGAGCTAAGTCCACGCATGGACATGAGTTTGGATAAACGTAGTGTGGTGTCGGTCATGATGGTTATTTTTGATGCAAATAAAATAGCATTTTACGTGATAACGCCTGTGTTCGTTGCAAAAAGCGCAATAAACACCACGCGTACTATGGCGAATTTTGATGTGTTCCATGCTTGCTTATGTTGCTTTTTTATTAAAGTAACGTTGGCTAAGTCGTAACACGTAACGTAACGTAACCTGCATGCACCCTCATTAAATTGCCGTTAAATAATATAAAATATTGAATTATATGAAAATAAAATTTGGCACATGTCTTGCTTTAATTGTGCTTAAGATTTTATTTGAAGTGAGTGTACCCATTATGTATCCCCTTGTTGATAGCCTGCCAAAAAATTGCGTAGCACTCAGTGATACAACTGTTGAGTCCGAGCGCTCGCATATTACGCAAGTGTTAATGACATTGCTGGCATCCCCAGTATTGCATGGGGCACAGTTGGTTCAGCAGGTTTTTGCGGGTTTGCTTCAATCTAGCGAGGCAGTTTGTCTTGCTTGTTATGCGGTAGTTGATGGCGAGCAAGGGGTTTTGTTGCCTGAATGTGTTACTGGTATGGCTGTTAATAATTTACAGCTACGGTTGCGTGAGACTGATTTGGCGCAGTTATTAGTGAAATCAGGTGAGTCTTATATCGTTGATGTGAACGCAACTAACGCGCCTCATTGGGTAGGTGTTTTTCAAGGGCTGTTGAGTGAGTTGCTTATTACGCCGTTTATGATGGCCGGTGTTCGCGCTATCTGCATTACAGGGGCAACACAACAAGGGTTTTTTAATCGTATAGGTATGCCTCAATTTGTTGCTTTTACTAACTTAGTGGCTCTTTCGTTAGGTTTACGAGCCGAGGCTTCGCATGACCCTCTAACGAAGCTACCTAATCGCACTGTGTTTTTCGAGTCTTTAGAGCGTGCTTGCGTCTATGCCAAAAGATCTGGTGACTTAGTTGGTTGTGGGGTTTTGGATCTTGACGGTTTTAAGCAGATCAATGACTCGTATGGGCATGATGCGGGCGATAGGCTTTTGCAGTACGTTAGTGCTCGTATTCGTAAAAGTTTACGTGCCTCGTGCGTCGTTGCTAGGCTCGGCGGAGATGAGTTTGCGATTTTATTCGTAGGGTGCGTGCAAGCTGATGTGGAACGCATGTGTGTGCGTGTGCTGGATAGTGTGAGCACGCCTATGGACTTAGGATGTTACGGGGAGGTTAAAGTCACTGCGAGCCTAGGCGTTACTTTATTTCCTTTGGATGATGGCGACGGTGCCGAGCTTATGCGCCATGCTGATATGGCTATGTATGCCGCAAAAGCGGCTGGTCGCAATCAGTACCGTTTACACAGTGTTGATTATAAAGAGTATGTGGGGACTATAAGTGAACGTAAGAAACCTAGTGCACCATCTTTGCGGCTAGTCGCTAGTATATAAATAGGTCAATGCTTGAATTATTTGGTTTTTGTGATTTTTTATTGTGTTGATAGGAGTGAATATTATGAAACAAAAAAATATGTTGGTTGTAGCGTCAGTTTTAGTAACGGCTTTGTTAGCTGGTTGTTCAAGCACAGGTAGCGGCTTCGCTAGTGGTAGTGCAGGTAGTGCAGGTAGTGCAGGTAGTGCAGGTAGTACAGGTAGTACAGGTAGTACAGGTAGTACAGGTAGCACAGGTAGCACAGGTAGCACAGGTAGCACAGGTAGCACAGGTAGCACAGGTAGCACAGGTAGCACAGGTAGCACAGGTAGCACAGGTAGCACAGGTAGCACAGGTAGCACAGGTAGCACAGGCACCGCACCAGTCAATACATTATCTGGTGTGGGTACGACAGTATCAGGTGTAGGTAGCACTGTGTCGGGTTTAAGCACTACGCTTGCTAGTGTGCCATTGGTATCGCCTGCGGCGCAGACTGGTTTGAACGGTGTATTAGTGAATGCAGGTAGTGCAGTTAGCACATTAGGTAATGGTGTCGCTAATGGTTTAGGGCAAATAGGTGTGGTTAGTGATCCAGTTGGTGTCACTGTAGGCAGTGTCAGCGGTGTGGTAGGCAAACTGGGTGCAACGGTTAATAGTGCTGGACAATTAGTGACCGGCTTAGGTAGTGGGACGCTTTCAGTTCTATCACCAGTGACCACCCCAGTAGGTGCTTTAGTAAGCTCGCTTGGTATTGGCTTAACACAAGCAGAATCACCGTTGAACTCAGCATTAACGACAGGAACCGTTAAAAACCTAACACAAACGGTGAGCAATGTTTTGACACCTGTTGTAGGTTCAGTCAATGGTTTAACACAAACAGTGGGTAATGTGACAGGGCTAAATGGCATTGTAAATCCGTTGTTAGTGACAGTAGGTCAAACCGTTGCGGGTTTAGGTACTTCGCTTGCCTTGACTAATGTGCCTGTTGTGAATGGTGTAGGTGGTGTTGTTAATACCGTGGGTAATACAGTAACGGCGTTAGGCGTTAATGGCTTGACGCAAACAGGACAGCCATTATTGGGTAACCAATACACAGGTGGCTTGTTATATCCCGTAACTGGTCTGCTAGGTGGCTTAACGGGTGTTGTTCCAGGTTCATCAACGGCTACAACTGGTTTATTAGCACCTGTAACAGGTTTGTTAGGTGGCTCTAGCACAGGTGGTTTACTTGCACCCGTGACTGGTTTGTTAAACGGCTTGCTGGGTGGTTTGTCATTGGGTACGTCAAGTTCAACGTCAGCATCCGCACCATCATCAACTGGTTTATTAGGTGGTTTGTTGTAACGCATTTTTGGTTTGGTTATTTGTTAATGTTGTGAATATATTGGTTATCTAATTTGCAGATCGTCAATATATTTTCAATACGGTATTTAGCTTAGGGGAGGTGGGGAAACTTCATTTCTTGGGCTAAATTATTAAGCGTGGGAATTTGCTTAATAGTTGTTCATAAATTTTCTTGGCTTATAGTTTATTTGTCCATGATTTTTTATTTTTTATTCAATGTAGGTCAACTTTTTAGAGGATTTAATTATGAACGTATCACGTAATAAATTTGTGCCGTCTTCATTGTTGCTAGTTGCGTTGTTAGCTGGCAGTACTATTGCTAATGCAGATATTTTACCTACTGCTGAATTGTTGGCTCCTGTGGTTGGCGCGACTGGTATTTTAGTTGATGTTGCCAGTGCTAAAGTCGGTGGTTCTGGTAATTTAGTTGCGCCAGTTGTTAGTTCTGTGGGTGGCGTTTTGACTGCTGTTGGCAGCCCTACTGGCTTGCCAGTGCTTACCTCTGCTGTTGGTAGTGCTATTCGTACAGCATCTGGTGTTGTACCTGTGCTTGCTGGTCAAGTAGGTGCGATGACGGGTACGACTGCTATTTTGCAACCTGTAGTTAGTGCTGTTGGTATTTTGACTGATGTTGCCAGTGCTAAAGTCGGTGGTTCTGGTAATTTAGTTGCGCCAGTTGTTAGTTCTGTGGGTGGCGTTTTGACTGCTGTTGGTAGCCCTACAGGTTTACCAGTGCTTACCTCTGCTGTTGGTAGTGCTATTCATACGGTTGCAGGTGTTGTAACACCAATTACTTCATTAACTAATGCAACGGGCTTATTGGCTCCTGTAACAGGTTTGTTGGGTGGCGTAACAGGTGGTTCTACAGGTGGTTTGTTGGCTCCTGTAACTGGTTTGTTAGGTAGCTTAACAGGTGGTTCTACAGGTGGCTTATTGGCTCCTGTAACCGGTTTGTTGGGTAGCGTAACAGGTGGTTCTACTGGCGGTTTGTTGGCTCCTGTAACAGGCTTAGTAAGTGGCTTGTTAGGTAGTGTGTCTTTTGTTGCATCAACTACAGCGTCAACTACAGCGTCAACTAACTAATCAGTAATTTATTAGTAAAGTAATACGCTCGTTGCTCACCACTGCGTTGCAATGTGGTGGTGAGTTTACTTAATGTTAATTATTTTTTACGCTGTTTCCTTACTAAAGTGAATATGAGCTTACGTTATTTTAACGGCACAATTATAGTTGCCATGCTTTTAATACTATCTACACCAATAGCGGGTGCAGATACTACGGGGCCTGTTATTACCCAAGCTAATCCAGTGGATAGTTTTCCTGTTACTGGTGGTAAAGCGGCGGAACCTGTAAGTTTAGAAGTGGCTACACCTGCTGTAGATCCTGCAGTTCAGAATTTATTAAATAGTCATTTGGTTGTCTCCCGTGTGGAGTTAAGTGGTGTCCATGCTTTACCGTTTGAGCAAGTGGCGAGTTTTTTTACTGCTTTTGTTAATAAAGATACGACAGTTGCTGAAATGTTGACTGCCGCTAATCGCGTTACCCAGTTATATCGTGACCAAGGTTATCCTTTGTCGTTTGCTATCGTCCCAGCGCAGACTTTTGCCGATAATGTGGTCAAAATTACGGTTGTTGAAGGTTATGTAAACAAGGTGCGCATAGAAGGCAACGCGGGCTACAGCAAAAATCGCCTTAAAGCTATTGCCTCACAATTGGAAACCGAAAGGCCATTAACCCAAAAAGCCTTTGAGCGCATCATAGGGGTGTTTAATTTACAACCTGGTGTACAAGTTGTTGCCAGCGTTGCTCCTCCTACAACAGAGGATGGTGGCGCAGAAATGTTGTTAAATGTAAAACGTCAGCCTATTACCGTAGGTTTAGGTATCGACTCTTTGCAATCAGGTATCCGCGCGCTAACGACAGTCAGCACTAATGCGCTCACGCCGTTAGGCGAGCAGCTTTCTGCCAGCGTTTTACAGCCAGGCGGGGCGTTAAAAGAATCATACTATGCAGTAAATTACACTCAGCCTGTGGGCAAAAATGGCATGTTGCTTAAAGTTAACGGGTCAGATTACAAGGCGGAGCCAACTAATCAAACGTTGGCAGCACAGCAGTTTCAAACCCAATACCAAACCAAAATAACACGCTTGGGTGCAACACTCAGTTATCCTTTGATATTAGAAAATACACGTACTTTGACGCTAACGGGTGGGCTTTATGCGGCAGAGAGTAAGCAAGTGTTTGAACGTTCTGTGCCAGCATTACAAATGTCAGTTGAACTCAGCACTAAGGTGCGAGCTGTCAGTGCTGAATTAGCGTATGCGGACGTGAGTAAAAATAGTGAAAACCAGCAGCTAACACGGCAAATTTCTGTCGGTGTGTTTAGAGGTATCAATGGGCTAGGTGCGGCGAGCGTGAATAGCAATGCGGATTTAACGTTTACCCGAGCGACATTACAGCTTTCATTAGCCAAGCAACTAAGCTATGGCTTTGGTATCGCATTTGCAGCGCGTGGGCAATATAGTGCTGATATTCTGCCATCCACTGAGCAAATAGGCTATGGCGGGCGTTTATTTGGCTTAGGCTATCCGCTGGGTGAAATTGCGGGTGATAGTGGTATCGGTGCTTCACTGGAGCTTAACCGTTTGTTTCCCGTTAATACTAAATACTTAAAGCAACTACAGCCGTATTTATTGGTGGACAGGGCTAAGGTTTACGCTAATGCGACGACATTGATACATGATAGTTTGGCCTCGGTCGCTTTGGGTATTCGTCTGTCAGATAATCGTCATTATAATCTTGATTTTTCTGTTGCGAAGCCGATAGCTGATAAACCAGCCAATAGTGCAAGTATGGCACCTAGGGTAAATGTGGCATATTCGTATCAGCTAAATTAAAAAGTTATTTATATTAAATTTTGTTTATATTCAATTTGTTATGTTGTTTAATTGCCAGTTGCCAGTTGCCAGTTGCCAGTTGCCAGTTGCCAGTTGCCAGTTGCCAGTTGCGACTTGACTAAATCTGTTTTTTGTAAGAGACTTTACGTATTCTTGTTGATGTCATGACATGAATTTTGGGGCGTTCCCATTGTTGTTTGTTAATTAAGGAGATTTACCATGAAAGAAAATATCATCGCTTTTTTGCAAGACGAAGAAGGTGCGACCGCTATTGAATATGGTTTGATTGCAGGCTTAATTGCAGTTGCGATTATTGTTGGTGCTACTGCTTTGGGCGGTCAATTGAATGCTTTGTTTACTAACATTGCGACGAAATTGGGTATTACTGTCTAAGTTAAACGTTAACCAGATAGATGTTGATTTTATGGTTGTTGGTCATTGTTTATTACGATGTTAGCTGGCGTCGTGTACCTAACCAGTTATTGCTGGCCGCGATGGTGTGGCAAGGCGTTAACTGGTTAGTGTTCCACACGGGTTTATTTGATATTTCGCTTGAGTCTGCTGTGTTGGGTTTTGTTGTGAGTTTGGTAGTGTTTTTGCCACTATATGTTTTTAGGCTGATGGCGGCGGGGGATGTGAAATTTTTCGCTGTATTGGGTTTGTTGTTGGGACCCGTTAGTTTGTTACCTATTTTTGTGATTGGTTCATTGTTGGCGGGTGTGCATGCGTTGTTATATAAAACTTTGCACACGGGGAATGCCTTTTTATTACATTTGTTACTCGTGCAGATGCAGCGTGGTCGATTTGTGCGCTACATTTTACAAAAACTTGACGCGAGAACAGGCCTACCCTACGCAGCTTATTTAGCAATAGGTGCGATAGCCGTAGTGGTTTATACGCAAGCAAGTTGGTGGTTGCCATATTGAGTTTGTGGTTTATTTTAAGGGGGAAGAAATGAGCTTAGTTCGTGCTGACTTACTACCTCAACGCGGGGCGGTAGCAATAGAGTTTGCGCTGGTGTTTCCCATATTTTTTGTACTCATGTACGGCATAGTGACTTATAGCGTTATTTTTTTGGCACAACAGTCTATTACCTTAGCCGCTGAAGAAGGTGCGCGTGCTGCCTTGCGTTATGCGCCTACTACAGATGAACGTAATACCACGGCATGTAGCGTGGCCGCGCTTTCTTTGACTTGGCTGGGTGCTGGTAATGTTACTTGCAATGCGCAGGCGGGTAGTGTTGCGACGAATGGTAGTTATCCTATTAAGGTAACGCTTAGTTATCCTTATCAAGCAAAGCCACTAGTACCACTATTGCTTGGGTCGTTAATGAATGTAGCCGTGCCTACCACGCTGGCAAGCTCGGCAACGGTGTTCATTGATTGAGTGTGATGGATGTTGAGTCTGCGAGATGTATTTTTGAGGTAAGATAAATGAATTTTTTGACACTGAGCAAATGCGATGAATAATTTGACAAAAGTGATTGCGGTAGTATTGGTGATTGCGGCAATTGTGCTGGCAATACTGGCTTGGTGGATGGGCAGTCGCCCAGCACCCGTACCTGTAGCGGTTAATAAGGGAGCGGTGGCAAGTTACCCCGTGGTGGTGGCTGTGCATGATTTGTTACCTAACAAACCCGTAGTCGCTGAAGACGTGCATCTGGTTGTCCTGCCTATTAACCCAGCAGGGGCTTATACCGCTGTGAGTGCCGTCGTTGGTAAAGTGCCTATGGCCATTATCGGTGCAGGTACACCCTTAACAGAAGCGGGCATGGCGAGCGGTTTGGCAATCAAGTTGTTAGAAGGTGAGCGTGCTGTGGCAATTCGTGTGGACGACGTTATCGGCGTGAGTAACCAAGTTCACCCTGGTGATTATGTTGATGTGTTTTTCACACTAAAGCAGGGTCAGGATGTTGACATAGATAAAAGTCAGGCTAGGTTGCTGTTATCAAGATTGCATGTGCTCTCATACGGGTCCGATGTCGTCGGTGCCAGCTCTGCCGCAGTAGTGCCAGCAAGCCATAACCCTATGCCTGCGCCACAACAACCACAGCCACAACCAGCACATGCGGCTGTTTTGGCAACGCCTGTGGGTGATGTGAATCAGCTGTTATTAGCGGCACAAAATGGTAAGTTGATGTTGGTATTGCGTAATCCAACTGATGAAAAAATACCTGATTTAGCTTTATTCCCAACGCCGCCAGTAGTGCTTAACGCTAAAGCAGGGTTAACTAAAGACCAAAAAGAGGCATTGGTTACACCTGATAACTTGGCTTTTGCGGGTGCAAAATTGTCTGGTCTAGTTGGCGATAGTAAAGCACGACGTGTAACTGAGGTGGGTAAACGTGGTGTGGGCGGCGGGCAAACAGATGCTAAACCTGCTCCGCGAATTGAGGTGATTCGTGGTGTTAAGCGTGAAACAGAGACGTTTTAAGGCTAACTGATTATCCACGGTAATTTTGCTGATGATCGATGTAAGTTAACAATGGAATGAAGGCAAGTTATGAAAAATTATGCTCCAGTTTTTAGCCTAGTATTGGGTGCGATGATAGTGTCGCAAGGCGTGCAAGCGGCAGTGAAAGAGATGGATGTAACTTTGAGCATACGTCAGCAACAGGTGTTGCCCATGCCCACGAGTTTAGAGCGTGTTGTCGTTGCTGACCCCGAGGTCGCTGATGTGCTAGTGGTACGGGGGGGGGCTGGTCAACCGGGTAGTATTATT
The DNA here is from genome assembly GCA_013140765.1 of Sulfuriferula sp. GTDB lineage: Bacteria > Pseudomonadota > Gammaproteobacteria > Burkholderiales > Sulfuriferulaceae > Sulfuriferula. The sequence goes on from JABFSE010000010.1 coordinate 31,043, forward strand.
TTGTCAGGTAAGAAAGCGGGGCAAACGACGGTGACTGCTTGGTCAAAAGGTAGTGCTGTCAGTGTTTGGAAAGTATCTGTATTTGGAAATATGCAGTCTATTTTGGCTGGACAATCTGGTGCGACGCTGAAAGTACAAAATAATGTTGCGATGCTGAGTGGTGTTGCGCCGTCGGTTTTGTCACACGCTAATAGCGCAACTGCGGCACTTAATGCGGTAGGGCAGGGCAATGTATTAGATATATCTACGATAGATAGCTCGGGTGTGGTGCAAATTGATGTGAAGATTGTGGAATTCAGCAAAAAAGTATTGAAAGAGGCTGGCTTCGATTTTGGTGGTAGTACGACGAGTAGTAATTTTTCTTTCCAGTTGGGCAGTAATTTGGCCAGTGCTGGGGGCTTAACAGCGGCCTCATCGGCTTTTAATTTATTGACTAATTTTAATCGTAATACTGGCTATAGTTTGGTAAGTAATTTGCGTTTGATTGAAGGTAATGGGCTGGCACGGGTGTTAGCTGAACCTTCATTGACGGCACTCTCTGGACAAAGTGCAAGTTTTTTAGTGGGTGGCGAGTTGCCTATTCCTTCAGCAGGTGGGCTGGGTACAACGACGATAGTGTATAAGCCCTTTGGTATCGGTTTGACGGTATCTCCTACGATATTGAGTAAAGATAGGATAGTTTTGAAAGTAGCACCTGAAGCCAGTGAAATTGATTATAGCAATGCGATTGTGTCTAACGGGGTTTCTATCCCCGCTATTACGACGCGCCGCGCTGATACGACGGTTGAGTTGGGTGATGGTGAGAGCTTTGTGATAGGCGGTCTGGTGTCACGCGCAACGCGCTCTAATGTCAATAAAATTCCATTGTTAGGTGATTTGCCTATATTAGGCACGTTTTTTCGTAACTTAAGTTATACCCAAAATGATAAAGAGCTGGTGATTGTCGTTACACCACATTTGGTGCGCCCTATTGCAAAAAACACTAAGTTGGCTTTGCCTGGTACGCAACAAGAGCAACATGGTGAGGCTGCGACAGTGTGGGGTAGTTATTTATTAGGTGGTGCGGTAGATGATACCACTGTACCTGGTTTTTCCAAGTAGTGAAGCCAGGGGCAAACAAGGTGATCGATATATGAATGCCAATAGAGCAACTTCAGCGCACCGTATCGTATTGTGTTCCATGCTAGGTGAGCAAGAGAGTTGGCTGAATCAAAATTTGGCTGTTTTTGGTGGTGTGTCATGCGAGCGTGGTGACTCACCTACATTAGTTCCCCGACTGCTAATGCGTCAACCTACGTTAGTGATTATTGATTTTTCGGGTGAGGTAACGACGACAAGCGCGCTAGTTGGTAGCGTTGAGGAAGCTGAAACAGGGGTGTTAAATAATGCAGTTGCATTAGCTCATTCCTTAAAAGAGGCGGATGCTCATCTATTGATGGTGGGGATTGGTCGCATGGATTCCCCTGCGGGCGTGATGGCGGCTTGGCGTGCTGGTGTGCATGGTTTTATAGACATGATGGGGGAAGCGCAGGATGCGGTAGATATCGTTCATTTGGCGTTATCTCGCTCGACAAATAATAAACCCACACCTGTTAAAAAGGGCGATGTGTTGGCTTTGTTAAGTGCTCGCCCAGGTGTTGGTGCTAGTACGTTGGCCGCGCACTTTGCTGATAAATGTCAGCATCGTTTACGCGATAAAACCACAGATTTAACACATAGGCATGTATGTGTGCTGGATTTAGGGTCTCCTACTGGAGATGGTCAGTTGTATTTAGGCGCAAATGGACAATTTGATTTTGTTGAGGCTGTACGTAATTTACATCGTTTGGATGCAACTTTAATCAATACAGCTTGGGCACATAGTGCTAGTGGTGTGGCTATTGTGTCTGCGCCTGTCATAGCTACCGATTTGGATATGTTATCGTTAAATGATGTGTTAGCACTTATTGAACGTTTGCGTTTGTATTTTGATGTCGTCGTCATAGATTTGGGTGGCTTGGTTAACTTTAAGTTAATGAATGCTGTTGCAGGTATGGCTAATAAAGTGTGGGTGGTAACGGATCAAAGTGTTGGTGCATTGGTGTCGTTAGCGGGTGTATTGAAAAAATTAGATGAGTCGTTACTAAATGAACACAAAGTGCAGCTTATTGTAAATCGCTATGATGAGCGTTACGGTATGTCTGCAGTGCAAATTGGAGAGCGTTTCCAATTGCCGTTATTACGTTCATTGCCTGAAAGAGCGTTGAAACTGATGACCAGTGCAAATCGTGGAAAACTGTTGCATGAGTTATTACCCAGCGATATTTATGCGCAAGCAATAGACGGTTTAATGGATGACTATTTTGGGCAATCAGTAGGTCGTAAACGAGTGAGTTGGTTGGCTAAGTTTTCGCCACGAAAATCGTGAGTGTATATTTTTTGTAGTTAGGTAGTGGATATTGATAGCCATTGAGTTAGCGGGGCGGTCGTCATAACGGTATGCCGTGTTTCCTTTAACCTAACGCCTGTAAATGGTTGTGTATCTAAAGATTTAGCAATAATTAGGAGAAATGGCGTGATCGACCAAATTGAGCTTTCGGAGAGCGAACGAGCATTCTCGAATACACAGGAATTTCAAGATATAAAAACCGCAACATACGAACATTTGTTGACGCGGATTGAGGAGCTGGGGTCTGAGTTTGGTCGTTGGTCTCGAAATACAGTTCACCAGTTTGTTAATTTAGAAGTTGACGGTTTTGTACGCATAAATCGCATCCCGTTAAATGAGCAAGAGGTTAGACAAATATCCAGTGCGCTGACTAATGAGCTCGCTGGCATGGGGCCACTAGAAGATTTGCTGGCAGATGCGGCTGTGGAAGATATATTGATTAACGGTTATAACGATGTTTTTGTTTCACGACATGGGATGCTACAGCGTGAAAACTTACGTTTTACCGATAATGCGCATTTGTTGCGTATTGTGCAACGTATTTTAGCCCAAATAGGGCGGCGTTTAGATGAGTCTAATCCTATGGTGGACGCTCGCTTGCCAGATGGCGGGCGGATGAATGTGGTTATTTCGCCGTTGGCGGTAGATGGCCCTATGGTGTCTATTCGTAAGTTCCGTGTCGAACCATTGAAACCTGAAGATTTGCTTAACCTAGGTACGATGAATCAAGAAATTTATACGTTATTAGATAATGCGGTAAAGGCGAGATGCAATATCTTGATTTCTGGCGGTACTAGCTCGGGTAAAACTTCTTTATTAAATGCGCTGGCGTTCTTTGTGCCGAATAGCGAGCGTGTGGTGACAGTGGAAGATACAGCAGAGTTATCATTAAATCATCCACATGTAGTACGATTGGAGTCGCGTATTGGCGGTTTTGATGGTGCTGGCGCGGTTAGTATTCGTGATTTAATTCGGAATAGTTTGCGTATGCGCCCAGATCGTATTGTCGTTGGTGAAGTGCGTGGTGCAGAAGTGCTCGAGATGTTGCAGGCGATGAATACGGGGCATGACGGCTCTATGGCGACAATACATGCGAACTCACCGCGTGAATGTTTGCATCGTATCGAAATGTTGGCTGGATTCGCTGGCTTTCAAGGGAGTGAAAACTCTTTACGCAACCAGATTGCGGGTGCTTTGGATTTCGTCGTACAAATTGCCCGTTTGGCTAATGGTCGCCGCCGCTTGGTTTCAATTACGGAAGTGACGGGCATGGGCGATAACATTATTACACTACAAGAGCTGTATCGTTATGAGAGTTATGTCGGTGCAGATGGGGAAGATGTTGACCGTTGGGTCGCTATGGGGATTTTCCCACATTCGCCTAAGTTGCAACGCTTACGTCAGCAACAAGGTGTGAAAAATAGTGCTAGTGAATTAGTTGGGAGACGCTAGATGACGCATATTGCGCTTTGGTTAAGTTCGGGAACGTTGTTGTTAACCGCGCTGGCAGTCTGGTTTTGGCAGAAAGCTGGAATAGAAGCACGTCAGCAAAAAAGTGCAAATTTCGTTGACAGCCATATACAGGATGACTACGTTGTTCAGCAGCAGGGAGTTACGCCTGATGGTAACGAGTTGTCTAATCTGCATTCAGTGGCATTCCGTGATTTCTTTTTACGAGCGGGTATAACGCCTACCGTATCATTTTTCTTAAAGCTGGTATTGCCTTGGTTGTTTTTGAGTATTTTGGCAGCTTATTTTGGTGGTTGGTTGTCAGTAGCTGGTGTGTTGTTGTTGTATGTAGTGCTGGTGCGCTTTAATTGGTGGCTACGGACATCTAGGCGACAACGAGATATGTTGCGTCAATTACCCGTGTTGATTGAAACAATGGTGCGCTTAATTACGATAGGTCATAGTATAAGCGCGGCTTTCCAGCAAGCAGTGATAACAACGGATGAACCGTTACGTGACGTGTTGGATCGCGTAAATCGACAGGCTCAATTGGGTGTGGCTTTAGATAAGGCACTACATAAAGAGGCGAAAACTTTTCGTTTTACTCAGTTGGATTTAGTGGCTGCTGTGATTGGTTTGGCAAGCCGCTTTGGCGGACGTTCAGATCAGGCGCTTGAACGTATGGCCGCTTTTATGCGGGATTTAGAGCATGCGCAACAGGAATTCGCTTCACTGTCAACCGAGGTGCGTTTATCCGCTTGGGTAATGGCTTTGTTGCCTATCGCTATCGGTATATTTCTTATTATTTTTAATAATAATATGTTTTTAACAATGTGGCATGACCCTATAGGTAAAAATATGCTGGTAGGTGCTGTGGTGTTGGAGATTGTAGGTAGTTATTGGTTGTATCGATTAGCAAAAACCATACGGTGATTTGGAAAAAGTGAGGGTAAAAGATTGAATTCAGTACAACAGGTATTGTGGGTGTTTGTGTTGCTATTGATCGCTGGTGCGTTGTTGCTGGTTGGTTGGTCTTTGCTCGCACAGGGTAGGCGATTGGCTGAAAATGAACTGGTGGTCGATCGTATCATTGCGGCGCAGCATGATGATAAGGATGCTAAGCCAGTGCTGTCATGGCAAGATCGTTTGGTGGATTTGTTTAAGGGTTTAATAGATACACCTTTGGGACGGATATTTGTAGCTGAGGAAGATAGACACTTATTAGATCAGAGCGGCTTAAACGATAACCGTGGACGAGTTTTGTTCTTTATTCTACGTGCTGGGTTAAGTGTAGGTTTACCTTTGCTGGCTTTTTTGCTATTGAGTAAAAGTAATGATGTGTCAGTGGTGATATTAAGTGCTTTTTTTGGTCTGGCACTGGGGTACATGTTACCTAAGTGGGTAATGCAAAGTATAGCGACACAGCGCAAGGAGAGAGCCGCTGAAGAGTTGCCATTGCTAATTGATTTGTTGAGACTGTTGCAGGGTGTAGGACTATCTGTGGATCAAAGCCTGCATGTGATTGAGCACGAGTTTATTGAAGTGTTGCCTGTTTTAGGTGGTGAATTAGTACTCGCATCACAGCAGTATCGCGTTGGTCGCACTCGTGAACAGTCATTAAAACGGCTTGCAACTGTCTTTGATCACGCTGATTTACAGTCCTTAACTCAATTGATTGTACAAGTAGAGCGGCATGGTGGTGCTGTGCAAGAACCATTACGTGTATTTAGCGAGCGAATTCGCGAGCAACGTAAATTAGATATGAAGGCGTTAATTGGTAGGCTAACAGTGAAAATGACGGGAGTGATGGTGTTGACCTTGTTACCAGGGTTGTTGATCATTACAGGAGGCGTTGGATTTTTAGCGGTTATTCGGGCGTTGTCTAAAATGACGGGTACAAGTTAATGTGCTGTAAGTGGCTATATTTTTTATCTGGACTGATAGTGGTATCCACGCTGTCTGGATGTACGAATGACTCTGCCGCACGTTTGTTTGCGCAACAAAATGCGGCGGCAGAGCTACGTCAACAGGAAGAAAGTAAAACACCTACCCCTGATAATCAGGTCGTGTATCTGGGGCTTATTAAGCAGATGCAAGCGAAGGGTTTGTATTTTGCTTCGCTGGCGCATATAGACGCGTATGAAAAACAATATGGGAATTCATCCGCTTTGAAGCTGTTGCAAGCGGATGCTTTAAGGGAAACGCAACAAACGGTTGCCGCTGAAGCGACTTATCGCGAGTTACTTTCGACTTCGGAGTCAGGATACGCTTGGCATGGTTTGGGGTTGTTAGCCGCAAAAAATGGACATTATAAGGAAGCTGTACCCTTTTTGCTGTCGGCGGTTAAAGAGCATCCCACCGATGCGACTGCGTTAAGTGATTTAGGGTTTGCGCTATTGCAAACGGGGGATGTGGCAGGTGCACGTGTGCCGCTTGCTCAAGCGGCTGAACTCGCGCCAGATAACGGTGTTATTGTTGCCAATTTTGCGTTAATGCTGAGTATCAGTGGTGATAATGGTAAAGCGCAAGCAGTGATGAGTAAAATCAATTTGCCTGCTAAAAGTCAAGAGGCTGTATATAGTTTAGCAAAAACATTGATGTCACCCGTTCCAGTGGTGTTGGTTAAAAAGGAGGTTGTTTCTACCGCCCACGGTGAGTCGGTTAATAAGGGGGGTGTGGTAACGCCGCCTATTACGCCTCATGTTGCAAGTGCAGTGATTGATGTAGTAGATGAGATACCTCTACCTGGTCTGTCATTACGACCTAGTATGGCTCTGTCTAATGTAACGCCATATCATCAGTCACAACGTTAGTGTTTGCTAAAGTGATTTAGTGTGTTCTGTGTCAATTTTAGAGGTTAGGAATGAATATGAAAAATAGTCTATATAGCAATTTAATGCGGGCATTAGGTCTGATTTCTGCGTTGTCGTTGATACCCTTTGGTAGCTATGCCGAGGATACCCGTGCTCAAGTTCAGACTACTGCGCAAACTGATATAGCACCTAGTAATGAAGCTGGCTATGTGGTTGGTGATGCAACGCGTGAGTTACTGCGGGCACAAGTGAGCGGTAGCGTTGCTGGACCGCGTTTGCCTATGTTGGGTGTTACGGCTGATGCGAGTTTGCAACGCTATCTTGATAGTTACAAGCATCCTTTACCCGAGTTTTATGAAAATCGTATTAAAAAAGATACTGGTAAGTAATGATGCTATATACACAATCGAATAATAGGCTGGCGGTGCGTCAACGTGGCTCGATAGCGGTGATGGCAGTGATATTTCTATCTTTGATTGTTATTTTGTTGTCGGTTATTGATATTGGTAATCTATTTTACAAAAAACGTGATTTGCAAAAAGTGGCAGATTTAGCTGCGTTAGCAGGTGCACAATCGTTACCAATAAATAATGTGCTTGATTGCAGTGTAGTAACATCAACGGCTAAAGCCAATGCGGAGTCAAACAACTTTTCAGACGTATCGCCTAACACAACAAATAAAATGGTCGTGCCAACTTGTGGTCGTTGGGATACGCAAACTAATCCTACATCTTCTACGGTCGCCATTTACGAAACGCCTATGGGTAAGTATTTTGGAACGCCTAAGGCTGGAATCGGTTATAACGCGGTGAAGGTGGTTGTGTCTGAGAATGTGCCGCGTTTTTTTGGCTTAGGAACGCAGTATGTGGTTGCTCAGGCGATTGCATCGCAGTCTCAACCTACGGCGGCATTCTCTTTGGGCACTGGTTTGTTATCGTTATGTAGTGCTAGTAGTCCATTATTAAATCCTTTGGTGAATGGTTTGCTGGGTAGTGATGTATGTCTCTCTGCCGTTACCTACAATGGTTTGGTTGGATCTAATGTCTCATTGTTGGGCGTGTTGGCAAATTTGGGCTTGAGTGTGGGTACGATAGACCAGGCTTTGAATACGCAGGTGACGTTGGCGCAATTGGTCAACGCGACTGTGGCTGCGTTATCGCCAGATCAGATTGCGGCTATCAATGTTAATGATTTAGTGGCACTTACCACGGGTACGCTAGGTGGAACATTACTTACATTAGGTGATGTGTTGAATGTGAATGCGGCGGATGGTATGGCGGCACTGGATGCAAAAATAAATGTATTGGATTTAATCAATGTCGCTACGCTACAAGTGGCAAATAAAAATAATTTTTTAGACTTGGGTGCAGGCATCAATCTTGGTATTGCGACGGTTGCTTTGAAACTGAACTTGATTGAGTCACCCAAAATGGCTGTAGGCGGTGTTGGCGTTAGTGCAACTTCAGCGCAGTTACGTTTGGCATTGATGGTTAATGTGGGTTTGCCAGGTTTAGCTTTGGTAAACCTGCCGCTATATGTGGATTTAGCCCCTGGGAAAGCAACGTTGACTGGTTTGCAATGCAATACCCCACAAAGTGCTACATTTGATATTCAGCCTGGTTTAGCCGAGGTGTGTTTAGGTAGTAACCAAACAGCTGCTAGTGCGCCATTTTCTTGCCCTGCTGATATGTCACAACGTGTTAACCGTGTGGATGTTATTCCTGGAGTGCTTAATTTAGGTATTAATGCTTCTCTGACCAATGCACCTACCTCAGTCAATACACCCTCACCATTTCCATATAGCGTCACGGTGGGGACTTTGTTGGCGAGTATTCTAGGTAACATCATTACGCCAAGCTCTATAGGTGCGGGGTCTGATTTATTATTAGGCTTGCTTGATCCTGTCATATCTGCACTATTGGCGAGCTTAGGTGCAATTCTCAATCCTATTTTAGCCTTAGTAGGTGGTTTACTTGATTCCGTGTTGGCACTGTTGGGGCTTGGTGTTGGTCAGAGTACATTAAATGTATCTTCGGTTAGTTGTGGTAATGTGCAATTGGTTTACTGACTACGTCGCCGTTGATTGTTTCGGGTAGCAAGGCTGATTTAGGTTATGCGGTAAATGAGTTGGTAATAGTGATTTAATGCTTTGAAATGAATGGGTGAAATACGTGACTTATTGGCAACGCAATACATTAAAGCACATCGTAATAATGAAAAAACCCTGTAATGAGTACCTCTGATTATGGCAACTAATTCATTAGCAGATAACTTAGAGTTGTATGTTTGGGAAGGTAAGTCTGATATAGCAGAACGTATTACAGCGTGTATGAGTAGCTTTAATGTGGACGTTATCCGCGCTGAGGATGCGCTTGTTATGCCGAGTAAAGGTGCGGTACGACCTGCAATTGCCGTAATGTCAGTTTCTGTGATTGATCGTGCAGTTGTTTCTGCGGATGTCTGGTTAAAGACGCATCATATGCCCGTTATTTGGGTTGCTGATGTGGAGCGTGTCGCTGACCCACGTGTATATCCGCCTAGTTATAAACATATTTTGATGTTGGACTTTACTTGCGCTGAATTACGTTTGTTAATTAGCAAGATGGCAACAGAGTTGTTACGTAGTAATGAGCCTGACTCGGTATTGGTGCCTTTTGTTGCCGAGTCAGATTGTATGCAGGCATTGTTGAGTGAGGTTGAAACTTTTTCCGATTGTGATGTGAATGTGTTGGTGATGGGTGAAACAGGCGTAGGTAAGGAACGCATCGCCCAGTTGTTGCATCAGCAACATCAACGCTATTGTTTAGGATCTTTTGTCGCCGTCAATTGTGGTGCGATTCCCGATGGTTTATTTGAGTCCTTATTTTTTGGTCACGCTAAGGGGGCTTTCACTGGTGCAGTGTTGGCACACAAAGGATATTTTGAGCAAGCTGATGGTGGCACGTTGTTTCTTGACGAAATAGGTGAGTTACCTTTATATCAGCAAGTTAAATTATTGCGTGTATTAGAGTTGCGCGCGGTTACACGAGTAGGCTCTCAAAATGAGATTGCGCTGGATTTTCGATTGATTGCAGCAACGAATCGAAATTTACGCGAATTAGTTAGCGAAGGCTTGTTTAGAGCTGATTTGTATTACCGTTTGGCTGTTATTGAGTTGCACATACCGAGCCTAGACGCACGTGGTTATAATGATAAAGTGGCTATCTTTTCTAATTTATTGGCACAGATTGATGCCGCGACACCAGCACCACCTAGCTGGTTGTTAGATTTGGTAGGCACTTCAAATTTTGCTGGTAATGTTAGGGAACTACGTAATGTCGCCGAACGAATAGGTATTATTTATCGGCAATTAGGTCATTGGGATAGATCGCGTATAGAGCGTGTATTCTCTACATTATTGAGTCCTGCTTTGATTATGGCTGATAGTTATCCAGATGCTGTGGTGAGTTTTAATGAAGTTGAGTTAGCAGAACGTGAACGCATTGTAGCCATGTTGGATGCGAATGGTTGGCGTCGCCAAGATACCGCCAATGCGATAGGTATCAGTCGTAAAGTTTTGTGGGAAAAAATGCGTAAATTTCGATTGCTTACAGCGAATTAGCATTTATTATGGTTTTATCGTGTGTTGACAATACTAGCACAATAAAAAAGCAGCCTAAGCTGCTTTTTTATTGCTGATGCTTAATTACTCAGCAGCAGGGGTGGCTTCTACGGTTTCTTTTGCCGCTGGCTCTACCAGTGCTTTCATCGACAAGCGTAAACGACCTTTTTCGTCAGCTTCTAGGATTTTAACGGTAACATGCTGACCTTCTTTCAGGTATTCACTCACAGCGTTGACACGCTCATGGGCGATTTGTGAAATGTGTAGCAAGCCGTCTTTACCTGGCAATACGTTCACAATTGCGCCGAAATCTAGCAATTTGATAACTGTACCTTCGTAGGCTTTGCCGACTTCAACTTCAGCGGTGATTTCGGTGATGCGGCGTTTGGCGATTTCGCCTGATTCGGCACTGGTGCAAGCGATTTTGACTGTGCCATCTTCGCCGATGTCGATTTGCGTGCCTGTTTCTTCGGTCAATGCGCGGATAACTGCGCCGCCTTTGCCGATAACATCGCGGATTTTTTCAGGGTTGATTTTCATGCTGATAATGCGCGGTGCGTAAGCTGACATTTCGGTGCTTGCGCCGCCTACCGCTGATTTCATCAGACCGAGGATGTGCATACGGCCTTCTTTAGCCTGTTCCAACGCGGCTTTCATGATTTCTTTGGTGATGCCTGTAATCTTGATGTCCATTTGCAATGCGGTGATACCAGCGTCAGTACCTGCCACTTTGAAGTCCATATCGCCTAAGTGATCTTCGTCACCCAATATGTCGGTCAACACGGCAAAACGGTTGCCATCTTTAATCAAGCCCATTGCGATACCTGCAACGTGGGCTTTCAAAGGGACACCAGCGTCCATCAATGCCAAGCAACCACCACACACTGAAGCCATCGACGATGAGCCGTTGGATTCGGTGATTTCTGATACGACGCGCATGGTGTAGCCGAATTCTTCACGGCTAGGCAATACTGCCGCTAACGCGCGTTTAGCCAAACGACCGTGACCGATTTCGCGGCGTTTAGGTGTGCCTACACGGCCTGTTTCACCAGTTGCATACGGAGGCATGTTGTAATGCAGCATGAAGCGGTCGCTGTATTCACCTTGCAATGCGTCTATTTTTTGTTCGTCACGACCTGTGCCTAGTGTGGCTACTACCATGGCTTGAGTTTCGCCACGGGTGAACAATGATGAGCCATGTACGCGCGGCAATACGCTGTTGCGGATGGTGATAGGGCGCACGGTGCGGGTATCACGACCATCAATACGGGGTTCGCCATTCAGAATTTGGTTACGAACGATTTTAGCTTCCAAGTTGTGGAAAATGTCGTTGATTTCATTGACCGCCAGCGTGCCCATGTCGCTGGTAATCAATTGCGCTGCCATGCGGTTGTGTATGGCTTTGATTTCTTTTGAGCGTTCGCGTTTTTGGCGAATTTCGTAGGCTTTATTCAAATCAGCTTCAGCGTGTGCGGCAACTTGAGCGATAAGCTCAACGTTGGCAACAGGTGCTTGCCAATCCCAAGGTTCAGGATTTACTTCATCAGCTAATTCATTGATTGCATTGATAACGACTTGCATTTGTTGATGACCGTAAACGACCGCGCCCAACATGATTTCTTCGGATAATTGTTGCGCTTCTGATTCAACCATCAATACTGCCTGGCTAGTACCAGCAACGATCAAATCCATCGCTGAGTTAGGTAATTCGCTCGCGAGTGGGTTTAATACGTATTCGTTGTTGATGAAACCCACGCGTGCAGCACCGACTGGACCTGCGAAAGGAATACCAGAAACAGCTAATGCGGCTGATGAGCCGATTAACGCCAAAATGTCTGAATCAACTTCAGGGTTGCTAGACATGACGGTGGCGATAATCTGGATTTCGTTGTAGAACGCTTCTGGGAATAATGGACGTAATGGACGGTCGATTAAGCGTGAAGTAAGGGTTTCTTTTTCTGAAGGCTTGCCTTCGCGTTTGAAAAAACCACCTGGTATTTTGCCAGCGGCATAAGTTTTTTCTTGATAATCTACAGTCAATGGGAAGAAATCTTGACCTGCTTTTACGTCGTGTTTGCCGACGACAGTCACCAATACAACGGTGTCGTCAACGGTAACTAAAACTGCACCACTGGCTTGACGTGCGATTTCGCCTGTTTCTAAGGTAACTGTCTGACGACCATATTGAAACGATTTAGTAATTTTCATTGCTATCCTTTAGGTTGCTATTCTTAACGTTCTAACAAAACCGCCCCGCGTTTATAGGGCGGGGCGGTATAGGTTAGACGGTGATAATGTCCAATGTGACGAGGCTTATTTACGTAAACCAAGTTTAGCTAAAATGTTGCGATAGCTTGCGTTGTTGGTACGCTTTAAGTAATCCAGTAATTTACGACGACGGCTAACCATGCGCAACAAACCACGACGTGAGTGGTGATCTTTAGCGTTTGCTTTGAAATGGTCGGTCAAGTCGTTGATGCGAGCGGTCAACAAAGCAACTTGTACTTCAGATGAACCTGTATCGCCTGCAGCATGTTGATATTCAGCAACTAATTGTGCTTTTAATTCGGTAGTAACAGCCATGGTGTTCTCCTTAAATGGATTAAAAAATCGCGAGGTGCTTCGGCTGAAGGATGCGCCTCGTTCGTGAAGCTGTGCATTATACGCAAAATAGCTTATTTTTTCAAACGATTAGTTACATATAATCGGCGTACCTGTGCGTCAACGCTATCTTGTGCAAAATGAATGCTGAGTTTGGCATTCAGATCTAGCTGTTGCGCGTTGTGGATGATGTCGCCATGCTCATTGCGCACCATCGCATAGCCGCGTGCGAGTACGGCGGTGGGGCTGAGGTGGTGTAATTCATTGCGGGTATGTTGGATGAAAGTCTGGTGTTGGTTTAATAGGTGCTGCATAGCACGGTGCATTTGTTGGGCGGTGCGCGTTAATTGTTGTTGGTAAGGCGCGATGTCAGGGCGTTTTAAGCGTAGCTTGAGCTGTGCTTGTTGACCGTTGCGTTGTTGCAATATGGCGTGATGGGCGAGGCGTAAGCGTGATGCGAGTTGCTCGGTGTGTCGCTGTTGTGTGTTAATGCGCTGACCTGGGTGGACTAAACGTGCGGCAAGATGCTGGTATTGCTGTTGGCGTTGTGCGAGTTGCTGGCGCATTTGGCGATTGAGTCGCGCTTGGGATAGGTCTAGCGTCTGCAATAACTGATTGCGATTAGGGCACGCTAGGGTTGCCGCTGCAGTTGGCGTAGGCGCGCGTAAGTCACTGACAAAATCAGTGATGGTGAAATCAGTTTCATGCCCCACGCCGCTGATGATGGGGAGTGGGCTGGCGGCGACGGTACGCGCTACTTGTTCATCATTAAATGCCCATAGGTCTTCTATACTGCCACCGCCTCGGCAAATAATCAGCACATCACATTCACCACGTTGATAAGCTGTATTCAAGGCATGGACGATTTGCGCAGGTGCAGTACCACCCTGAACCTGGCACGGGTAAATGATAACGGGCAAGCTGGGCATAAGCCGATTAAGCGTGGTCAGCACATCACGCAGGGCGGCGGCTTGCGGCGAGGTGATAATGCCGATGCGATTGGGCATAGCGGGCAGGGTGCGTTTGCGGGTGTTGTCGAATAAGCCTTCTTGTTCTAATTTACGTTTGAGCTGTTCAAATGCAGCAAATAGCTCACCCAACCCAGCACGACGTAAGTTTTCGACTTGCAATTGGAAATCGCCGCGTGGCTCATACAAACCTGCTGTGGCGCGTATTTCAACTTGCATACCGTTTTCAGGTAGCCAGTCTATGAACTGATTGCGCCCGCGAAACATGACGCATTTGACCTGTGCTTGCGCGTCTTTCAGCGAAAAATACCAGTGCCCAGAGCTGGCGCGAGTGAGGTTGGAAATCTCACCCGCCACCCAAGTGAGCGGAATGTTGCTTGCCAATGTTTGCTGTACCCAGCGATTAAAGTGACTGACGCTGAGGATGGGGGCGGCTGGCGTGTTGGTTAAGATGTTTGTCAAGGATTTTCCACTGTGTAGGTAAATTGAATTTATTTTTTAATAAAAAACTTGACGTGATGTTTATTTATTATGTGCATGATTATAAATGATTTATTTATATGTCAAAATTTAAGCAGCCGTTAAAATTCGTTATGAGCGGGTAACTTAGCGTCTAGTTGAACACATTATCCACAAAGTTATCCACAGAAAATGTGGGTAAGCATAAAATATCCTTACAGGGGCTAGAGTTAGCGATTAAGTTAATACATCGACATCTCGCTTGGCGCTACTAGGCTTGCGTTACCCACACCTAAAATAAATTTTCATTAAAGCGCAATAATTAGCTTGACGATGCGGATTATTTATAACTGCATGATAGATAAGCAAATTTTGTTTGACTAAAAAATACGCCGTTGCTAAAAAGCTATACAGGCGGTTAAGTTAGCGTTCGCGCCCACACATTACCCACAAAGTTATCCACAGAAAATGTGGGTAAACCTTACCCAAGCGCAGGCATAACTCGACTCGCCGCTAGTTTTGCGCGTTGTCTAGCGGTGTCAGTGTTGTCTGCACACGCTAATGCGACTCCCATGCGACGGCGCACAAAGGCGGTTGGCTTGCCAAATAAGCGTATTTGGCTACGCGGTACTGCAAGCGCATCGGCAACCCCATTAAAAACGATGCCGTCGGCCTCCATGCCGCCATAAATCACCGCAGAAGCACCTGCTTCACGTAAGCGGGTATCCACGGGCAAGCCTAAAATCGCCCGTGCGTGGAGCTCAAATTCGCTTTGATATTGGCTGCACATCGTCACCATGCCAGTATCATGTGGGCGCGGCGAGACTTCAGAAAACCAGACTATATCGCCTTTAACAAATAATTCCACCCCAAAAACACCGCGTCCGCCGAGGTTTTCGGTGACATGGTGTACGATTTTTTGCGCGTTTTCGAGTGCGGTAGCCGACATGACTTGCGGTTGCCACGATTCAACATAATCGCCTTGCACTTGAATATGCCCGATAGGTTCGCAAAAATGAGTGGCTACCTGCCCCGATGCGTCTAAAGCCCGCACCGTTAGCAAAGTAATTTCGTAATCAAAATCTATCACGCCTTCAACGATAATGCGCCCTTGCTTAACGCGCCCGCCACTGGCGGCATATTCCCAGGCGGGTAGTACATCGGCGGCCGTTTTTATCATCGACTGCCCCTTGCCTGATGATGACATGACAGGCTTGATGATGCAGGGGTAGCCAATGTGGTTGTCGATAGCCGATTGCAGCTCTTCTAAGCTATCAGCAAATTGATAAGGCGAGGTTGCCAGCCCTAGCGTTTCGGCGGCAAGGCGGCGTATGCCCTCGCGGTTCATCGTGAGCTGAGTAGCGCGAGCGGTAGGCGTGACTTGGCTGATGCCTGATTGCTCAATAGCGAGTAGCTCATCGGTGGCGATAGCCTCGATTTCGGGCACAATGAAATGTGGGCGTTCCAACTCAACCAAAGCACGTAATTGCGCCGCATCGGTCATGTCGATAACGTGAGCGCGGTGTGCTACTTGATGCCCTGGCGCATCGGCATAGCGATCTACGGCAATCACTTCCACGCCTAGCCGCTGTAATTCAATAATAACTTCTTTGCCTAATTCGCCGCTACCTAGCAACATAACGCGAGTAGCGGTGGGGGATAATGGTGTGCCTAATTGCATGGTGATGTCTCTAATTTTAGTTGAATAGGGAGGTGCGGGCTTTGATTTGCGCGACGATGTCCGCTGGTGCTTCGGCAAGGATAGCCGTCATGCCCTGTTGTGCGCGGTCGTCGCCTTGATGTGCGCCAAGCTCAAATAATTCGTAGGCGTAGAGATAATTTTGCGGCAAACCGATACCGCGATAAAACATTAACCCTAGGTTAAATTGCGCTTGCTTGTCCCCTTGGTCCGCCGCCGCGCCATACCATTTAGCCGCCTCCACATAATCCTGTGGCACGTCTTTGCCCTCAAAATACAACACGCCCAAATTATATTGCGCGTTCACATCCCCGTTTTGCGCATCGGCGGTGAGTTGTTTTAGTGGCGCATAGCCTGCGAGTTCGAGTATATCCATGATGTGAGCGTGGAACGATAGAAGCGTGAAGTGTAATCAAAAGTGCTTAGATGAGCAAATAAGGCTGATTTGGTTTTGTGTAATAAATGCGCTGAGGGCGGGTTTTTAGGATGAATTAGGGGCGGCTGTGTGACTCAACATACGCATCAACTAAACGCCGTATCATGCGCTGGTACTGCGTATGGTTTTTAGACGCTTCACGTCGCATCATGCGAGAGCTGAACATCAAACCCATCTGGAAGCGCAAGTTCGTCAACACCACAGACAGCAAACACAACCTGCCTGTGGCAGATAACTTGCTGAACCGTGAGTTTAATCCCAGCGCACCCAACCGCGCCTGGACATCGGACATTACCTATATCCGCACGCGTACAGGCTGGTTGTATGGGGTAATTGTTGGGATAATGCCGCTATGGAACGCTTTTTCCTGAACTTAAAGATGGAGCGAGTCTGGCAAAGGGATTATGCGAACCAGATGGAGGCAAGCAAGGACATCGTGGACTATATCGTCGGCTTTTATAACTGCCTGCGGTTACATTCCACCTTGGGCTACACTTCACCGATTAACTATGAGCAAGATATGGCAGCTAAACAACCTAGCGGGGTGTCTGAAATTACTTGACCACTACACCTTTGAAAGCTCTAACGTTGAAGGTAAGGGGCGCGCTTTAGCGCGTCCCGCTTGACCGCAGTGTTAGACATGTACACGATTTGAAACCTCAATCAGATTCATGTCTGGGTCGCGGAAATAAATAGAGAGTATTGGGCCAGTTGCCCCTGTGCGCTGAACAGGCCCTTCAATTACAACGACCTTGAATGAGGCAATATGGCTTACCACTTCGGGCAATGGAACTGATGTAATAAGGCATAAATCGGAAGAGCCAGGGGTTGGTTGTTGAGCCTTTGGCTCGAATTCATTTCCGTGCTGGTGCAGGTTGATTTTCTGCGAACCGAAAGATAAAGCCTTACGTCCACTGCCGAAGGTAATTATTTCCATGCCTAAAACTTTTGCATAGAAGGCTGAGGTGACTTCGACGTCTTTGACGGTCAGAACTAAATGGTCAAGGCTGTCTATTTTCATGCGTGTGCCGACTGAATGCCTAACGTGGAGCTAAGGGGCTGCGCGCTTTTGCGCAGTCCCGCTTGAGCGTAGGGTTAGAACTCATCATTTAATTGCCCCCGACATGAGTTTTGAAACTGCGGCCTCGGTTTGATTGCTTGATTGGCTCAACGCTTCAATCACGCGCTGCTGATCTTCAATCGGGCGGTTTTGACTGAGTTTGAACTTGCCCTGAATGTCCGTGACTTCGATTTCAAAGCCCACAATCATGTTGAGAAGTTTTGTGCGCCGTTCACCCGCAAGGTTTGGTTCCCACGGGCTTGGCATGTGAGACTCATAAACATGGGTTAGCCGTTCAACCAAGGCTTCAAGCTCGGACTCGCTTTCGATGAGCCGGGGTTTTCCGCGCAGGTGAACCACTGCGTAATTCCATGTTGGAACGCCAGGCGACGAATACCACGAAGGGGAAACATAAGCATGTGGCCCTTGGAATACAGCCAGAACCTCACTGCACGATGAAAAGTGCTGCCATTGCGGATTTGCCCGCGCCATGTGGCAGAGCAGCTTGCCTTTGGAACCTGCGGCGTGGTCAAAGATGAAGGGCAAGTGACTAACGAAAGGCACGCCATCAGGAGCAGTGACCAACATCCCGAAGGAATTGCCTTCAACGAGCGTCGAAATACGCTCTGGATTTGTTTCTTTGAAAAACTCTGGGATATACATGGCTGATGAGCTCTAACGTTTAATAGACACCGAAATCGGTGTCTATTTTATTTAGTAAATCGGTGTATAACACGTAAATTTTCATTTTTACGCCTCATAAAAAATTATTTCTATTTGTTATTGTAATATGAAATGATATTGTTTATTAAAGAAAAATATCAGCAATTGCGTTAAATAACAACATCTAATTCACAAACAGAATATATAAATAGGCAACGATATATGGTCGAAATAAATACACCTGTTAGCGGCTCGCCTAGGCTACTGGATCAGATCCGTGGTCTCATCAGGGTGATGCGCTACACCCACATGTTGAGCATACGTATTTAGCCTCGATTAAACGCCATATTCTATTCCATGGCAAGTAGCCGCTTTAGCCGATGGCGGCGGTGTTGGCTGTATTAGTTAGTGGCGCGTCGCAAAAACAGCCTAGCGCAAACAGGTTACAATGCTGTTTTTATCTGAATAGCGATGTGTATTATGCTTGCTCCTGCTATTTTTTTGATGGGTCCGACGGCATCGGGTAAGACGGCGGCGGCGGTGGCTTTGTCTGCGCGGTTTCCTGTGGAGATTATTAGCGTTGATTCGGCACTGGTTTACCGTGATATGAATATCGGTACGGCGAAGCCTGATGCGGCGACGTTGGTGGTTGCGCCACATTATTTGATTGATTTGATAGACCCGACGGCGGTGTATTCGGCGGCGCAATTTCGCACGGATGCGTTGCGTTTGATGGCGGAGATTACGGCACGGGGTAAGATTCCGTTGTTGGTGGGCGGGACTATGCTGTATTTTAAGGCGTTGCGCGATGGTTTGTCGGATTTGCCGCAAGCTGATGCGACGTTGCGGGCGGCGATTGAGGCGGATGCTGCGGTGCGTGGCTGGGCGGCGTTGCATGAAGATTTGGCGGCGCGTGACCCTATCACTGCGGCGCGATTACAGCCTACGGATAGCCAGCGCATACAGCGTGCGCTGGAGGTGATTGCGTTGACGGGTGAGCCGATGTCGGTTGCGTTGACGCGTACTCGCGATGTGGCGTTGCCGTATCGGGTGTTGCCGATAGCGTTAATGCCGTCTGAACGCAGTGTGTTGCATACGCGCATTGCGCAACGCTTTGATGATATGTTGGCGGCAGGTTTGTTGCATGAGTTAAGCGATTTACGCGAGCATTATGCGTTAAATGCTGACATGCCTGCGATGCGTTGTGTGGGCTATCGGCAGGCGTGGTCGTACCAAGAGGGTGAATATAGCTACGATGAGATGCGCGATCGCGGGGTGTTTGCTACGCGCCAATTAGCCAAACGCCAGATTACTTGGTTGCGCAGTACGCCTGATATACAGGCGGTGGATTGCGTGGGCGACGATGTGGTGGCGCAGGTGGTCGATTTGGTGGCGGCTATTTAATCAATTTGGCTTGTCCTGGACGCTGGCGATATTGGGTTTCTTTGGGCGGCTTGGTGGCGGCGCGGGCAACGAGGGGGTCTATGTCTGCTTGTAGTTGTTGACGTTGAGCGGCACTCAGGTTGGCGTTACGGCAGATGGCGTGGCGCACGTTAGGGTCGCGATCGTTGACGCAGCTTGCTATCATCTCAGGCGTGAGGTCAGGACGTTTGGCAATACATAAACGAATGACATGATCTTGATCGTTAATGAGTGCGCCGATTTCCTCCATGCCCAAGTCGGCGCGGCGGGCAAAATAGCATTTAATGACCATCCACTGCTCATGCACCATAAATGGGCGATATGCTTGCGGTAAATTGTCACTTAAGGCTAAATCTAGGCGATCCGCCAGTGGCAAGGCTTTATATTGTTTCTCTAAATCAGACATTCTCTAAATCCCAGCTTTCAAATATGAACGAACTATGAAAAAATGCACTATATTGTAACGGATTAAATTTAGGTGGCGAATATGATCGACAAAGATGGGTATAGACCCAATGTCGGCATCATTCTCTGTAACGCCAGAAATGAGGTTTTTTGGGGTAAGCGCGTGCGGCAACATGCTTGGCAGTTTCCACAGGGTGGTATAGACCACGGTGAGAGTCCTGAGCAGGCGATGTACAGGGAATTGATGGAGGAAGTTGGGTTAGCACCCGAGCATGTGCGCATCCTCGGGCGAACGCAGAACTGGTTGCGTTATGATGTGCCTAAACATTGGTCACGCCGTGATTGTCGCGGACATTATCGCGGGCAAAAACAAATATGGTTTTTGTTGCGATTGACAGGGCGGGATTGTGATGTGTGTTTACGTGCATCGACGCATCCAGAGTTTGATGCTTGGCGTTGGAATAATTATTGGGTGTCTATGGATACGGTAGTTGAATTTAAGCGTGATGTTTATCGTGCGGCGTTGTCAGAGCTGGCGCATTATTTAGACCGTGACCACCCGCGTCATTACGTGTCGCAGGGTGTGTTGGCGGATGTGCTCAAATGATGCAGTTGATATTTGAGTCATTCGATCGCGCAGTGTATTACTTGACTGATACGCTGCCTGCTGTGTTTTATTTGGCAGACAAAGAAGGCGGCGGTATTTTAATCAATACGCCTGTTTTTTCGGATGTTTTACTGGCTGAAATCAATGCCATTATGCCGTTAAAATTCATGTTTTTCCCTAGTTATTTTGGCGCACAAGACGTGGACAAATGGCGTGTGGCAAGTGGTGCGCAATCTATGGGTTATGGGCATGAAGCGCGTCGCATTACGGGGACGATAGATTTGGTGCTAGATAGGGAGAATCGCTTTTCTCGCACCATCGATTTTTTGCCGATGTCTGGTCGCACGGAAAGCAGTTGTGCGTTACGCTGTAAAAACAAACCTGGCATGGTGTTTTTCGGCCCAATACTGTCACAAGGCGAATCAGGCTGGCCAACGCTGGTCGCGCAATCCGATGATTACTCTTTTGAGAACCGTCTATTCGGTACGCTAGGCTTGCAAGATGTAAAATTTGAATACGCATTCACCGACGATTTTAACCCGCATACTAGCCAATTCGGCCCAGGTGCAGACATAGCAATACAGCGTGAATTAGCGCATGTGTTTGATTGAATTTTTAAGGATTTGTAAATAAATTATGGCAATTTCAGAGTTACAAATACAAACAGCGTTAAAAACAGCGATAGATCCGAATACGCATAAGGATTTTGTTACCAGCAAGGCGATACGCAATATCAAGATTGATGGTGATAATGTTGCTTTGGATGTTATTTTGGCTTATCCAGCGCAGAGTCAGTTAGCCATCATTAAGCAAATTATCGTGGATAAGCTGAAAACGATAGTAGGTATAGCGCGTATTGATGTTGGCGTGAGTTTCAAAATCGTTACCCATAGCGTACAGCGGGGCGTTAAGTTGATACCTAATGTGAAGAATATTATTGCGGTTGCATCAGGCAAGGGCGGTGTGGGTAAATCGACTACAGCGGTTAATTTGGCATTGGCATTGGCGGCAGAAGGTGCAAAAGTCGGTATGTTGGATGCGGATATTTATGGTCCTTCACAGCCCACCATGTTAGGCATTCAAGGTCGCCCTGAATCACGTGACGGCAAGAGCTTGGAGCCGATGGAAGCGCATGGTTTGCAAATTATGTCGATAGGCTTTTTGATAGATGCAGAAACGCCTATGGTGTGGCGCGGCCCTATGGTAACGCAGGCGTTAGAGCAGTTGTTGAACGATACGCGCTGGCGTGATTTGGATTATCTGGTGGTGGATTTGCCGCCTGGCACAGGTGATATTCAGCTAACCCTGGCGCAACGCGTGCCTGTGACGGGTGCAGTTATCGTCACTACGCCGCAAGATATTGCCTTAATAGATGCGCGTAAGGGTTTGAAAATGTTTGAAAAAGTCGGCATACCAATTCTAGGTGTGGTCGAGAACATGAGCATACATATTTGCAGTAAATGTGGTCACGAAGAGCATATTTTTGGCGAAGGTGGTGGTGAGAAAATGTCGGGTGATTACGATATAGAGTTCCTTGGTTCATTGCCGTTGGATATTCGCATCCGTCAAGAAGCCGACAACGGCGCACCGACAGTGGTCACTGCGCCAGATAGTCGCATCGCTGAAATTTACAAGCAAATCGCACGTCGTGTTGCGGTCAAAGTTGCAGATCAGGCACAAGACCATAGCAGTGCTTTCCCTAAAATCGTTATTCAAAATACTTAATCATGTCTATTAAAGCCGATAAGTGGATACGCAAAATGGCCGAGCAACACGGCATGATAGAGCCGTTTGAGCCTGGTCAGGTGCGTGAGGTGAATGGGAATAGAATCGTCTCTTACGGCACGTCCAGCTATGGCTACGACATCCGTTGTGCGAATGAATTTAAGCTATTTACCAATATCAATTCGACCATTGTTGATCCGAAGAACTTTGACCCTAATTCGTTTGTTGATGTGGTGGGGGATTCGTGTATTATTCCGCCGAATTCATTCGCGTTGGCGCGGACGGTGGAGTATTTTCGCATACCGCGTAATGTGCTAACGATATGTTTGGGAAAATCCACCTATGCGCGTTGTGGCATTATTGTCAACGTCACGCCGTTTGAGCCTGAATGGGAAGGTTATGTGACGCTGGAGTTTTCTAATACCACACCGTTGCCTGCGCGTATTTACGCTAATGAGGGCGTGGCGCAGGTACTGTTTTTTGAGAGCGATGAAGTGTGTGAAACCTCGTACCGTGATCGTGGTGGTAAATACCAAGGTCAAACGGGTGTCACATTACCGACAATATAGCTTGATATGATGTGAGTGCATGATAACAAACCGCCAAGCTGTTTATCTTGGCGGTTTCATTTTTTAGTTTAGTTACGCGTTGGCGTGGCTTTAGGGAGTAGTGATGAAATTTCGTTTCCCCATTGTAATTATTGATGAAGATTTTCGTTCTGAAAACGCCAGCGGTTTAGGCATACGCGCATTAGCAAAAGCCTTGGAAGACGAAGGCACAGAAGTGCTGGGCGTGACTAGCTATGGTGATTTATCTAGCTTTGCACAGCAACAAAGTCGCGCTTCGGCGTTTATTTTATCGATAGATGATGAGGAGTTTTCATCACCCACCGCCGCTGATCAAGCGGTTGCACAATTGCGCGTATTTGTGCAGGAAATCCGTTTCCGCAATAGCGAAATACCGATATTTCTGTACGGTGAAACGCGCACTTCGCGGCATATTCCTAATGATGTGCTAAAAGAATTACACGGCTTTATCCATATGTTTGAGGATACGCCGGAGTTCGTTGCGCGGCATATTTTGCGCGAGGCTAAAACTTATCTGGATTCACTTGCGCCGCCGTTTTTCCGTGCCTTGACGCATTATGCCTCAGACGGCTCATATTCATGGCATTGCCCCGGACATTCGGGTGGCGTGGCTTTTCTAAAAAGTCCAGTGGGGCAGATGTTTCATCAGTTTTTTGGTGAAAATATGTTGCGTGCTGACGTATGTAATGCGGTAGAGGAATTAGGGCAACTGCTCGACCATACTGGTCCTGTTGCCGCCTCTGAACGCAATGCGGCACGGGTGTTTAGCGCGGATCATTTGTATTTTGTGACTAACGGCACGTCCACCTCTAATAAAATAGTATGGCACTCTACCGTCGCACCTGATGATATTGTGGTGGTTGACAGAAACTGCCATAAATCAGTGTTGCACGCCATTATTATGACGGGTGCGATACCCGTGTTTCTCACGCCGACACGTAATCACTACGGTATTATCGGGCCGATACCGTTAGACGAATTCAAGCCTGAAAACATACAAAAGAAAATAGACGCAAACCCGTTTGCGCGTGGCGTTAAAACTAAGCCGCGTGTGCTGACAGTGACGCAAAGCACCTACGATGGCGTGTTGTATAACGTAGAAACGATTAAATCTATGCTGGATGGCGAGATAGACACTTTGCATTTTGATGAGGCTTGGTTGCCGCACGCGACATTCCATGATTTTTATCACGACATGCACGCAATAGGGCGGGATAGACCGCGTTGTAAAGAATCTATGATATTTGCCACGCAATCCACGCATAAAATGTTGGCAGGTTTATCGCAGGCTTCGCAAATTCTGGCGCAAGATTCAGAAACGCGTAAGTTGGATAGAGACGTATTCAACGAGGCCTTTTTAATGCACACCTCTACCAGTCCGCAATATGCGATTATCGCTTCATGCGATGTGGCGGCGGCGATGATGGAGCCACCAGGTGGCACGGCTTTGGTAGAAGAGTCGATTATGGAAGCGCTGGATTTCCGCCGTGCGATGCGCAAAGTGGATGCAGAATTCGGTGATTCTTGGTGGTTCAAGGTTTGGGGACCCGACTACCTTGCCGAAGAAGGCGTAGGCGAGCGCGATGATTGGATATTGCGGGCAAATGAGCGTTGGCATGGTTTTGGTGATTTGGCTGATGGTTTTAATATGCTGGATCCGATTAAATCAACCATCATCACACCAGGTTTGGATGTCGATGGCGATTTTGCCGATAGCGGTATGCCCGCCGCTATTGTGACTAAATACTTGGCGGAACATGGTGTGATTGTTGAAAAAACGGGGCTGTATTCGTTCTTTATTATGTTCACCATCGGGATTACCAAAGGTCGTTGGAATACCATGTTGACGGCGTTGCAACAATTCAAAGACGAATATGACCGCAATCAACCATTGTGGCGCGTATTGCCTGAATTTGTGGCGAAATATCCGCGCTATGAACGCATGGGGCTGAAGGATTTATGTGATGCAATCCATGGTATTTATAAAGCCAATGATATTGCACGGCTCACCACAGAAATGTATTTATCCAATATGGAACCCGCGATGAAGCCCACCGATGCGTTTGCTAAAATGGCGCATCGTGAGATAGACCGCGTAGAAATCGATAAGCTCGAAGGTCGTGTTACCAGCGTTTTGCTGACACCTTATCCACCAGGTATTCCGCTACTCATCCCTGGCGAGCGTTTTAATGCCACCATCGTTAATTATTTGAAATTTGTACGAGATTTTAACGAGCGCTTTCCAGGTTTTGAGACTGATACGCACGGACTGATTAAGGGTGAATTGGATGGTAAAACAGTTTACTACGTCGATTGCGTGCGCCAGTGAATTTAATCTTGTGGTTTCACAGTACCACGTAGTTGTTTGATATTGCTCTTCATTTTCTTATCCTTGCCGCGTTTTATTTTAGCGGCAAGGGTGGGCTTGGTGGCTTTACGCGGTTTGGGCACGTGCAAGGCGAGATGAATTAACGCAACGAGTTTCACCCGCACGTCATCACGATTACGGGCTTGGGTGCGGTGACGCTGTGAGCTGATAATGAGTATGCCTTCTTGATTAAGACGGCTACCCGCCAGCTTAATTAAGCGCAGACGCACGTCGTCAGGTAATGCTGGCGTGCGTGCCACATCCCAGCGCAATACCACAGCAGTGCTGACTTTATTGATATTTTGCCCACCTGCGCCCGACGCACGGATAAACTGCTCGGTGATTTCGGATTCAGGGATGCTGATTTGATGGTTAATGCGTATCATAGTGGCTTAATTATAACGTAATAACACCTAATCTCATGGCTAAGGCAAAAAACCACTACACCTGTACCGAATGCGGCGGCTCTTTGACTAAATGGCAAGGGCAATGCCCGCATTGCAATGCGTGGAATACGCTGGTAGAAACGATAGCGGAATCCGCTGCACCGTCGCGTTATAGCGCGTTGTCGGTGGTGAGCCAAGTGCAGACTTTGGGTAGCGTGGTAGCGGTCGAAGACGAACGCGTGCTTACTCATGTTGATGAGCTCGATAGGGTGTTAGGTGGCGGGGTGGTGAAAGGCGGCGTGGTGCTGATAGGCGGCGACCCTGGCGTAGGCAAATCCACTTTGCTATTACAAGCCTTGACCGCGATGAGTGAGCAACATAAGACGCTGTATGTCAGCGGTGAAGAGTCCGCCCGCCAAATCGCGCTGAGGGCGAACCGCTTGCAATTAGACGGCGGTAAACTGGCATTGTTAGCTGAAATTCAGCTAGAAAAAATACTCGCTACATTGCAAGCGCATCAGCCCTTTATTGCCGTAATAGATTCCATACAAACGGTGTATTCCGAAGCCATGCAGTCGGCACCTGGCTCGGTGGCGCAAGTGCGTGAATGTGCGGCGCAGTTGACGCGTTTTGCCAAACAAACTGGCACGGTGATTTTTTTGGTCGGGCATGTGACTAAAGAGGGGGCGTTGGCGGGGCCGCGTGTGCTGGAGCATATTGTTGATACCGTGCTTTATTTTGAGGGTGATACTAGCTCGACATTTCGCTTGGTGCGGGCGATTAAAAATCGCTTTGGTGCGGTGAACGAGCTGGGCGTGTTTGCGATGACGGATAAAGGGCTGAAAGGCGTATCTAACCCGTCAGCGATATTTTTATCAGGGCACAGAGCGGATGTGCCTGGCTCGTGTGTGATGGTGACGCAAGAGGGAACGCGCCCCTTGCTGGTGGAAATACAAGCATTGGTTGAGTCGTCCCCCATGCCTAATCCACGACGTTTGTCAGTAGGGCTAGAGCAAAACCGTTTAGCGATGCTGCTGGCGGTATTGCATAGACATGCAGGCATAGCCTGCCATGATCAAGATGTGTTTATCAATGCGGTCGGTGGTGTGCGCATCAATGAGCCAGCAGCCGATTTGCCGCTATTGCTTGCCATTGTTTCTTCTTTCAAAAACAAAGCGATGCCAGATAAACTTGTAGTTTTTGGTGAGGTTGGTTTAGCAGGGGAAATCCGCCCCGTACAACGCGGTCAAGAGCGTTTGCGCGAAGCGGCAAAGTTAGGCTTTACGCTGGCGATAGTGCCCAGCGCGAATAAGCCTAAACAAGCGATTGCAGGGATGGAAATTATCGCTGTTGAGCGTTTACAAGAGGCGGTGACTTATCTTCGTGATATTTAATTAACGCCTAATGTACTCAAATCCAGCCCGCCATCGGCACGCATAGGCGGGCACCAATAATAGGCACAGCTAACGGGGTGGCTGAAATTAAACAAGCCATCGGTAATGCCGTCTTCCAACCCTAACATACGCTGTAATTGGACCTCAAAAGCGTAAAAATTTTGCGCGAATGCGACAAACATAAATCCAGCACGATTTGCATCTGCGCTGGGCATGGAGCGTCGCCATAGAAAAGCCTCGGGAGTAAAGCTCTCTTGCGCGGTACGTTTGACGTGCGCTGATGCTGGCGCGTCGTCTATCTCTTCGTTGTCGCTTATTCGTCGCCCAATAATGTGGTCTTGGGCGTGTGTGGGCATGGCTGAGAGCGTGTCTAAATCATGTAACCAATGTTGCACGGCGACAAAACTACTGCCGTCTAATCCTGCGCCCGCGCCGCTGAGTGCGGCTGTTAGGGTGATGTCATCACCTAGTGGGTTTTCTGTGCCGTCTTCATAACCGCTTAAATCACGCCCTTGTTTGAAATAAAAAGCCTCATCGCTACTTACGCGTTCAAAAGCGGGTGCGAGCAAAGCATCTAAAGCGCGTTGCGTGTGAATTAAAGTGCCACGTTCGGCATCGCGCAACCATAACCACAATGCGTGCGGCGTGGAAGGCACATCTATGCCCGCGCCTGTGAGCGCGGAAAATGTTTTTAAGCCTGCGATATGATGTTGCAAGGCAAGCACTAAAGACGCGCCGAATCCCACTACGACATATTTACCATCGGCAAATTGGGCTAATTTATTTAGCACGCTCACCGCATCAGTGCAAGGTTTGAGGCGATAAGCCAAATAGCGTGCATGGGCGGGCAGTGGGGCGGTGATACCAGATTGTATAAGCAACATGCGATTACTTTCGTTCAGTTTGATTAGGAAAACCAGGCAGACCCTGCATGTAACGTTCAGCCATAGGTCTGCTTGCGGTGCGTAAAAAGTCCAAGAAAGTCAGCGCGACCAGAGATAGTTGCTTGCCCGTAGGGTGAGCAACATACCAATGACGGCGAATAGGAAAGCCTGCTACATCCAGCACCACTAATTCGTCGGCGTTTCTTTCTAGTGCGAGCGTGTGTGCCGATAATACCGCAATCCCTAAACCCCCTGCAACGGCTTGTTTAATCGCCTCATTACTACCTAATTCCATACGGATATTGAGGCTTAAATGTGCGTCTTTGAAGAAACGTTCAGTCGCTAAACGTGTGCCTGAGCCTGTTTCACGCATCAAAAAAGGCTCTTGCGCAATACGTGCGGCAGGTATGTTTTTTTGTCCTGCCAGCGGGTGATGTCTAGGTGCAAGCACGATGAGCGGATTTTCTAGAAACGGCTCTAGTGCAATACCCATATGTTCGGGTGGCAAGCCGAGTATGTATAAATCATCTTCGTTATTGCTCAAGCGTTGCAATAAACGTTCGCGGTTGGTTACTTTAAGTGAGATTTCTATGCCGGGATATTTTTCATAAAAAGGGCCAAGTAAGCGCGGGATGAAGTATTTGCTGGTGCTAATGGCGGCGATACGTAGCTTACCTGCTTTTATGCCTTTCATATTCGAGGTGGTCATTTCAAAACGTGCGATACCGTCAAAAATGTTGTGGCATAACGCCAGCAATTCTCGACCTGCATCGGTTAAAAAAATCTTTTTACCGACTTGCTCTAGCAAAGCTAAACCAACAATATCAGTGAGTTGCTTGAGCTGTATAGAGACGGTGGGCTGCGTTAAATGTAGTTCTTCGGCGGCGCGTGTATAGCTTAAATTACGGGCAACGACTTCAAAAATCTTGAGTTGATGGAGGGTGGCATGGCGCATCGTTTATTGTCCTGTTACTAGCTATCATTGAAAATAATCTATCATAAGCATACGAAATTACAATTATTATTTATCGTTCTGGCTTGATATAGTTTCAACCAGCTCATCTGAGCCACACGCTTTCTGTAACAGGAAAGTATATTGTTTCATCCTTGAAAGGAGCTTTTCAATGGCTGTAAAATCGTACAACGCTGGCGTTAAAGAATATCGTCAGACTTACTGGACACCAGAATACACACCGCTGGATACCGACATTCTTGCTTGCTTCAAAATCACACCACAAGCGGGTGTATCACGTGAAGAAGTGGCTGCTGCTGTAGCTGCTGAATCTTCAACAGGTACTTGGACCACTGTTTGGACCGACTTGTTGACCGACCTAGATTATTACAAAGGTCGCGCATATCGTATAGAAGACGTACCTGGTGATGACACCTGCTTTTACGCTTTTGTGGCTTACCCAATTGACCTGTTTGAAGAAGGTTCAGTTGTAAACGTATTGACCTCTTTGGTTGGTAACGTATTCGGTTTCAAAGCATTACGTGCATTGCGTCTGGAAGACATCCGTTTCCCTATCGCTTACGTTAAAACTTGCGGTGGTCCTCCTCAAGGTATCCAAGTTGAGCGCGACAAGATGAACAAATATGGTCGTCCTTTGTTGGGTTGCACCATCAAGCCTAAATTAGGTTTGTCTGCTAAAAACTACGGTCGTGCTGTTTACGAGTGCTTGCGTGGTGGTTTGGATTTCACTAAAGACGATGAAAACGTCAACAGCCAACCATTCATGCGCTGGCGTGATCGTTTTGAATTCGTCCATGAAGCGACATTAAAAGCTGAACGTGAAACTGGCGAGCGTAAAGGTCACTACCTGAACTGTACCGCGCCTACCGTGGAAGAAATGTTCAAACGTGCTGAATTCGCTAAAGAAATCGGCGCACCTATCATCATGCACGATTACTTGACTGGTGGTTTGACTGCCAACACAAGTTTGGCTAACTGGTGTCGTGATAACGGTATGTTGTTGCACATTCACCGTGCTATGCACGCTGTGCTTGATCGTAACCCGCACCACGGTATTCACTTCCGCGTATTGACCAAAGTATTGCGTTTGTCTGGTGGTGATCACCTGCACTCAGGTACTGTGGTTGGTAAATTGGAAGGCGATCGTGAAGCAACGTTGGGCTGGATCGACACGATGCGCGACAGCTTCATCAAAGAAGATCGTAGCCGTGGTTTGTTCTTCGATCAAGACTGGGGTTCTATGCCTGGTGTGATTCCAGTTGCTTCTGGTGGTATCCACGTTTGGCATATGCCAGCACTGGTTAACATCTTTGGTGATGATTCAGTGTTGCAATTCGGTGGCGGTACATTAGGTCACCCATGGGGTAATGCGGCTGGTGCTGCAGCTAACCGTGTAGCGTTGGAAGCTTGTGTGGAAGCGCGTAACAAGGGTGTTGAGCTTGAAAAAGAAGGTAAAAACATCCTGACTAACGCAGCTGCTCACAGTCCAGAACTGAAAATCGCTATGGAAACATGGAAAGAAATCAAGTTCGAATTCGACACTGTCGATAAATTGGACGTTGCTCACAAGTAAACCAATCTGGTTTTGTGACGGCGGATTGTCGTCACAAAATTTAACGAACTCATTGTAAAAGGATAGATCATGTCTGAAGTTATGGATTACAAATCGCGTTTAAGCGATCCAGCCAGCCGTAAGTTTGAAACTTTTTCTTACTTGCCAGCGATGTCTGATGATGACATCAAAAAACAAGTGGAATATTTGATTTCTAAAGGCTGGAACCCAGCAATTGAACACATCGAACCAGAATACTTGATGGATTCATACTGGTACATGTGGAAACTGCCTATGTTCGGTGAAACCGACGTAGCCGTTGTGTTGGCTGAAGCATTAGCTTGTCACAAAGCTAACCCAGACAACCACATTCGTTTGATTGGTTACAACAACTTTAACCAATCTCAGGGTGCATCCATGGTTATCTATCGCGGCAAAACAGTTTAATTTTTGTTAATTAACGTTTAGCAGCGCGGGTTACCCGTGATAAGCCCTCCGTTGCCCGTAAGTGACGGGGGGCTTTTTTATCTATCGTTCTATGTATAGGAATAAAACATGAATGACATCATCAAACAGTATGTAATTGAAAAAGAACCCTATTATCGTCCTGTTGCGGACGAAGTCGAGCTGTACGAAGCTACTTACGCCGTGCGTATGCCGATGATGTTAAAAGGTCCGACAGGTTGCGGTAAAACGCGTTTTGTTGAACATATGGCATGGAAATTAAACAAGCCGCTGATTACGGTTGCTTGTAACGAAGATATGACAGCTTCTGATTTAGTCGGTCGCTTTTTATTGGACGCATCTGGCACCCGTTGGCAAGATGGTCCGCTCGCAATAGCCGCCCGTCATGGCGCGATTTGCTACCTCGATGAAGTGGTTGAAGCGCGTCAAGACACCACCGTGGTTATCCACCCATTAACCGATGCGCGTCGAGTATTGCCGTTGGAAAAAAAAGGTGAGCTGATACAGGCACATCCAGATTTTCAGTTGGTGATTTCGTATAACCCAGGCTATCAAAGTCTGATGAAGGATTTGAAACAGTCCACCAAGCAGCGTTTTGGCGCGTTAGATTTTAACTATCCAAATCATGAGATTGAGACTGAAATCGTATCTCATGAAACAGGTGTGACTAATGAAGTGGCGAGCAAATTGGTGTCTATCGCTGAACGTGCGCGTAACTTAAAAGGCCACGGTCTGGATGAAGGCATTTCTACCCGTATGCTGATTTACGCAGGGTCGTTGATTGCAACGGGTGTGAACCCTCATGCGGCTTGCCGTGTCGCACTGGTACGTCCGATTACGGATGATCCTGACATGCGTGATGCGCTGGACGCTGCGGTCACCACCTTCTTTTAATGCAGGTTGTAAGGCGGGTGAGGGCGTGTGCCCTTGCTCGATTATATTGACAGCTTAAATAGGGTTAAAACCAACGATGAGCATTAACCTCGAAGACTATCAAGACATATTAGGCGAGCTATCCGAGTCCTCGCAAAGCATACTCGACGCGTCTTGGCACGAAGCCACCAAAGTATTTAGTTCGCAAGGCTTGAGCCATTATTTGCAAGGTGCGCGTTCGCTTAAAAACTTAGGACGCGGCTGTGATTTAGTCGCGACCTATATACAAGAAGCCCCGCGAGTCGCTAAAGAAATCGGCGAAGACATCATTCCTGAGCTGGTACACACAGGCATGATGATGGCCTCTAAAACCAGTGGTGCAGTGATCGAGCGTATTTTCGCCACTGCCGCCACTGCCGCTAATCGTTTAGGCGATGAGCAAGTATTCCGTAGTTATCTGCAATTGCTGGACGTACTTATTTCGCAAGCGCCACGCGGTATGCGCCCTATGCTGGATAATCTGGAGCCGTTGTTGGCGCAATTAACCTTGGGCGGATTACGTCGCTGGGCACTGTGGGGTGCGCAGGCGCATCGTACTGATTATCCTGAACAAACACGTTACTTTGGTTTAGAGAGTAAAGAATCGCAGGCGATGTTGCAAAAAGAGCGTAAAGGCACGCTGTTTGTCGATATGCAACGCCGTATCAATATGTATTTACGCGCATTGTGGGCACGGGATTTTTTCATGCGCCCGACCTCGGGTGACTTTGAAAACCGTCAAGGCTACAAACCCTATATCGAAAATTATTTGATGTTTTTGCCCGATGCAGTGGATGATTGCGAAGGTGTGGCGGGCATAGAAATCTATCGCGCCACTGCCGCGCATTGCGCCGCACACTTGGTTTATACGCAAAAACCTATTTCTGCAGAAAGCCTCAACCCCATGCAAATGGCGGTGATTTCGGTGATAGAAGATGCGCGGGTTGAGCAGATAGCCATTAACGCTTTTCCTGGTATGCGCCAGTTGTGGGCTACCTTGCATTTTGCCCAGCCTACGGATGCAAAAACTTTTGGCGATTATTTGAATCGCATTGCCCGTGCCTTATTGGATGCGAGCTACGCAGACACGCACCCGATTATTATCAAGGCGCGTGAGTTATTTGCGGCTGAACAACATAGATTGACAGATAATCAGATGGCGTGGGACATAGGCGTGACTTTAGCGCATGAGCTGTCATTGTTACGCATACCATTCCAGCCACGCACAGATTTATTGACCTCGCCTTACCGCGACGATAACCGTTATTTTTGGGAATTTGAAGAATTCGACTTCAACCAAGCGCAAGCGGCAGGTTACGAGAGTATCAAGCAAGTGCGTAAATACGTCAGCGTGATGGAAATGGTCAATGAGATAGACTGTGAACTGGCAGGCGATGACGCACAAGAAATCTGGGTGCTGGGCACTGAGCTACATCCTTACGAAGAAACAGGTCAGAGCTACAACGAAACCGAAGGTAAAGAGCCTATTTCTGACCCGTATCATTATTCCGAATGGGATTACCAGATACAGTTAGAGCGTCCCGCTTGGGCGACCGTAATAGAAAAACGCGCTAAATCAGGCGAATTGCAGATTATCAATGATATTGTAGCGCAACATAAACGCACCATATCGCGGATGAAATTTCTGTTAGAAGCGATGCAACCGCAAGGCGTGACGCGCATCCGCAAGCTCGAAGATGGCGACGAAGTGGATATCAATGCGGCTATTCGTTCGATGATAGACATACGCATGAATATACAGCCAGATACGCGCATCATGATGCGTTCAGTGCGTAAAGTGCGAGACATTTCGGTGATGGTGCTGATAGATTTATCCGAATCCACCAACGAAAAAGTAGCGGGGCAGGATTTCAGTGTGCTAGATTTAACGCGCCAAGCGGCGGTGTTATTGGCCGATGCGATTAACAAAGTGGGCGACCCATTTGCGATACATGGCTTTTGCTCAGACGGTCGGCATAATGTGGAATACCATAGATTCAAAGATTTTGACCAGCCTTATAACGATACGGCGAAAACCAAATTAGCGGGTATGACTGGGCAATTATCTACCCGCATGGGGGCGGCAATACGTCATGCTGGACACTATTTGAAACAGCAGAAATCATCGAAAAAGCTATTATTAGTGATTACCGACGGTGAGCCAGCCGATATTGACGTGCGTGATCCGCAGTATTTGCGCTTTGATACCAAAAAAGCGGTAGAAGAGGTGGCGCGTTCAGGTGTAGTCACGTATTGTATGAGCCTCGATCCGCGTGCTGACCAATATGTATCGCGCATATTTGGTGCGCGGAACTTCATGGTGGTCGATCATGTCGAACGCCTCCCCGAAAAATTACCAGCACTTTACGCAGGGCTCACACGATGACACAACAATTTTATGTCGGTATCGACAACGATAACAAAGCAGGTTTAACCCATTTAGGGCGCATGGTGCGCGACGCTTGGGTGTTTGGCATTATTCCCGAAACGGAAACCTGTGAAGGTTGGGATGGTGCGCGTATGCAGGGTTTGTATGAAAAAGTATATGCCGCTTGGGAACCCTACGCGCATATTCCCAGCCGCTTGCCTGAAGATTTACGCGCTAAGCATACCGCGCTGTATGAGCAGGCTATCGTTAAGGCGCGTGCTGATGGCTGGGATGCTGAATTAGGCGACGATGAGTAATTAAGACGCGGGCAATTTGATGATGCTTCCCGTTTGTACGGGACGTGATTTGCTGGCAAGTGCTTGGAGCGCAAGCGGCAATTCATGTTGCAAACGGCTCATCAACAAGCTCGACTCAGCTTGGTAATAAACAGCCTGATAAGCAACGGCATCACTCAAACTGTTGCGTTGCTGAGGCTGAAAATGTTGCCATGCAATATCCACCCAGCATTTACGCACACCGTCTAAAAATACCCATTCTTCATCATCCAATACAGCCAAGTATTGCATGGCGCGTATAGGTACAAACAGCACGCGCTGTGGCGTGTTGTGCAACAGATTTAACGCCAAATTATAAACGTGAGCGGGTAGAGTGCGTGTTTCTTGCGCGTAAATGGAATCGCGGTAGCAAGTGATTTCCATGATGGTGATTACCATATAAAAAACATAGTTTGAGGATAACATACGTGCCGCTAGTAAATACAACAGACATGCTAAATCACGCTTACCGTCACGGTTATGCGGTGTGTGCGTTCAACTTGATTAACCTCGAGTTTTTAGACGGCGTATTATCTGCCGCTGAGTCTTGTCGTGCGCCGATAATACTGAGTTTTTCAGAGCCGCATCAAGCCTATTACAGCGTTGAGTTATTGGTTGCCGCTGCGATTGCGGGTGCGCAACGAGCTTCCATTCCCGTTGCCATCGCATTCGATCACGCGTCTTCTGCCGTCAAGGCGCAAGCGGGCATAGCACTGGGGTGCAACGCTGTCATGCTCGATGTATCGGCATTGCCATTAGACGAGAACATACGCGCAACGCGGGAACTGGTAAAGTTTGCCCATGCCAACGGCGTGTCAGTAGAGGGCATACTCGGTTATGCGCCTATTAATCTGAACGAAGATGCTAATGTCACCGTCGAAGCAGACATCAATTTAACCATGCCCGCCGAGGCCAAAGCCTATGTAGAGCGTACCGAAGTCAATAGCTTGGCTATCACCATAGGCACGCACCAAGGCATGTTACGCACCACACCCAAGCTAGACATACAACGCCTGAGCAAAATCAACGAAGCGGTGGGCATACCCTTGGTAATACATGGTGGCACGGGGCTAACCGACGATCAATTCAGAAAACTGGTAGCAAACGGTGTCGCCAAAGTGACCTACTACACCACACTGGCCGACGTGGCCGTGACCGCCATCCGTAATCAGCTCGCAACCCACAAAAACAGCAGTTATCTCGCCTTAAATGGCGTTGCCCGCGCAGCGATTAGTGCCGAGTCTGAACGCATTTTCAAGCTGCTCGGCAGTGGTGGTCGAGCGGCAGAAGTATTGACCCAGTGCCGCTCCTATACGGCATAATTAAGCAGTGCCGCGCTTACGCGGTGTCGCGTTTGATCGAGGTGCTAAATTGCTTGAGCGCTCTACCAGCCGCCCAGAAACAAACTTATGTAACACGCTTGCGATTAAAGTCTGGTAGGGCATCCCTTCTTCAAGCGCACGCGCTTGAATATCCATCAAATCTGGCGCAGTAAGGCGGATATTGACTCGCTTTTCTTTGAGAAAAGTGACAGTAGCGGTGGCTTTGAATTTTGCTAATTTAACTTTTGATAGTCCGCTGGGTTTGAGCCCACCATTGTCGTATTCAGCTAGAATTTCTTTTTCAAATTCATCAAGTGGTATCATTTTTACGACTCCTTAAACAAATAGTCTCTGGTTGCCTTCCTACTCGGAATTATTGTTTTCAAAAAGTAATAATTAACTTCTTCAATATAAGGCACTAAGTAAGCATAATCATCAAGTGCCACGACAAAAACGAATTGATTAGGATATTTATCCAGATTGGGATGGCATAACTCATCTAACAATCCATCTGCTTCGATTGCCAGCACAATTTCCTCGAATGAAATGCGACGTTCGAGTTTCAATAGTTCATTTTTATCATGGTTCCAGCGGAATGCTTTCATCTAGAGAATTCTAGTTTAATGTGTGCCTAATGTCACCTTTTTAGTTTGGTTTTTAACATCAATTTTTGAGAAAAGTGACAGCAGCGACTGCTTTGAATTTTGTTATTGTCCTTAAGTATCACCATATACTGTTATACTTATAAAAACACCTGATATATTGTGCCCGCGCTGTCGAGGCTGGGTTGTCATTACCTTCAACCACTTATTAAGCAGGAGTCACTATGCAGCAACTCACGCCAGCAGGTCAAAATATAGTCAACGACTTATCCAATAGATACAATCTCAGCCACGATGCCGTTATACATATGATTATCGCCGTGAGTAATGGCGGCGGTACGATGGCGCAGTTCAACTCGCCTGAGCTGGGCGGTTCAGGACAGTGGATGCAAGGCGGTATGACGATGGTGGGCGATATGTTCAACTATGGCCTCAAAAATACAGTCAATAACCTCTGTGCAGAGATTTCTAATGCCCTCGCAAATACGCAAATATTTCCTGTCATACCAGCAGGCACACCAGGTAGCATCCATTGGTGGCCAGCTGATTTAGGGAATCCTTTTAGCAGTGGCGGTCAAAACAATATCCGTTATGCGGCTTTTCCTCACAGACTAGCTGTTGAGATGAATGGGCAAGTCACCGTTTATGATACGCTGGATCATAATATTGGCGGGGTCAGTCAACAACAAGGCGGCGACACCTCGCTCACATTTTCCAGCCAATATGGAACCATATCCGTAGCCGCGTTGCCGATTATTTCTGGTGGCGTGAATGCGATGCCCGTGCCACCGCCACCCCAGACTAATTTTGCACAAGCTGTGTATGATAATGTTGCCCAGCCTGTCAATCAAAATCCTGCGCCCGTAGCAACGGAGATGCCCACGCTCAAAAATGACACTAGCGATACGATAGTCCAGCTGATTGAAAAACTGTCCAAGCTACGTGACGCAGGGGCACTGACGGACATTGAATTTAACACCAAAAAAATCGAATTACTCAATAGGCTGTAATTTGCCATTATTGACTAGCCTCGCCTCGCTTGATGAGTGAGGCTAGTAGGGCGTGCCATCTATCGAGATAGAATGTGTAGTGCGTGGGATCACTTGTTCTGCGATGATTGCAGATGGTTTTGAATCTTTAGTCATCGTGTAGTCTTTCTCTGCAAGGACTAATGTTTAATAGGCTGCGCGACGCGTCGCTTACTTGTCAGCCAAGTGCTTGCTATGCTCGAAAAAAGCCAGCACTTCGTCTTCAACGCGGCTGCGTTTCATTGGCGGCAGGCTTTGCCAGATGCGGCGACCATAGTGTTTGCTGATTAAGCGCGGGTCGCAAATCATGAGTACGCCTCTGTCGTTTTCGTCGCGTATGAGTCGCCCTGCACCTTGTTTTAAGGTGATAACGGTGTGTGGCAGTTGGTAGTCCATAAAGGCGTTACCGCCATTTTCTTTGATTTGCTGGATACGGGCGGCGAGGACGGGGTCGTCGGGCGGGGCAAAGGGGAGTTTGTCGATGATGACTAAGGAAAGTGCCTCGCCTTTTACGTCTATGCCTTCCCAAAAACTCTGGCTACCTAGTAATACGGCATTACCTAATTGACGAAATTGCGCTAATAATTCTGTGCGTGAGCTTTCACCTTGCATCAATATGGGGAAGCTCAATTGCAGTTGTTCAAAGTGCGCGGCGAGTAAGTCGCGCGCTTCTTTCATGGCACGTAATGAGGTGAATAACATGAATGCACGCCCCGCGCTGGCGATAATAACGGGCAGCGCGGCGGTGACGACGGCGGTGGTGTAATTAGGCGTATTCGGCTCGGGGATGGTGGTGGGGACGTAGAGCAGGGCTTGTTTGGCGTAGTCAAATGGGCTTTCCCAGCTATGGCTGGTGCTGTCGAGTAGGCCTAGCTGGGCGCGATAATGGCTGAAATCGCCTTTTACCGATAAGGTTGCCGAGGTGAATATCCATGCGCGGGCATTGCTGGCGATTTGTTTGGCAAAAATATCGGCGACTGATAACGGTGTGGTGTTAAGTGTTAGGGCGTGGGTGTAGGCTTCAACCCAGCGTACACTGTCAGCGGGCGTGGGTAATTGCCATTTGCTTAATTGTTCGGCGAGCGCAATACCGCGTTGCCAGATGCTTTCTAAATCAGGCGAGCGTTGGGCTTGGCTTTCTAGGTGGCGATTGAGTTCATTTAACGCGTGGTCACTGGTTTTTAGTGCCTCGGCGTAGCCTGCGCGCAGGCTGACTTTATCCATTGCCCAGCGACCTGCGTCTTCTTCAAATACTAGGCGTAAATCACGTGCGGCTTTGTCTAATACGTGGGCGGCTTCGGTGAGCGCGGGGTAGTCTTTGCATGATACCAGTGCTTCATGGCGGGCATCGCGGGCTAATTCGATGATTTGTCCTGTTGAAATGGTCGTGCCAAAAAACAAGCCTGCTGTTTCAGGGAGCTGATGTGCTTCGTCGAACACAACAGTGTTGCAAGCAGGTAATAGCTCGGCAACGCCTTCGTCACGCAACCATACATCGGCAAAAAATAGATGGTGATTGACGACGATGATGTCGGCATCCATGGCTTTTTTACGCGCTTCTAGCACAAAGCATTGTTTATGTTGCGGGCAATCGCTACCTAGGCAATTGTCGCGGCTGGAGGTGACGTGTCGCCAAATCGCCGCGTCTTCAGGCACGCCTGATAATTCGGCTTTGTCACCTGTTTTGCTATATTCGGCAAAGCGCACGATTTGCGCTAGGTGCACGACATCTTCGCGTTGTGCAAAATTACCTTGTTGCTGTGCTTGCGCTAGGTGGTGGTGGCAAACGTAATTAGCACGACCTTTGAGTAAGGCAATAATAGCAGGCACGCCCAACGCGCCACGGACTGCGGGTAAGTCGCGATGAAATAGCTGGTCTTGTAAGTTTTTAGTGCCTGTGGAGATAATCACTTTACCACCCGCTAATAGCGCGGGAGTCAGATAAGCCAAGGTTTTACCCGTGCCTGTGCCTGCTTCTACTATCAATGTTGATTGATTAGTGATGGCATCATGCACGGCACGCGCCATGTCGATTTGTTGGGTGCGGGCGTGGAAATTGGGGATGACTGCCGCCAATGGTCCATCGGCGGCAAAAGCGCGTTCT
The DNA here is from genome assembly GCA_013140765.1 of Sulfuriferula sp. Lineage (GTDB taxonomy): Bacteria > Pseudomonadota > Gammaproteobacteria > Burkholderiales > Sulfuriferulaceae > Sulfuriferula. The sequence goes on from JABFSE010000010.1 coordinate 70,659, forward strand.
ATATCAAGCATGGTGTTTAGGGTTGATATGACGGTAATGGATTTGTATGATTAACATGGAAACGCTGATAAACACGCCAAATACGATATTGATCGCGTGTATCGACCAATGGGCATGATCCATCAGGGCATACAGACCTAGCATAATCAAAATAGAAAGGTTTTCATTAAAATTTTGCACCGCAATCGAATGCCCAGCCCCCATTAACAAATGCCCGCGATGTTGGAGCAAGGCGTTCATAGGGACAACGAAGAAACCGCCCAGTATGCCAATAATCGCCAATAAAATGCCAGCCACAATAGGGTTGGTAACGAACACCATGCTAATCACCACCAGCCCCATAATGATGCCAGCAGGAATAACGCGTATCGCATCATTTAGTTTAACGTAACGCCCCGCAATGACAGCCCCAATTGCGATGCCGACGGCGACAGTAGCGGTCAATTGGGTGGCTTGCTGCATGTCAAACTTTAATACTAGCACCGCCCATGATAAAACCACTAAGCGTAATGTTGCACCAGCACCCCAAAATAAGGTGGTGACGGCTAAGGAAACTTCGCCTAATGGGTCACGCCATAATTGCATAAAGCTATGCCAAAAATCGCGAACCAATGAAATCGGGTCGCGCTGTTTAGGTTTGTGGTCGGGTGCTGTTTTAGGGATGAATAAATTGAAAATAGCGGCAGAAATATATAGCCCTATTATAAAAATAATAGCGAATTTAGCTACGTCAAACCCAGCCAGTATAGGCAAATAATCGACTAAGCTCGGTAGTAAGGCTGGGTTAAGCAAAACACCGCCTATGATAGCCCCGAGTATGATGGCGAGCACGGTAGCACCTTCCATCCACGCATTTGCGGCAACTAATTTATCAGCAGGCAGGTATTCAGTGAGTATGCCGTATTTAGCAGGCGAGTAAGCCGCCGCGCCAAAGCCGACGATACCATAAGCATAGAGTGGATTAACGCCAGCCAGCATGGCGAAACAGCCGAGTAACTTGATGCTGTTGCTAATAAACATCACCCGTCCCTTAGGGTAGGCATCTGCAAATGTACCGACAAAAGGGGCTAATAAGATGTATGAGAATACAAAAAATTGTTGCAACATGGGGGTGTGCCAGCTAGGGGCATTCAGCTCCGTGAGCAATGCAATGGCGGCAAAAAGTAGGGCGTTATCGGCTAATGCGGATAAAAACTGTGCGACGAGGATGATGTAAAAGCCAAAGTTCATATCAGTGTTACTGTGATGATTTATCAGTTTTGGCTTTAGCCATGGCATTAAGCATGGCTTCTTGCTCGGCAAATGAAGGCGCACGGCTACGGCTATTGAGCGCGGGGTCTTTGCCTGGCAGGACGTGACCACCGCGTTCTTGTTCTTTAACTTGCAAATACTCGTCCAGCCCTTCATCGGTATAACGTCCGCGATAATTTTTAGGCATTTGGGTGGCTGGTTTTGATTTATAGGCGGCAATGCGGAGTGCTTTGTTGATAGCTGCCACGCGGTCTTCTATCCAGCGTATATCGTAAATCGCAAAAGCACTGATAGCAGCGAGTAATGCCAGCGCGATGTAGGTTTTTCCTAGTATCAATAAGGCAATAATGGCGATAGTTGCCAACCGATAAACCCACGCACCACGGACTTCATCCAGATAATCACGATGTAAGCCCAATGGGAAAATAGCCAGTAATTGATAGGCTAATTTACGCTGTTTCATTTGTTCAACCAGCTTCATATTGGCTGATTGCAAGCCTTCACCTGCCAAATCCAGTTTTTTCCATGCGTTACTCATTATATGTACCTATCTTCATCACGCTAAATATGATTGAATGTAATCAATTATTATAGATTGCAAATTCACTATGGCCGATCGCCGATTACAAGTATTCTACACTGTCGCCAAGCACTTGAGCTTTACTAAAGCGGCAGAATGTTTGTGCATGACGCAACCAGCAGTCACTTTTCAAGTGAAACAGCTAGAGTCGCAGTTGAATATCAGCCTATTTGAACGTAGCCCGAGCAAAATCAGCTTAACGGCGGCAGGCGAATTAGCAATGCGCTACGCTGAAAACATTTTGAATCTGACTGCCGAAATGGAAAGTCGCTTAGTCGAAATGAGTGACGAAGCCAGCGGCACATTGACGATAGGCGCATCGACGACGATAGCGGATTATATGTTGCCGCAAATGTTGGGGTTATTTAAGGCGCGTTTTCCACAGGCGCAATTACGCTTATTTGTAGCCAACTCGCAGACCATAGAAAACCGTGTTATCGATCATAGCTTGGATGTGGGCTTAGTTGAATCGCCGTCGCATCATTTGAATTTAGTCACACAACGATTTTATCAGGATGATTTGGTGGTGATTTGTGCGCTAAATCACGCGTGGGCAAATTTAACGCATATACAAGCCAGTCAATTTGTCAGTGAGCCTTATATCAGTCGAGAGCCAGGCTCAGGAACGCGTGAGGTGGTGGATAAGTATTTGCACGAACATCAAATTCAGCCCGAAACTTTAGAAGTTGTCATGGAACTAGGCAGCCAAGAAGCGATTAAAGGCGCAGTTGAGGCAGGTTTGGGTGTGGCGGTGGTCTCTAAAAGTTCGGTGCTGAAAGAGCAGAAATTAGGTAAACTGTTGGCTATTCCGCTGAACCCGCCACTACGTCGTGACTTGACACTGGTTTACACGCAAGAAAAATTCCGTTCAAAATTATTGCAATCGCTGATAGATTTGATTGCAAAAGACCTTAACTTTAATTCATAGGTATTTGTTATGAAACGTTTTATGTTAGTGCAACACTCATATTCTGAGTTCTTGGGTATGGTCGAAAAACAATTAGAATCGCGTAATATAGGTTTTCAATATCAACGTCCATTTTTAGGCGTGGATTTACCCAGCACCGCTACTCAGCATGATGCGCTATGGTTGTTGGGTGGCGCATACCCTATCACTGATGAAGATGCCTGCCCCTGGGTAGCGCAAGAATTGCGTTTATTAACTAATTTCAAAAAAATGAATCGTCCCGTTGTCGGCATCGGTTTTGGCGCATTGGTGATGATATTGCAAGCGGGCGGTGAGGTCACGGATGAACCTTATTTCAACGCTTACTGGACGACTTGCCATAAAACTGAGGCAGGTAAAGATGATTTATTAGCTAATGCTGTCGATGGTAAAAAGCTGTTGGTCATGTATAACGGCGACGCGACCTTGCCTGCAGGCATGGAGCCTATTGTCGTTGACGATAACGGGCATTGGCTGGCTGTGCGTCCTGATGATTTGAGTTACGCTATGTTGTTCCGCCCAGAAATCAAGCCTGGCATGATAGAAGATATGCTCATGGAAGATAACCGCCCATTGCCTGATAATATAGGTGATATTCTAGCGGAAGCGCGAGAGCATTGGCCTGTTAATCAACAGGTTGCTGCTGATATTTGCCTTGCTTTGGTAACGTCGTTGGATTTGATGACTGAACGTCATAAAATGCCTGTATTTAACTTGAATGTGGTGAAATAAATGATAGCGATAGAACGTGATTTGCTTCAGCATTTCCGCGCACTAGATCCTATACAGCAACAAGGCGCATTGGATTATCTGGCTTTTCTCGCCAGCCGCCCATCTACGTTAGCGGCAGTTGATTTGCCGCAACCTGTCGATATAGCCCGTCCCGAGCATGAGTCGGTGGTGAAAGGAATCAAACGCTTGCGTGCCACTTATCCTATGTTAGAGCCGAATAAGCTACTCAATGATACGTCTAACCAAATGACTCGCCATATGATACACAGCGTGCCAGCAGATGAGGTGATAGACGAGCTGGAGCGCGTATTTCGTCAACATTATGATGCTTATATTGCGAAATTTAATACATGTGCCTAGTCGCCGATTTTTTTGATGCCTTAGCCGATGAAACCCGCCGCCGTATGTTGGCGTTGATTACGCATGAAGGTGAGTTGTGTGTGTGCGAGTTGCATGAAGCATTGGCCGTCTTGCAACCTAAAGCCTCGCGCCACTTAGCGATTTTGCGTGATGCGCAAATTTTATCTATACGCCGTGACGGCACGTGGATATTTTATCGCGTTAATCCCGCATTGCCTGATTGGGCGGTGGGCATATTGCATACCTTAGACCCTGTTTGGCAGGCTATTCCTGAATATCAGCAAGACTATCAACGCTTATTAGCCATGGAAAATCGCCCTGTGCGTTGCTGTGGGTAGGTGCTGAAGCGTTACCTCAGCACGCCATAACGTTACCTAATAGTATGTCCTGTGTTGCGTTCTCCGCTTGCCAGCCGAGAACACGTTGGGCTTTACTGCAATTTAATGTCAATGTGTTATGCACGCCATCTATCCAGCCAATTTCGCCACCTATACCCGTGGTGCGCCAAATCAAATTTAATGCGCTTTTTGCCAGTCGTGGCGATACGGCTATGGCATAACGGTGGCGTTGCTTAATGGCATCGCGAAAGCTAAAGCAGGGGTTAGATGCTAGGTTATAAGCACCTTGGGCTTGGTTCAGTAGCGCGGTCAGGATGGCGCGTGCAACATCGTTTTCATGCACGACTTGTAATTGCGGCTGTGGGTCGGGCAGTTTGACGTAAAAAGGCTGGCGTAAGATATTTACCAGTAAGGTTTGCGCATGTTGCCCCAAAATAATATGTGGGCGTAGGCGGCAAATATGGGGATGATTTGCGATTAGCCAGTGCTCTAGCTCGGTTTTGTGTTGGGCGTATAAGAACCCTGCGATAGGGCGTAGCGGGGCATCTTCTTGCAACATGACACCGTCACCATAGACGGATGCGCTGGATAAATGCACGATGTGCGCTATACCCAAAGCAACGGCGGTATCGAATAGGCGTTGTGTCGCACTGATGTTGATAGCACGCATGGCGGTGATAGGGGTTTTACCGCGTAGGACGATAAACGCGAGGTGTATAAGCCCATCGTGCTGGTGTAATAGTTTGCTTAAATCAACGCGCGTCAAATCGTCTTGTATGGCGGTAAATTTAGGGTGTTGATATACGGCAGGCTGTATGTCTATTCCTGTAACCTGTTGAATACTGGCGTGATTGCATAATAATGGTAGCAAGGCGCGGGCTAAGTGGCTACTACTGCCTGTGACTAATACGCGCATGTTAGTTCTGTAGTGCAGGCATCACATCCTGCGCTAAACATTGCATGGATTCTTGTGTTATTTCTGTGCTCACCGCCCCTGCGCCAACTGCGCAGAGTAGATTCGTCACACCTGCTTCACGGTACTTCTGGAGTTTATCAATACATTCGTCTGGCGTGCCTACTACGGCCATGCCAAAGGTTTCTAGTAAAGGTAGATTGATACCTAGTTTTAACAGGTTGCGGAATTTACCTAAATCATGGAAATGCTCATAACTGGGGTAGAGCTTTTCTAAAACGGGTAGGGTGGTGGCAAATAGCTGTTGGTAGAACCAAATGAATGCGTCTTTGGCAATTTTTTTCGCCCGTTTACCATCTTCCAAACATAGTATGCCTACGGTCATGCCTGTGCGTGCAGGTTGGTCGTGTTGCCAAGCGGCTAGGTAGTGTTTTACATCTTGTTTAACCATGAGCCATGGCTTGAAAGGCCCTGCCAACATGCCGAGCTGAGATTGCGCCGCCCAAATAAATGTATCTGGGCTCACTGCCGCACTCCAGATGGGGGGGTGCGGTGTTTGTATGGGGTGCGGGAGTATGTCTAGCGCGTCTAGTTGATAATGTTGCCCGTGATAGGTGACAGGTTGACGCGCAAAAGCGAGCTTGATAATGTCTAGCGATTCGGCGGTCATGGTGCGACTGTGCGCCATATCTGCACCAAATGCGCGATATTCTTGCGGTGAAAACCCACGCCCTACGCCTAGCTCTAATCGACCATGAGAGAGTATGTCCAATGTCGCGGCGCGTTCGGCAACGTGAATAGGGTGATGGTAAGGCAGTGGCGTTATACCCAAACCTAATCGTATGTTTTGCGTGCGTTGACTTAATGCGGCCAATACTAAATCGGGCTTGGACGAATGCGAATAACCGCGCATAAAATGGTGTTCAACCAGCCATGCCGTGCCAAAACCCAAGCTGTCAGCCAGCACTATCTCTGCCATACATTGAGCGAAAGCCTGTGCTTCGGTACGCTGTATGCCAGGTGGTTGGGATATTTCGTAGAATAAGTCGAGTTGCATAGTGTGCTGGTGTCAGTTAATTTCATCAATAATGCCATTCTTCATGCAATTTACCAAGCAGGCTTTATGTTATGTCATGTTTAAGTCTGTTTCAGTTTGTCGTAATTTGCTTATTTAGGTTAGAATGTCGTCATTATTCACTCGCATTTTTATCGTGTCCGCTGACAATCTGATCGAAATCAATAACGTCTCATTTGCCTACGGCAGCCGCGCTATCCTAAAAGGTATCAACCTTGTTGCGCCACGCGGAAAAGTCATTGCGATTATGGGTGGTAGCGGCTCAGGTAAGACGACGCTGTTACGCTTAATCGGCGGTCAATTGCGCCCCACGCACGGTGAAGTGCGCGTGGATGGGCAGGTCATTCATCAGCTAAGTAATGATGCGCTGTATAAAATCCGTCGCAAAATGGGGATGCTATTTCAGTTTGGCGCATTATTTACCGACATGAGCGTGTTTGATAATGTGGCATTTCAGATGCGTGAACATACCGATTTATCTGAAGAGCTGATACATGATTTGGTGTTGATGAAGCTACATGCGGTGGGCTTGCGTGGTGCGCATGATTTAATGCCTTACGAACTATCAGGCGGCATGGCTAGACGTGTGGCGTTGGCGCGTGCGGTGGCTTTAGATCCCCAGCTCATTATGTACGATGAACCATTTACGGGGTTAGATCCTATTTCTTTGGATGTCATTGGCAATCTGATACGACGCATGACCGATGCGCTGGGGCTGACTTCTATTTTAGTTACGCATGACATACACAAATCGCTGAATATCGCTGATTACGTTTACTTTATTTCAGATGGTATGGTTGAGGCTGAAGGTACGCCTGACGAAATTCGCGCGTCAACATTACCTTTCGTACATCAATTTATCCATGCGGAAGAAAACGGACCTGTGCCATTCCATTACCCAGCACCTGATTACGCAGTGGATTTAGGGGTGGCGCGATGAAGTCTCAGCCGAATGTGGTTAGCCGTATCGGGCATGGTGTCATTGACAGTATTTGGCGTTTAGGATCAGCGGCGCGGTTTTTAGGGCAGGTGTTGTGGCGTTCAGGGTTAAGCTGGCGGCGTTTTCAGCTGATTATGAATGAGGTTTACGCCAGCGGCGTGCTGTCGCTTATCATTATCGTGGTGTCGGGTTTGTTCGTGGGGATGGTGTTGGGTTTGCAAGGTTATCAAACTTTACAAACTTACGGCACGGAACAATCTTTGGGCGTATTGGTCGCATTGTCATTGGTACGTGAATTAGGTCCAGTCGTTGCTGCGTTATTATTCGCTAGTCGTGCAGGGTCGGCGATTACTGCTGAAGTTGGCTTAATGAAAACAACCGAGCAATTAAAAGCGATGGAGATGATGGCGGTTGATCCTATTGCCCGAGTTATCGCACCGCGTTTTTGGGCTGGTGTGATTTCCATGCCATTATTAGCTGCGATTTTTTCTATTGTGGGTGTGTTTGGCGGCTATTTGGTCGGCGTGGTGCTTATCGGTGTCGATGATGGCGCGTTCTGGTCGCAAATGCAGGCGGCTGTCGATGTGCGTAATGACGTGCTGAACGGCGTGATTAAAAGCGTGGTATTCGGTTTTGCGATTACCACGATTGCTTTATTTGAAGGTTATGATGCGATGCCGACTGCTGAAGGGATTTCGCGTGCGACCACGCGTACAGTGGTAACGTCGTCGTTGGCCATACTGGCACTGGATTTTGTGCTGACGGCATTTATGTTTAAGGGGATTTAGGATGGAAAGAGCCAAGCTGGATTTTTGGGTGGGGCTATTCGTGCTGGCTGGGTTTGCCGCACTGTTGGGATTGGCACTCAAAGTGGGTAATATGAGCAGCTTTAGCAGTGCGCCTACTTATAACGTACAAGCTGATTTTAATAATATAGGTAGCTTAAAAGTACGTGCGCCGATAAAAAGTGCAGGCGTGGTGGTGGGACGGGTGAGTGCTATTCGTTTTGATAACCAGAATTTTGAAGCAACCGTGACACTGACTTTGGATGGTCAATACCAGTTTCCTAAAGACACTTCAGCCGCTATTATGACTTCAGGGCTATTGGGCGAGCAATTTGTTGCCTTGGATGCGGGCGGCGATGTGAAAAACTTAGCAACTGGTGATAAAATCAAGATTACACAATCGGCTGTCGTGTTGGAAAACCTAATTAGCCAATTTTTATATAATAAAGCGTCAGATGCACCTAAGACGGATGCCGCGCAAACACCTACTCAAGGGACACAGCCATGAATAAAACCTTAATTAGCTTAATAGTCGCCGCCGCCATAGCCAGCCCCGTGGCGCAAGCGCAAACCATCAGCTTAAATGATGCCATTACTATGAGCTTAAGCGCTGATCCACGCATCAAAGAACGTGAGCAATTGGTCGAATCCGCGCGCGCTTTGCTCGATGAAGCACAGGGCAGTGATGGCTTACGCTTGAGTGCTAATGTGTTTATTGGTTTATCCCCTCAAGTTAAGGGCGGTTTTTACCAAAATGGTGCAACCTCAGGCACGACTCCGCGCTCTGATGGACCGTTCCCTGGCGGTTTGTCTGATTGGACTTCATTGCAGTTTTCCATTATCAAGCCGCTTTATACTTTTGGTAAAATTGAGCATTACAGCGAAGCCGCGAAAGGCAACATAGATGTAAAACGCGGTGACGTGCGCATTAGCCAAGCGGATACGGTGATAGATGTCAAACGTGCTTATTACGGCTATTTAACTGCGCGTGACAGTCGTCGCTTGCTTGATGATGTGCAAAAAAAGCTAAATGACGCGCTCGCTCGTGTAGAACGTAACTTAAAAGCGGATAAAGGCGAATCTAAACAATCTGATTTGTACGCATTGCAAGCAGCAAACGGAATGCTGGCAAAGTATTTAAGCCAAGCACAAGCAATAGAAAAAATCAGCTTGGATGGCTTAAAACTGCTAACGGGTGTGGGCTTGGATAGCAAGCTGGAAGTGGCTGACGACGGTATTACGCCAGTGGCATTGCCTACAGGGACGCTGGTTGATTTTGAAAACACTGCCGTCGCTAATCGTCCAGAAATGGCACAATTAGAAGCAGGTATGCGTGCCCGTCGCGCTTTGGTTGCGGCTAAAAAATCCGAGAGCTATCCTAACATTTACGCGGGTGTAATCGGGCAGGCAAATTACGCTTCACGTCGTGACACCTTAAATAATCCCTATCTTTATGACCCATTTAATAACGCAGGTTTAACACCAGTGGTGGGTATGAAATGGGATGTTGTTCCTGCTGTCGCCAGCGCACAAGTTGCACAGGCACAAGCTGACTTAGAAGCATTGAACTACAAAACGCAATTTGCGCAAGCAGGTATTCCTTTTCAGGTAGCAGAAGCGTATAACCAAGTGCAAGCGAATTATTATGCCCAGCAGCAATTAGCAATAGGGGCAATGGCGGGCAGACGCTGGATGATAGCGGCATTGGCAGACTTTAGTGCAGGCTTGGAAAAAGCCGACAAAGTCGCGGACGCATTAAAAACTTACGCATTGACACAGGCGGAGTATCTGCGCACTGTCAATGATTACAATATGAACGTTGCACAATTAAACCGTGCGATTGGTGAGACTAAATAAAATGAAAACTTTTTTGACAGCTTGTTTATTGATGTTGGCAAGCACAATGAGTTATGCCGATGTGATTGCACCCGATGTTTTAGTTAAAACGACGACGATAGATGTCACGACTATCTTAAAGCGCGACAAAGCTATTTTTGCCAATGATAGCCAAAAACTCTATGCACTCATTGATGCTAAAGTATTGCCTAATTTTGATTTTAATCAGATGACTATGCTGGCAGTAGGGCGTTATTGGCGGCAAGCAAATCCTGCGCAACAGCAAGCCCTTAGCAAAGAGTTCCGCACTTTACTCGTGCGCACATATGCTAACGCGTTAGCGGAGTTTAATAATCAAGTGATTGAATACAAACCGTTTGTAATGGCGGCAAATGCAACCGATGCGACCGTGCAAACCCAAGTAAAGCAACCAGGTGCGCAACCTATACCGATAGATTACAGTATGGAAAAAACTGCCGCTGGTTGGAAAGTTTATGATGTGAGCATAGACGGCGTGAGCCTAGTTACTAACTACCGTGGTTCATTTGCGACTGAAATCCGTAATGCAGGTATCGATGGCTTAATCCGCACCTTGGCAACGCGTAATCAGCAAAATGCGCCTGTGGCATCCAAAACCAGCACGTCTAAATAACACATGTCAGATGCTTATCAAGTCACAGGTGAATTGACTTTACACTCAGCCAGCCGTCAATTAACGGCTGGTTTGGCGGCGGTTAAACAAGGCCGTACGGTATTTGATTTATCCGCTATCACCCAACTGGATTCAACAGCTTTAGCTTTTATTCTGGCTTGCCAGCGCATGGCACTGAAACAAAAAAGCACCTTGCGTTGTACAGGCATCCCTGTCAATCTGACAAATCTTGCAACACTGTATGGCGTTGCGCCCTTAATTTTCCCTAATTTATAGCAAAAAATCATGATGGTACAACCAGATAGCATTAAAACATCCATAGCGCAGGGCATGGTTTGTGAATTTATTAACGTTGTTGGTGATGGCGAGCATTTCGAAGCCATTATTGTCAGTAACGAGTTCGCAGGCAAAAGCCGTGTGCAACAGCATCAAGTGGTGTATCGCGCATTAGGCGAGCGTATGAAATCCGAGATACATGCGCTCTCCATGAAAACCTTTACGCCTGAGCAATGGGCTGAGGTGAATCAATAATCATGGATAAACTCGCGATACTAGGCGGCACACGTTTACAAGGTGAGGTGCGAATTTCGGGCGCAAAAAATGCGGCATTGCCTATATTGTGCGCGGCTTTGCTGACTGAAGATGTGTTGCATTTGGATAATCTGCCTAAGCTCAAAGATATTAGCACCTCGCTGACTTTGCTAGGTCATATAGGGATGCAAGTTAATTTAGATGACCAAAATGGCGTGGATTTACACGCTAACCACCTGCCTAATTTAGAAGCCCCATATGAATTGGTGAAAACCATGCGAGCTTCTATTTTAGTATTAGGGCCATTAGTTGCCCGATTTGGCGAAGCTAAGGTATCCCTACCTGGTGGTTGCGCGATAGGCTCGCGTCCTGTCGATTTGCATATCAAAGGCCTGCAAGCGATGGGTGCGGAAATCCACATCGAGCATGGTTATATACACGCTAAAGCCAATCGTCTGCAAGGTGCGCGTATATTTATGGATACAGTGACCGTTACGGGCACTGAAAACCTGATGATGGCGGCGACCTTAGCACAAGGCGTTACCGTGTTGGAAAATGCCGCGCGTGAGCCAGAAGTAGTTGATTTAGCTGAATGTTTAATCGCTATGGGCGCAAAAATAACAGGTGCTGGTAGCGATATGATTACCATCACAGGCGTGGATAAATTACACGCGGCAACGCATAGCATCATGCCTGATAGAATTGAGACAGGCACTTATTTAGTTGCCGCCGCTATCACTCAAGGGCAGATAACGTGCACGCATACACGTGCTGATACACTTGATGCCGTATTGGAAAAACTGCGTGAGGCAGGTGCAGAAATCGTCACCACAGCGGATACTATTACACTTACTATGCAGCAACGCCCGCGTGCTGTAAATATCAAAACCGCACCGCATCCTGCTTTCCCCACCGATATGCAGGCGCAGTTTATGGCGATGAATTGTATCGCTGATGGTGTGGCAAAAGTCACAGAAACGATATTTGAAAATCGCTTTATGCACGTACAAGAAATGCAACGCTTAGGTGCAAATATCGACATCGAAGGCAATACCGCGATAGTGCGTGGCGTAGATAAATTAGAAGGTGCTATCGTCATGGCAACAGATTTACGCGCTTCTGCATCCTTGGTATTAGCGGCGTTAGTCGCAGAGGGTGAAACCACAATAGAGCGGATTTACCATATAGATCGTGGTTATGAATGTATAGAAGAAAAATTTAATCAAATCGGCGCACGCATACGCCGCATACATTAAGGAGGCGAGATGATTACGATAGCTTTATCCAAAGGGCGCATTTTTCAGGAAACTTTACCGTTATTGGCAGCCGCAGGCATCATCCCTAACGAAGATCCTGATAAATCACGCAAGCTCATTATCGGAACCAATAAGCCGAATGTGCGCCTGATTATTATTCGTGCCACTGACGTACCAACCTACGTACAACACGGCGCGGCTGATTTGGGCATAGCGGGTAAAGACGTGCTCATAGAGCACGGCGGTGAAGGTTTATATCAGCCACTAGACTTAAAAATCGCCCGTTGCAAAATGATGGTAGCCGCCCATCCAGCATTCGATTATGAACAAGCTGTACGCCAAGGTGCGCGTTTGCGCGTGGCAACCAAATACTTGAATACTGCACGCGAATACTTCGCGGCTAAAGGTGTGCATGTCGATTTAATTAAATTATATGGCTCTATGGAGCTGGCACCGTTGGTCAAATTAGCCGATGTGATCGTCGATTTAGTCAGCAGTGGCAGTACATTGAAAGCCAATGGCTTAATCAGCGTCGCAGAAATCATGGACATCAGCTCACGCTTAGTCGTCAATCAAGCCTCGCTTAAGCTCAAACGTGCTGAAATTCAGCCCATGCTGGATACCTTCGCACTCGCCGTTCAATAAACCATGCCATTAGATTTACCCAACGACCCCAGCATCCGCCGTATTTTAATCATCAAATGGAGTGCGTTGGGGGATTTAATCATGGCAACCAGCGTGATGGCAGACATAGCCCAGGCTTTTCCCAAGGCGCAGATTGATTTGAACACCTTGCCACCGTGGCATAAGCTATTTCAATACGATGCCCGTTTTAGCAACATTACTTACATCAATGTGCGCCAACGCAAAGGCAAATGGCAGGCAATGTGGCAATGGATGCAAACCGTGCGTCGTGGGCGTTATGATTTAATTATTGATTTGCAAACCACTGACAGATCACGCTTTATGTTGGGATTGTTACGGCTGACAGGCGGTGCGGCGCGATATTTAATCGGCAATAACTTACGCTGGCCATATCACATTAGTGCACCAGATGACTTTCCCAATCCCGCGCCTGTGCAACGTATGCGTGCAGGATTAAATGCCGCAGGTATCGCCACGACCCACCCGCGCCCAGTATTGCCTATCTCGCCACATAACCAAGCACGCGCTCTGACATTCATGCAAACGCATGGCTTGCAAGAAAACCGCTACGCATTATTTTTCCCTGGTTGCCAAGCAGCAGGTTATTTGAAACGCTGGGGTGAAGAAAAGTATGCTGATCTTGCCCGCACGCTACTGCAGGGCGAAGTTGATCATGTTGTACTGATAGGTGGCAAAGATGAAATAGATGACTGTCGGCGGATAACTGAACTGGTAGGGCAGGGGGTGGTGAATTTATGTGGCGAAACCGAAATACTGGACATCGTACCCTTAGCAAATACGGCCAAATTCATGTTTGGTAACGATACAGGGACAGCGCATATTGCCTCGGCCTCCAGTAAACAAATGGTCATCATCTGCGGCCCTACTGACCCGTATCGTGTCAAACCATTAGGCGATAATGTGGTAGCGGTACAAGCTGAAATGGCGTGCATGAACTGCTATTGCAAGCATCCGTGCGAACACCATTCGTGCATGAAAGCCATCAACACCGAGCATGTAATGGCTATGTTGCAATATCATCATGCTGAAGTGATTATGGTGAAGCCATAAAAAGTATTTAGCGTGAAATGAGATAGCTTTGTGACAAGCATGGATTGTTGTTATACTTTGATATAACTTATATGAGGTGCTGTCATGCATACGACGAATCTACGCAAAGTTGGCGGCTCAGTGATGCTGGTAGTACCGCCTGCGTTCTTAGAACAGCTGCACTTAAAAGCAGGCGAAAGTGTTGGGGTGGGGGTGGTCGATGGTCGCTTAATTATTGAACCTAAACCCAAGCCTCGCTATACACTCGCTGAATTACTGGCGATTTCCGATTACCCTTTAACACAAACAGCCGAAGAAAATGAGTGGGTCAACGCCCCCCCCGCTGGTGGCGAATTGCTATGAAGCGTGGCGATATTTATTTGGTATCGTTGGATCCAAGTGCTGGGCATGAACAACGCGGTAGCCGCCCAGTGCTAATTGTCTCACCCACCGAATTCAACGAAGTGACTAAATTGCCTATCGTTTGCCCTATTACTAACGGCGGTGAATTTGCACAGCGCATTGGGCTTTCTGTCGCTATCTCAGGTATAAAAACAACAGGCGTAATTCGTTGTGATCAACCACGTGTGCTTGATCTCAATGCGCGTCATGCACGTAAGGTAGACAAATTGCCTGTGACGATTATGGATGATGTATTGGCTAAGCTGGTGCTGCTTTTTGAATAAATAACCATCTAGCAAGGTTTGTCGGATTCATAAACAGGCGGATTATCAGGTGCGCCAGGTGGCATCATGGTTTTGCCATAGCGTTTGCGCTGATGATATTCGTATAACTTGGCGTATTTCAGAAATACATAAAACGCGCCGCAAAATGAAGTAATAAATCCACCCCAGCCATTCATAAAAGCACGCTTGAAAAAGTAGGCGCGTAAAAAATAGAACGGTGGGTAAAACACCAGCATCCAAGGGTTAGGGCGCGTGCCTTTAGCGACTTTGTCCTTTACTAATCCTGTAGAATAGGCATTTAATTTACTCACTTTGACATCAATATCCGTCTCGCCGTAGTGGTAAAATACCGCATCGAGGCTTTTAATCACGCCATCCACTTTAGGCGCGGCGTGGATGGGCATATCGGTAATATGTCCTTTATCCTTACGGAACAAACGTAAGAATTTATTGAGACGGGTATGCGGATTATTCATGCGCCAGAACATTTGCTCTAAGCGTGGAATATCATAGCCATCTGCGGTAGGTTGTTTAAGTATTTCGCGGATTTCCTGTTGCGCTTCGAGTGAAAGTGCTTCATCAGCATCGAGCAGCAATACCCACAGATGCGTGGTTTTAGTGAGTGCGAGTTGCTTTTGTTTGCCGTAGCCCAAAAACGGGTGATGAAAAATTTGGCAGCCATATTGTTCGGCGATTGCCAAGGTCTTGTCTGTGCTACCCGAATCCAGCAACACGATTTCGTCTGCCCATTTGACGCTCTCCAGACAACTGGCTAAAGTACGATCGTTGTTAAAAGTGGTGACGAAAGCGGATAGTTTTTCCATGATGCACGTACAAATTAAAAAGTGTGCATGACTATACCATATTGAGGATGTGTAAGATGAAAGTGCTGCATGTAATTGGCTCAGTGGGTGTGGGCGGGGCGGAGAAACATGTGCTGGATTTGTGTCTGCAACAGCAAGCACTGGGGCTGGCTGTGCATGTGGCATTGCCTGCAGTCGGCGCGTTGAGTGCTACTTTAGTACAGCATCATATTGCTTATACCATAGTCCGTGCAGGCAGTCGTTGGCATCCGTGGGCTTTATGGTCGTTGCGATGCGCCATTAAAGACGCGCAACCTGACATTATCCACGCCCATATGCTCAAATCCGCGACGATGGTCGGTCGCGTCAACCGCCATATACCCTGTGTAGCCACCGCGCACAACATCGTCAAACACACCAGCCCGTTTGTCCATTGCCAGCATGTTATTTGTGTATCTGAAATGGTACGCGATAGTCTGTGCCAATTAGGCTACCCGCCAGAAAAATGCAGTGTGATACACAATGCCGTCGAAACCCATGCTTTCAGCACAGCCAAGCGAGATGCTGTACGTCATCAAATGGGCTGGCAAGATGCACTAATAGTTAGCTGTGTGGCACGGTTAGTGCCTGCCAAAGGGCAAGTCTATGCGATTCAGGCATTGCCTGAGCTGGTGCAGGTCATACCCAATCTCAAATTAGTGTTAATCGGTGACGGCGGCGATCGTCATAAGCTGGAACAGCTTGCCGATACGCTCAACGTAAGCCAGCACATCGAGATGCTAGGCGCGCGAGCCGATGTGACCGACTTACTGGCGGCGACTGATATTTACTTGCAACCCAGTATTAAAGAAGGCTTCTGTATCGCTTTTTTAGAAGCCATGGCGACGGGGCTGGCATGTATAGGCACACAAACTGGCGCGATACCCAGTATGGTGGCAAATGATAGCGGCATACTCATCCCCCCCGCCGATGTGCCCGCTATTGTGGATACGGTGTTGCGGCTTACTCAGGATCTGGCATTACGCAAGCTATATGCGCAAGCGGCTAAAACTACCGCTAATACGGTTTTTAGCCCAGAGAGGCAAGCTGAAGAGACTGTGGCAGTATATCAGTCTTTAGTTTGAGGCTGTTGTTGGCTTAATGTTGCGAAAAATATAGCCAGCATCCACCAAGTCATGGCTGATAATACGCTGGCATAAAACCCTATACCAGCGTTGATAGGCATAGTTGCCGCTAATACAGCAATACCAAATGGCACCGCATGATGGTTATGTTGACGGACTGCTTGCCAGGTTAGTTTAATAATAAGGAATAAAAAAGCAAAATAGCCAATGACACCTATAATTCCTGTTTCCACTAATACCTCTAGGAAAATTTGATGTGGATGATTTGGGCCCATATTAGGATTCATTTTTAGGAATACATCGTCTTTTTCAGCATATGGCGGGTAAGCATAACGAAAACCGCGTGGCCCAACACCATTGATTAAATGGTCTCGGCTCATTTTCAGTGCAACTATCCATATAGGTAAACGTATGCTGGTTGCGGCATTTACTTTATCATAGTTACCACTAAACAAGCCCGCAGTCGCTTCAACTTTGTGTTGGAAGGGGGGGTAGTGATACAAACCAAAACTCAACGGTATGATAAGGGTAGTAACAATAACTAAATACTTCTTTATATTGCGTTGCGGATTCGTGTAATACATATACACAGCAAAACCTACCATGCTCGCGGCATATATTCCCCAAGATGCACGACTACCTGATAGCAAAACAACAGCTGTATAAGGTGCGAGTAATAGCCAATACATCCAACCCAATCGACCAGCTTTGGCTAATTGGCGCACTTTTTCAAAGTAAATCGCACCAAAAGGTGCTATCCATAATCCCAGCGATAATTTTGGATAAAATAAGCCACTAATTCGATCACCTATCATCGGTGAGCCTAATAGATTACTACCTGTCGCCGCTTGTAATAAAGCATCAATAACAACCAAGGTGAACATGGCAAATATAGCGGTATAGAGCTTGGTTTGGTGTTCGGTTTTTGACAGTGCATAAGTAGCAAACAGAATTGCAAATGGAAAACGTAAGAAAGCTAGCGCAGTACTGGCAGTAGGCTCTAACATCACCGCATCAGGTAGGGCTATTGCAATGGGTATCCAGATACAAGCAAAAATGATAAGTGCCCAACGCATGTTGAAGCTATGCAAGGCCGCGCGTCCTTCTTTTGCTAACAAAACCATCCCACCTATCGCCATGAGTGCCAAAGGAACTTCAAACCCCTTGCCAAATGGCATGGCAAACACAAATAAGGCTATCACCCACCAGCCATAATTAAGGGTAAAGTGTGTAAATTTAGAATTTGATGAGGTGTGCATAAAGTGCCTTATTTAATAACTGAGGGTACTTGCTTGTTGTAAACGATATTCAGCATCAGCAGGTAACCAACCATGTAACGCTTGCAATAAACGATGGTAATAAGTGTGTTGGCTCAATACGATTTGGCGTGCATAGACTGCCATTTCCTCTGCGTAAGCAGGATAATCTAATAAATAATGAATATGGCTCAACATCTGCGCAGGTTGTTCACTCACCATTAAAGCGTTTTCCTCAAAAAAACGGGACAAACCAGGTCGGGTATCTATTACTTGAGGAATTTGATAGGCGGCGCATTCAAAAGTACGCATATTCGTACCATCTTTAACCACTTTGGCGTGGATATTAATGCTTAGTTTATGTTGCGCGTAAATTTGTTGCATGGCTTTATTTTGTACGCCCGCATGAACATGCAATGGATATTGCCAAAATAAAGGGGTACGTAAAAAATAATTCCCATATACCTGTACATCAATTTTTTGTTGTAACAAATAGCCTAAATGATGATCGCGAAACGGGTCTTTGTTACCAATAAAACAAGCATCCCGTGTTTTTATCTGTTTAAGTTGTGCTGGTTGATGTAGCTTAGGATAACAGGCAAACGCTAATTCGCCTTGATAGCGGTGCGCATCAATTTGCGTCAATAATCTTTGCTCATAACCGAGGTCAGAAATAAATATACGTTCAAACGCAGTATCTTCACCTTGTTTGATATTTGGCGCATCAGTCATCCATAACAGATGCCGCCGATCGGCTCGTAATTTTTTGAAAATACTCAAATAGTTTACAAAAATTGCAACATCATAATCAGTTTGATTGATAGTCGTGACCAACTGATCTAACCAAGCAGATTTGTTTTGTCGATAGCGTAAATGTTCACTAAAACTATCAGGGTAGGTAGGCAACCACCTTACCTGATTAGGAAAAGCATCACTTAATGCCTGGAATAGGTACTTTGCTAAGCCACCTTTCCAAGGTTTGGCGACAAGTAGAATTTTCATACTGCTTTTGCTAATCGCTCAGCGTAATAACGATAGTCCCGCGCTTCGGGTGTATGAAACGGGCTGAGTAACGCATCTTTGAGAATTAGCCATAGTAATGTAGGCTGATTTTTTCTGCTCCAACGATATAAACGATGTAAATTCTCACGGAAACTTTGCTTTTTTATTTGTGTAGAGATGAGCTCATTATGATTATCCAAAAACTTGGCAAATGTCCTTAACATTGCTTCCAACATTAATTGCTGATTGCGGCTGGTATTGTGCGGATGATAACGATAACTTGCTAATACTTCAGGCACACGTGCAATACTGTAATGAACGGATAGCCGTAACCAACAGTCCCAGTCTTCCAATTTCAATGTCTCATCAAAGCCACCAATCGCTAAAAATGCACTACGTTTTAAGGTGATGGTAGGATTTGTAATAGGGTTCTGTAAGAATAATTGACTGTAAGCCGAGTCAACCACACCCGCTTGAGGGCGATTTTTTTGAACCTTTGGGAGTGTTGTATTGTTTTCATCAATATAATTGGCATCAGCATAAACCAATGCTAGATTAGGATCTGCCCATGTTGTGATAGCGGCAAATTGTTGCGCTATTTTATTCGGGTATATCACATCATCAGATCCCAGTAAATGCACCCACTCCCCAGTACATAAACTGATTGCTTTATTGGATGTAGCACTTACACCTAGATTATTCTGCGTTTCAAAAACAACGCGTTGGAATCTATGTGCGTGTTCATTTAGGAATCTAGCAATGATAGCCGCTGTATTATCAGTTGAGCCGTCATCAATAATCACCAGCTCTAAATTTTGATAAGTTTGATTAACCACAGACTGCAGGCAAAGCTGTATATAGCGAGCATGATTGTAGGCTGGGATAGCAACGCTGATCAGGGTCTGCATTATTATTTATATGCAAGCGCGAAATACTGAACGGCGATAAATTCTTCTAATAAGTGATGCGGATACCACCACTTTAGATATTTACGTTTAATATTCGCTTGTGTTTTTTCTACTATCCATCCTGTTTCACTCAAAATATTAATTAAGCTAGAACGTGTAAAAAAATGCAAATGGGTTCTATCCATAATGCCCGAGTTTTGATATTCAAAACGCCCATGAAACAATAGTGGCAATAACACATTTTTTTCACGTATGTTAGGCACGCTCACTAACAATCTAGTACCCACAACTGCATTTTTATGCAAATCAGTAAGAACCTGCCATGGGTCTGACAGGTGTTCTAAAGAATCTGCCATGGTAACTAGATCATAATTACTTAACTCAATACTAGGTAAAACATTCTCAACGCTACCATGCCAGACTTTATGCAGTATCATTGCCGCTTGTTTGGCTACATCGGCATTGATTTCGATACCATCAACACAACTAACCAGTGATGCGGCTACCATTTGCCGCCCAAGCACACCAGCAGCACACCCAATGTCTAAAGCATGATTAAACACTTTATCGGTAGATAAAAATTGCAACAAATCGTTTCTGTCTGCATTGAAGTAGGCGTTGTTTTCGGTCATGTCCAATAGGAAAGTTGCATTATCAAATAGATGTGTAATTATAATCTCGAATTTAGCAATTCATTATAAACAGCCAATGTTTTAATCTGCATCTTGGCGAGAGTAAAGTCAGTATTAGGCTTAATCGCGCTAGAGTCCGTCAATATTTTTTTTACATTTTCTTGTAAAAAATCTATTTTACCTAGTTCTACCAAGCCTTGGGGTAACATTCTCCCCAACACTTCACCAACGCCCCCATGATTATAACCCACGACAGGCACACCCAAACTCAGTGCCTCGGGGGTGGTGCGTCCAAAGGCCTCAGGCTCTTGTGATAGTGACAGCACTAAATTTGAAACTGACATAACTTCTTTCAAATCAGTCCTGTGACCAATCAAGCTAATTTCATTATTTAAGCCCAGTTCGTTTATTTTAGCGTGTATTTCTTGCAAAAAAGTTGCTTTTTTGGGGTCAGCTTCGCCTGCAATAATGCCATGTATATTCATGCCCGCTTTTTTTAGGCTGGCTATCAGTTGAATGAAATCCATTTGCCCTTTCCAGCGCGTAATCCGCCCAGGCAAGGTAATAATGGTTTTCCCTATAAACTGCGGATAATTCTGCCGCCATTTTTCCATCCATTCATCACTTGGCTGATAGCCGCGTGGGAATTCTTCTGGGTCAACGCCGCGATATATCAGGCGGATTTTATCGGGGTCAACCTTGGGGTAATTGCTTAAAATGTATTCGCGTATGGTATTGGAGACAGCAATGACGCGCTCGCCTTTGGTCATGACTGCGCTGTAGGCGTTGACGCTGTATGCGCCGTGGACGGTGGTGACGAGTTTGGGACGGGTGAGGGGGTTCATGCCGTGCCAAGCTAAGTAGCCTATCCATGCGGGCATACGTGAGCGCAGGTGGAGGATGTCAACTTTTTGTTCGGTGAGGAATCGGCGTAATTTCCAGATGAGGCGTAAGGTTAATAGCGATTTTTTGCCGATAGACCAAGTAAAGTGCTCGCCACCTTCGGCAAGTAGTTGCGGCACCATGCGCCCGCCTGCGGACATGACTAATGAGCGATGCCCGTTTTGCACCAAGTAGCGTGAGATTTCCAGTGTGCCGCGTTCGACACCGCCAGCGTGCAGGGCAGGGAGGAGTTGTAATACGGTAAGCGGCGAACGGACAGGGGGCATGAACGAGCTTAGACTAAGCGAAAAACGCTTATACTAAGCTATTTTTCATGGCGTAGCGCATAATTTCCGCATTATTTTTGAGTTGCATTTTTTGTAACAGGCGTGCGCGGTACATGCTGACTGTTTTGACAGATAAATCTAACTCTATGGCAATATCGCTAACACATTTACCAGAGGCTATCATAATCATGGTTTGATATTCGCGGTGAGAAAGTTCTTCATGCGGTGCGATGGCGTTTTTTGCACTAACTTGGTTCGCCAGGGTTTGTGCCAAAGCGGGGGTGATGTATTTGCGTCCTGCGGCAACTTCACGAATCGCATCAACTAATTCAGTGGGTGCGCCTTGTTTGTTCAAATAGCCTGCCGCGCCTGCTTTGAGAGAGCGTATTGCGTACTGGTCTTCATCGTGCATAGATAACATGAGCACGGCGACAGTAGGTGACTCTTTTTTAATTTGCTTCAAAATATCCAAGCCATTACGTGCAGGCATGGTGATGTCTAGCAACAGGACGTTGTAAGCCTGTTGACGAGCGAGGATAAGTGCCTCGTCTGCCGTATCCGCATCGCCAGCGACGGTGATGTCTGGCGTGTCAGCTAAAATTTGCTTGAGACCTTCGCGCACGATGGCGTGATCATCAATAATATAAACTTTAGTGGTTTGCGTCGTTGTCATATTCATTACTCAAAAATTATAGTGGAAGTGCGATATTGAGCACCGTACCCATTTGCGGACTACTGTCGATATTGAATTGACCACCTAGCATACCAATACGTTCACGCATACCACGCAAACCAAACCCATCTGATTTGAGTTGATCCGCAGATTGTATGCCGATACCGTTATCCGTGATACTGAGTAAGATGGTATTCATTTCGTTTTTTTCAAGGTAAACATGCACCAGGCTGGCTTGCGCATGTTTACTGATGTTGGTTAATGCTTCTTGTGTTACGCGAAACAAGGCACTGGCTTGGTCAGCGGGGCAACTTATCTCATCGTCAGCACAAATCAATTCACAAGCGGTGCCTGTGTGGCGTACAAAGGCATCCACTTGCCACTGAATTGCCGCAACTAAGCCTAAATCCAGCACGCTAGGGCGTAAATCACTCGCGATTCTACGCACAGCGGTAATGGTGTTGTCGGCTAATTTATCAATATAATCAACTTTTTCGACGCAAGCGTTAGTTACTTCGAGTTTGCGTTTAAGTAAGGAAATCGCCATTTTAATCGCGGTTAAATTGCCACCTAGTTCGTCATGAATTTCGCGCGCGATGCGGGTACGTTCTTGTTCTTTGACTTTTTCATCATGCACAGTTAGTTCAAGTAAACGCGCTTGCATTTGTTTAGCCGCTAATTCTTCTTGTTTCGTTTGTGTAACATTGGTAATGATGCCGTTCCATAACACGTTGTTGTCCGCATGTTGCATAGGCGTGGCGCGGATGGATACCCATTTAATATCCTGCCAGCTAGGGATTTGAATGCGACCTTTCCAATACCAAGTTTGCAAAGTGTGTGCGGACTGCATCAAGGTATCAAAATAATCCTGTTTATCGTTCACCACAATTAAATCTGCCAATAAGCTGGCATTTTGCCGCAATGCGCTGGCATTCATGCCTAACACATCCATGCAACGTTCGTTGAGGTAAATGAATTTCAGCACACCATTAGCATCACGAGACAATTGAAAAATCAAACCAGGTATTTGTTCAACCATTTGCTGGAATGGTATCGGATGCTCATCGTCGTGTGGTAATGCGGGCGGATTTGGCATAGTTTTATGACGCAACAGGCTTAATTTAAGATATAGAGGCGGTATTATAGCAATTCGTAGATGATAATGCAGTTTGCTTAAATTAAGCTTAATACACACTTAAACTTTAATGATTTATTACATTTAACATAATGTACATTATAGGAAGTTAATGGGGTATGGTAATACCTAGTAACGCGCATTTAATTTAGTTGCTTCTGAATGTTATCATCGTTACACTTAATAAATGGCTATTTTTAATCGAAAATATCTCGTTCAGCTTGCCCGTTTATTACTGACGGTGATGCTGTTCGCGCAGTATTCGCTGGCGACGCAAGCGTGCATGATGCCTGAGCCTGCGCCTGCTATGGCATTTATGGCGAGTGCTATGCCTAATTGCGCTATGCACGATATGGGCAACCCTAATCCTAATGCGTGTTTTGTGCATTGCACGTCAGATTATCAAACGCTGGACAGTCATCATGCTGGATTAGATTTGCCTGCGATGTTGCCTATATTGCTATTATTCTCTGCTGTATTGGTTGTTCCGCCACCTCAATTGGCTCATCACCCTGCTTTCGTCGCTCGTGTCACAGGGCCGCCACCTTATTTACTGCATCAAAATTTCCGCATTTAACTGCTGGTCGATTTGACTTATTGCGGGCGTAGGCTCGTGTTTGTTTATTATTGACAGAGGTAGTTATGTTTTCAAAATTAGTATTATTATTCATTGCTTTGTGCGTTGCTATGCCTGTTTATTCTGAGGTATTGACTTTGGATAAAACGATGCAACTGGCACTGGATCATCAACCTCAGCTCGCCGCTCAACAAGGCTTAATTGACGCGCGTCGTGCCAGTATTACGGCTGATCAGCAGTTGCCTGATCCTAAATTAAAATTCGGCGTAAGTAATGTGCCGCTGGACACTTTGAGCCTGACCAAGGATGCGATGACGCAGACTTCGGTTAGTGTCGAACAACGTTTTCCAGGTGGCAATAAGCGTGCTTTGCGGGGGCAGTTGGCGACGCTTAATAGCGAGCAAAGTCTGGCCGATTTTGATAATAATCGCCGTGAAATAAGGCGTGCGGCTGGTTTGGCTTGGCTAGATGTGTATCTTGCTGAACAGTCTTTGCGCCTATTACACGAGCAACAAGCAGCTTTCCAGCAACAAATCGCAGCCGCTAATATCGCTTATCGTAATGCCCAAGCGACACAAGATGCGGTATTGAGTTTACAAAATGGCTTAACGCAATTGATGGATGATGAATTAGCCAAACAAGCACAAATCAATACCGCGCGGGCGCGTTTGGCGCGTTGGATAGGTAATGTGGCACAAGCGGATATGCCGAAAACTATGCCTAATTTGCCCGCTATTTTATCGTTAAATCAGTTGCTTAAAGGGCTAATCAACCACCCACAAATACGCAAATATGAGCTAACCATAGCACTGGCACAAACCGAGATGGATTTGGCTCAAGCCGATAAAATCCCTGATTGGACCGTGGAATTAGGCTATGCCAAACGCGGTTCAGCCTATCCTGACATGATTGCGGCGCAAGTGTCGGTTGATTTACCCGTGTTTCCTAAGAATCGCCAGGATAAAAACATAAGCGGCAAGCAAATGATGCTAGAAAGCGCACGCTATCAGCGTGAAGACGCGCTACGCAATTTAACGGCTGAATTAACAGGCTATTACAGTGATTGGGAAATCAGCCAACGCCGTATCAACTTACTCGCAAATAGTGCCCTGCCCGTTGCCCAGCAACGCATGGCCGCTGTTTTAATTAGTTACCAAAATAATCAATCCAGCATGACTAATGTCATCGAGGCGCACCATGCTGAATTGAATTTACGCCTGCAATTACTCGAACAAAACATCGCGCATGAACGTGCACAACTACAAATTGCCTATTATGCTGGGGAATAACCATGAATAAAATCAAACTATTAAGTGCCATTGTTGCACTCACCAGTACGGCGGCAGTTGCTTATTACCTAGGGCAACACCA
Source organism: Sulfuriferula sp. (assembly GCA_013140765.1). Lineage (GTDB taxonomy): Bacteria > Pseudomonadota > Gammaproteobacteria > Burkholderiales > Sulfuriferulaceae > Sulfuriferula. Next base: position 95,885 of record JABFSE010000010.1, read on the forward strand.
TACACCGCCTGCGACCACCACTGTTGCCTCAAAAACGCCCAAGGTGCTGTATTGGTATGATCCTATGGTTCCCAATCAGCATTTTGATAAGCCTGGTAAATCGCCCTTCATGGATATGGATTTAGAGCCTATGTATGATGAAATGCCTGATGCGCCAGGTGGCGTGAGCGTTGCGCCACAGACGATACAGAGTATGGGCGTGCGCACTGCGCTGGTGAGTTTGGGGCAGTTTAATCAACAATTAACTGCGGTGGCAAGCATTACGCCTGATGAGCACAATGTACAAGTCGTGCAAACGCGGGCAACAGGCTGGGTTGATAAGCTCTATGTGCGTGCGCTCAATGATAGTGTTAAATCAGGGCAATTGTTGCTATCGCTTTATGCGCCTGATCTGGTTGCCGCGCAAGAAGAATACCTGCTTGCGCTACGCAGTGCTAACGATAGCCTCACGGTTGCAGCGGCTAATAAACTCGCCCTGCTGGGTTTTTCACCCACACAAATTACGCAATTAAAAAACAGCCAACACGCGAGTCGCCTCGTGAATTATTACGCACCCAGCGCAGGCGTAGTCACTGAAATCAATGTTAAACAAGGCGCACAAGTTAGTCAGGGCATGAGCTTGTTTACGCTAACTAATTTATCCAGCGTCTGGTTAATTGCAGAAATCCCTGAAGCACAAAGCGCATTATTGCATATTGGAGATAAAGCAAAAATCGCTGTGCCTAGTTATCCAGATCAGTTTTATCAAGGGCAAGTGGATTATATCTATCCCAAGCTCAACGACACGGCGCGTACTTTACAAGTGCGTATCAAGCTGGCAAATCCACATGGTTTACTCAAGCCTGGCATGTATGCCAATGTGATATTCAATGAGCGCAACGCGTCAGCTAGTTTACAAGTGCCTAGCGAAGCGGTGATTAGCACAGGGCAACGCAATGTGGTGATCGTCGCAGATGGTGGTGGCAAGTTCCACCCAGCTGAAGTCAAGCTAGGACGCGAAGCTAATGGGCAGTATGAGATTTTGCATGGCTTAGCCGAGGGCGACACCATCGTTATTTCAGGACAGTTCATGATAGATTCTGAGAGTAATCTCAAGACGGCTATCGACAGACTAACAGTAGGGAGCAAGCAATGATAGCCAAGTTTATTAACTGGTCGTTGCAGAACCGCTTTTTAGTCATCGTTGCCACCTTGATAGTGACTTTATGGGGCGTGCACGCCGTCACACAAACGCCGCTGGATGCGATTCCTGATTTGTCCGATGTGCAAGTTATTATCAAAACCAGCTATCCAGGGCAAGCACCGCGTATCGTCGAGGATCAAATCACCTACCCGCTCACCACCACCATGATGTCTGTGCCTGGTGCAAAAGTGGTGCGTGGTTATTCATTTTTTGGGGATTCTTATATTTATGTTTTATTTGAAGATGGCACAGATCAATACTGGGCACGCTCACGGGTGCTGGAATACCTCAATCAAGCAGCCAGCAAGCTACCCGCAGGCGTTAAACCTGAGCTAGGACCTGATGCCACGGGCGTGGGCTGGATTTATGAATATGCTTTAGTTGATAGAACCAACCACCATGATTTAAGCCAATTACGCAGCTTGCAAGACTGGTTTTTGAAATATGAATTACGCAGTGTGCCTGGTGTCGCCGAGGTAGCTACTTTGGGTGGCATGGTGAAGCAATATCAAATTGTGCTCAATCCTGACGCGCTCCGCGCTTATCGCATCACCGTGCAACAAGTGATTAGTGCCGTGCAAGCCGCGAATCAAGAGGCTGGTGGCTCTGTGGTTGAAATGGGCGAAGCGGAGTACATGGTACGCGCCACTGGCTATTTGCAATCAATAGACACGATTAAGGAAATACCTTTGGGTACGGGTGCGAATGGCACGCCGATTAGCGTAGGCGATATTGCGCGGGTGCAGGTAGGTCCGCAATTACGTCGCGGTATCGCAGAATTAAACGGCAATGGTGAAGTCGTGGGTGGCGTGGTTATTATGCGCTCAGGTAAAAATGCGATGGACACCATAGCCGCTGTTAAAGCCAAATTAGCCAGTTTGAAACAAGGTTTGCCAGCAGGTGTGGAAATCGTACCGACCTACGACAGATCTGATTTAATCCAACGCGCAGTGGATAGTTTAAGCTATAAACTACTTGAGGAATTTATAGCTGTTGCTTTGATTTGTTTTGTATTTTTATTTCATATCAGATCAGCCTTAGTCGCGATTATTGCGTTGCCTATAGGCGTGCTCATGGCGTTTGTGGTGATGCACTGGCAAGGCATTAACGCTAATATCATGTCGTTAGGTGGTATCGCGATTGCCATAGGGGCGATGCTGGATGCCGCGATTGTGATGATAGAAAATGCGCATAAACACTTAGAAGCCTGGCACCAACAATCGCCCAATACGCCGCCAACGGCACAACAACACCTGCGTTTAATCAGTGATGCGGCGATAGAGGTAGGTCCTGCGCTATTCTTCAGCCTACTGATTATTACCGTTAGTTTTGTGCCTATTTTTACGCTACAAGCGCAAGAAGGACGTTTGTTCGCCCCGCTTGCTTATACCAAAACTTACGCCATGGCGGCGGCGGCAGGTTTATCGGTGAGTGTGATTCCCGTGCTCATGTCGTATTTTATACGCGGAAAAATCAATAGCGAACACAGTAACCCCCTCAATCGCTGGCTCATTGCGTTCTATCGTCCTGTTATTGCACGGGTATTACACCACCCTAAAGCCACTTTAGCGGTTGCAGCACTACTGTTGGCAACTACTTTTATCCCGCTATCTCAGCTAGGGAGTGAGTTTATGCCGCCGCTAGAAGAAGGCGATTTACTCTATATGCCTACCGCCCAACCTAGCATTTCAGCTGGCAAGGCGGCCGAACTACTACAGCAAACAGATAGGCTTATCGCCACTGTGCCTGAAGTAGCACGGGTATTCGGCAAAGCAGGTCGGGCAGAAACAGCAACCGACCCCGCACCACTGGAAATGTTTGAAACCACCATACAGTTCAAACCAAAATCACAGTGGCGAGCAGGCATGACAGAAGAAAAGCTCATCGCCGAATTGGATAAGGTGACTAAAATCCCAGGTCTATCCAATGTCTGGGTGCAGCCGATACGTAACCGCATTGATATGTTAGCGACAGGGATTAAAACCCCTGTGGGCATTAAAATATCCGGCCCCGATATCAAGGTCATAGAACAAATAGGCGAGCAAATCGAGGGTTTAATCAAACCTATTGTAGGCACACGCAGTGCTTTGGCGGAGCGATTAACAGGTGGGCGTTACATCACGATAGATATTAACCGCCCCGCCGCCGCACGTTATGGTCTCAATATCGCTGATTTACAAAGCATTATCGCCAGCGCAGTGGGCGGTGAAAATATCGCAACGACGATAGAAGGGTTGGAACGTTATCCGATTAACATTCGTTATCCGCAAGCCATGCGTGACTCGGTGAGCGCATTGCGTAACCTGCCGATTATCACCAGATCGGGCGTTACTTTGCCGCTGTCTAGCGTGGCGGATGTGAACATTACCGATGGTCCAGCCATGTTGCGCAGTGAAAATAGCCGACCTAGCGGTTGGGTGTATGTCGATATTACAGGGCGTGATTTAGGTTCATTTGTACATGAAGCGCAACAAATTGTGGCGGCTAAGGTAAAACTACCTGCAGGTTATGCCATTGCGTGGTCAGGGCAATTCGAGTATCTGGAACGCGCCAGCCAGCGGCTGAAACTGGTTATCCCATTGACTTTAAGTATTATTTTTATGTTGCTATATCTGACTTTCCGTCGCGCAGTTGAGCCAGTCATTATCATGAGCACCTTACCATTCGCACTGATAGGCGGGCTTTGGTTAGTGTATGGACTGGGTTATAACTTCTCAATTGCAGTGGCTGTTGGCTTTATCGCATTGGCAGGGGTGGCGGCAGAGTTTGGTGTGATTATGTTGCTGTATTTGAATCAGTCCATTAGTAAATATGAAACCGCTAACGCGCTGAATAGTCGCGCTCAACTTATCAATGCGATTATAGACGGCGCAGTATTACGCGTGCGTCCTAAAGCAATGACGGTAGCCGTGATTATCGCAGGCTTAGTGCCGATTATGATAGGGCATGAAACAGGATCAGAAGTGATGCAACGCATCGCCGCACCTATGATAGGCGGGATGATTACCGCCCCACTGCTGTCCATGCTGGTGATGCCAGCGGTGTATTTGTTGTGGAAAGGACGTAAGCTAAAATAAGAAAACGCCCGTTACGATTAACGGGCGTTTTGGTTTTACTCAGCTTCGTCTATCCAAGCCTGCTGTATCGCTTCAAGGATTTTTTCGTTGGAGTGTTCAGCGTGGTCATTAAAATCAGGCAATGCCATGACCCAAGCATGTAAATCAGTGAAGCGTATGTACTGCGGATCGACATCTGGATGCGTTTCATATAGCTCGATAGCAATGTCTAAAGTATCAGTCCATTTCATGTTAATGCCCCTCTTTAACCATATTGACCGTATATTTTGGGATTTCTATGACTAGATTTTGGTTCGTCATTATTGCTTGGCAAGATAAACGTGAATTAGGCTCTAAACCCCAAGCCTTGTCCAGCATATCGTCTTCTAATTCATCCGATGGCGCAAGCGAATTAAAGCCTTCGCGCACAATGACGTGGCAAGTTGTGCAAGCGCAGGATTTTTCACAAGCGTGCTCTATATCTATATCGTTAGTCAATAATACGTCACAAATGCTAATACCAGCATCAGCTTCTAGCACTGCGCCATCGGGACATAATTCTGCGTGTGGGAGTACGATAATTTGGGGCATATAATTCTCTATAATGTGTCGATACGTTGACCAGCTAAAACCTGCTTGACGCTATTATCCATGCGTTTAGCGGCAAAGTTGCTGGTGGTTTGATTTAGGGCTTCAGTCGCATCTATGATGACACGATGATTGTCCGCCGCAATGTAGCTTTGTAACTGCGTGATTTCAGCGTTAATTTGTTGTATCTCTGCGTCGCTCAATAAGCTATCGCCGTTTTCTGCCAACGCGCTATGTATTGCGTCTATGAGTCGTTGCGCTTCTACGCGGGCTTCTTGCAGAGCGCGTAACTGCATATCCAGGCTGGCGTTTTCGTTCGATGATTTAAGCATTTTGGTAATGTCATCATCAGATAAACCATAGGCTGGTTTGACTACGATGGTGGCTTGCACACCGCTTTTGAGTTCTTCTGCCGATACCGACAGCAAGCCGTCCGCATCAACCTGAAAAGTTACGCGAATACGCGCCGCACCTGCCACCATAGGCGGTATGCCGCGCAATTCAAATTTAGCCAGTGAGCGGCAATCGCTGACTAATTCACGTTCACCTTGCACCAGATGTATGCTCATTGCAGTTTGACCATCTTTATAAGTGGTGAACTCTTGAGCGCGACCTGCGGGGATGGTGGTATTGCGTGGAATGATTTTTTCTGCCAAGCCACCCATCGTTTCTATGCCTAAAGACAATGGGATCACATCTAACAATAGCCAATCATCTGCCGCGCGATTACCTGCCAGCACATTGGCCTGGATTGCCGCGCCGAGTGCGACCACTTTATCAGGGTCAAGATTAGTTAAAGGTGCTTGCTGAAAAAACTCAGCCACTGCCGACTGTATGCGCGGCATACGGGTAGAGCCACCAACCATCACCACACCCTTGACATCCTCCACCGTCAATCCTGCGTCACGCAAGGCTTTACGCGTGGGTGACAAAGTTTTATTGACCAAGCTCGCGGTAATTTCGTTAAAAATAGCGGTAGTGAGTTCTAAGTTAATCATTTCGCCTGAGGCTAATAATGCGCTGATATTTACCTGCGTATGGTCGGTCAGTGTTTCCTTAGCCGCTCGTGCTTTAGTCAGTAACAAACGCGTATCGCCTGCGGTTAAAATCGGAAATTTAGCCTGTTCTAACACCCAGCAATAAATTCTATGGTCAAAATCATCACCACCCAATGCCGCGTCGCCATTGGTTGCCAAGACTTCAAACACGCCTTGCGACAAGCGTAAAATAGAAATATCAAACGTGCCGCCACCCAAGTCAAACACGGCGTAAACACCTTCGCTGGCATTATCCAAACCGTAAGCGATTGCCGCCGCAGTGGGTTCATTGAGCAAGCGCAATACGTTTAAGCCTGCAAATTTTGCCGCGTCTTTGGTCGCTTGACGTTGTGCATCATCAAAATACGCAGGCACGGTAATCACCGCGCCGACTAATTCGCCACCCAGCGAACGTTCGGCACGATCGCGCAACACCCGCAAAATATCGGCAGACACGGCTACAGGGCTTTTTACCCCCGCGCAAGTTTTCAACTGCACCATACCAGGCGCATCGACAAACTGATAAGGAAAGCTGGCGGCATCGACAATATCAGCCAAACCACGCCCCATGAAACGCTTAATGGAAACCAGCGTATTATGCGGGTCTGCGCTTTGTAAGGCGAGTGCGGCATAACCGACAGTAACGGTTTGGTCGGCTTGATAATGAACCACAGATGGCAGTAATGCCCTACCATCTTCATCATTGAGCACCACTGCCACGCCATTACGCACGCTGGCTACTAGTGAATTTGTTGTACCCAAGTCTATCCCCACCGCCAATCTGTGTTGGTGCGGCGCAGTGCTCATACCTGGCTCTGAAATTTGCAATAATGCCATGCGTTAAACGTCCATTGCTGCATAAGCGTCGTCGATTTCGCTCATGATTTTTTCTATGAATTTAAGTTGGCGCACGTTGTCTGTCGCCGCACGCCAATCTTGCTGTTGATCTAATTGTGTTAATAATTGCTCACGCCAGCGTTTGCCATGCGTCGCTACGTCGGCTTCTACTTGTTGCAAAGCGGTCATGTCGGCAGCTTGTTGCGCGTCTTGTATTGCCTCGCGCCAGTCAATTTGTTGCATCAAAAACGCCATAGGTAATTGTGTATTGGTTTGCGCCAATGCCTCTATGCCGTGTAATTGTAGTAAATAAATAGCACGATTTAGCGGTGATTTTAAGGTTTGATAGGCTTCATTTACGCGGGTGGACCATTGCATGGAAACGCGCTTTTCAGCATCCGATAAATGGGCAAATTTATCAGGGTGAACTTGATTTTGCAGGCTACGGAAAGTGGCATCTAACGCCGCATTATCTAATTCATAACGCGGTGTCAGCCCAAATAATTCAAAATGATTTTGGTGGAAATCGAGTGCCATTCGTTAAATCAAATACTAAACGTTAAAACTCTCGCCACAACCGCAGGCATCTTTGACGTTAGGGTTATTAAATTTGAAGCCTTCGTTAAGCCCTTCCCGTGTGAAATCCAGCTCCATACCATCAATATAAGGCAGGCTTTTCGGATCAACAATCACGGTTACGCCGAATTGTTCAAACGTTAAATCATCGTCATCCAGCACATCGGCGAATTCCAGCTTATAAGCCATCCCCGAACAACCGCTGGTACGCACGCCTAAGCGCAAACCCACGCCTTTGCCGCGTTTAACAAGGAAATTAGCAATATGCTTGGCCGCACTCTCGGTCACTGTAATCGTCATGATTTATTCCTTTTAATACTAATGCGCACTCACAGCACCATGTTTGGCTTTGTAATCATCGACAGCCGCTTTAATTGCGTCTTCAGCCAAAATTGAACAGTGGATTTTAACAGGCGGCAAGGCTAATTCTTCTGCGATAGCCGTGTTTTTGATTTCCATTGCTTGGTCTAGTGTCTTGCCTTTAACCCACTCGGTCACTAATGAGCTAGATGCAATCGCTGAACCGCAACCGTAAGTCTTAAATTTAGCATCTTCGATAATGCCATCTTTATTGACTTTGATTTGTAGTTTCATGACGTCGCCGCAAGCAGGCGCGCCAACCATGCCTGTGCCGACTTCATCATCATCTTTTGCAAATGAACCCACATTACGTGGATTTTCGTAGTGGTCTAAAACTTTATCGCTGTATGCCATGATATTTCTCCTAAAATTTAGTGCGCGGCCCATTTAACGGTGTTCAAATCTATACCGTCTTGGAACATTTCCCACAAAGGTGACAACTCGCGCAGCTTGCCGATTTTTTGATGTAACAATTCAATTGCGTAATCCACATCTTGTTCAGTGGTGTAACGACCGATAGAGAAGCGGATAGAGCTGTGCGCTAATTCATCTGAACGCCCCAGTGCCCGCAATACATATGAAGGCTCTAAGCTCGCTGAAGTACATGCAGAACCTGACGACACGGCCAAGTCTTTAATTGCCATCAACAAGGATTCGCCTTCAACAAAATTGAAGCTGATATTCAGATTGTGCGGCACGCGTTTTTCCATGTCACCGTTGATATGGACTTCTTCGATGTCAGATAAACCTGTTAATAAACGATCACGTAAGGCACGAATACGCACGTTTTCAACCGCCATTTCTTCACGCGCAATACGGAAAGCCTCGCCCATGCCGACGATTTGATGCGTTGCCAACGTACCTGAACGCATACCGCGCTCGTGACCGCCGCCGTGCATTTGCGCTTCTATACGCACACGCGGTTTGCGACGTACATACAACGCACCTACACCTTTAGGGCCGTAAGTTTTATGTGCTGAAAACGACATTAAATCGACTTTCAATTTACTCAAATCTATCTCGATTTTACCTGTAGCTTGCGCCGCATCCACATGAAAAATAATGCCTTTTTCACGGCAAATTTCGCCAATAGCCGCAATATCTTGTATGACACCGATTTCATTATTGACTAACAATATCGAAATAACGATGGTATCAGGACGAATAGCTGCTTTTAATTTTTCTATATCCAGCAAACCGTCCGATTCAGGCGTGAGGTAGCTGACTTCATAACCTTCACGCTCTAATTCGCGCATCGTATCCAGCGTCGCTTTGTGTTCAGTTTGCAAGGTAATCAAATGCTTACCTTTGCCTTTATAGAAATGCGCTGAACCTTTAATGGCTAAATTGATAGATTCCGTCGCGCCTGAAGTCCATACGATTTCTTTAGCATCGGCATTGACTAAGGCCGCAACCTGTTCACGCGCGGTTTCTACCGCTTTATCTGCTTCCCAGCCAAAATAATGTGAACGACTGGCTGGATTGCCGTATTGTTCAGTTAAATACGGTATCATTTTTGCGGCAACCCGCGCATCCACTGGGGTTGTTGCTGAATAATCCAAATAAATCGGTTTGTCTAACATGCTTTACTCCAAAAATTAAGCGGCTATCGCTTTATCACTTTTCACGCGGCAATCATCCATCACTGCCACATTTGCTAATTTTGCCTGTTGTTGCTGAACCAAACTCGCCAGCGTCACGGTGGTTAAATAATCTTGTATGCAGGCATTCAGGTTATGCCATAAATCATGTGTCATACAACGACCGTCATCTTTACAATTTTGCTTACCTGCGCATTGCGTTGCGTCTAAAGGCTCATCTACTGCTTGCACAATTTGCGCAACCGAAATATCAACCAAAGCACGTGCAACGCGATAACCGCCGCCTGGGCCACGCACACTGTCCACTAACTCACGGCGGCGCAATTTACCAAACAATTGCTCTAAATACGATAGCGAAATTTTTTGTCGCTCGCTAATAGCCGCCAAGGTCACAGGACCTTGTTCATGATTTAATGCTAAATCTATCATTGCAGTTACTGCAAATCGTCCTTTAGTCGTTAAGCGCATTGTCCAACCTCTCTACGTTACGTGGGTTGGACAATACAATACCCGATAAATTCAGTCAACTATTTTATTTAAGTATGCCGCGTCAAATTCAGCCGCTTGCGACGCGGGGCAAGTTGTTTCTACACCCAAGGCTTGCAGTTGTGTCACTATCCACGTAATACGCTCATCCATATCAACAGAATGATCAATTAAGCCGTGCATCGCCTTAACCATAGGGTCGTTCATGTCAGCACTAATCGCATACGCGGTAAAGCCTAACTTCTTAACGGTCGTGCCTGTTTCGTCAGCGGGTGCATCAGTCAATATCCGTGCGGGTATGCCCACCGCTGTCGCACCTGCTGGCACATCTTTCACCACGACGGCATTTGAGCCGATTTTTGCATTCGCACCCACTGTCAGTGGGCCGAGTATTTTTGCGCCTGCGCCGACGACAACACCGTTTTCTAATGTCGGATGACGCTTGCCTTTATTCCATGACGTACCGCCTAGCGTTACCTGATGATAAAGCGTGCAATCATCACCGATAACCGCCGTTTCGCCTATCACCACGCCCATGCCGTGATCAATAAAAACACGCCGCCCAATTTGTGCGCCTGGGTGTATTTCTATCCCTGTCGCCCAGCGACCAAAATAGGCAGTAAATCGCGCCAGCCATTTCCAATCCCAACGCCAGAATCTAGCTGCCAGCCTATGCAACAAAATCGCATGTATGCCAGGATAAGTGGTCAACACCTCCCACACTGACCGCGCCGCTGGGTCACGGTCAAATACAACAGCGACATCTTCACGTAATTGTTTTAACACGGCATCCTCTGAGTGATGAGCATCATGCTCTACGAGTGATTATTATGCAATACCCGACTAATTTAGTCAAGTTTTGTCGCTTCATTGATTTGCGCTGGATGGCGAATTAACTTCACCATACCCATGAGGATATTTAGCTCCTCTTTTTCTAACTGCGCACGCGAATATAAACGCCTGAAACGCGTCATTAAGCGTCGTGGGGCAGCTAAGTTTAAGAAACCTATAGCAATCAAAGATTGCTCTAATTCCTGATAAAAACGTTCCAAATCTTCGTGTTTCGCCAGCTCTACAGCTGCTGCGGCTGGCATATCGACTAATGCGCTACGCAATTCGTAGCATAAAATCTGCACCGCAGAAGCCAGATTCAGCGAGCTATAATCAGGATTGGCAGGAATATGCACCAGCATCTGGCATTGTTCTAATTCAGCATTGGTCAAGCCTGACATTTCGGTGCCAAAAACCAACGCCACAGGATTATGTTGTGCGTGCGCCATTAACATCGGGGCTAATTCACGCGCACTCACCATTTTATGCGACAAATCTCGCCGCCGCGCAGTACAGCCAACAACCAGCGTCGCACCTTGCAACGCGCTGGCTAAATCCACCGTCACTTGTGCGGCATCCAGCACATCAGTAGAGCCCGCGCACATCGCAATAGCAACAGGGTCAGGGAACTGCTTGGGCGACACCAAACGCAAATCATGCACGCCCATGGTTTTCATGGCGCGTGCCGCCGAGCCTATATTGCCAGGATGGCTGGTGTGACTTAATACAATACGAACATTATTTAACGAGGCTAACATATCTTTATCATTAGGGAAAAGTGGCTAATTTGGGTTAAAATACAAATGTTTTTTGCTCATTGACATACAGCCATGCAACCTATGCTTACCATAGCGGTTAAAGCCGCACGCCGCGCCGCCAGTATTATTACCCGCGCGTCGCAAGACACTAACTTACTGCAAGTACACCACAAAGATCATAATGACTACGTCACCGAAGTCGATCGTGCCGCTGAAGCGAGCATTATCGAAACCTTACTCGATGCCTATCCAAACCATGCTATTTTAGCAGAAGAGAGCGGTCAACAAGGGGAATCTGAATATCAGTGGATAATTGATCCCCTTGATGGTACAACCAATTTCCTGCATGGTTTCCCCCAATACAGCGTTTCCATTGCCTTGGTGCATAACGGTCAGCTAGAACAAGGCGTGATTTACGACCCTAGCCGCAATGACCTATTTACCGCATCACGCGGGCAAGGCGCTTATTTGAATGACAGACGTATCCGCGTCTCCAAAACACTGAAACTCGCTGACGCGCTTATCGGTACAGGCTTTCCTTATCGTGACTTCACTCACTTAGACACCTACATGGCGATGTTGCGTGAAGTCTTACAAAAATCAGCAGGCGTGCGCCGCCCAGGCTCTGCCGCGCTGGATTTAGCCTATGTTGCGGCAGGACGCTTAGATGGGTTTTGGGAAATTGGCTTGAGCAAATGGGATATTGCCGCAGGATGCTTGCTGGTCAAAGAAGCAGGCGGATTAGTAGGTGATTTCCAAGGCGACGACAGCTATATAGATAGCGGCAATATCGTCGCAGGCAATCCGAAAGTATTTGCCCAGCTATTACAAACCATCGCCCCACACGTGAGTGAAACGTTAAAAGGCTAATGCCCTACTCGCCAATTAAACCACACTCAGTTACAATTTATTTTTGCAACATTAACGAAACTATATGGCACTTATCGTACAAAAATACGGCGGCACGTCCGTCGGTAGCGTAGAACGCATCAAGCAAGTCGCTGAACGCGTCGCAAAATTCAAAATGCTAGGACACCAAGTCGTCGTCGTCCTCTCTGCCATGAGCGGAGAAACCAATCGCTTAATCGCGCTGGCAAAATCAATACAGGCTGAACCCGATCCGCGTGAGCTGGACGTATTAGTATCCACGGGCGAACAAGTCACCGTTGCTTTGCTGGCAATGGCATTAAAAGATTTAGGTCTGAAAGCCAAAAGTTACACAGGTAGCCAAGTACGCATACTAACCGACGACGCTCACACCAAAGCACGCATAATCGACATTGATGAAACCAATCTACGCGCCGACTTAAACGCAGGCAAAGTCGTTGTCGTCGCAGGCTTTCAAGGTGCGGACGAAAAAGGCAACATCACCACCCTAGGTCGTGGTGGCTCTGACACCACAGGCGTTGCCCTCGCCGCCGCACTCAAAGCCGACGAGTGCCAAATCTACACCGACGTGGACGGCGTTTACACCACCGACCCCCGCGTCGTACCCGAAGCCCGCCGCCTCACCAGCATTACTTTTGAAGAAATGCTAGAAATGGCCAGCCTAGGCTCCAAAGTCTTGCAAATTCGCTCAGTCGAATTCGCAGGCAAATATAAAGTTAAATTACGTGTACTTTCCAGCTTTCAAGACGAAGGCGAAGGCACACTCATCACCTTTGAGGAAGAAAATAACATGGAACAAGCGATTATCTCTGGCATCGCCTTCAACCGCGACGAAGCCAAGATTACCGTGCTCGGCGTACCCGACACCCCAGGCATCGCCTATCAAATACTCGGCCCAGTCGCTGATGCAAACATCGACGTGGACATGATTATCCAAAACGTAGGTGCAAATAAAACCACCGACTTCACCTTCACCGTTCACCGCAACGACTACAGCCGTACATTACAGCTACTCAACGCCATGCAGCCACAAATCGGCGCACAACAAATTATCGGCGACGACAAAATCACCAAAGTCTCCATCGTCGGCGTAGGTATGCGCTCACACGTCGGCATCGCCAGCACCATGTTCAAAACACTGGCTGAGGAAAGCATTAACATCCAAATGATTTCCACTTCAGAAATCAAAATATCCGTCGTCATCGACGAAAAGTATCTAGAACTAGCCGTGCGCGTCCTGCACAAAGCATTTAATCTAGAAAAAGCAGGATAAAGTTGACGTAAGCCGCGCTATCAGCTATGATGCGCCCTGTTTGGAATTGCGTAACAATAGCAATTAGGAGAGATGGCCGAGTGGTCGAAGGTACTCCCCTGCTAAGGGAGCGTAGGGTTTATAGCCTTACCGAGGGTTCGAATCCCTCTCTCTCCGCCAACTACCCCATCAGCAGAAATGTTGATTAGAAGTTGATTTTAGCAAGTAGCAATGTTATAATCTTATGCTTCAACGATGCGCCCGTAGCTCAGCTGGATAGAGTACTCGGCTACGAACCGAGTGGTCAGGAGTTCGAATCTCTTCGGGCGCACCACCATTTTGCACCAGTGATAACCCCCACTGATGCTATATAAAAACGCCGTTCAGTGATGAACGGCGTTTTTACGTTTACCCCGCTTGTCGCGATTCTTACCTAACCCAACAGCAATCACCTGTGTGCCCATAAACCGCAATTACAAAGCCACTGCCAAACCCTTACTCGTTTGCTATACTCCAGCTATGGACATCAACCGAACTTTGTTTACATTTATTTGCTTAGCGGCAATCACTGCCACTGGCTTAACGTGCTTTATTTTCCGTTTTCTGAGACGACCCCGTCATGGCGCAAAGTCTGGCTGTCATTGCCATCTTCATAGCCTGAGGCAATTTGAAAGATGCGTTGGGTGAGCAAGTCCTGCATGGGGTGTTGGACATAACCCGGATGTCGGCGATCTGCTATGGCTGAAGTGAGTCGCTTGGTCAGACCAATTTGCCGATCCATGCCACGCAACAGCAGTGGCCCAAGATCAGATGATAATCCGCCACCCGCGAAATCGGCACGTATGGAAAATCCAGCGGAAGGTGCAAAACGAAGCTGAGTTGGGGTAGAATTCGACAATTAAAGCATCCAGACTACAGATGCTTGGAAATCGGTTAAAATAAGCGGTTTAATTCATGTCATTTCATCCATGCTAATCAATTCCGCCTTACCTCATGCTGGTCAACGTTTGCAAATTGGGGGCTTGGTTGGCTCTGCCGATGCGCTGGCTATTAGTGAGCTGGCGGATAGCACGCGCCCTATCGTTGTACTCACGGCAAACGCGCTGGATGCGCAACGTTTATTAGATGAAATACGCTGGTTTGCACCTAAATTAACGGTTAGCCTTTTGCCTGACTGGGAAACGCTACCTTACGATCATTTTTCGCCGCATCAGGATTTGATTTCGGAGCGGTTGGCGACGTTGTATCAGATTTCGCAAAGCCAATGCGATATTGCCATTGTGCCTGTCACCACCGCGCTGTATCGACTTGCGCCGCCTAGTTATCTGGGTGCTTATACGTTTTTTCTGCAACAAGGGCAAAAGCTCGATGTAGATGCGTTACGCAAGCAAATGGCAACGTCGGGTTATACGGCGGTCAGCCAAGTGTTGTCGCCAGGCGAATTTAGCGTGCGCGGCGGCTTGCTGGATTTGTTTCCCATGGGTAGCGCGTTGCCTTATCGGGTGGATTTATTCGACGATGAAATCGAGAGCATACGCACTTTTGATGTGGATACTCAGCGTAGTATTTACCCTGTTAAAGAGATACGTTTATTGCCTGCGCGTGAGTTTCCGCTGGATGAGGCAGGCATGGCGTTGTTTCGGCAAAATTTCCGTGATTGTTTTGAGGGCGATGCGTCCAAACGGCAGATTTATAAAGATGTCAGCAACGGGCTTGCGCCTGCGGGGATAGAGTATTATTTGCCGCTATTTTTTGAGCAAACAGCGAGCTTATTTGATTATGTACCTGAAAACGCGCTAGTTTGCTTGCATGGCGACATAGAAACTGCGACGCGAACTTTTTGGCAAGAAACCGAAACTCGTTACAAGCTCATGCGTGGTGATCCGCAACGGCCGATATTGCCGCCTGCGGATTTGTTTTTAGCCACCGATGCGTTATTTGGCAATCTCAAACGTTATGCGCGTATCGACATTAACACGCAAACATTAGACAACCCGCAAACTGCCCCGCTCCCCGCGCTGAATGTGGAACGCCGTGAAGACCAGCCTTTGCACCGTATTATTGCGTTTTTGGCGAGCTTTAAGGGCACGGTTATGCTCTTTGCCGAAAGCCTAGGGCGGCGCGAAACGATGGCGCAATACTTTGCCGAACATGGTATTAAATTGCCGCTATGCGAAGATTACACGAGTTGCCATTCTGATAATAGCGTCGCCAAGCTAGGTGTTGCACCGCTGGCGCATGGTTTTATTTTGCAATCTCAGCCACCCGTGGCTTATATCACCGAGGCTGAACTTTACGCCAGTACGGTGCGCACGCGGGGGCGAAATAGCCACCGCCGTAGCCAAGTCGATGGTATGTTGCGGGATTTATCTGAGGTCAAAGTTGGCGACCCTGTGGTTCACGCCGATCACGGCATAGGTCGTTATTTAGGCTTAGTGAGTATGGATTTAGGCGATGGCGAAACTGAGTTTTTATTGCTGGAATACGCTGGCGACGACAAGCTCTATGTGCCTGTGTCGCAATTACATCTTATCGGTCGTTACAGCGGCGGCGCACCTGATTCTATTGCGCTATCTCGATTAGGTAGCGGGCAATGGGAAAAAGCCAAACGCCGCGCGATGGAGCAAGCACGTGATACGGCCGCCGAATTGCTTAATTTATACGCCCGCCGCGCTGCTCGTCAAGGCTATGCGTTTACGCTGAAACAACATGATTATGAGGCATTTGTTGAGGGTTTTGGCTTTGAAGAAACGATAGACCAAGCCAGCGCGATTACTGCTGTGATTGACGACCTGTGCTCGCCGCGCCCTATGGACAGGCTGGTGTGCGGCGATGTTGGCTTTGGCAAAACCGAGGTTGCACTACGCGCCGCTTTCGTTGCGCTGATGGATGGTAAGCAAGTTGCTGTGCTCGTACCGACGACGCTGTTAGCTGAACAGCATTTTCAAAACTTCTCCGATCGCTTTGCCGATTGGCCTGTACGCATTGCCGAATTATCGCGCTTTCGCTCTGCCAAAGAACAAACGCAAGCCTTGGCAGGATTAGCCGCTGGCACGATAGATATTGTGATAGGTACGCATAAGTTACTGCAAAAAGATGTCGTATTCAAAAATCTGGGGCTGGTCATTATCGACGAAGAGCACCGTTTTGGCGTGCGTCAGAAAGAACAGATGAAGGTCTTGCGTGCCGAAGTCGATATGCTCACCCTCACCGCCACGCCGATACCGCGCACGCTGGCGATGTCGCTGGAGGGCATACGCGATTTTTCAGTGATTACCACGCCGCCGCAAAAACGCTTGTCGATTAAAACCTTTGTCTCGCGTTATTCTGACGGCGTGATTCGTGAGGCGGTATTGCGCGAACTCAAGCGCGGCGGGCAAATTTACTTTCTGCATAATGAAGTCGATACCATTTATAACATGGAAGCGCGGTTGGCAAAACTGTTGCCCGAAGCGCGTATCCGCGTCGCCCACGGACAAATGCCTGAACGCGAGTTAGAGCACGTCATGCGTGATTTCCATCAACAGCAAGTTAATCTGTTACTGTGTACGACCATCATAGAAACGGGTATCGACATTCCTACGGCTAATACTATCATCATGAATCGCGCCGATAAATTCGGCTTGGCGCAATTGCATCAATTGCGTGGTCGGGTTGGGCGATCGCACCATCAAGCCTACGCCTATTTGCTCACACCTGAAGAAGATGCCATCACCCCTGCCGCAAAAAAACGGCTGGAAGCATTGCAGATGATGGAGGATTTAGGCGCGGGCTTCCACCTTGCCATGCACGATTTAGAAATACGCGGCGCAGGTGAAGTGCTGGGTGATTCGCAAAGCGGCAGTATGCAGGAAATTGGTTTTAGCATGTATAACGACATGCTCAACCATGCCGTCGCCGCGCTGAAAAAAGGGCTAGAACCCGATATGAATCAGCCGTTAGGGGTCACCACAGAAATCAATCTACATACCCCTGCACTGTTGCCGAACACTTATTGCGGCGATATTCATGAGCGCTTAGTTATCTACAAACGCTTCGCTAACTGTAGCGAACAAGATGCGTTAAATGACTTGCACGCTGAGTTAGTCGATAGGTTTGGCCTGCTACCCGAACCCGCGCAAGCCTTACTAGAATCGCATCGTTTACGTTTGCTCGCCAAGCCGTTGGGGATAATTAAGCTAGACGCATCGAATGAGGCTATCGGCTTACAATTCATCGCTAAACCGCCTATCGACCCTATGCGCCTGATAGAATTGATACAAACGCGCCGCCATTACAAACTGGCTGGTCCCGATAAATTGCGCGTCACACTCACCAGCAAAGACTTATTTGAGCGTGTTAAAAACGTGAGAAACTTATTGAAAGAACTGAGCTAACATTATGCTTTATAATTTAATTATTCAAGGCAAGCATGTCCCAACGCAAAGCCTGAAACAAATCGCGAAGCTCGCTAAGGTGAGTGCAATAGAGGCGATTAACCAGCAAGCATTTTGTTTGAGTCAAGCCGATGATACGCTATCCGCAGCTATCGCTACGCTATGCGCTGAACAGCAATTGGATTACGCTTTTATCCCTTTTCATCGCTATGTTAAAGATTTTAAGCTGGTCGTGATGGATATGGATTCGACCTTGATTACCATCGAGTGCATAGATGAAATCGCCGATATGATAGGCGTAAAGCCCGAAGTCGCCAGTATTACTGAAGCCGCCATGCGGGGTGAAATCGGCTTTGCTGAAAGCCTGACCCGCCGCGTCGCCCTGCTTACGGGCTTGGATGCCAGCGCATTGCAACGCGTTTACGATGAGCGCCTGCAACTGACACCAGGGGCTGAACAGCTGATTGCCACTTGCCAAAAAAACGGCATTAAAACATTGCTGGTTTCAGGTGGCTTTACTTTTTTCACCGACAAACTCAAAGCGCGATTAAACTTAGATTATGCTGCAGCAAATAGCCTTGAAATTATCGACGGCAAGCTCACAGGGCGCGTTTTGGGCGATATTTTAGACGCACAAGCCAAAGCTGACTGGCTGAACAAAATTCGCGCCGAAATCGACTGCACTCAAAAACAAACTATGGCAATCGGCGATGGTGCAAATGATTTATTGATGATGGCGGCGGCGGGCGCATCCGTTGCTTATCACGCTAAACCTATCGTGCGCGAACAAGCGAGTTGCGCACTCAGTTACAATGATTTAAGCGCAGTTATCCCACTATTAGGTAAGGAGTAAACCATGCAACACACTATTATCAACATCAAAGGTATGACTTGCGGTGGCTGTACAGGCAGCGTTACCCGCGTATTAAGCGCAGTAGCAGGCGTAAGCGCGGTGCAGGTGTCGCTGGAACATGCCAATGCCGAAATCACTTTTGACCCTAGCATAACCACCATAGCGGCATTACGCAGTGCTATCGAAGATGCGGGATTCGAGGTGTGAATTAGTAAGTAGGCTACATGCACCATGCCAAAAACGCTTATTTACCTAGTATTAAGCTACTAATCCGCATGAAAACGTTTGACGCAACCCCGCAAAATCGTTATGTTTATGCAATCTAGTTAAATCGCATAACTAGTGTACGCATGATGAAACCAATTAACGTTTTGAGGGGATAAAAAGATGTCTAAATTACTAATCGCAGTGTTGGCAATGTCAGCTGTATTCATGGCAGGTTGTGCCAGCACCGCTACCAAAACGGCTACCGCGCCTGCACCAGCACCTGTTGCTGTTGTAGCACCCGCCGCTAAACCAGCACCAGCACCGACTTTAAGCGTTGATGCACAAGCCGCATTGGCTGAAGCAAAATCTTACGTTGCCGCTGCTAAATCCAAAGACGCACTATGGACCAAAACAGCTGAAGCGATGACTGCCGCTGAAGCCGCCGCTAAAGCATTTGACAATGCGGCTGTCATCAAGCAAGCTACTTTCGCTATCGAAACAGCCAAAACCAGCATTGCACAATTAGATTTGCCTAGCACCAATCATTTCAAAAAATAATGCCTGAAACGCGATACGGTTTTACCGCCGTATCGCTGTTTTATAGGGTGCTATCCTCAACTTTACTTAAATCGCCCCCACCTTTTTTCATTGCTTTACCTTCATCTGCACGTTGGCGGCGCACTTCTTTAGGGTCGGCTATCAGTTTGCGATAAATTTCCACTCTGTCTTTATCACGCAATATCGTATCCATTTTGACTAACTTGCCGAATACGCCTACTTTGTTTTGCGCTAAGTCTATTTCTGGAAATTTCGTTAATATACCTGAGCTTGCTATCGCTGTTGCAACTGTCGTCCCTGTTTGCGCGACGATAGGTATTATCACTTGTTCGTCAGGTTTAGCGTAGGCCACTTCTAAATTGATTTGCTCTGTCATTATGATGCTCCATAAACTTGTTCTGCTCGCACAATAAACGCCTCTACAAAACTGTTCGCAATATAACTAAATACTGGACCTAGCACCGTATCTAGCAATTTACTAGAGAACTCGTAATGCAATATAAACTCAATTTTACAAGCCTCTGCATTGAGTTCTTTGAAACGCCATTCACCGTCTAATTGCTTAAATGGACCATCAAGCAACTGCATTTGTATTAAATTAGGTGGTGTATTGATATTGCTGGTGCTGAAACTTTGTTTGATGTGCATATAGTCAATATGTACTGCCGCAACCATCTGCTCACCTTCCCGACTTTTGACTTCACTGCCCCCGCACCACGGCAAGAACTCAGGATAATGCTCAACTTGGTCAACTAAATCAAACATTTGTTGTGCGCTGTGTCCGACTAAAACACTTTTGTGAACGAGTGCCATAAACCGCCTATAAAACTGTTAAAATAATGGATACGATAGGAAAAACCATGAGCATCGCACAAAACAAAAAAGCATACCACGATTACTTCGTTGAAGAAAAGTACGAAGCGGGCATCATGCTCGCAGGCTGGGAAGTCAAAGCCATACGCGCAGCCCGTGTGCAACTCAAAGAAGCCTACGTCATCGTTAAAAATGGCGAGGTATTTTTAATTGGCGCACACGTAAGCCCCCTGGCAACCGCCTCCACCCACGTCAACCCTGAAGCAACACGTTCGCGCAAGCTACTCTTACACGCCGCTGAAATCAGCAAACTCATAGGCAAAATAGACCGCGCTGGCTACACCTTAGTGCCGATAGACCTGCACTATACACGCGGTCGCATCAAACTAACCATAGGTCTCGCCAAAGGTAAAAAACAACACGACAAACGCCAGTCCGAAAAAACCCGCGAAGGCAATTTAGAAGTGCAACGAGCCATGCGTAGCCATAATAAATTCGCTTGATGTTTATTATGGCGCAGCAAATTAAGCTCGGCGTAGCTTGAAATAAACGGCTTAACCAAAAAGCTCACTATGCGAACCCAGCCGCGCTAATTTTAGCGTGTCGATATTCTGATTTGCGATAGATTAGCAATAGGTCGGGCTTAACATGACACTCACGATAGCCTGCCAATCGCCGCTCAGGTCATGGTCGCGGTATTTTATATCTAGCGACTGGTCATTCACTAATGCGACGAGAATCTGTCTCAAATCACTATCAAGTACGGTTCGATACCGCCCCTTGAGTTCACGCTTATAGTCGCGTTTGAAAGGCGAGGCGCGATCAATCGTCCGCATTCAGGTCTGCCATCAGGTCATCAACACTGGCGAACTGCTTACCCTTCCCGGCCTCAAGATCGGCAATAGCTTTGCGTGTGTTAACGTTGGGCACTTTTATATCAAACGGCAAACGACGCTCATCAGCTATGCGTAACATCAACAAACGAATAGCGTCAGAAATAGACAAACCCATTGCCTCGAGTGCGTCGGCGGCGCGTTCCTTGGTATGCGTATCTATGCGGGCGCGTACATATGTATCGGCAATGCTCATAGCAAACTCCTTTGAGTTGGTTTTAGTGTATTTATTGTAGTCTCGTTGCGACTACAAATCAATGAGCAAGTAGTCGGCGAAACCAATAACTACTCTGCCAAGCTCACCGCTTCAGTTAAATCAACCGACACCGTACGGGATACGCCTGATTCTTGCATGGTCACGCCGATTAGCTGTTCGGCGGCTTCCATGGTGATGCGATTATGGGTAATGAACAAGAATTGCACCTGCGCCGACATTTGTTTTACCAGCCGCGCGTAACGTTCAGTATTGGTGTCATCTAACGGCGCATCGACTTCATCTAGCAAGCAAAACGGTGCAGGTGTGAGTTTGAATAATGCGAATACCAATGACAGTGCAGTTAAGGCTTTTTCGCCGCCTGATAATAAGTGTATTGAGCTGTTTTTTTTGCCTGGTGGTTGCGCGAATACTTGTACGCCAGCGTCGAGCAAATCATCGCCTGACAATATCAATTCTGCTCGTCCGCCGCCAAATAGAGTGGTGAATAGTTCAGACATCGAGCGATTAACTATATCGAAAGTGGATTTCAATAAATCACGTGTTTCACCGTCTATGGTGGTCATGACTTCGGTCAGCGTATTCATGGCTAAATTCAAATCATCCGCCTGTGCTTGCAAGTAATTAACGCGCTCTTCGGCACTTTCTAATGCTTGCATCGCCGCCAAATTAACCGCACCTAGTGCTTCAATTTCAGCTGTTAATTTATTGATTTCTTGGTTTAATCCTGCCGTTCTAAAGCCTGAATTTAAGACTAAAGCAAGTGCTGTTTCATCCGCTTGTAATGCGACTAATTGAGCATCACTTTGTTGCAATAATAATGCGGCCTCTTGATGTTTTAATCGCAAGTTTTCTAATGTGGCTCGCAATGGCGCAAGGCTATGCTCTAACTGCATACGCGTTTCTTCTTGCTGGCGCAGAAGTGCGTTACGCTGTTCCAGCTGGTCGCGCAGTGCCGCAAGCTGTTGCTCTGCATCCACACGATGCGCAATTGCTACTTGCAATGCCGCGCTTTGCTCAGCCGTATCTAGTGCTAATAATTCTATACTAATGCTTTCATGCTGTTCCAGCAAAGTAGCTTGTTGCGATTGATTTAATTCAATTGCACGCGCTAAATCATGAATTTTTTGATGCTGAGTTTGGGCTGTGAATTTTAGCGTTTGTAATTTACGCTCTGCTTGTCGCTGTAATTCACGCTGTTGCTGTAGCAACCCATCGGCATCTTGGCGTGCGCGACGAGCATCGTCTAATTGTGCTTGTAATAACGTAATTTGCTCGTGGTGTAAGGTAAATTGCACTTGCGCTTCCGTGATGGCACGGCCTTCTTGCTGTATTTGCGTGTCGATTTCGGCTTGTTCAGCCGTAATTTGCGCACGACGATAATCAACACGTTCGGCTTCTTGCTGGCGACGCGATAAATTTAATTGCGATTGATGTAGTTGCTGTTGCGTTTGCGTGTGTTGCGTGCGCAGTTGGGTCTGGGTGTGCTGACAGTCGTTAATAGTGGCTTGCAACTCATCTGCGAGAGCTGTGTTAATCGCTAATTCGCTGGTAATGCTGGCGTGCGCTTGTGTAAGTCGTTCTATCTCATTTTGCCGCGCCAGTATGCCCTGTGCGGCATCTTGCTCGGCGTAAAACTGCAGGCTATGACGGGTCAATATATGCCCTGCTGGGCTGACTATTTGCGCACCTAACGGCAAATCATGTTGCATGGCGCGGGCGGTACTGATGTCGTCAGTAATATAAACTTGCGCTAACCAATCATGCAACGCACCGTGCAATGGCGATTTCAGCGTGATTTTATCTAATAAGCGGGGCAGACCAAACGCACCCACTGTTGCCACTGCTAACGGCGGCGTGACGTTATCGAACAAGATGACGCGACTATCAGCGACCGCCTGCATCGTTGCCAAATCAGCGGCAACTGCTTGCATACGGTGATTGAGCACGGCTTCCAGCGCGGTTTCCCAACCGTTTTCTATATGCAAAGTTTGCCAAATGCGCGGTGCATGGTGCAAATCATGCTGTTGTAGCCATGCGTCCACGGCGTTATTGCGGCTTAAACTTTGTTGAATTTTATTTAGCCCCGCCAATTCACCTGCGGTTTGATGATGTTGCCGATTAAGCTGTTCGACGTGCTGTTGCAATGGTAGCCGTTGCGCGATTAAATCGGCTAGCGTTTGTTGGTTGTCCGCTAATTGCTCGGTCAGTATTGCCAAAGATTCATTGAACTCATCTAGCATCGCTGACATCTCGGCAATGGCCGTGCTATCGACGGCGGTTAAGCCACCTAACTCTTGATGTAATCGGGCTTGCCGTGTCTGTAATTGTTGCACAGTTTTTTCTGCATGTTGACCATGCGCACTGGCTAATTGGTGTGCTTGTTCGGCAGTTATCAGAGCCTGTTGGCTAGTGTGGACACGCTGTGTCGTGCTGGCGACGATGTCTGTAATTTCGGGCAAGCTATCGTTTATCTCCTGCCCCTCATATTCGGCGGCTTCGATAATTATGGCAGATTCGGCATACGCCTCTGCTGTATCTGCGTACTGTTGCGTGAGTGCTTGATGCTGTTGGTCAAACGACGCATGTTGTTTACTTAACAAGGCCGATTGCGCCTCTAAACGAGCGCGGGTTTCTTGCAAATGACGTGCGGATTGCTCCAGTCTAGATACTTCTGCTACCGCCGCATAATAAACACCTTGCGCGTCATTCAGCGTGTGATTAGCCTGCAATACATCACCACGCTGGGATTCTAGTTGATACACCAGACCGCGCAAGCTGTCTTCTTGTGCGGCTAATTGCTGTTCAGCGAGGCTGATTTGTTCGGCATGGCGTTGTTGATTAGCAAGCGCATCGCGTTTCTTGACTAGCCACAGTAATTGTTGAGCGCGTTTGAGCTGATCTTGTAATGTAAGATAGTGTTGCGCGGTGATGGCTTGTTCGCGTAACAGCCCAATTTGTTCGTCTAATTCACGGCGTATGTCATCCAGACGCAGTAAATTATCACGCGTGTCTTTTAGCCGCGATTCTGTTTCACGCCTGCGTTCTTTGTATTTTGAAATACCAGCGGCTTCTTCTAAAAACCCCCTTAGCTCTTCAGGTTTCGCCTCGATAATGCGCGAAATCATGCCTTGTTCGATAATTGCGTAAGAGGTTTTTGTGCCCAAGCCTGTGCCCAAAAATATATCTACTAAATCACGGCGGCGTACATGGGTATTGTTGATGTGGTAGCTAGATTCGCCATTGCGCGTCAATATGCGTTTAACCGAAATCTCAGCATATTGCGCCCATTGTCCAGGGGCTGAAGCATCGCTGTTGTCGAACGTTAACTCGACCGATGCCCGCGATACAGCTTTGCGCGTGCTTGAGCCGTTAAATATCACATCAGCCATGCTCGCGCCGCGTAGCTGTTTAGCTTGAGATTCGCCTAATACCCAACGCACCGCGTCAATAACATTGGATTTACCGCATCCATTCGGCCCGACCACACCGACCATATTGCCCACAATAGGGATATTAGTAGGGTCAACGAAGGATTTGAAACCAGCCAGTTTGATAGCAGTTAAGCGCAATGGATTAGGGAATTAGCGTAAAATTGAACATCGTATTTTACCTTAAATTTAATCACTATCATGTACTACTTAGGTTTGGATTTTGGCACATCGGGTGCGCGTGCGGTCATTATTGACAACACGACAACCACGCTGTGGGCGCAACACACCCACTATACCCAATTTGACAACCCTATTAGCTGGCGAGATGCGCTATTTTGGCTCATCAATGCGATACCGCCAGCCTTGCGTTCAGGCTTATCGGCTATTGCCATTGATGGCACGTCAGGGACGGTATTGCTGGCTGATGATGCGTTTCAACCCGCAAGCCCCGTATTGATGTACAACCACCACTTGGCTGGGCAGCCACTAGCCAAGCTCGATTGGCTTACACAACACGCGCTCGCGCCGCGTTATCTCATGCACCAAGTGGATTACCTTAACGCGCAATTAACAGGCACGGCAGGCGTGACCGACTATCACAATGCGCTCAAGAGCGGCTATGACGTGCGACAAATGGAATGGCCAGCGACATTAGCCCCTTACGCCGTTCTATTGCCCAACGTCGTCACACCTGGTGTGCTGTTGGGCAAATTACAGCGGCGTATTGCTCGCCATTACAATCTTAGTCCCAATTGTCGCATACACGCAGGCACGACGGACAGCATAGCGGCTTTTATAGCGACGGGGGTCAATCAAACAGGCGTAGGCGTGACTTCGTTGGGAAGCACGCTAGTGCTTAAATTACTCAGCCAGCAATATATCAACGTGGCTGAATACGGCATTTACAGCCATAAATATGGCGATTTGTGGCTAGTTGGCGGCGCGTCCAATAGTGGCGGCGCGGTGTTGCGGCAGTATTTTACAGACGATGAATTACGTGACTTGAGTACGCAAATTGATTTAGCACACGCCAGTCCTTATCACTATTATCCACTACCCTGCGCTGGTGAACGCTTCCCCATCGCTGATACCCATTACTCGCCACGCATGGAACCGCGCCCCGAGCATGATGTGGATTTTTTATATGGCTTATTGACAGGCATAGCGCGTATCGAACAACAAGGCTATGCGAAATTAGTGGCGTTGGGTGCAGACACAGTCACGCAGGTAGTCACCGCTGGTGGCGGTAGCCATAATCCGACATGGCAGGCTATCCGTCACCAACAAATGCAAATCTCCACAGCTAGCGCAATACATACTGATGCCGCTTTTGGCAGTGCATTACTGGCTAAACGTGGCAACTTAATCGTAACGTAAACCCATCGCCTCACGCACATCACGCATGGTATCGCGAGCGTGCTCTCTGGCTTTTTCACAGCCGTCGGCGATAAGATTGCGTACCAATGACGGGCTGTCCATATACATATTGGCGCGTTCACGCATAGGCTCTTGCTCTTTTAACACGCCTTCGATAACAGGCTGTTTGCATTCTATACAGCCTATCCCTGCGCTGACACAGCCATTTTTAACCCAGTCGCGAGTGCTGTCGTCTGAGTAAATTTGGTGCAATGCCCACACGGGACATTTTTCTGGCGTGCCAGGGTCGGTACGGCGAATACGCGCAGGGTCGGTCGGCATGGTGCGTATTTTCTTGGTGACACTGTCAACATCTTCACGCAGGCTGATGGTGTTGTGATAAGACTTGGACATTTTTTGCCCATCCAGACCTGGCATACGTGAAGCCACTGTCAGCAAAGATTGCGGCTCTGCCAATATCACCTTACCGCCACCCTCTAAATAACCGAATAAACGTTCTCTGTCGCCCAATGACAAATTTTGTTGCTCGTTAATCAAGGCTTGACCTGCCGACAAAGCCTCGTCGTCGCCCTGCTCTTGATAACGCTTGCGCAAGTCTTCATACAAGCGTGATTTTTTGCCGCCCATTTTTTTAATCGCGGCTTCGGCTTTTTGCTCAAAGCCGACTTCACGCCCGTACAAATGGTTAAAGCGACGCGCCATTTCACGGGTGAACTCGATATGTGGCACTTGGTCGTCGCCCACGGGCACTAAATTAGCGCGATAAATCAAGATATCCGCACTTTGTAGCAATGGGTAGCCTAGAAAGCCGTAAGTCGATAAATCTTTTTCGGTCAATTTTTCTTGCTGGTCTTTGTAGGTAGGCATACGTTCTAGCCAGCCTAAGGGCGTAATCATCGACAATAGCAAATGCAACTCAGCGTGCTCAGGCACTTGCGACTGTATGAATAAGGTTGCATGATTAGGATCGACACCCGCCGCCAGCCAATCTATGACCATCTCCCAAACATTATTTTGTATTATTTCTGGGCTGTCATAATGCGTGGTGAGCGCGTGCCAATCGGCGACAAAAAACAAACACTCATGCTCATGCTGGAGCTGTACCCAGTTTTTGAGCACGCCATGATAATGACCTAAATGTAGGTTGCCCGTAGGGCGCATCCCTGATAAAACACGATTTGCGTACATAATAATTACTGTGTGATGATTTGAATTAACATAATGAGCTCGCTATGCGATACCCCTGAAAACAAGCTGGTGAACACCAAAGTAAAGGCCAGGATAGGGCTTAATATCAACCCTAGCCAGCCAATAAACATGAGTGCCAGTAAAATATAAAAACCGTAAGGCTCTAACTGCGCGTATTTGTATGCCCATTTATTCGGCAACAAGCTCACCGCAATGCGCCCGCCATCGAGTGGCGGTAGCGGCAATAAATTAAGTGCCATCAATATCGCATTGATAAAAATACCTGCCGCGCCCATCAGTGCCATCGGTTGCGTATAAACATCGCCTAAACTAACACCCAGCTTAATCACTAATGCCCAAAACACAGCCATCACTAAATTAGCCGCAGGCCCCGCTAAAGCAACCCATAGCATATTCCGTTTAGGGTCGCGCAAAGCACCAAAATTAACAGGTACGGGCTTGGCCCAGCCAAATAATATAAAGCCACCACCCAGTAGTTTACTCATCAGCAATATCGTCAGCGGCACTAATATCGTGCCCACTGGATCTATGTGCTTAATCGGGTTTAGCGTCACGCGACCTAACATCCACGCGGTTTTATCGCCAAAAAATTTAGCTACATAGCCATGCGCTGCTTCGTGTAAAGTAATAGCGAAAATCACGGGGATAGCCCAAACAGTGATTTTTTGTATGATATTAAGTTCTTCCATTAGTCTAGTCCAAATGGCGTGAGTGCGCCCCGCCCTGCTCGCATGAGCTGAGGCTCACCGTGGGTTAAATCTATCACTGTGGTAGGCTCTATGCCACACGCGCCAGCATCTATAATCAAATCCAGTTGATGCTCCAGTTGCTCACGTATGCTATCCGCCTCGTGCATAGGCATGGTTTCATCAGGCAAAATCAGCGTCATTGTCAATAACGGCTCGTCTAACTCAGCCAACAATGCCAAGGTGATAGGATGATCAGGCACGCGCAAGCCTATGGTGTTGCGCTTAGGGTGTTGTAACCGTTTAGGCACTTCACGGGTGGCCTCGAGGATAAAGGTATAGCTACCTGGCGTGTTCGCTTTTAATAAACGAAACTGCTGATTGTCTATCCGTGCATACACTGCGATTTCGGTCAAATCACGGCACATTAAAGTAAAATGGTGCTTATCGTCCACTGCTCGTATTGCACGGATTTTGTCTTGCGCGGCTTTGTCGCCTAAATGACAAGCCAGCGCGTAGCTGGAATCTGTAGGCAATGCCACAACCCCACCATCACGTAAAATGGTAGCCGCCTGCTTGATTAGGCGCGGCTGTGGATTATCGGGATGTAGCGTAAAAAACTGTGACATTATTTATTCCAATCATACCAAATCGGCCTGCAATTATCGGGGAGTGGCGGCAAACGCCCTATATCACGATAACCTTCACCAGGCGCATGAAAATCAGAGCCGCGTGAGCAAAGCAGGGCAAACCGATTGGCTAAATTTGCAAAATGCGGATACTGCTCAGGCGTGTGACTACCTGTCACCACTTCTATGCCTGCGCCGTCTAATGACTTAAACTGTTCCAATAGCTCGTGCATTTTAGCACTGCCCATTTGGTAACGCCCTGGATGCGCAATCACCGCTTGTCCACCACTGGCGTTAATCCAGCCCACTGCATCGGTCAAACTCGCCCATTGATGCGGCACATAGCCTGGTTTACCTTTGACTAAATACTTTTTGAAAACAGTCCGCGTATCTTTTACTAAACCCTGCGCAACCAAATATCGGGCAAAGTGCATACGGCCGATAAGGTTAGGATTGCCCGCATGTAAATAAGCCCCTGCCAAACTATCGACTATGCCGACCTTGCGCAAGCCTTCAGCCATTTTAACCGCACGCTCGCCACGTCCTGCACGAATCGCGGCTAATCCTGCCACTAAAACAGGATGTTCAGGGTCGATATTCAAACCGACGATGTGTAGCGTATGCGCACCCCAAGTCACTGAGATTTCCACGCCGTTGACAAATTTCATACCCAAACTCTCGGCTACTACTCGTGCGGGCGCAAGCCCGACCACATCATCGTGGTCGGTCAGTGCCAATGTCGTCACGCCTTGACCATGCGCACGTGCAACCAAATCTGCAGGGGATAAGCCACCATCAGAGGCGTTAGAATGGCAATGTAAATCGTAATTTTCAGGGGGTGCAACAAGATTCATGATGTAATAACTTGTGGAATTAGGCTAAATCATAGCAAAATACGGGCTTACTCACTAATGTTAGTTGAAAACATGACCATTCCAGTTGAAATTCGTAGCACATTTGAAGAAGCCAGCCGCATTATTCAAGAGACTTTTTTACAATCTGACATACAGTCTGGTTCACAAGTCACGCCCGACCAGCTCATAGAAGCAGTCAGCCAGTTTTTATTTGTATTCGACAAGCTCGATGCTGAAAATGGCGAAACGGGAGCTATTTTATTCGACGATGTAAACCAACTAGGCGACCATGCCATCGGTTTTTTAATGGATTTGGCCTATTGGGCGGATAGGTTACGCTTACCTAAATCAAAAATGGATGTCGAAAAAACCGCTTTAGGTGTCGCGCATTGGCTAATCCGTCACGAAGGCGAGCTACGCACTCTAGAACCATTGGTCAACAGCCTCGCCGCGAGTGCCAATCTCACACAAGAGCCCGCCACACTCAAAGCCTTAGCGCAAGTAATGGGCGATACTATTAGTCACACAGCACCTAGCATACAGGCTGATTTAGAAAAAAATGACCCGACTCGTCCTTGGCGCATATTGAACTTTAACTATGCTATCGTTGCCACACGCACACAAGACACCGAATTGATGTCACGCGCATTTGATACACTAGGACGCAATTTACCTGAAGATTGTGTGGAATTTTTTGAACAAGGCTTGCAGCAGGCACAAAAAGCAAACTATGCGCCTGAAGTACAGGCAATGATGAAAACACATTTTGACCGTTGGACTACCAAACACTAAAACCATGAAATTTTTATTTGATTTATTTCCCATACTACTGTTTTTTATCGCTTATAAATTTGGTGGTATTTACGTCGCTACCGCCGTTGGCATAGCCGCCAGCGTGGTGCAAATAGGCTGGCTGTTGTTACGCGGTAAAAAAGTCGATGTCATGATGTGGTTAAGCCTAGGCATTATTGCGGTATTCGGCGGCGCAACTTTGTTTTTCCACAATGAAACCTTTATCAAATGGAAACCCACCGCGCTGTACTGGTTATTCGCTATTGGCTTGCTGGTGAGTGCCTACGGCTTTAAGAAAAACGTGATACAAACCATGATGGGCGCACAATTTAAGCTCCCCGCTAGTTTATGGGCTAAACTTAATCTGAGCTGGGTATTATTTTTTATCGTCATGGGGCTTGTGAATCTTTACGTCGCCTTCACTTACAGCCTAGATACTTGGGTTAATTTCAAACTATTTGGTAGCACAGCAATGATGTTTGCTTTTATCATTGCACAAGGGCTAGTCCTCAATAAATACATAGACGATAAAGAACAATGAGTAATTGGTACGCCATCATCGCTGAAGATGTAGCAAACAGCTTGCCGTTGCGTCTAGCAACCCGCCCTGCCCATATCGCACGCTTAGTCGCCTTGCAAGACGATGGTCGCTTATTGATAGCAGGGCCATTCCCAGCCATAGACAGCATGGATCCAGGTCAGGCTGGATTTACAGGTAGCCTGATTGTGGCTGAATTCGACAGCTTAACAGCCGCACAATCTTGGGCAGACGCAGACCCCTATTTGCTGGCAGGTGTCTATGCTAACGTTATCGTTAAACCTTACAAGAAAGTATTGCCAGCATGAATACTGTGGAACTAATGCAGGCAAAATTAGCCTTATTACAGCCTAGTCACGTTGAGATTATTGATGATAGTGCCAAACACGCAAAACATGCGGGTGCGAAAAGCGGTGGTGGACATTACCGCTTAAACATCATCTCAACACACTTCGCTAATCAGAATACTCTTGCGCGTCATCGCTTGGTATATGCAACACTGGGGGATTTAATGCAACAACAAATACACGCGCTTACGATTTCTGCACTAACCCCAGCAGAAATCTGAACTTAATCTAAAGGAAGAAACATGCAATTGAAAAAACTAACACTCGCCACTGTTTGTGCTTTAGGCTTAACCGCACTCACAGGTTGTAACGCTGCTGAAGAAGCGAAACCAGCCACCGCTGTTGCTGTATCTGCGCCTGCCGCAGGTAAGCCATTGGCTACTGTGAATGGTGTTGCTATCTCTCAAGCACAATTTGACGTATTAAAACAAGAGCGTGCGGCACAAGGTCAACCGCTTAACGACCAAACTACAGCGGCAATGCGCGAAAGCATGATTAACGCTGAAATTTTGGCACAGCAAGGCATAAAAGCAGGCTTGGACAAAGACAGCACATTCCAAGCACGTATGGATTTAGCTAAAACCCAAATGTTAGCGCAAGCCTACATTGCTAACTACGTTAAAACTACGCCAATTACCGAAGCGGCAATGAAAGCTGAATACGATAAAATCAAAACGATGATGGGCACTAAAGAGTATGAAGTGCGTCATATTTTGGTTGAAAACGAAGCCGATGCCAAAGCGATTATTACCCAGTTAGATGCTAAAAAAGCTAAATTTGAAGACTTGGCTAAAAAACAATCCAAGGATTCGTCAGCTGCTAACGGTGGTAAATTAGGCTGGGTAGCACCAGGTAACTTGGTAAAAGAATTCGCTGATGCGATGGTTAGTTTGAAAAAAGGCGAATACACAAAAACGCCAGTACACAGCAAATTCGGCTGGCATGTGATTGAAGTTGATAACGTGCGTGATTTGAAACTGCCACCTTTTGATCAAATTAAAGATCAATTACGTGGTGATATGGAGCAACAAGCGGTGAAAAAATTAGTTACAGATTTACGCGCAAGTGCTAAAGTAGAATAAACAAAGATGTATCTTGTGCTTGGCAAACTTGCCAAGCACAATTTATCCCAGATTTAGTGGATGACAAAAAAATGAAAAATTTACAAGACCAATTCCTCAACGCATTACGCAAAGAACACATACTTGTGTCCGTATTCTTAGTCAACGGCATCAAGCTCGTCGGCAAAATAGAGTCATTTGACCAATACATGGTCATGCTCAAAGGTCATGATAACGTTAGCCAAGCTATTTTTAAGCACGCTATCTCTACTATTTCCCCCTCTAAACAAGTGACTATTGATACCTCTGCCGAATAAAACTTACGCACCTGAATGAAAATTCAGGTGCGTATGCTATCTAGCTTAACAGTTTCACCACTAGCTCCTGCACATCTTTAGATAAACTCTGCGCGTTAGCAACACGATACAGGGCATCCTGCATATAGGCGCGTAAATTCGGCGCGTATTTCCGCCAATGATCCATGACTCGCACCAAACGCGCCGCAACTTGTGGGTTAATCGCGTTTAACGCTAATACTTGATCTGCCCAAAACGCATAACCACTGCCATCTTGCGCATGAAACTGCACAGGATTAGCGTGGCAAAAACTGAATATCAAACTACGTGCTCTGTTAGGGTTATGTATAGAAAAATCAGGGTGTTGCATCAATTTCTTAATGTGACGCACATCCGTTTGTGTCGCGCTGGCTTGCAAACTAAACCACTTATCTATCACTAAGGCTTCGTTACTAAAGTCTTGATAAAATGCCTGCAAATCGCTATCCGCCGCGTTAATGTCGGCGTGTACCAATACAGATAACGCGGCTATTCTATCGGTCATATTTTGTGCATGGCGTACCTGATGTACAGCCAAATCATGCGCGGGGGTATCTTCAGTTAGCGATAAATAGGATAAAGCCAGATTTTTCAACCCGCGTTTAGCCGCAGATAGCGCATCGGGCGAATAAACGCCTGCGGTTTGATTGGCATTAAAGCAAGCATAAAAATCATCTCGCAGCGCAATGGCTAATTGGGTGCGCATAAACTGACGCGCTGTGTGTATGGCGGCAGGATTTATCAGCGCGGACAACTCGGCCAACATCGCTTCCGACGGCAGTGTCAACACCAGCTCCCGAAAAGCAGGGTCTAAATTTTCATCATTCAAAATGTCACTCATTGCGTGTATAAATGCGTCGTCCAACACCAGCGACTCACCCCCTTGCACGGCGGCAATCAAGCGCATTAAACGTCGCGTCGCCATTTGTTGCCCTGCTTCCCAGCGATTAAAAGCATCACTGTCATTTGCTAACAAATGGGCTAATTCAGCATCGCTATAATCATATTTGAGTATGACTGGAGCCGAAAAATTACGTAATAACGACGGTGTAGGCTCACTCGCAACGCGCTCAAATACAAAACTTTGCTGCATTGCAGTCAACGCCAATACGCAAGTTGTTTCAACGGACGCAGCACCTGCCAAATACAGCGGCAGATTCTGTCCATCCGCATCCAGCAAACCAACCGCCATAGGAATATGAAACGCCACGGCAGGTGCATTGGCACAGTGCTGCGTCAAATGTAGCGTATAGCGTTGCGTATCTGCTTCATAATTCGAGGTGACCGTCACAGTGGGCGTACCTGCGTGGCTATACCAGTTTTCAAACAGACTTAAATCACAGCCATTCGCATCCGCCATCGCCGCACGGAAATCGTCACACGTCACGGCCTGCCCGTCATGCCTGGCAAAATACAAATCCATCCCTTTGCGAAAACCATCACGCCCTAATAAAGTTTGATACATACGCACGACTTCTGCGCCTTTTTCGTAAATCGTCACTGTGTAAAAATTGCTGATTTCGACAAAGCTATCAGGACGCACAGGGTGCGCCATCGGCCCTGCATCTTCAGAAAACTGAACTTGGCGCAAGGTACGGACATCCTCTATGCGCTTCACTGCTCGCCCGCTGTCTGTTCCTACCATATCGGCAGAAAACTCCTGATCACGGAATACGGTCAAGCCTTCTTTTAATGACAGCTGAAACCAATCCTGACAAGTCACGCGGTTCCCTGTCCAGTTATGGAAATACTCATGTCCCACAACCGATTCGATATTGGCATAATCAACATCGGTGGCAACACGCGGATTGGCAAGTACATATTTAGTATTAAATATGTTCAAACCTTTATTCTCCATCGCCCCCATGTTGAAATCGCTCACCGCCACTATCATAAATCGATCCAAATCCAGCTCTAGTCCAAAACGTTGCTCATCCCAACGAATACTGTGCTTTAAGGAGTCCATCGCATGTTGCGTTTTATCGAGATTGCCCGCCTCTACCCACACTTGCAACAAAGCCTCACGTCCCGAAGGCTGGGTGATAGTTTCTTCCTGACACACCAACTTCCCTGCCACTAATGCAAATAAATACGCTGGTTTTTTGAACGGGTCTAGCCATTTTGCATAATGCCTGCCGTCCGCTAACATGCCCTCTTCAACTAAATTGCCGTTAGATAATAATACGGGGAACTGCTGTTTATCCGCCTGCAACGTCACCGTATATTGGGTCATGACATCTGGACGATCGGGGAAAAAGGTAATTTTGCGAAAGCCTTCGGCCTCACATTGGGTAAATAAATTCCCATTCGACGCGTATAAACCCATGAGCGAGGTATTTTTATCAGGCTGGGCTAATGTGACGATGGTCAACGTAAACGTATCAGGCACATTGTGGATACATAAATGGCTGTCAGTCAGCACATAATCATCCCCAGCTGTTAATACGCGCTCGTCCAGTTGCACGCTCAACAATGTCAATTCATCGCCATTTAACAACAAATCAGCGGCTGGATGTAGCCGAGAAAACTGCATGGTGCTGTGTATATGTGTCTGTGCAATATCGAGGTCAAAAAACAAATTGACAGACGTTATTTGAAAAGGATAAGGCTGGTAATTATTACGATAAATAGTGTGCATAATTATTGGGGGCTTAAAAGATGACAGTGGACAAAATGCGTAGGACTAATTTGCGTCATGCGCGGGTATTGTTGACGGCAAATAGCCATCGCTTGCGGACAACGCGGGTGAAAATGGCAACCTGTGGGTGGATGCGCCGCACTCGCTATCTCATTACTTAATAGCCTAACGTCGCCCTGCCCACGCGTTAAGCTAGGAACAGCGGCAAGTAAGGCGAGCGTGTAAGGATGAGCGGCATGTTGCATGATTTCATCATTGCGACCTATCTCGACGATACGCCCTAAATACATAACGGCAATACGGTGAGCTAGGTAATCTGCCACGGGTAAGTTGTGGGTAATAAACAAATAACTTACTTTTAGTTTAATCTGTAAGTCTTTTAATAAATTGATAATTTGTGCTTGAACAGACACATCCAGCGCACTCGTAGGCTCATCACAAATAATCAACTTAGGACGCACCGCCAATGCGCGCGCTATGGCAATACGTTGCCTTTGCCCACCCGAAAACTCATGCGGATAACGCGTGAGCGCATCATCAGGCAAGCCTACTTGCGCTAACAAATAGCGCAAGTCAGCCATATCCACCTTCATGCCGAGTGCTTGCATACCTTCGGTTAATATCACTTGCACTCGCAAATGGGGGTTCAAAGAGCTATACGGATCTTGAAATATCATTTGCATATAAGCACGCTGTTGCCGCAATGCGCGAGGCGTAAGTGCGGCCAGATCAACGCCATCGAGTAACACTCGCCCTGCTGTTGCGTGTTGCAATTGCAAAATCGCTTTGCCTATCGTCGTTTTGCCGCAACCTGATTCACCTACCAGGGCCAAGGTTTCTGCACCATGCAGACTAAAACTCACCCCATCTACCGCTTTTAGCATCGGCGTGTGCGACGACAACCAAACACGCTTTAACGGATAATGCACTCGTAAATCGTCCACTACCAGCACCGCTTCACTACCAATAGCCGCCACGGTATTTAACGCAGGTGTAAGCGTAACCGTAACTGATTGCGCTTGCGCCAACAAGTGACAGCGGGCACGATGCCCCTGCCCCAGCGTCGTCCACTCAGGCGGGCGTTCATGACATAAAGCAAATGCGCTATCGCAACGTGACGCGAATCGACAACCGACAAACACCGTATCAAGTGCAGGCACGCTACCAGTGATATTGGCGAGCTTATTCAGGTTACGTTGAGGCAATGCGGCAAACAATTTTTGGCTATACGGATGCGCAGGTTGCGTAAAAAACGCATCACGCGGCGCAACCTCGACCAGCTCGCCTGCATACATCACGCCAACCTGATGCGCCATTTCACTCACCACGCCTAAATCATGCGTAATCAGCAACATAGCCATGCCACGCTGTTGCTGTATCTCACGTAACAAACGCAGTACCTGCGCCTGTATAGTCACATCCAATGCGGTGGTGGGCTCATCGGCTATCAACACCTCGGGATTACCTGCCAAGGTCATGGCTATCATCACCCGTTGTTTCATGCCACCTGATAATTGGAACGGGTAATCACCCAAGCGTCGCACCGCATCGGGAATACCGACCGCTGACAATAAGTCTGCCGCTTGCTGATGGTGTGTTTTAGTCGGTGTGTCGGTATGGCGACGCAACGTTTCTGTAATTTGCTCGCCTACGGTTAACACGGGATTAAGGCTAGTCATAGGCTCTTGAAATATCATGCCTATTTTGCCGCCGCGCACCTTGCGCATGGCCGATTCAGGCAGTTGTAATATATCCTCACCTTGTAACATAACCTGCCCTGATGAGATATGGGCGACTTCAGGCAATAAACGCATAATCGACAATGCCGTCATCGACTTACCACAACCTGATTCGCCTAATAATGCGAATGTTTCCCCTGCATTGATATGCAAGCTCACGCCATCCACTAAATGTAATTTACCTAAGCGAGTATGTAGTTGTTCAACGGATAACACAGACATCAGGCATGACCTTTCGGATCAAACGCATCACGCACGCTATCGGCAAATAAATTAGCCGCTAATACTAGCGTAAACATAAAGCTAAACGCCGCCACCAACGGCCACCAGACAACGGGTTCGCGTGCCATTTCCAGCCGTGCCGCGTTAATCATATTGCCCCAGCTTTGCATAGCAGGATCCACCCCTACGCCGACGTAAGACAACACGGCTTCGGCCAATACCAGCCCTGAAAAATCCATGACTACGCTAATCAAAATAAGATGGAATAAATTCGGCAAAATATGCCGCAACATAATACGCATATCGCTCACAGCAAACGCACGCGCCGCTTGCACATAATCCAACTCACGCAGTTTCAACGTCTCGCCGCGCAATAGCCGACACAAGCCAGTCCAGTTGGTTACGCCGATAATAATACATAAAAACAACAATCTAAAATCAGTACGCGCCGCCGAGCTGTCAAATAAAGCGGGGTGTGTTTCTATATAAACCTGCATCATTAACACCGCCGCCGCAATCAACAACACACTAGGAATCGCATTTAAGGTAGTGTAAATATATTGAATAACATCATCCAACCAGCCACCAAAATAACCCGCACTTATCCCCATCAATACCGCAAACGGCAACATAATCAGCGTGGTCAACGTACCTATCAACAGCCCAGTGCGTATGCTTTTTAAAGTACTGTAGAGCACATCTTGCCCCACTTTATCCGTGCCCAAAATATGGTAATGCCCAGCCAAACTAATCAGCAGCATCGTGCCTAGCAGCACAATAATCAGTACCCAGCTACCCGCGCCCATAGTGTGTCGGACATGGAAAAGCCGCATCACCAACCAGATTAGCAAAATTGCCGCCATGCCCCAGCTCGTACCGCGTAACAGCAATACGCTAACTTCAGGCTGTGGGGTTTGCGCGATATTTAAGCGCGGGTAATCACGTACAACTAGCCCATTCGCTAACGTCACATTTTCTTTAACGTATAAATGTTGCGCTAACGGGGCAGAATAGGTTTTTTCATTATGAGCGCGTAGCGGTTGCAATACTGCATCTAATGCGCTCATGACTTCTATGCTGTATTGCGGTGTCGGGCTATCGGGCAAAACGGGGCGATAATGCAGTGAGTCTAACAAGGCGAGCAAAGTGAACATCAACAGTATCCAGCCTGTTATTATGCCCATTTTGTTTTGATATAAGCGGCGTAATGCTTCGCGTAATTGTCCATCGGCAGGTTGAAAATACAGCATCAAAGCCATGCTTATCACGAGCAAATAAATCAATGCGTCAGTCCATAATACCACGGGCATCATGACAACCTCACTCGTGGATCAGCCCAGCTATAAGCAATATCGGTCAACCACAGCCCAACGAGATAAAGCACCGCACCGATAAACACCATCGCCCGCACGATAGCAAAATCTTGCGCTTGTATCGCATCTATCACATAACTGCCCAAGCCTGGTATGCCAAAAAATGACTCTGTTAACAAGCTACCCATAAACAACAATGGCAATACCACCACCGCCCCTGTGAGTATCGGTATCATGCCATTTTGCAAGACGTGGCGAAATAAAATGCGTGACTCGGACAAACCTTTAGCCCGTGCTGTACGCACGTAATCCTTACCGATTTCTGCGAGAAAAATACTACGATACCAGCGCGTACCACTGCCTATACCACCCACCACTGAAATCAATACAGGCAACAACACAAATCGCCAAGCGTCGATACCTGTGGCAAACCCAGAAATAGGCAACCAATGCCACAATTTCGCAATAAAAAACTGCCCTGCGATAATATAAAATAAACCCGAAATTGACATCAATACAACTGCTAACACCACACCTAAGCCATCAAGATAAGTATGACGGAAAAACACCATCATTAACGCAAAGCTGATATTAACCAGCAAACCTAATATAAACACAGGCACGGCAATCGCCAAGCTAGGCCCAGCCCGCGTTTTAATTTCGTTGGCAATATCACGCCCATCATCAGCAGCACCGAAATCTAATGCAAACATGCGTAATGATTTGTTAAAGAAAATGGTATCCGTCACACTGTCAATATCTGTGTGTGCTGAATTATAAAACAACGGCAAATCATAACCATGCTCGGTTTTCCATTGTGCAACCGCCTGCGGCGTGACGTGCTTCGCACCCAAGTGCATATGCGCCATATCGTCAGGCGTATTGACGACAAAAAACAGCGTAAACGTGAGTAAATTAACCCCTAATAAGATAGGGATAGCATCACGCAAACGCCTTAATAAATAAGCCATCATAATGCCCGACTCCGTTCATGTCGCCGCCACGCCCAGAGGGCGGGTAATATCAAAATCACACTGACTATTGCCAGCCAAAACAAGGGCAATAACACGGGCTGATTCCATTTTTCACGCAGTTTTTCACGTAAAACAGGGTCAATTTTGCGGTATTTCAAGGTGTTATTTGCAATCACATTAGGCTTAGTAGGCGCAACCCAAGCCTGCCGCAGACTAAACGCCTTAGGAAAATAGCCAAATAGCCAAGGGCTGTCTTCCCGTACTAAAGCTAGCATTTGATTGATAATCGCCAATCGTGCAGGCGTATTATCCAAATACTTCATTTGATCGAACAAAGCATCGAATTGCGGATTTTGATAATTCGCCGCGTTCTCACCGCCATGCGCTACCTTGCCATTCGCACCGTAGAGCAAGAACAGGAAATTTTCGGGATCGGGATAATCCGCATTCCAGCCCCATTCAAAAATCTGCGCATTACCACGCCGCATTTTGTCTTGAAAACGGTTGTAATCCGTGCCGCGTATGACTAACTGTATATTTAATTTAGCAAACTGTTTAACCATCCAGTCCAAGCGTGATTTCGCATCAGGACCATTTGCCGCCGTATCAAAATAAAGCACCAAAGGCGCACCCGTCTTAGCATCGCGCCCATTAGGATAGCCCGCTTCCGCTAACAAACCTTGCGCATCGGCGATGGGACGACGTGTAATTTTGCCATTATTATTCTGATACACCAGCGGATTCATACCCTGTACGCCGTCTTGATAACCAAAAATACCAGGCGGAATCGGCCCTTGTGCAGGAATACCGCGCCCATTAGCAAAAATAGAAATAAACTCCTCATAATCCACCGCAATAGCAATCGCCAATCGCAACTTACGCGCCCGCTCAGATAGGCCACCCACCACGTTATCCAGCATATTAAAACCCATATAACTATTAGAGGCTGTCACTGCTGTCACCAAGCTCATGCCTTGCGCACGCATCGCAGGCGTAAGCTCAGGATTACCTTGCGCGTTTAACTCCACGGCTTGGTCAAAGCTATCAGAGCTGATGCCCGATAAGTCATAATAACCTTGTAAAAATTTATTCCAATA
The DNA here is from genome assembly GCA_013140765.1 of Sulfuriferula sp. Lineage (GTDB taxonomy): Bacteria > Pseudomonadota > Gammaproteobacteria > Burkholderiales > Sulfuriferulaceae > Sulfuriferula. Next base: position 136,497 of record JABFSE010000010.1, read on the forward strand.
AGGAATGCTTTCTTTCTCCAGACTAAATACCTGCGCATCAATAAACGGCAAACGTTTACCCGCATCACGCAACAAACCAGCGGCGGCATCGCCTTCATTGCCGTCACTAGGATAAAAGGCTGGATGGTAATTAGGGTTGCGTGTCAGCACCATTTGTCGATTCGGATCATTCACTGTCAACTGATACGCGCCTGTACCCACAGGATGCCAATCGAGTGTGAAATTATGCGCAACCATGCCAGGCTGATGATAAAACGCATCTACTTCTGGCGGCACTGGCGCGAAAAATGGCATGGCCAACCAATAAGAAAATTGCGGATATTTACCGCGTATATGGATGCGATAAGTGTAACGATTGACTAATTCAACCCCTGCTAATGGATAGCGCGTTAAATCCAAATACGTGGCATTAGGCACGGCTAACAATTGCTTACTGTAATCAGCCAACCCGACGATATATTCAGCCATGACACCAAAAATCGGCGAATTAAGCTGCGGTGACGCGAGACGTCTAATCTGATAAACATAATCTGCCGCCACTAACTCACGCGTACCTACTTGCTTAAAATCACGCCAATCGTGAATATCCGCCCAATCAGCCGCAGTCAAATGTGCGTAACGTAACTGCCCCTGTGGATTACGTGCGAATGCAGGATGCGGCTGATAGTAAATACCTGGGCGCAAGTGTAATTCATAAACGCTCTGCGCGATACTGGCTAATGGCGCATCATCAGGCAACACGCGCCCAGCAGCATCTAAATAACGCACACTAGGCATGGCAGTCAGCGTTTGTGGTATCAACGTATAGGGTCGTTTTAGATAATGATACTGCAAGGGTGGCTCGTAAATTTGCGCAATAATTTCACTCTCATTACTGCTATACGACAGCGCAGGATCAAGATGCTTGGGGCGTTCTTCAAAAGAAGAATAAAGCGTATTTACCTGCTTATCGGTAGCAGGATACGGACTATTATTTACCGCATGGTCGCAGGCACTCAACAGCAACAATAAACTCAATAAAAAGGCACGTATCATAACCATGAGTTTAACCTAGTCGCACGACTATGGGTATAATCCTAGTTCTTAATTTTGATACTAAGGGAAGCAAAAATGGGGTTCTTACAAGGTAAACGCATACTCATTACGGGTTTAATTAGCGATCGCTCTATTGCTTACGGTATAGCGCAAGCCTGCCGCCGTGAAGGCGCAACACTCGCTTTCACCTATCAAGGTGAAAAAATAAAGGATCGCGTCACTGCATTAGCCAGCGAATTTGATAGCAGCATCGTTTTGCCTTGTGACGTTGCCAGCGATGATGAAATAACCCAACTTTTTACTGATTTAGGCAAAGAATGGGATAGCCTAGATGGTATCGTTCACGCCATCGCTTTTGTGCCTAAAGTCGCACTTACTGGGGATTATTTAGAAGCGGTCACCCGCGAATACTTCCAAATCGCCCACGACATTAGCTCATATAGCTTTGCCGCCTTAGCCAAAGCGGGCTTACCGATGATGCAAGGCCGCAACGCCGCCATGTTGACCTTGTCTTACCTAGGCTCAATACGTTCAGTGCCGAGCTACAACGTCATGGGATTAGCTAAAGCCAGCTTAGAGTCCAACGTTTATTACATGGCGCAAAGCCTAGGACCTAAAGGCATACGCGTCAATGGCGTATCTGCAGGTCCGATTAAAACATTAGCAGCCAGCGGCATAGGCGGCTTTAGCAAAATACTTAACCATGTTGAAAAACACGCCCCGCTACGCCGTAACGTAACGATACAAGAAGTGGGCAACACCTCAGCTTTCTTGCTATCCGACTTAGCCAGCGGTATTACGGGTGAAATAACTTACGTGGATGCAGGGTTTAACACAACGGTGGGTGCAAGTTTTGAATAAAAATCAGCATTCATAACAAAAAAGCCTGCTATTTCCAGCAGGCTTTTTTATGGGTGTTTATAAAAATCAGTTCGCCGCTTTCTCAAGTGCTGATTTTGTAATCTCTATTTTGGCTGATTTAGTCAAACTTGCTAAATAATCCGCAAACGCTTGCTGTGCGACTATGCCAGCTAATTGAGTTTGCATCGCTTTGAGCTTATTCGCATCAGGCTCAACCACAGGCAATACACGGGTGACGCGTATCAATTGATAATCGCCATTGACATCCATGCCTCCCATATAAGCGGGCATGGTTTTCTCATTAGCCGCAAAGACAGGCTCTAGTAACTTAGGTGGTATTAGCTCGGCATGACTACGACTAATCAATTTGAATTCGCCCCAATGCACGCTGGCTGGCTCTTTGCCCGCACGTAATTGCGCTAACAAATCGTCACCTTTTTGTTGCACCAGCACACGCGCTTGTTGTTGCATCAATAATTGCAGTATTTTTGCGTTCACGGTTACCAAAGGCTGTACCGTCGCAGGCTGATAAGCGAGTAAACGCGCTGACACTAAGGTATTAGGTGAGACCTCTATTGCTTCCGAATTGCGTTTATTTTTCAGCACATCATCGGAGAACAGCGCAGTCAACATTTTAGGTGCGCTCAATATGCCTGCGTTTGCCCCACCTGTACGGGCTATCCAGTCAGAATTGACCACCGTCAAGCCCAATGATTTTGCCGTAGCCTGTAGTTCACTCGATTGCTCATAAACTTGATTACTAAAGCGTTCAGCGGCATCAGCGAACTGCTTGCTGGCTTGTTGTTTTTGCAATTCGCTCACTATCGCAGGCTTCACCGCTTCCAATGGCTGTACTTGCGCAGGCTTAATACCTGTTAATTGTATGATGTGATAACCAAAATCAGTGGCTATAGGGCCTTTTATTTCGTTCGGACGCATAGTAAAAGCGGCATCAGCAAATGGCTTAACCATCGCACTGCGTGGGAACCAGCCCAAATCACCACCACTCGCGGCCGAACCAGGATCAGCTGAATACTGTTTTGCTAATTCAGCAAATTTAGCTGGATCAGCACTAACTTGTTTGAACAGCGCATCTGCTTGCGCTTTCGCCGCTGCGCGTTTTGCAGCATCGGCGTTCGCGGTTACTGCAATCAATATATGCCGTGCAGAACGTTGCTCTGGTTCGCTATATTTAGTTGAATTCGCTTGGTAGTATTGCGCCACGCTGGCATCATCAATTTTGATGTTTTTAGCGATGTCATCCAGCGACAATACAACATACTGAAACTTCGCCTGCGCAGGTAAATTAAAATCTAACTGGTGAGCGTCGTAGTATGCCTTGATTTGCGCTGGCGTGATTTGCACTTGCTTGAGTAAATCAGCTGTAGCCAATTTAGTCATACTCACTTCACGCTGTTGTTCAAAGGCATTAGCGAATTGCTTAACGACACGCGTTGACATGCTAGGCGATTGCGCGAACGTAGCACGCATATCATTCATCAACAGCTCATCACGTACACGACGCTCAAAATCAGCCACAGTCATACCTTGCTGACGTAATACTTGCTCATAACGACTGACTGAAAACTGACCATTCTCTTGAAAAGCAGGCACTGCACCGATAAATTTGGCTAATTGTGCGTCACTCACCACCATGCCCAAACTCCGTGCATGCGTAATGAGCAACTGTTGCTTAATTAAATTGTCTAGTATGGATTGTTTAACTTTAGGGTCGTCGAGCATAGCAGGATCAAAACCTGGCCCCATAGACGCGGCTAATTCAGCGCGTTGATCTTTAATAGCGCGATCAAAGGTTAGACGGCTAATTTTATGCCCATCTACTTTGGCAACCGTATCATCAGCACTTTTATTACTAAAATAGGACTCTATCCCAAACAAGGCGAAAGGGATGGTAATCAAGGCTAATATAACTTTAGCCATCCAACCATGAGTACGTTCACGTATAGAATCTAGCATGGATAATCACACAATAATTGAGTATTAAAAAAGGCGAACCTAGGTTCGCCTTTTGTATTGGCGGAGCGGACGGGACTCGAACCCGCGACCCCCGGCGTGACAGGCCGGTATTCTAACCAACTGAACTACCACTCCAAATTGCTTTTATTTCTGGTGGGTGCTGAGGGGTTCGAACCCCCGACAATCGCCTTGTAAGGGCGGTGCTCTACCAACTGAGCTAAGCACCCAAGTAGCCGATTAGTTTACAGCATCTTTCAATGTTTTACCAGCGCGGAACTTAGGTACTTTCGCGGCTTCGATTTTGATGGCAGCACCAGTTTGTGGATTGCGACCATCACGTGCGGCACGGTCGCCTACGTAAAAAGAACCAAAACCTACCAATGTCACCATGTCACCGTTTTTCAATGCGGCTGTTACAGCTTGCACAGTTGCATCAAGCGCGCGACCTGCGGCTGCTTTAGAAATGTCAGCTGATTCAGCGATTGCATCTATCAATTCGGATTTGTTCACGTGTGTCCCCTTCTATTAGTTAACAGGAAAATCCTGAAGCTCACTTTATAACAAGCCGCAAAACCTTATGTCAAGCGGCTTGCGCAAATTTTACCTAGTTTTGCCTAAAAATGTTAATTTTAGGCAAAATTTAATGCTTGGTCGATACATTTTCCGTGGTAATGGCGGGTGTTGCAACCAGCTCAGCAATCAACGGTGTATCAGCCAACGGTACTGGTTGACGCTCCAGCACCACTTCTAACACCTGTTCTATCCATTTCACAGGACGGATATCCAGACTGTTTTTGATGTTATCAGGCATTTCAACTAAATCGCGCACGTTTTCTTCAGGGATTAACACTATCTTAATCCCACCACGTAACGCGGCTAATAGCTTTTCTTTTAAGCCACCTATCGGCAACACTTCACCACGCAAAGTGATTTCCCCTGTCATTGCCACGTCAGCACGCACAGGGATACCCGTCATAATCGACACCAGTGCTGTACACAAACCTATCCCCGCACTAGGACCATCTTTAGGCGTAGCACCTTCAGGAAAATGGATATGAATGTCATTTTTTTCATAACTCTCAGCTGCAATGCCCAAGACTTTAGAACGACTACGTACAACAGACATGGCCGCTTGTACAGACTCTTTCATCACATCGCCCAACTGCCCCGTGACTATCATTTTGCCTTTGCCTGGCATCAATACGCCCTCTATGGTCAGCAACTCACCGCCCACTTCTGTCCAGGCCAAACCAGTGACTTGACCAACTTGGTTATACTTTTCTGCCACGCCAAAATTAAATCGGCGCACACCTAAGTATTTATCCAAATTTGCTGCATCAACGGTAATTTTTTTCTCGGTGGTTGATTTCGTCACCAAGGCTTTAACCACTTTACGACAAATTTTTGCAACGTCCCTATCGAGATTACGCACACCCGCTTCACGCGTGTAATAGCGCACAATATCACGCAAAGCCGCTTCGGTTATTTCGCACTCTTCAGGCTTCAAACCATTCGCTTTAATTTGCTTGGCAACCAGATAACGTTCAGCAATACTGACTTTTTCATCTTCGGTATAGCCAGATAAACGAATGATTTCCATGCGATCCAACAACGGCGTTGGAATATCTAAAGTGTTTGCCGTCGCGACAAACATGACATCAGATAAGTCAAAATCGACCTCTACATAATGATCAGCAAACGTATGATTTTGCTCAGGATCCAGCACTTCTAACAGAGCTGATGAGGGGTCGCCACGTGAGTCTTGTCCCATTTTATCGACTTCATCCAGCAGGAATAATGGATTACGCACACCGACTTTAGTCATGCTTTGCAAAATTTTACCTGGCATAGAGCCTATATAAGTACGGCGATGACCACGGATTTCAGATTCATCGCGCACGCCACCTAAAGCCATACGGATAAATTTACGATTCGTGGCTTTCGCAATCGACTGACCTAGTGACGTTTTACCGACACCAGGTGGGCCGACTAAGCACAAAATAGGCCCCTTGAGTTTTTCTACGCGCTGTTGTACTGCGAGATACTCAACGATACGCTCTTTCACTTTATCTAAGCCATAATGATCTTTATCTAAAATCGCTACAGCCTTGTTTAAGTCTTTGCTTATTTTTGTTTTTTTCTTCCACGGCAAGCCAATTAACGATTCAATATAAGTACGCACCACCGTGGCCTCAGCAGACATAGGCGACATCATTTTCAGCTTTTTAAGCTCAGTGTCCGCTTTCGCTTCTGCTTCTTTACTCATACTGACTTCTTTGATACGACGTTCTAAATCTTCAATTTCTACGCCATCTTCGCCATCGCCCAATTCTTTTTGTATGGCTTTTACCTGCTCATTCAAATAAAAATCGCGCTGGCTTTTTTCCATTTGACGTTTAACACGCCCACGGATGCGTTTTTCCACTTGCAAAATGTCAATTTCGCCTTCGAGCAAGCTCATTAAATGCTCCAAGCGTGCTTGCACAGGGAACATTTCTAGCACTTCTTGCTTTTGTTCTAGCTTTAATGGCAGATGAGCCGCTATCGTGTCGGCTAAACGCCCCGCTTCATCAATACCGACTAAAGAGGTTAGAATCTCGGGCGGGATTTTTTTATTTAATTTAACATATTGGTCGAATTGCGCCACTAAAGCGCGACGCGTAGCCTCGGCTTCTTTATCTTCAGCGGTATCATCAACATCGACCAATGACACCGTACCTACAAAATGCGTCTCTAAATCAGCATAGTCAATGACATTGGCGCGTTGATTGCCTTCTACTAGCACTTTGACTGTGCCATCAGGTAGCTTGAGCATTTGCAATATCGTGGCAACACTGCCGATGTGATATAAATCTTCTGGGCTGGGTTCGTCTTTAGAAGCCGATTTTTGCGCAACCAGCAAAATACTTTTGCCTGCTTCCATTGCAATTTCTAAGGCTTTAATGGATTTAGCGCGCCCTACGAAAAGGGGGATAACCATATGCGGAAAGACCACTACATCACGCAAAGGTAATAATGGCAATGTTAATGTTTCAGCGTCTTGGAGTAAGGCCATGATAGTGACATCCTGTAAAATGGTACGACATAGGATGATATATACGGGCAACACTATAAAATTCAAGCGCAACCTGCTATATCATCTGCAAGTGCCTGAATCCAAGCGTGATTTATTATGACTTAGACGGCAAAACCACCTAAGTCACGCAAATTAAGAAGCGAATTTCTCTTGTTCAGCAAATATCATTAACGGCTTGGTGCTACCATTCACAACATTAGCATCTATGACCACTTTACTGACATTTTCCATAGACGGCAATTCATACATGGTATCTAACAACACATGTTCAATGATAGAACGCAAACCACGTGCGCCTGTTTTTCTAGCTAAGGCACGTTTGGCAATAGCAACCAAGGCATCATCACGGAACTCTAATTCTGCACCCTCCATTTCAAACAATTTGTTATATTGTTTGGTCAGCGCATTTTTAGGTTGCGTTAAAATAGTCATTAAAGCGGCTTCATCCAACTCTTCCAGCGTCGCTATCACAGGTAAACGCCCTATCAGCTCAGGTATCAAACCGAATTTAATCAAATCTTCAGGCTCCACCTCTTGCAACAAGCTAGATATATCCTTGCTATCGTCCTTGCTTTTCACTTCTGCACCAAAACCTATCCCGCCCTTAGTGGAGCGATTTTGGATGACTTTTTCCAAACCAGAAAACGCGCCGCCACAGATAAACAGCATATTGGTCGTATCCACCTGCACAAATTCTTGATTAGGGTGTTTACGCCCACCTTGTGGTGGGATAGAGGCTGTTGTGCCTTCTATGAGCTTGAGCAGTGCTTGTTGCACGCCTTCACCCGATACGTCACGGGTAATCGACGCATTTTCGGATTTGCGTGAAATTTTATCAATTTCATCTATGTAAACAATGCCGTTTTTTGCTTTTTCGACATCGTAATCACACTTTTGCAATAGCTTCTGTATGATATTTTCTACGTCCTCACCCACATAACCCGCTTCGGTCAATGTTGTTGCATCTGCCATGACGAAAGGCACATCCAACAAGCGAGCCAATGTTTGCGCTAATAATGTCTTACCCGACCCCGTAGGACCGATTAACAAAATATTGCTTTTTGCCAACTCTACATCGTCTTTGCTACCTGCATTTTTCAAACGCTTGTAGTGGTTATACACAGCGACAGCCAAAATGCGTTTAGCTTTATCTTGACCGATAACGTAGTCGTTCAGTATTACTTGTATCTGTTTAGGCGTAGGCAATGCAGACTTGTCTGTCTTGCCCATTTTATCCTGTTGAATTTCTTCACGAATAATATCTGTACATAAGTCCACGCATTCGTCACAAATAAAGACAGATGGGCCTGCAATTAACTTACGTACTTCGTGTTGGCTCTTACCGCAAAAAGAACAGTATAAGAGTTTTTCGCCGCTGTTTTTTTCGGACATAGTAGAACCCCGTTAAAATTGTTCGTTTAAGCTGTCGCTTCTGCGCGATTGTGTATGATTTTATCTATCAAACCATAATCAACCGCTTCTTCTGCACTCATGAAATTATCACGATCGGTATCTTTTTCCAGCGTTGCCATATCTTTACCTGTGTGCAACGCCATCATGCCGTTCAAACGTTCACGCAAATACAGAATTTCTTTCGCATGAATCGCGATATCCGACGCTTGCCCCTGAAAACCGCCCAAAGGCTGATGTATCATGATGCGTGAATTAGGCAATGAATAACGTTTTCCCTTGGCACCAGCAGTCAGCAAAAACGCGCCCATACTGGCGGCCTGCCCCATGCACAAGGTACTCACATCAGGCTTGATGAACTGCATGGTGTCGTAAATAGACATGCCTGCTGACACTGAACCGCCTGGGGAATTGATATAAAAATAAATATCTTTATCAGGATTTTCAGATTCTAAGAACAACAACTGAGCGACGACTAAATTAGCCGATACTTCATTCACAGGACCGACCAAAAACACCACGCGCTCTTTGAGCAAACGTGAATAAATATCGTAAGCACGTTCACCGCGCCCACTTTGTTCGACTACCATGGGAACCATGCCTAAGCCTTGCGGATCCCAATTGTCATTGTTCATCATCGTGTTAAGCCTTTCCCATCAATTCATCAAAAGCAGTAACTTTATCCGTCACTTTCACCTGAGCTAGTACCCATTCTACAACATTGTTTTCTAAAACCAAGGATTCAATTTCTTGCATTTTTTCTGGATTTCCATGATACCAAGCGATTACATTTGCTGGATCTTCGTAGCTTTCTGCGAACTCTTCTATCATCGCAGTGACTTGCTCAGGTTTAGCCGCTAGCTCCTTAGATTGCACCACTTCAGCCAAAATCAAGCCCAACGCCACGCGACGCTGTGCACGTTCTTCAAATATATCTGTAGGCATAGGAATATCAGCCACATTCATACCCCGCGCCTGCATATCGTTACGCGCTTGTTCCATTAAACGTTCAGCTTCATTTTTAACTAAGGCTTTAGGTGTTTCTACCGTAGTCGCTGTTAAAACAGCCTGCATAACTTGATCTTTGATTTGCGCTTGAACACGATTTTTAACTTCACGTGCCAAATTAGCTTGGATTTCTGCACGCATTTTAGCCACATCGCCATCAGTTACACCGAGTGATTTAGCAAATTCCGCATCGACTTCTGGCAGTTTCGGTTCAGCTACATCGGTAATTTCTACGCTAAACTGTGCTGTTTTACCTGCTAATTCAGGTGCTTGATAATCCGCTGGAAATGTCACATCAAAAGTTTTGCTATCGCCAGCCTTAACATCCACTAACGCCGTTTCAAAATCAGGCAAAGTACGACCTTCACCCAGCACGACGCGGAAACCTTTAGCTTCACCGCCCGCGAACACAACGCCATCAACCGTACCGACATAATCCAATGTCACCAAATCATTGCTTTGCGCGGCACGGTCTGCGCTCTCATATTGCACGCGCTGTTTGCGCAGCACATCTATCGTCTTATCCACCGCCGCCTCACTGACCTCAACCACAGGGCGCGTAATCTCAGCAGTGCTCATGTCACCTAGCGTAATTTCTGGATAGACTTCAAACAATGCGTAAAACTCAAATGTCATCGGGTCTGTGCCGTCTGTTTTAGGCTCTATGCGTGGGAAACCAGCCACTTTTAATTTGTTTTCTTGTACTGTTTGTGAAAACACGCGTTCAATTGCATTACCCAGTGCTTCTTGACGAGCTTCGCCGCCATACTGCTTGGCAACAACTGACATAGGCACTTTACCAGGGCGAAAGCCATCAATACGTGTAGTACGCGCAAGGTGCTTTAAGCGACCAAGTACTTCAGATTCAATAGCTTGCATCGCTACTGACAAGTTGACACGACGCTCTAAAGTGCTGATTTGTTCGATATTAGCCTGTTGCATGACATATCCTTGAATGTGTTGGATAAATAGTGAAAATGCGCCACGGGGGCGCACTTTATTCATTAAAAAGATGGTGCGAAAGGGGGGACTCGAACCCCCACACCTTACGGCGCTGGAACCTAAATCCAGTGCGTCTACCAATTCCGCCACTTTCGCAAGCCGCTTAGTGTAATATAATTCCGCATCTGCTGTCAGCATCTATCAACAAAAAACTGTAAATTTATCTATATATATCGCCATGCCCACTAATCATTACGAAAACTTCCCTGTTGCGTCCATCCTTTTACCTAGACGTTTACGTCGTGCGGTGACAGTTATTTATCACTTTGCCCGCACCGCTGATGACATTGCCGATGAAGGTGACGCAACCGCTACCGAACGCTTGAGCGCATTAAATACCTACCGCGCTGAATTGCAGCATATTGCGCAAAACACACCACCGACCACGCCATTATTCACAGAATTAGCAGTCATTATTAAAAAACATCAGCTCCCACTACAGCCGTTTTATGACTTGCTAGATGCTTTCTCGCAAGATGTGGTTAAGACGCGCTACGCAAATTTTGGTGAAGTGATGGATTACTGCAAAAAGTCCGCCAATCCTGTTGGGCGTTTAATGCTGGCACTTTATAACGAGCACGATCCGCGCAGTGTCGCCTATTCAGACGCAATTTGTAGCGCGTTGCAACTGATCAACTTCCATCAAGATGTCGCGGTTGATTACGCTAAAGACCGCATTTATCTCCCCCAAGACGAGTTGGCACACTATCAAATTAGCGAAGCGCAAATCGCACGTCACGACGCTGGCGGGCAATGGTCACCATTCATGCTCATGCAAATTGAGCGCACACGTAAATTATTACAAGCAGGTGCACCATTAGGCAAAGTATTAAAGGGGCGAATTGGGTTAGAATTGCGCATGATTATCATGGGCGGTTCGACGGTACTGGAAAAACTGCATCATGTACGCGGGGATATTTACACACAACGTCCTGTGCTCGTACCCCGTGACTGGCTGAACATGCTCTACCGCGCATTACGCGCCAAATAGGAAATAAAGTGGACCCACATCAATACTGCCAAGACAAAGCCGCCGCCAGTGGCTCTAGCTTTTATTATAGCTTTCGATTTCTGCCCGAAAATCGCCGATTAGCCATTACCGCGCTGTATGCTTTTTGCCGCGAAGTCGATGATATTGTTGACGAATGTAGCGATGCTAACGTCGCACTTACTAAACTCAATTGGTGGCGACAAGAAATTCAGGACTTATTCGCCGCACAACCACATCACCCTGTCAGCCATGCGCTTGTCCCTGCTATTGCCGAATTCAACCTTCCTGCCGAACAGTTTCAGGAAATCATCGACGGCATGGAAATGGATTTAACACTGCACCGTTATGAAGATTTCAAATCGCTACGCCTCTACTGCCACCGTGTGGCAGGCGTAGTAGGTGAATTATCCGCGATTATCTTTGGCTATACCGAACGTGCAACCTTACGTTACGCGGCTGATTTAGGTTTAGCATTTCAGCTTACCAATATCATTCGCGATGTCGGCGAAGACGCACGGCGCAATCGTATTTATTTACCTATGGATGAATTAGCGAAATTCAACGTCCCCGCCAGCGATATACTGAATGCGCGACACACGGATAATTTCCAGCAGCTCATGGCTTTTCAATACCAACGCGCGCAGGAATTTTATGACTTAGCGTTTAGCGAGCTCCCTAAAGCCGACCGCAACGCGCAAAAAACGGGCATCGTCATGGCGGCGATTTACCGCACATTACTAGAAGAAATCCGTAACGACGGTTTTCAAGTGCTTACCCAGCGCACTGCCCTCACCCCCATACGCAAGCTATGGATAGCTTGGCGCACGTGGATAAAAAACTAATGCAAACACCTCACGTCGCCATTATCGGCGGCGGTTACGCGGGTATGGCGGCGGCAGTCACATTAGCTCAACATGGCGTTGCCGTCACCGTTTACGAAGCGGGCAAGGCACTGGGTGGTCGAGCACGTGCAGTCGAAATAGCGCAACTATCAACGCCCGTGGATAACGGCCAACATCTGCTACTAGGCGCGTACCAAACCACGTTAGCCTTGGTCAATATAGTACACGATGGCAACGCACCCTATTTGCGCTTGCCGCTTACTTTATATACCAGCAACGGCGCACAACTCCAAGCACCCGCCTTACCCGCGCCCTTGAATACACTCATCGCACTGTTACGCGCACGCGGACTAAGTAAAACGGAACGCGGATACGCCATACAATTCATGTTGCGCCACAGGCTCACCCAGTTTCGCCTCCAGCACGACATCAGCGTTGCCCAATTATTAGGCACCCAACCCAGCACACTCATCACCAAACTGTGGGAGCCACTTTGCCTCGCCGCACTCAACACACCCATAGAACATGCCTCAGCACAAGTTTTCTTAAACGTATTGCGCGACAGCCTGACGCGCCACCAGCAAGATAGCAACTTGATTATGCCCATCATGGATTTATCGCAGTTTTTTCCACAAATGGCGGCCAACTACATACAACAACGCAATGGGCAATTGATTACCTCGCACCGCGTTAAACAGTTAAATCGCGGCACGCAAGGCTGGACAGTCGATGGGCATCATCACAGCCACGTCATTTGCGCCGTTGCCGCGCATCAAGTGAATACGCTTATCGCTGATTTACCACACATCCAGCCCGTACCCGATTACCAATACGAACCTATTATTACTATTTATTTACAATACGCTACCGATGTCCGTTTAACGCACGCCATGATAGGGCTTAATCACACCATAGCGCAGTGGGTATTTGATCGCGGCATTAGCCATCAGCAACACGGACTCCTTGCCGTTGTCATCAGCGCATCAGGCGCACACGAGGCACTGACACATGCGCAACTTGCGCAACAAGTCACTGCTGAATTACACCAGCATTTAAGCACGCCAGCACAAACAATATGGCAACAAGTGATAGCCGAAAAACGCGCCACATTTGCGTGCACGCCCAATTTAACGCGCCCTGCACAAGCGACTAACGATCCTGTTTTTTTCCTTGCTGGTGACTACACTGCCAGCGATTATCCCGCCACACTAGAAGCCGCAACCCAAAGCGGGGTAAAATGCGCCCACTTAATTATTGAAAGCCTGCCCGAATGAAAAACTATCTAGCCCCTAGCAACCTATTACAAGACCGCGTTATCTTAGTCACAGGCGCAGGTAAAGGCGTGGGACGTGAAGCTGCATTAAGCTATGCCAAACACGGCGCAACGGTTATTTTGCACGGACGCAATGTGGCGCAACTAGAAGCCGTCTATGATGAAATCGAAGCCGCTGGCTACCCACAAGCTGCTATTATTCCACTGGACTTTGAAAAAGCAGACGCACAAGCATTTGAAGGGCTTGCAGGCTCTATCGGACTACAACTCAAACGCCTAGACGGCATATTACACAACGCCACAGCCGCGTTAAGCCCATTTCCATTAGAGTTACACAGCTTCGATCAATGGATGAAATTGCTACGCGTCAACGTCGCCGCACCTGCCGCACTCACCAAAGCCTGTTTGCCACTACTCAAAGCCGCGCCTAACGCATCTATCATCATGACAGGCGAATCGCACGGACATACACCCGCCGCCTTCTGGGGTGCGTATGCTGTTTCAAAATCAGCAGTAGAGCCGATGACAAAAATATGGGCGCAAGAATTAGAAAACTTACACCCCAATGTGCGCATCAATACACTCATACCTGGCCCAGTCAACAGCCCTATCCGCCGCAAAACCCATCCAGGTGAAGACCATGCCAACATGGCTCAACCTGCTGATTTAATGCCTGCCTATCTCTATTTAATGGGCGATGATAGCGCACACATTAAAGGCGAAACTATCTGCCTGTAAATCGCACTGGATAGCAGTTGCAACTTTCACCTGCATCCTATAGTCTATGTATTAGTCGTTTTAATTTGGAGAAAACCATGCAACCAGAAATTCATTTAAGTAGTACAGGTAGCCTAGCTGAAGTACAAAACAAAGTGCTACGCAATACCTACATGATGCTTGCACTCACCATGATACCCACCATCATCGGTGCGTATATGGGCATGAGCATCAATTTTTCATTTATGGCACAACATCCTATTTTATCGATGTTAGGCATGTTAGCAGTGATGTTTGGTGTATTTATGGGCATTGCCGCTAATCGCAATAATGCGCTAGGTGTCGTGCTATTACTTGCGGCAACGGGTTTATTTGGCTTAATGCTAGGCCCAGTCTTGCAAGCCGCGCTACACTTCAGCAACGGCGCACAACTCATCGCCATGGCCGCAGGTGGCACGGGTGCGATATTCTTCACCTTGGCAACCATCGCTACCGTCACCAAAAAAGACTTCAGCTTTATGGGGAAATTTTTATTTGTAGGCTTAATCATGCTGGTGTTAGCGTCATTAGCCAACGCATTTTTCCATATACCCGTCGCCTCACTCGCCATTTCAGCGATTGCGATTATGCTATTTTCTGGCTACATTCTTTATGACATCAGCCAAATCATCCACGGTGGCGAAACCAACTACGTCATGGCAACGCTGGCTATCTACCTAGATATTTACAACATCTTCGTCAACCTGCTCAACCTGCTCATGGCACTCGCAGGCAACCGCGACTAAAGCATAACGAGGCGTTGCCATGCACTGGCAACGCCGCTTATAGCACCATCAGTGCCAGGCTTCATCGGTTCAGCTTCTAACCCCACGCCGCCCCTGTGGTCCCTTCGATTCATGATGAATCAAACATATCTGGCAAGTTACGACCGCCATAAACAACACGCTCGATTCGAACGATGTCTCCTATGATACGAAATAGGATGGCATAACTCCCAACTGTCGCCATACGCGCATCGTCACCAATATCTCGACGTAGCTGGTAAAGCAATGGTTCGCGCTGAATGTTATAAAGTTGCCAGCGAATGTCCTGAATGAATGTCACCGCACGTCTTGGATTATCTTGAGCGATAAAATCAGCGATAGCATCGAGTTCACTCTCAATGTAGCGCGAGAGATCTATCTGCATTACTTCACCGCACCCGTAGCGTCGGCGATAGCCTGGTACTTTCGTTCAAGTCGGTCAAGCACCTCATCAGGAGCAATGCCAGAAGTCTTATCGTTTAAGGCCTCCTGCCAAACGCGACGTAATTCAGTAACGCCTTGTTGGCGCAAACTGCGCTTGTATGTCCAGTCGCGTAACGCATCACGAATGACCTCACTGCTTGATGCGTATTCGCCAGTAGCAACTGCACCACGAACGACATGAACCATTTCTGATGGTAAGGCAATACTGATTTTCTCGGCGAGAGCCATTTGAGCACCTTTTAACTAACGGTAGGAATAATTCATACTATAGCAAGTTTAAGTTTACTGGCAATAATAAAAAACGCCAAAGACTGTTGGTGTAGTCGGTGCTGTTGTAAGCCATCTAGATAATTTCGCCCTACGGTAAATAAAAACAATTAAAATCATGATGTTAAAATTAACCGCCGTCTGTGGATGTTGGGTTGCAAGACTTGACCCCGATGCTCCCAAGACTTCGTATCATTCCCCTACCTACTCAGAAGCTGAAAGTATTAAACTACCTGATGTGATGGAGCAGGCTGAGTTGGGAGACATCGGCTAGACTTTAGGTCAGTCTCATAGAGATTAAACCTGC